>NZ_DATJCA010000038.1:0-20575 GCF_035515035.1 Gelidibacter sp. | reverse complement strand
TGAAGTTGAAGGGATACAGCAATTTCAATCCATCAAAGGTGGATTGGAGGGCATTGTGGTAGGCGAAGTGCTCACTTGTGTGCAACACCCCAACGCCGACCGTCTGAAAGTGACCATGGTAAACATTGGTTCAGGCGCACCTTTACAAATTGTCTGTGGTGCACCCAACGTAGCTGCCGGCCAAAAAGTACCTGTTGCTACTATTGGAACAACATTATACACTGCGGAAGGAGTAGCTTGGACCATTAAAAAAGGTAAGATTAGAGGCGAGGAAAGTCATGGAATGATCTGTTCAGAAGATGAATTAGGCCTTGGTACATCTCACGACGGAATTTTAGTGTTAGATAAGGACCTAACCGTTGGTACTTTAGTTTCTGAAATTTATGAAGTTGAAAATGATCAGGTCTTTGAAATTGGCCTTACGCCAAACAGAGCTGATGCCATGAGCCATTTTGGTACTGCGCGCGACCTCAAAGCTGGGCTTATGCAAAAAAATATGCACGTAGAATTGATTACACCCTCCGTAAGTGCTTTTAGAATTGATCAAGGGACTTTGAAAATTGATGTTGAAGTGATCAACAAAGAGTTGGCACCTCGATATTGTGGGGTTACCATCTCAGATTTGAAAGTTGGCACATCACCTACTTGGTTGCAGAACAGACTTAAAGCGATTGGGATCACACCTAAAAATAATATTGTTGACGTCACCAATTACGTTCTTCATGAACTCGGACAACCTCTGCACGCATTTGACGCCAATAGAATTGAAGGGCATAAAGTGATTGTAAAAACACTGCCAAAAGGAACGAAATTTAAAACGTTAGATGGTGTTGATCGCGAATTGCACGAAGAGGATCTCATGATTTGTGATGCCGTAAAACCCATGTGTCTTGCAGGGGTGTTTGGTGGTGAAAATTCAGGAGTTACAGAATACACCACAAGTATTTTCTTGGAAAGTGCCTATTTCAATCCTATAAGTGTTAGGAAATCTGCCAAAAGACACGGGTTAAACACAGATGCCTCATTTAGATTTGAACGCGGGGTTGATCCTAATATTACAGAATACGCCTTAAAACGTGCTGCCTTGTTAATTCAAGAAGTGGCTGGAGGCTATGTGACCAACAATCTTGTGGACATTTATCCTAAAAGAATAGAGGATTCTCCAGTACATTTTAGTTTTGCTAATGCCGAAAAACTAATCGGTGAAGAAATACCTAAAGATATTATCAAACGCATCCTGATGTCTTTAGATATCAGGGTCAATAATGTGACTGAAACCGGCTTGGGCTTAATGGTACCTGCCTATAGAAATGATGTGGTGCGTGAAGCCGATGTCATTGAAGAAATCTTGCGAGTTTACGGCTACAACAATATCAATTTTACCGAGAAATTAAATGCCTCCATCTCCCCGACGTCCCGTTTTGAAGATTTCAAACTTCAAAATGTGACGGGTAATCAATTGGCGGCCCAAGGGTTTTATGAAATCTTATCAAATTCCCTTACCACACCATCTTATGCAAATTTAAGTGCCAATTTAAAGGAAGAACAAAATGTGGTGATGTTAAATCCGTTGAGCCATGATTTAAGTGTGATGCGGCAAAGTTTATTGTTCTCAGGACTTGAAGCCATTAATAGAAATATCAACCGAAGACGTTCGGATTTAAAACTGTTTGAGTTTGGAAAAACATATCACAGCCATGGTGATAAGTACATTGAAAATAAACATTTAGCTCTTTTTGTCACTGGTAACAAGGATGCCGAACGCTGGAACACGCATCAAGAACCCAGTAATTTCTTTTATTTAAAAGGAATTATTACCGCCATTTTAGAACGCTTGGGACTGAAAGGACTTAAAGTGTCCCCTATTGAAAACGGCGTTTTTAGCGAAGGGATCAGTTTGCGAATTGGAAAAAAGACCTTAGTGGATTTTGGATTGGTCAATAAAAAAATTATGAAGCATTTTGATATTTCGCAAGATGTATTGTTTGCTGATTTTAATTGGGACAATGTCATTGATTTGGCCAAACACAATAGCGTCAACTTTAAGGAACTACCTAAATATCCAGCTACTAGACGTGATTTTGCGCTCTTGATAGATGATAACGTGACTTTTGAAGCCATTGACACCATCGCCAATCAAACTGAGAAGCGGTTACTAAAAAATGTCGATTTGTTTGATGTCTATCAAGGTGAAAAACTTCCAAAAGGAAAAAAGAGTTATGCGGTAAGCTTTAAGTTCCAAGATGAACACAGTACGCTCACGGATAAGCAAGTGGATAAGATCATGCAAAAATTACAATCTAATTTTGAAGAGCAACTAGGAGCGGAATTGAGATAGGATTTCAAAAATATCAAAACCAATTTCAGATATCAAACATTCGTTTTTAATCCGCCTTTTTGGCTATATTCAATGCATGCTTTTTGTCTGTCAATTGACTCCATGGGTTTTTGAGCATAATCTTGATTAAAAGTCGAATCAATCTTTTGAAAATTGGTCTTTAACACAATCAACGATAGCTTTTAATTTCATTATCTGAACTATCAAAAATATTATGTTTTAATTAGTAGACAATGCTTTAAATAATCCTTAATTTTAAAATTTCACAATAAACACACTATACTATGGCAATCATAACTTTTAAAGGCAACCAAGTAACAACATTTGGGGAGCTTCCAAAAATAGGAGGAGATGCTCCAAATTTTAGATTAACCGCAACCGATCTCTCTTCAAAATCACTGAACGATTATTTGGGCCATAATGTTATTTTAAACATTTTTCCAAGCGTTGACACCGGCGTTTGCGCACAATCTGTTAGAACATTCAACGAAAAGGCATCGCAACTGGAGAACACTAAAGTCCTAAATATTTCTAAGGATTTACCGTTTGCATTCGCCCGTTTTTGCGCTGCCGAAGGATTGGAGAACGTAGAAAGCCTTTCAGATTTTAGAGATGGTAACTTTGGAAAAAACTACGGACTGACCTTTATTGATGGTCCTTTAGAAGGGTTACATTCAAGATGTGTGGTGGTACTAAACGACAAAGCAGAGGTGATCTACACGGAGCAAGTTTCTGAAATAACTGAAGAACCTAATTACGAAGCCGCACTACAGTCGCTTTCATAGATTTCTTATGTCCGAAAAGAAAGATTCGTTCCTGATCAATCGCTTAAAAAGCATAGGTTGGGCATTTAGAGGTGCCCTAATTTTACTGCGAACGGAAGCGAGTATCAAAATTCAATTTGCCGTTGCAATTCTCGTGACCATAGCTGGATTTTACTTTGAAATCTCAATCACCGAATGGTTATTTCAAGTCACCATGATTGGATTGGTCATGAGTATTGAAGGACTAAACACCGCTATTGAGTTCATTGCAGACTTTATTCATCCGGAACGTCATGACAAAATTGGACGCATTAAAGATGTTGCGGCAGGAGCGGTTTTTATAGCGGCAATCTCAGCAGTTATAGTGGCTATCATCATTTATTATCCCAAGCTTTTTTAATACTAAATCCAATAGGATTAACGTTAGTAATTTGTATTTTTGTTTCCTTAGGGAAGCAGAATACCCCAATTTTTTTTAGTAATTTAATTAAAAATCAACAGATTTCCCTGGTTACGGAAAGTTAATAATGGCGAAGAAGAAAACCAAAGCTAAAAGCAGTACCACTACAAAAACTAATAAACCTTCCCGAAAATTCGGGTTCAAATTATCAAGTCAACAAAAATTAATTGTTGGTAGCTTGTTGATGATTCTTGGTGTTTTACTATTTATAGCTTTTCTCTCCTTCTTTTTTACGGGAAAGGCAGATCAGAGTACACTTACTGAAATAGGTTCCAGAGAAGTGGTTGCGGAAAATTGGCTTAATAAATTGGGCGCTTGGGTGAGCGACTTTTTTATTATGAGAGGTTTTGGGGTCTCCTCTTTCATTTTTGCCGGAATTATATTTCTTTCTGGCATTTATATCACCTTAGACATCAACAAAGCAAAACTTAGAAGTCACTGGATATGGGGAACGCTCATTGCTATTTGGCTTTCTATTTTCTTCGGATTTTTTACCCATAAATATGATGCTCTTGGTGGCACCATTGGGTTTGAAATGAATTCTTTTATTCAGGATTATATTGGAATTATTGGCACCGCTCTCCTCCTCTTATTTGGATTGATTATTTATGCCGCCATGCGATTTGAAGTAACGGGCGAATCGATTGTCAACGTATTCAAATCGGCTAAGCGTAGTTTTAATGAAGATTTTAAAAGTAGTCCTGCAACCGCATCAGAATCTTATGCTATTTTAGATAATGATTTAACTGCCGAAGCAGAAGCTATAAAGGCTGCTTTTGATTTAAAGCCTTCCAAACCTGATGTAGCAGTTACGAAGCCCAAACCTTCAGCACCTATTGCAAGTCCTAGTCTTAACATTGAAGTGCCACAAATAGTTCAACAGGAAGATGATTATGAGGATATAGAAGACGTGGCCATGGAAGTTGAGCAGGTGGTTGAAGAGGCTTCGGAAAGTGATAACCTGTCTGACAAGCTCGTGGCAGATTACGGGAAATTTGATCCTACGCTTGAACTGAGCAAATATCAGTTCCCAACATTAGACCTCTTAAAAAAATACGATTCTGAAGGCATTACCATTGATCAAGATGAGCTTGAAGAAAATAAGAACCGAATTGTTGAAACCTTAAACAATTACAATATTGGTATTAGCAATATTAAAGCGACCATTGGTCCTACGGTAACCTTATATGAAATTGTACCCAATGCTGGTGTTAGGATTTCTAAAATCAAAAACTTAGAAGATGACATCGCCTTATCTTTAGCGGCTTTGGGTATTCGGATTATTGCGCCAATCCCTGGAAAAGGGACCATTGGAATTGAGGTACCCAACAAAAACTCGACCATTGTTTCCATGCGTTCGGTGATTGCCTCACAAAAATTCCAAAAATCAGAAATGGAATTGCCAATTGCCTTTGGAAAAACCATCAGTAATGAAACCTTTGTAGTGGATTTGGCAAAAATGCCCCATTTATTGATGGCTGGAGCAACTGGTCAAGGTAAATCTGTAGGTTTAAATGCCGTATTGACCTCATTACTTTATAAAAAACACCCAGCGGAAGTCAAATTTGTACTGGTGGATCCTAAAAAAGTAGAGTTGACCTTGTTCAATAAAATTGAGCGCCATTACTTAGCCAAATTGCCGGATAGCGAAGAAGCCATCATTACAGATAATACCAAGGTCATCCATACCTTGAATTCTTTATGTATTGAAATGGATAATCGTTATGAGATGTTGAAAAATGCCTTATGCCGAAATATCAAGGAATACAATGATAAATTTAAGGCACGTAAATTAAATCCTAATGAAGGACATCAATTTTTACCCTACATTGTTTTGGTGGTGGATGAGTTTGCGGATCTCATCATGACCGCTGGTAAAGAGGTAGAAACGCCTATTGCCCGTTTGGCACAATTGGCCCGAGCCATTGGTATTCATTTGATCATTGCAACGCAAAGGCCTTCCGTAAACGTTATTACGGGAATCATCAAAGCGAATTTCCCTGCGAGAATTGCCTTTAGGGTGACCTCAAAAATAGATTCCAGAACAATTTTGGACAGTTCTGGAGCCGAACAGTTAATTGGACGTGGAGACATGCTCTATACCCAAGGAAATGAGTTGACCAGAATCCAATGTGCCTTTGTGGATACTCCAGAAGTTGAAATAATAACCGAATTTATTGGTGGCCAAAAAGGGTATCCAGACGCGTATCTTTTACCTGAATACGTTGGTGAAGAAAGTGGCACAAGTCTTGATGTAGATATCTCCGACAGAGATAAACTGTTTAGGGAAGCCGCTGAAGTCATTGTCACCGCACAGCAAGGATCGGCCTCCTTATTGCAAAGAAAACTAAAATTGGGTTATAACAGAGCCGGTAGATTGATTGATCAATTGGAAGCTGCGGGCATTGTTGGACAATTTGAAGGCAGTAAGGCAAGACAAGTACTTGTACCTGATCTTGTCGCTCTAGATCAACTTTTAGCCAATGAAGTATTATAGCTCTTGAAATGAAACTACAAATCCATTAACAGGATTAACAAAAAACTTAATAATGAAAAAATTATTTGTATTAGCCATAGTCTTATTATCGTTCTCAACATACGCACAAGATGCAGAGAAAGCAAAGACGCTATTAAATGAAGTGAATGCCAAGGTTAAAGGATACAACAACATCAGCATTGATTTTAAATACGTCCTAAAAAATACCACCGAGAACATTAACCAAGAAACACGCGGTGATGTGATCATTGAAGGCGAAAAATATTTATTGAATATTCTTGGCGTTACACGAATTTTTGACGGCAAGACACTTTACACCATAAGTCCTGAAGATGAAGAAGTGACCATTTCAAAAAATAATACCGAAGACGAGAACACAATTACACCTAGTAAAATGTTGTCGTTTTACCAAAACGGCTACAATTACGCCATGGATATCGTTCAAAATATCAACGGCCGAAAAATTCAGTACGTAAAGCTGACCCCCATCGATAGCAATTCTGAAATAAAACAAGTATTATTGGGTATTGATGCGCAGACCAAACATATTTACAATCTTATAGAAATAGGCAAAAACGGGACCCAAACCACCTTAACTGTAAATAGTTTCAAAACTAATGAGCCTATTTCAAAAACCTTATTTACTTTTGATGCTAATAAATACAAAGGCTATTACATCAATAAGCTCGATTAGATAAGGCATCAATTTTATGAAAATACTGGATAGGTACATACTTAAGACCTACTTGAAAACTTTTTTGAGCGTGTTTGTTATACTCATGCTCATTTTTGTTTTACAGGCTATCTGGTTGTACATTGCTGAGTTGGCAGGAAAGGATTTGGATATTGATACAATACTAAAATTCCTCCTCTATATCACCCCTACACTTATCCCGTTAATATTACCGCTTACCATTTTGTTGGTGTCTATTATGGTTTTTGGGACCTTGGCCGAAAACTATGAGTTTGCAGCCATGAAATCTACAGGCATCTCATTGCAGCGCGCTATGAGAGGTTTAAGTGTTTTCATTGTTTTTCTTTCTATAACAACATTTCTTTTTGCGAACAATGTCATTCCATGGGCTGAATATAACGCCTACAATTTGAGGAGAAATATTGCAAAGCTCAAACCTCAAATGGCCATTGCCGAAGGTCAGTTTAATGAAATAGGCAGTTTCAATATTAAGGTAGAGAAAAAAAGCGGCGATCGTGGTCAGTATTTATCGAAAGTGCTCATGCACCAGTTCAAAAATAATCGTCCAGGTAATCATACCGTTATTATTGCCGAATCAGGAGAATTGATCAGCAGTCCGTCGTCAAATATTCTGCAACTGGTTTTATTTAATGGCAACTACTATGAAGAAATCTACACGAAGGATCCAAAGGAAGTCCACAAAAAACCACATGCCAAAAGTTATTTTGACACCTATACCATGAATATAGATCTCGAAGCTTTGAACGATGTGGATTTAGCAGAAAAAAGCTATACTGACAGATATAACATGCTTGATGTTGGAGACTTGAACTACACCATTGACAGTCTCTATAAAAACAAGTCAAATGAATACAAGGTGCTTGCCGAAACGCTGTACAGCAGAACCTCAGTAAACAGTCTAAATAATAATATAACACCGGAAACGGACACCATTTATAAAGGGAATGTTCTCGATCTTTTTGAAACCAAAGGAAAATTGCAACTGGTGAATTTATCGTTAAACACGATCAGCAGCACGACGCAAATTATAAATACAAAAGAACAATTTTTAGAGGTTGCAGACAAAAACCTTAAAAAGCATGTGATTGCCCTTCACGAAAAGTACGTTTTGGGCTTTGCTTGTTTTATCCTCTTTTTTGTTGGCGCACCATTGGGAGCTTTGATTAGAAAAGGAGGGATTGGTTTACCCTTGGTTGTTGCCATTCTTTTGTTCCTTACCTATCATTTTATAGGGATTTTCGCAAAAAACAGTTCAGAAGATGGGACCTTAAACCCTATTTTGGCTACTTGGCTTTCCACATTGATCATGTTGCCATTGGGCATCTATTTGACCTCTCGTGCCACCAACGACAAAGGACTCTTTGATTTTGACAGCTATCTCAACCCGATCAAGAAATTCTTGAATCTTCGTCCTAAAAATTCCGTGATGATTGATGGTGTGTTGGTGCAATACAGTTTTTTAAACGATTATAATAACGAAAAACTGATCAGTATCATCAAGAATCATGAAGACCTCAATTTTGATAAAAGCATCAAGCCTTTCGCATTAAATCAGTTATTGATCCGCAATCAGTCTTTTGAAGATCTTCAAAAACAAGGGATTATTATAAATGATGCCTATATCACATCAAAAAAGGAAGCCACGGATGCAATAGACTATTCGAAGTTTGCTTTTATTTTCTATACCCTCGGCGTTATACTCCTTCTTTTACATTTTGTTTTCAAAAACAATAATTTTCCTGAATATACTTCGGCGGCATTAGACCTAACCATTATTTCCTTTATCATTTATTTACTTTATTATAGTGTGACTTGGATCAAGGCTAATGTTTTCTACAAACATATTGGATTCAAATCAAAAGGAATAGACCTCTTATTAATGTTAATTGCCTTTCCTTTTTATGGTGTTTCCCACTTTTTATTGAAGAACAAAATCAAGGAAGACTTGGACAAAAGTTGCATCCTAAATGTAAAATAAGCCATATCTTTGCATATAATTTTAAAAAAAAATGACAACAAGTACCTATATGCCAACCATAACGTTAAATACCATTGAAGAGGCCATTGCGGATATTAAGAATGGGAAAGTTATTATTGTTGTTGACGATGCCGATAGAGAAAATGAAGGCGATTTTGTAGCTGCAGCAGAAATGGTAACTCCAGAAATGATCAATTTTATGGCCACACATGGCAGGGGGTTAATTTGCACGCCACTTACAGAAAAAAGATGTAAGGAGCTGGAACTAAATCCAATGGTTCACAATAACACCGATCCTATGGAAACTGCCTTTACAGTTTCAGTCGATTTGCGTGGCAATGGCGTGACTACCGGAATTTCTGCAAGTGATAGAGCAAAAACAGTTCAAGCTTTGATCAATCCAGACACCAAACCTTTTGAATTGGGACGCCCGGGACATATTTTTCCCTTAGTGGCTAAACAAGGTGGCGTATTAAGACGTACCGGACATACCGAAGCTGCAATCGATTTTGCACGTTTAGCAGGTCTGCAGCCCGCCGGCGTGATTGTGGAAATCATGAATGATGATGGCACCATGGCACGACTGCCAGAGTTAATGAAGGTAGCCAAAAAATTTGACGTCAAAATTGTTTCTATCGAAGACTTGGTCGCTTATAGAATGCAACATGACTCTTTAATTGAAAAGAAGGAAGATTTCGAAATTGTGACCCGTTTTGGCAAATTCAGATTAAGAGCCTATCAACAAACCACCAATAATCAAGTGCATATAGCATTGACCAAGGGCGCTTGGAAAACCAACGAGCCTGTTTTGACCAGAGTCAACTCTACACTAGTCAATAATGATATTTTGGGGACGCTCACCAATAACGCCGATAAGAAATTGGACGATATGTTCAAGTTGATCAATGATGAAGGCAAGGGCGCTATTCTCTTTATCAATCAGCAACATCAATCTACCGATTTACTCAACCGATTAAAAACCTTAAAAGAAGAACAAAATCATTCAGATGTCATCAAGGCACCAGCTATTGCCATGGACAATAGAGATTTTGGAATTGGCGCACAAATCCTGCACGACCTCAACATCCATAAATTATTGTTGATGTCCAATAGTGAACATACCAAACGTGTTGGTATTATTGGTTATGGTCTGGAAATTGTAGATCATGTGAATTATTAAGCGTGACTAAGAATTAAGACAGTTAGATAAGCTCAGTAACCTCCGTGGTAATTTAAAGATTGACTAAAAAACTTAATTAACATCACTGACCTCAAGATAAAATTTAGATAGATTTTTGCTTTTTAAAATAGAAAAAGGATTTAGAACAACCGCTCTAAGTCCTTTTTTAATTTTAGCAATAATATGTGTTTTGATCTTATCTTATGACATTTTCGTCACTTACACTATTTATTGAAAGTTTTTTATGATGCCTTCAATGCTGAAGTTATTGCTTTAACCATAGCTTCTGCACGTGATTTCACCTCGTGCTCTGTCCAAGATAATTTGATCAAGCAGGACAGATTGCGTCCAATGAAATGATCCGATTGCTCAAAAGTTTTTGTCTGAAGATATTTGAGACCTGTTTTCACTTCTTCTGAAACTGGGTATAATGTCTTTAGACTCTTTAAATGACCCCACTTCCGAATGTAATGCCAGTTATTGTCATAATAATGAAAACAGCCATCCACACCTGCTTCTTTTAGGTTTTTTGAAGCCCTTCTTGCAATTTCCAAATCGGGAAGGAAAAAGTTCAAAAAGGCATAACTTTCTTCCCCGCCATCGGGAACCGTTCTAAAAGTGATTTCTGGAATTCCAGAAAGTGCATCTCTGAGTACTGTATAGTTTTTTTGTTGAATGGCCAAAAATTCTGGCAAGCGTCTCACTTGTGCTAATCCTACAGCTGCATGAAGTTCTGAAATTCTAAAATTATAGCCCATAAATGGATGATCCTCGGCACCTCTATCATTCCCGATGTGATCATGGCCATGATCAGAATATTGATCGGCATGAATATAGTACTGCTTATTGTCAGTTATGACCGCGCCACCTTCCCCGCAAGTAATGGTTTTAACAAAATCGAATGAAAAACAGCCCAAATCACCAATACTGCCCAAAGGTTTCCCTTTATAAGTACCCCCGATCGCTTGACATGCGTCTTCTATCAAAATCAAATGATGTGCATCGCAAATTTTCTGCAGGGCATCCATATCGCCCATACTTCCGCACATATGGACCACCATTATAGCTTTAGTTTTAGGTGAAATTGCTTTTTCAACAGCTATCGGATCCAAAGTTAAAGTATCATCAATATCCACTAAAACAGGAATGGCACCCATCATCATAATCGCTTCAAAACTGGCTACGAACGTAAAAGATGGCATAATAACCTCATCTCCTGCTCCAATTCCCGCTACCGCTAAAGCAACGGATACCGCCGCAGTGCCACTGGATACCAATTGCACATGATTGGTTTTGAAAGCCGATTGCAATTCAGATTCCAGTTCCTTTGCCTTCCAATGGCCATTGCGCATGCCGTCAAAACCGTAGCGCATCAGCACCCCGTTTTCCAATACGTCATTCACTTCCTTACGTTCCGCATTTCCAAATAATTCAAATCCTGGCATAACTATCGATTAATTCATAAATAAAGAAATCAAAATTACAATATATATGTTCAAGCAAAAAGTGAATGTTATGAATTAACGGTTTGAAATTTTTGTTTAAAAACCGCCCGAGACCTTAAGATTTTGTATATTTAAATTGAAACAATCAATCTGATCATGAAAAAATCGTACATATTATTCGTTTTATTCTCATCTTTTATGTTAACCTATTGCGGATCTAGCAAAAATGTCGTAATGACTGATCCTTATATCGGAGCTTGGAGTCTATTGATAGAAGACACACCCCAAGGGAATGTATCCGCCACAATGACGATTACCAAAACCACCGAAGGTGCTTATTCTGGGACTGTCAATTCTGACGTGGGTGCATTTAATCTGTATGATGTAAAAATCATAGACCGTAGACTTACAGCGGGGTTTATGGTTCAGGGTGCCGAGTTTGATATTATCGGTAATTTTGAAAACTCGCTTTTTAAAGGCTATGTCTCAGGAATGGGAGACGATTATCAGGCGAATGGAACTAAGATCCTTGAGTAAGCACCTTATTAATACGCTTTCAATGGGTGTTTTACATTTCAATGATACTCTGTTCTAACTCTTTTCTCACTTTTTTAAAACTTGAAAACATATCATCTTCTGCTCGATACCCCACGGGCAATAACAAAGTGGATTTGAGATGTTTCTCATCAAGTTTTAAAATCTCATCAAACTTTGTGCGGTCAAAACCTTCCATAGGACAGGAATCGATGCGCTCAACGGCACAAACTGTCATTAAGTTGCCAATGGCAATATAAACTTGCCTAATTGACCATTCCTGCTGTTCTTCCAAGCTCATGTTTTCCATGATGGATTTCAAATTATTTCTATAAGGTTCGAGAATGGTTTCTGGGGTTTGTCTTAATTGGCTGACATTATCAAACAAATCGTCCACATCATCTTCCTTGATGGTTTTTTTGACGCAAAGCACCAATAAATGCGAAGCATCAACAATTTGCCTTTGATTATAGGCGGCTCCCAACAATTGATTTCTCAAGTCTTGGTCCTTAACAATGACCAAAGAAATGGTCTGCAACCCAAAAGATGTTGCCGTCAGATTAAAAGCCTGCTTAAGCGTATGCAGCTTGTCTGAGGTAAGAATTTTATTAGGATCAAATTTTTTGGTGGCATAACGCCATTTTAAACTCTTTATAATGCCCATGAGTATTGGTTTCAGATTGCTGCAAAAATAAGGGTTGCGGAGGTTAATTTTAAGGCATTTCCATAAATTAATTCAATGGTGGGTTTTATTTTTTAAAAAGTTGTCATTTTACTTGAAAGAAATAAAAAAGGGTTCTATATTTGCACCCGCATTCAGGGCATACCTGATGAGACCAACAACTGGAGAAATGGCAGAGCGGTCGAATGCGGCAGTCTTGAAAACTGTTGAGGGTCATACCTCCGGGGGTTCGAATCCCTCTTTCTCCGCAAGGAATGCATCAAATTCCATCAAAAGCCGATAAACACTATGTTTATCGGCTTTTTGCATTTTCCACATTATTAAATTAAACCATTTTAAATCAAATAAAAGGTGCGTGATTCGGTGCGTATTTTTCGAATTATTATTACGCACCGAATCAAACCATTAATCTCTGTTAAACAACAACTTAGAGGCAATATAAGTTTTTATTTTCGGATAACTTTTATTACTTTTAAGCTTCATAAAAAATACGCACCTATGCAATCTTCCTTATCCATTATATTTTATCCTAGAGGAAATGATGTAGATAAACATGGTAATGCCCCCATATATGCACGTATCACCGTGAACGGAAAACGTAGTGAATTTAGTATTCGCCGAAAAGTAGCATTGGATAAATGGAGTTCGGAAGGAGGAAAAATTAGAGGAAACTCAGTGGAGGCTCGCGAATTTAATAGGTACTTAACTGAAATCCAAAGTAAAGTATACAGAATTCAACAGGAATTGTCGCAAAATGGTGATCTGGTTACAGCAATTAAAATTAAAAATTGTTATTTTGGAAAAGAGAAGGTTCATAAAATGTTACTGGAAATTTTTCAAGAACATAATGATAGAGTAGAGAAATTGGTTGGTAGGGATTTTGCACCTGGTACATTAGAACGCTATAAGACAGCTAAAAAACACATTGCAAATTACATTTTACAAGAATATAAAATAAAAGATATTCCTGTCAAAGAAGTCGACCATCAATTTATTAGCGGATTTGAATATTATCTCAAAACAACTAGAAATTGTGCACATAATTCTGCAATAAAGTATATTACCAATTTTAAAAAAATAATTCGAATTGCACACGCTAATGTTTGGATTGATAAAGATCCTTTCCTTCATTGGAAGGCAAAACTTAAAATAGTTGATAGAGAATTTTTAACTGAGAAGGAACTCCAAATTCTCGTAGAAAAAGAATTTGAAATTGATAGATTAAATCAAGTCAAGGACATCTTTGTTTTCTGCTGTTTTACTGGATTAGCATACGCGGATGTTAAAAAACTGGCCAACAACAATCTGGTTCTTGGTGTTACTGGTGAACGTTGGATAAAAATTAATAGATCCAAAACTGATACAAGAAGCAATATCCCTATTTTATCAATTCCGGAAGCCATTATAGAAAAATATAAAGCAAAGTCAGACTACTTGGATACCGAATACATCCTCCCTGTATTGAGCAATCAAAAAATGAATGCGTATATAAAAGAAATCGCCGACCTATGTGGTATTCAAAAAAATCTTACTTTCCATTTGGCCCGCCATACATTCGCAACGACTGTAACCTTAACCAATGGTGTACCCATGGAATCCGTGAGTAAAATGCTAGGTCATAAATCAATTAAGACCACACAGCATTATGCGAAAATAATCGATAAGAAAGTTAGTGATGACATGAAGTCACTTAAGGACAAATTACTCAAATATTCTAATCAATAAATGGATAAAATTAAATCTTGAGGTTTTACATTTATTCAAAAATATTCATAGTTATAACTACTGACATTGTATGACGCCATGAAAATTTTTAGTTTAGATGTCAAGCAGATTATGTATGCCACTTATAGGGCCAATATTTTGACAATGCATCATTGCAAACGGACATGTATATTCTCGCACTTCAGAATGATGAGGGCTCAAAAAAAATAAAAAAGTTTATAAAAAGGTAAATCTATCTTTTTAGGGACTATCTCCCTAAATAAGAACTTCTAAAATTGCAAGGGTTGGGCTTTGTTAAGACTGACCCTTTATGATTTCACGTTCGGAACTAATGTAATAGTGAAGATGATTTTATTAATAATTGCTCAACGCGAATACATAAAAACTCGTTTGTACATTGAGCCTGATAGATCAGTTCATAGTTACATTGCCAATTTATAGACCCAATAGTTGAGGGTTATATTTAAATCTCCTTTGAGTCCGATAAAAAACTGAATACCCAACCTTTAGAAATTCATATGCGTTGCTTTTTAGAATTTTAAAACCTATGTTTATACCTTAAAAACCAAATTGTTATGATAAATAAAAGACCAAAGGAATTAAAATAGACCCAATAAGACTAGAGATCGCACGTAGAAATTCCGAGTTTGAAATTTTATCACCAATAAAACCAAAGGATAAAATATAGTCAATGGGTAGAATGAATGCTTAATTTGTGAAGTTCATCCTGTAAACTCGGTTGTTAACAGTGTTTAATTAAAAATCGCAAATGTCATCCGTCATAAACACTCAAGGCATAACACCAATATTAAATTATTCAGCCTGAAACGACCGATTATTAAATAAGCCATCTGGGGAGTTCATTTCATTATAAATATTATTTATCATAACTGTTGAGAGATTCTTAGCCAAACCATTATTTGAGATTTCATAGATATTTGTATAAATGATACTCAACCACTAGTCTCCCATCCGCTTCTTTTTCTTCTTTTTCAACTTGTTCAGCCAAATTATAGTTCCTGTGACAGGTAAACTAGTGGCAATTAAACAAGCCAAGAAATAGATGGTTTTTGAGAATGAACCAAAAATATCCCCAGTGTGAAGTGGTTTTATTACTGCTGCTAATTTTTGATTTAAAGGTTTTTCATCAAAATATTCTACGTTTAAAACAGTTCCTGTGGTATCCAAAAATAGCTTATCTGAAGTAGAAGGCGACCAATTGTCGTCGTTGTACTTTCTAAAACTGTAATAATCGTCTTTTGGGGTCGGAAATGTTACCGAAAGTTCTCCGGGATAATTTAAATTAGTATTCGCTATTTTGATAGCTATATCATAGGATATCGTCGTAGCATCCGGTTTATTTTCTAATTGAAATTCGGGACTTGACCTGTCAAATATTTTAGTTCCCATGATGTATCCCAAACCCTCTCTATATGATTCAAAAGACCAACACAGTCCCGTTATGGCCATTATAAGCAAAAATATGGAGGCGTAAAAACCTAAAGCATTATGTAAATCATGATTGATTCGCTTCCAATTTGCATTTGTTTTTATTTTGAGTCCTTGCTTAATATTTCTCCATTTCATTTTCTTAGGAAACCATAGCAAGATTCCAGAAATAGATAATAGCAAAAATATAATCGTTGCAACGCCGACAATAGGTCCTCCTATGTTAGTGTCCAACAACAGCCACCTGTGCAGCTTAAACATAGTTAACATAAAGTCATCCGCTTTTGTTTTTTCTGTTTGGTGAATAGCTCTGTTATAAGGATTTACCAGGACTCTACTCCCGCGTTGTTCCTTTACGTCTTTTTTAACCAAAAACGTATAGGCTTTGTTTTCGTCATTGGGCATTGTTACTCCTGTTACATAAAAACCGTTTGAAGTCTCTAATTCTTTTACTAAACTGGACATTGTTTGTTTTTTACCCTTAGCTTCTACTATAAAGGCTTCCGCAAAGAAGTCCTTTATCTCCTGTTCAAACACTAAGACGGTACCCGTAAAACAAACAATAAATAGTATGATCCCGCTAGCCAACCCTAACCATAGATGCACGTCGTTTATAAATTTTCTAAAACTGTATTTTTTATTATTCTTCATATAGAAAGTGAGTTAAATACAAAGTGCAATCCCCTCGGTTGCACTTTGTAATACTAAATTGATTAAAAGGAATAACTCAAGACTCCTGCAAAATTTCGAGGATCAGTTTGGTTGATATAACTTGTTCTATATGCATTATAACCTATCTTATTAAAGACGTTATTGAGTAAAAACCTGAGGTTCCAATGTGAATCAATTCTGTAGGCAATCTGTGTATTCACTTGGGTGTATGCCTTAACATTAAAAGGTTTTTGGTTAGGTACAATCCCTTCGTGCGTTATGGCTCCAGAACTCCAATCGTTTATTGGACGTTCACCAGTGAAATAGATTCCGCCACCAATTGACATACCATCCAATTTCTCCTTAAAACTATAATTGGCATAAGCATTAAAGGTATGCTTTGGTGTGTTTAATGGCGCCGATCCATACACATACGAGGTGTGTTCTTTATATTGCGCATCTATATAAGAATAACCTGTAATGACCTCCAGATTATTCAATGGACGTCCGGTTAACTCTACTTCTATTCCTTTTCGCTCATCATTTCCTCCCTTTTCGTAATAACCCGTAGCCACCCAGTTTTCGTCGTACACAGGTAAATTGATGTCTTTATTATTAATCTTAAAGAAGGTCAAGTTGAAGCGCAACCTATTATTCAGCCAATGGGTTTTGATTCCAGTTTCGAACTGATCGAAACGTTCATTCCCCAATTCCTTTCCATCAACATCCAAACGCGTTGCTGTTCTTGGATAGGAACTATTGGTGTAGGATGCAAATACATTTAGATTTTCAATTGGCGTAATAATAACACCACCCAACGGATTAAACGCATCACTTTGCGTCGTTTCTGTAGCGGTTATTGCTTGCGTTTTACTGTAACGCGCACCTAAAAATGTTTTTAAGTAGTGATTAAAAGTAATCACATCTTGCGCTACAAAACCTATAGCTTTGGACTTTGCCCCTAAAACGGTAGCATCGGAGAAATTTAGATCATTCGGTAAGCTATGGGTATTTGAAGTAAATACATCTACTATATCTGCATGTGAAATACTCATTGAGGATGTACTGTAATTTGTGGTACGATAATCGAAACCTACTTGGAAGGAATGTGAAATCCCTCCAGTCTTAATTTTGTCCCCTATTAAATCAAATTGTATTACATTATTATTATCCTTTCTGGTCGAAACGGAATAGCCTCGATGTCTTTGGTTATAGATAGGTTCGCCTACGGCATTCTTCACTACACTCCCCAAACTGGCCCCTTTGTCATCTAAATCTAAATTGGATTTGTAAAAAGCACCGTTCAGACTTAACTTATCATTTAGCTTTCTTTTAAATCTTAGCGCATAGGTTGCATTTGAAGTTAAGGACTTATCGGTTTCAAAGCCTAAAAATCGATTATGAGGGAGATCGTAAATTTTATTTTCATCATTTTCTCCAAGGTTCACTGTACCAACATCTGGAGTTCTGCTGTCTTCAAAATAATCCATTTCAACAGTAAAGGTGGTTTTATCATCTGGCTTCCATTCTAAGGACGGATTAATATAAAATCGGTCTGAAGACACCATGTCCCTATAACTGTCTGAACGCTCAAGAGCGGTGTTTACCCGGAATGCAACCGTATGGTTATTTACCAATGGACCATAAACGTCAAGGGTTGTTCTTGCTTGGCCATAACTTCCTACCCTTAATCCTGCATTTCCGCCCAAAACATATTTCGGGGTTTTTGTCACAATATTAATAATACCACCAGGACTACCTATATCTGTTGCCACACCTTGTGTGATTGAAGCCGCACCTTTGAGCACCTGAATATTATCCACACCTTGCATATCCGTCAAAATGCCGGTCCCTCTAAAATCAGAATGAACGCGAACCCCATTCTTCAAGATAGGTATGCCTCTAAATCCGCGGGATGACATACTTTCTCTTTTATTGCCATAGGTTGCAAAAGTGTAAACTCCTGGAACATTTTTGGTGGCGTCAGAAATTGTTAGATTCCCTTGTTGCGCTATTAGCTTATCTGAAATAATAGAGATGCTCTGTATTTGCTCATAAGGAGACAATGGCAAACGTGTCAAGGCTTCTATTTTATCTGGATGTTTAAAACGACTACCAAATATTTCTACTTCTTCCAATTGAGAGTCATCCACTAATTGAAACGATAATTTGATGTGGTCGTTATCCTTGATTGTCATTGTTTTTACTGCGGATTTATAGCCAACGAATGACACTCTTATTTTATAGTTTCCAGGTTTCAAATTATCCAACTCATAATTGCCGTTTTCGTCAGCAGATGTCCCCTTCGTTGAGTTTTCGACGACTATTGAAGCAAACGGAATACCTTCTTGGTTTTGGTTAGTAACAGTACCAGTGATTTTTGATTGTGCAGAGGACAATTGTATTGCCAGTAGCATGAAAAGACTTATATATTTGATCATAGTTATTTAGAATTGTTGATAAAAAATGTTTTGTTTTAATAAAATTGTTTTAGACATATTCATATTACATGGCTTTTATAATTAGTTGTTTAAATGTTCATTTATAAAATATTTTAAGTCCAATCAGTTACATCTTTCAAGACCTTTGTCAGCCATAGATTCCGAGAACCACTCCGATTCATTGGACAATACCTTATTGGAGACTTTTTGCATGATCCTAATCATTTTTTGCTATCTTATTCTTATTTAGACTAAGTTTAAATTATATTTACGCAAAAATAGGAAGGACCTATAAACGATATTTAATAGAAGTGGAAACCTTTTTAATAAAATTGGAATATTTTACCGACATCAATAAAGGGCATGGTGTGCCTCAGCAATCAATTAAAAGACGCTTAACAATTGAGTCAGGTTGGCTGGAAGAACATAAGGTTAAGATTGTTAACACGGAAATGAGATGTTCTAAATGCTCAAAGAACCTATCCAGAAATTTTTTACTCTTAGATGTATCAATAGAATTCGAACCCGAATGTGATTATTGTTTCAAGGTGGATGGGGATTGCATCATAATGGAATTCATATTTGCGTGCGCAAGGAGCGGATTGGGAAGCCAAGAAAAAGAAATATTTCCGACGAACACCCACAACGTTCATTTTTCCCCATCATTGGATCAAAAATTCAGAATCCCAGAGGTTAACCCATCAGATATGATCGTGATTATCCTTTCACTTGATTTATATTTCAGACTGATCCCAAAGAATTCAGGCTTACTTAAAAAATTTTCGGACAGTATTCAATTAGGAAAAAGCTGTAGTCTTTTTGAATCTTACGTTACATTTACCACATGGATCCAATCTGTTCTCAACGATATTGAGAAATGCAATTATGTAGGTGAACTTAAACGTCTTTACCTTGAAAATAAAATTCAAGAATTGCTGCTGTTGCATTTCGATCTTTATCAGCAATATCATTTAAACTCCCAATCCCCAAAAATCTCCAATGAAAATTTCGAAAAATTGAAAGAAGCCAAAAGCTTTCTTGACACCAATTTTGTTAATGCGCCAAGTTTATCAGAATTATCGAAAATGATTTATTTAAATGATTATGCCCTAAAAAAAGAATTTAAGATCTGTTTTGGAACGACAGTTAAACAATACATCATAAGCCTGAGAATGAAGTATGCCATGGATCTCATTAAAGAGGGAAAATATTCCATTACAGAGATCGCCCATAACTGCGGTTACAATGGCTTGATTCAGTTTTCTACAGCTTTTAAAAAGTTTTATGGAAAACCACCTACAAGTTTATCGCGATTGACATAATTAAATAAACCATGGTATCGTTTATATAATTTTTACGGGGTTTTTATTGCCATCAATTGCAACAAACGTAAACTCACCAGAAACAGCCTTTTCCCTAGAACTGGTGTACATTTTTTTTGTGACTCCAAAAGTTTAATAGTATAACCGCCTCTGCCAAATGGGTAGTAATTCCTTTCTGCCCAATTCTCACCGATGGCGATATTGTAAATCGTTCTAATAGCAATCATATAATTAACAACGGTTCGATGTTTTAGTGCAAACAACGGGCATAGTATACCACCTCCAGCGGATTAAACTGAGCATAGCACAGCGGGTGAAAGTGAACCACCTTGAGCGGATGAAAGTGAACCACTAAAAATCGATTCTATTTGTACAGCTTTAAATATCTTTTTAG
>NZ_DATJCA010000037.1:0-8786 GCF_035515035.1 Gelidibacter sp. | reverse complement strand
AGATCAGGGAAAATAAAAACGTTGGCCTGTCCTGCAACTTCCGAGTCCGGAAGCTTTAATTTCCCCACAACGATATCTACCGCTGCATCATATTGAATAGGGCCTTCTACTTTAAGATCTGGTCTTTTTTCTTTCACTAATTTTGTGGCCTCCCGTACTCTCTCCACATCTTCTCCCACGCCGGAATTACCTGAAGAATAGGACAACATGGCTATTTTAGGTTCTATTCCAAAAACCATACTGGTTGCCGCAGAGGAAATGGCAATATCTGCCAATTGCATTGCCGTAGGATTCGGATTAATGGCACAATCACCATATACGGAAACACGATCGTCCAATAGCATAAAAAACACCGACGACACAATCGGCGCTTCAGGTTTTGTTTTAATAAATTGAAGTGCAGGAAGAATAGTATGTTGCGTGGTATGCGCAGCTCCAGAAACCATCCCGTCAGCATCGCCTTTATAAACCATCATCGTACCAAAATAGGATACATCTTCCATTAAATCTTTCGCCATCGGAAGATTGACATTCTTATGTTTACGAAGTTCAAAGAGTGTTTCTGCATAAGATTCAAAATATTCAGATTCAATCGGGTTGATGATTTTCACTTTGTCCAAATCCAGACCAATATCAAGGTTTGTAACTTTATCCTCAATTTGTTTTTTATTGCCAAGTAGTGTAATACTGACTACATCTAAATCCACAAGTCGTTTTGTTGCTCTCAAAATGCGTTCGTCATTCCCTTCTGGTAAAACAATGTGCTTCTTGTTAGATTTCGCCTTTTGAAATAGGTTATACTGAAACATTCGAGGTGTAATTCCTTTCGTTTTGAAGGTAATGAGACGTTCTATAAGCGCATCAACGTTGACGTGTTTTTCAAATTCCTTTATTGAGGTCGTAATTTTTTCTGTGTTTTCAGCATAAATTTGAGATTGTATGCTCCCCAGTCGATTTGTTACCGAGAACGTTCCGCCCTCAACCAAAATAATTGGGACAACTTCTGAAAGGCCTTCAATGAGTTTTAAGATGGAATCCTCTGGCATAAGTCCGCCTGTTAGCACAATTCCAGATATTGAGGGATAATTATCAGAGATATTTGCCTGTAAAGCTCCTAAAATGATATCAGCTCTGTCGCCCGGTGTAATAACTAAGGCGTTTTCTTTTAAATGTATGAGGTAATTGCGGAGTTGCATCGCCCCCACGCTATAATTACCCGCTTGATTATTTATAAATTCTTCACCAAAAAGCACTTTGGCGTCCAACGTGTCCACAATCTCTTTAATGGATGGATTGGCCAAACTATAATTCAGCGGAATTGCGCTTACAACCACCCCATTAGGTAAATATTTCTGCAATTCAGTAGTCACCAGCGTCAGGTTTTGTGGTTCTATCTTATTGGCAATAACGGCCAATACCTCAACACCTTTATCTTTAAAAGAGTCAAAAGCCATTTGTAAGTTCCCCACAAGTTCATCCAACGTTTTACCAACTCCGCCTCCAACGATAAGAGCAGGGACACCTAAGTTTTTGGCAATTAAAACATTCATGTCAAATTCCATGATGGAACCTTCGCCAATAAAACTGCTCCCCTCAACCAAAACAAAATCGAAGCGTTCCTCAAGATCTTTATATTTTTCAATAATCCGACCCATTATCTCACTGCTTTTGTTTTCGTTTATTTTTCGGACCACCTCGCTTCGGGTAAAGGCATACGCCTCTTCAAATTTTATATCCAAATTGAAATAGGTCGAAACGGTATTAATATGATTATCGGTTTTTCCTGGCTCGAAATTGTCAATGATCGGTCTGAAATAGCCCACTTTGGCGGCCTTTCCCAACAGCGATTGCATCAATCCCAAAGAAATTATGGATTTTCCGATGTTGGGTTCTGTGGTGGCAATATAAATGCCTTTATTGGTTGTTTTTTTTGACATATTAATAGGTGATTATATTTTAACCACAAAAGTGGATTATGTTTAATGATTGCGAAATTAAAAAAACAGAATATACATAAAACAAACTTCACCATGAGAGGTTGTGATAGCTTAAATCCTGAAATTTCCGAACAAAAATAGCAATTCCGATTTGTTAAGCAAGGGCTGTATCAACTCTATCACAATTACTTTCCCATGATTATTTCGTTGACAAATATCTTAAGTACTTTTGTGAAATCTCATGACTTTAATCATGAATTTAATTTTAAAATTTTGTCTTCCAGCACCAGGAATGATATTTTAGATTCTAAAAAATAGAAGAAATTTTTTAATAATAAATCATCGGCAATCTTAGCAGAATGAAATTAAAAATTTTGGATTTGGTAATATCGATAAAGACTATTTCCTTAATTTAGTCCAAAGTGTCGACCAAAATTTTTATGTTACGGACCAATACCGTCTGGAATAGAGATCAGACCCATCTTATTTGCAGAGGGTTTAACGAAGATTATATAAAAATGGGATTCAAGTTTGCGGGTGTATAGCTGTAATTTTAGGAACTTGATGAAAAGGCTAATTCTTCAATCTGTATTAAACTATTTTATGAATTTGGAAACCTATCTTTGTTTAAATAAACATCTCCTTAGCGCTTGATTCCATTTGGAACTCACGCGCTAAAGAGATGCATGAAAACAATAAACTTTCCAAATGGGCATGATCTAATACCTTTTGATTTTATATGGATTTCAGATATTCAGTAAGATCATTCATTTCGGTATCACTTAATTTGAGATTGTTCACATCGTTATATCTTGACACGACCCCAGCTAAAGTCGCTGCAGACCCATCATGAAAATAAGGCGGGTGTTGCCAAATTCCTTTCAATGGCGTCACCCTCCATTGTTTAGTGCCGGACCGTTTTACATACTTCTTATCCACTGCCACTGAGGCATTTTGAGGATGTAATTTTCCGCCATCAATCACATCCGTAAATAAAGGTCCAGAATGGCAAGTTGCACATTGGGCTTTTCCTGAAAAAAGAGCTTTCCCCCTAAAAGCCGCAGCGGCATCAAATGAACCTTCTGGTGGTGTTGGTGCCGCTATAGAAAATTGATATGCTTGTAAGGCAGGAAGTTTGTCGGTTACTAAATCATCATCTTCTCTATGGTCCACTATCCAATTATCAAGACGTACGTCTTCAAAATAACCATGCCCATGCATTTGGGTCACTGCAACATATCTATTCCAGTAAGCCACAGGTCCTGCAACTTCATGCTCTATATCACCATCCCCAGTAAAAATTGCTTTAGGAAGTCCGTATAAACCATATGCAGGCGGAATGACCACTGGGTTATTCAAGCCATCATGGTTAAATCTTGGATCATATATACCAGGTGCCCATGATGAGTAGACATCTTTTGTAGCTTGGACTAAAGCAGGCGACAAAGAGATGATCAAACCAGGGTCTAAATCTCTATTTGGCCAACCGTCCAAGCGTTTCCCTATCCCAGGAGCAAAAGAATCATCAACTGTTGAATGGCACAGCGCGCAGGTAACTCCCATTCGATCCAAGGTTAAAAAACCATCCGGTTTTTTACTTACTTGTCCCTGTATCCCTACAACTGCATTAAGCTGCAATAAGACCAAGGTGGTTTGAGGGTCATTTAAATCGACGTCACCGTTTTGAATAGCCGCAACAAGGTCTGCCGGTAAAGCAGAGGCATCTACTTTTAGCCCCACAGCCAACGCAGTAGCTGGAGTTACAGCTGATTCTATTACTTCATTCATTTGGAGTACATCTGTCCAAAATGTCTCATCACCAAAAGTATCATACCGAAATATGTCTTTCCCAGCTTGAACCAATTGCGGATCCAATGGAGGCAAATTTAAACTGCCTTCACCTGGTGGAATTGGAACCAGATTATCAGAATCGTCATCATTACAACTAAAAAGGCTAAGGATAGTGATGAGCGTCAGAAACAACGTAGAAATCTTAAAATAATTCTTCATGGTTTTTTGTTTTTTGTTAATTATTGATCTTCATCTAAAGTTGGATTCAATTTGGAAGAAAATTCTAAAGTTTAGATTCATAAGACTAACTTGGGATACAAAAAACTACAGATATTTTAAGGATATGTCAAAAGTTGAGATAAGGAAAGCTTTCGAAAATTAAATCTCGTATTTTCACTCTAAACGAGCGAGTTAACACGTCTATATAAATGAGAAGAGCACTTTATATTTTCATCGTTTTTTATGATTGAGCTCATTTATTAAGACATAAAAAACCCAAGACTCCTTTTACTATATTTAGTAAAACGATCTTGGGTTTTTACACTCACAAGCACCTCAGATTCAAACTAACTGGATACCAATTTTTAAAAATCGCGAAGTAAAGCATTAAAAACTGAGAGATGAACTAATCCCCCTCCTCCGCCGGATCTTTTCGTTTTATACCTATAACCATTTCTATAGAGAGGGCAATTTTAGTTTAAACAACAAATGTTTGTCAACTAATTGCAATCAAGTCTTTATTTTATAAGCGTAACCGTATTGATTATTTAACCAAAAACAATGTTTTTAATAACTACTTGGCAATTGTTATGTTGCCTTTCATTACTTTATGCAAATCACAGTAATATTTAATATCCTCTGTGATGACTTTCGACCAAGATTCTCCTTGATTGAAGGGTTTTGATGTCCATTTTTTACTTGTCAATTCAGTGACATCATGTTGATAAAAATCTTTATTGATCCATACCACAGTATCCCCCTTATTGACCACCAGATTCTCTGGATTAAATTTCATTTTAAAAATGGTTACTGTATGTCTTGTAGGCTTGTAAGCATCTTCTGGGCTTTTAAACCCCACGAGTACCACTAAAAAACTGATCAGTACTGCCAAGATCAATAAATATTTAGAAACTAATGATTTATGTGTTTGCATTATTTTGAAATTTTACCTTGAGCCATTTTAGCATGGCCAAGATGTGCTTCTAAAGCCGGTAGTACCGCTTCAAGCAAATCTTTCAATTCTGAGTTTTGCGCTTGCGGAATCAATACATTTTTAACAGCACCTATGACCGCTTCATGATATGCTACTTCATTATCAATATAAGTTTTGTCAAAGTCGTTGCTACTGACACTATTCAGTTTTTTCAATGTTTCTTTGGATTGGCTCATTAAGGATTGACTCATCGCATTATCTTTAGGAGTTACGCCTAACTTTGTGACCAATGCTACTGCTTGTTTTATAACCGCATTATGATCTTCTATCATTCGATTTGCGAAATCCTTCACCTCCTTGTTATGAGAGCGTTTAAGCGCTACCTGTCCATAATCAACGTCAATTTGATTTGCCACCACAGCAACAGAAGCTATTTCAGGATCTGATAATTGCGGCGTGTCCTGAGCCATCATCAAACTTGACATGCCCATTACTAACGTACAAATTACTGTCAATTTGTATTTCATTGTTGTTTTCATAATATGTTGTATTTAAATGTTATTTACTCTTTTGATTAAAAAAACGTCTTTAGGTTACAAATAATGATGAAAATTATTTCTCAAGACCCTAAACATTCATGAACATAAGTTTTCCTCTAACTTTCCTGGCGTTTTATTTAAATCAAATTATTGGTCGAGATTTGGGTGTAATGATCGGTATTTCTAAGTTTAATGGATGACATATTACTTCTGTCACAATTAAGTCAATAAAAATATTCTTGGAATTATAATTATTATATTTTCACAAACCTTCTAATTTTTACACTCTGGTCAAGGACAACAAAATCTCATCAAACATAGGGAGATACAATTCCGATTAATTGTAATTCCACATTTCAAATCAAAAAATTATTTGTAATTTCAGTGCTTATTTTAAATTCAAATGAGCAAATCCATTTCTCCTTTTACCCGAGAACAATTGCTTCCTCAGGAAGAAACGCTAGAAATTTTCAAAAAAAAAGGAGACCTATTTATTGGCATTCCTAAAGAAACCTATTTTCAGGAGAAGCGCGTTTGCTTAACTCCTGATGCTGTGTCTGCCTTAGTCTCCAATGGGCATCGGGTTATGATTGAAGCTGGAGCTGGAGATGGCGCTAACTTTAAGGACAGAAACTACAGTGAAGCTGGAGCTGAAATAACGAAGGATACCGCCAAAGTATTCTCCTGCCCTATTATTTTAAAGGTTGAGCCGCCATCGTTAGATGAAATTAAACTCATCAATCCGCAAACTTTATTGATATCAGCCCTCCAATTAAAAACACAAAGCAAAAAATACTTTGAAACCCTAGCCACGAAACGCATTACTGCTTTGGCGTTTGAATTTATAAAAGACGATGATGGCTCATACCCTGCAGTACGGTCTTTGAGCGAAATAGCTGGAACAGCCTCCATACTTATTGCTGCCGAATTGTTATCGAACATTAATGGTGGGAACGGATTAATGTTTGGAAATATCAGTGGCGTGCCACCAACTGAAGTTGTAATTATTGGGGCAGGTACCGTAGGTGAATTCGCTGCACGTTCTGCCATTGGATTAGGTGCAAATGTCAAAATTTTCGATAATTCCATTACCAAATTAAGATCGGTTCAATCCCATTTGGGCAGGACACTTTACACCTCTACCTTACAACCAAAAAATCTGATTAAAGCGTTGAAGCGTTGTGATATTGCCATTGGCGCAGTCAGGGGTACCAATAGAGCGCCGGTAGTGGTTACGGAAGCGATGGTCAACTGTATGAAAGCTGGGGCTGTAATAATTGATGTCAGTATTGATATGGGCGGATGTTTTGAAACCAGTGAGGTCACCACGCATGATAAGCCTACTTTTGAGTATAATGGCATTGTTCATTATTGTGTGCCAAATATTCCTGCACGATACTCCAGATCGGCCTCTGTATCAATAAGTAACATGTTCACACCTTATCTTTTGAAAATTGGAGAAGACGGCGGTATCGAAAATGCCCTGCGATTTGATCGCGGTTTAAAAAATGGATTGTACTTTTACCACGGTATTTTAACGAGCAAATTGGTTGCCAATTGGTTTGACCTAAAATACAGCGACGTCAATCTTTTAATTTTTTAACAATGAAATTTATCCATCGTGTCGGCTATTATCTAGGCGGCTTTTCCATAGGTTTAATTATTCTGTTCTTTTTCTTGAGTGGTAAAAAAACCTCCTGTGCCTACAGTCCCAATGCGAGGACCACTAAGAACATCTCCTTAAAGAAAAAAGCCTATGCTGAGAATGCCGTGTTTGCCATGAGGTCATTTGAGCTGGATACTATTGTAGTTTCCGATATGATCAAACATGGCAATGTCAATTTTTCGGAAAGCGATACTAAAAACGAAACATGTAAAACTTATATCATCACAAACAGTTACAAAGAGCAAAAATTTAAAATGCAAGTTAAAAACTGCGATTCCTTAGTTACTATAGAATCCATTGTTCCTTATAAAAAATAACTGAGCCACAGAAAAGTACTGTGGCTCAGTCAATCTTCACAATTTATTAAAACTTATCTCAAGACTATTTTTTTAGTAATTACTTTTTGATTATCAACTAATTGAAGTAAGTAAATCCCCGAAGCAAACTCGGATAAATTGAGTGTTTTACTATAACTCTGATGGTCATTCACACTAATTGCTTCATGATATAATGATTTACCAGAAAGATCATATAAATGGAGGCTGGATGCATTGGAAAGACCAGATATTTTTATGTGAACCTCACCGTCGGTTGGATTTGGATGAATCAAAAAATCTAGAGCCTCAGTATCTTCTATAGTAACATTGTCACCAATAACTTGTGAATTTACACATTTTCTAACTTTCACCGTGACACTGTCCGTATCAGAATCTAAGTCATGGTATACCATTACTGAATATTCAGTATCTTCATCTGGACTTACCGTTATACTTTTAGTGGTCTCGCCAGTACTCCATAGAAACTTACTATTAGCAGGACCTTTTGCTGTTAAAACGGTTGTTTCATTTGAACAGATAGCGACATCTTCGCCGGCATTTGCGACTACTTTTTCATAGACATTTACCTTAATAGATCTTTCTGAAGAACAATCGTTGACGTATCCAACAACATCATAGGTTTTTGTTTTAGTTGGTCGAACGGCAATGTTGGGTTGGGTTGCGCCATTGCTCCATTTATAGCTATTGGCTCCTTTGGCTGATAAAGTTATAAATTCGCCTTCAAGGATAGTGGCTTCAGAGCCATTAACTATAACCACTTTAGGCTTAGGGCTCACCTTAACAATGGCTTCGTCCGTCCCGGAAAAATCTCCCACATACGCTGTCACAGAGTACTTGGTTGTAGTTTTAGGATTTACCTTTATACTAGCAGTTGTAGCACCAGTGCTCCATAGGTAACGTTCTCCACCAGTGGCAGTCAAAGTGACCTCTCCACCTTCACAGACATCTTGATTGCCGCCTGCCCTTGCGACTACCACTACAGGTTCTTTAACCGTAACTTTAACAGTGGCAGTTGCTTCACAACCATTCTTACTTCCGGTAACGGTATATGTTTGAGTTGCTGTTGGACTTACCGTAATACTGGGACCAGTAGCACCAGTACTCCACTTATAAGTAGTTGCTCCTGATGCGGTTAAGGTGACGGATTGTCCTGAATCAATTGTCCGATTACTGCCTGCATCTACACTTGGCAATGGGTGTACCGTTACTTTTACCTCATCCGTATCCGAATTTTTTCCTGTACTGTCAAACGCCGTAACTGTGTAAGTTGCAGTCTCCTTTGGGCTCACGGTGATGCTTGCAGTCTTGGCTCCCGTACTCCACAAATAGGTGGAGCCTCCGGTGGCAGTTAGGGTTGCACTT
>NZ_DATJCA010000036.1:0-3276 GCF_035515035.1 Gelidibacter sp. | reverse complement strand
ACGTGGGCTTTTTGATGCTGCCAGCATGGCCATGACCTTGCTATATGAAGATTTGATTACGCCATTATATGGGTTCAAGATTTTGGCGTTCATCCTAAGTGTCATCCTTTGGCTCCTTGATCTATTTATTTATCCACTTTTTTTAGCCGAACGCTTCTTTCTTTTGGGGATCATGCAGGCATTTTTTCCGTTGGTCATAAGCTTGGCAGTATTTGAGAAATTCAGGTCACTCGCCTATTCATTTTTCAGACTTTATGCTGCCGTTTATATGCTGGTACCGGCTTTCTTTTTGGTCAACATCTTTATCAATGCCCTCTACACGGAAATTAACACCAATTTTTGGACCAATCTATTCGGAACGGATACTGGGCAGGGATTCTTTGCACCGGTGGTCCAGTTAGGATCGGTCGGCTTTATCGTGTTCCTGAAATTCAGGCTCTATGCACGTGCCACCTCCTTTACGATCAGGCTATTTACCAATTAATCCTTACAACAATGAAAACACCCTATCAAAATATTTATAAGATCTTAATGTTGAACAGGCTCATCGTATTGGCCGTGGTCATCTGTGCTTTTATTGCAAGTACGTTTTCTCTTTGGACAGCCTATACCACCCACAAAAATGCATTAAACAGTGCTTTTGCAATAAATACCGACGGCAGTATCATTCCATTAACATTGGTCACCCAGAAAGAAAACTTCGCAGTGGAAGCGCTTTCGCATTTGGACCTGTTCCATACCTATTTCTACAATATCGATGCGAGCAATTACGAACGGCATTTGAAAAAAGCACTTTGGTTGGGCAATAGTTCCGTGGACAATCTGTACCGACAGAAAAAAGCAGATGGTGTCTATAACCGGTTGCTGCAATATTCATTGGTCCAAAAAGTGCTGAACATTGATTCAAAGATCACGGAATCCAACGGCATCCATAAATTTATGACCACCACTTTTTTTGAAATCAACCGAGGGTCGATCATCGACACCTATGAACTTGTATCCACCGGCAACCTGATGTTGGTAGATCGGAACTTCCCCAACAATCCGCACGGGTTATTGATTACCGATTACTTTGAAAACACCCTAAAAAAGATTCCCAATAAAAATAGAAAAAAATAAAATTGTCTTTGCCACCGTATTGGCCGTTATTTTCCTATTCCTGATTTCCTATTCCCTGATGGTCATGGGCAAGGATGACAACGAAGGCCAAAACCTTGAGCACACTTTGGTACCGCCATTGGAAGAAAACCAAAAACAGTACCAGTCCAAACTGGACGCTATTAACGACCTTAAGGAAGTGAGGGAAACCAATGCACCCAGCATTTATGATGAAAAACTGATCGATTCGCTTGGCTTTTATGATCGAAAACTTCCCGAGCGCGAAAAAGAGCGCATCGTGGACAGCATTTATGCGGTAGGAAAAATAAAATATTCAGAACGCACCTATCAGAATCTTGGCAATAAAAAGATTGCCACCAAAAAAATCCAAGAAATAGATTCTGCAGAACTAAAAAGGGAACAACTGGTCGAAGCCAAGGAGATGGGTCTGGAGCATCAATTGTTTTTTGCATCAGCTCCAAAACCTGATGCCACTTTGGTTATGGGGACTACAGACCAAACCATCCATGTCATTGTAGATGGCGATCAAGTGGTCAAAACAAATAGCCGTTTGAGAATGCGCCTTGCAGAGGATGCACTGGTCAACAACAGGAAAATACCGAGAAACACACTTGTTTTTGGGTTTATCAGTTTTCAGCCCAATCGTGCGCTGATCAACATCGAGACCATCCAACACCACCCCACCAAGCTCAGAGCCTACGATCTACAGGATGGTAGCGAGGGCATTTATATTGAAAATAATTTTCGAGCTGAAGCAACCCATGAAGTTGTGGGCGACATCATGGGCGACATCAATATTCCGGGTGTTCCGCAGGTGGACGGTATTACCAAAGTGCTCAAACGCAATAATCGGAGCGTAAAAGTGACCGTACTGAACAACTACCGACTTATTTTAAAACCATAAGCCCATAATAGGCATTTAAAAACGAACTCTTATGAAAACATATTTTATCATTTCGACTCTTATTGTTTCCGCCATTTTACCTCGACCTTGCTCGGCACAAGATACATTGCAAACATCGCAAATACTGGACACTATTTATGCCAATAACATCAAAAACGTAGCCCTCTTTTTCCCTGGCCCCATTCGGCATGGCATCACTGGGGCAGAGAATTTCGTATTTACCTATAACCGTGAAAAGGAACAGTATTTTGGTCTGCTCCAGGCAAAACCCGGAAAGGAAAGCAATCTTTTGGTGATCAACAGCGATGGTTCTGTTTTCTCCTATATTGTGAGTTATAAAGCATCCCTTTCAAGGCTCAATTATTTCATACCGAAATCCAGTAGCATCGGGAACGAAAAACCAAGAATAAAAGACTCCATTCAAGTTGCATCCAAGGAAATCAAGATCAATAACAAGGATTTTTACTATCAAAAATTCTGTTCCTATCTTCTTGAAAAAAATCAACAGAAAGGTAATATCAAAAAAGAGCAGAAAGAGCTTGAGTTGCGTGTTGAAAATATCGTGTTTGATTCCGATGAACTTTACTTTGTTATTCAGATCAAAAATAATTCCACCTTAGATTACGATGTCAATTTTCTTAACCTCTCCACAGTAACGAGACAGAAGGGAAAAAAAAGATCTTTACAAAAACTGTATCACGAACCACTGTTCCGACACTATATGCCTTCCAGAATTTCAAAAAATGAAACGGTAAGATTAGTATATGTCGTACCCAAATTTTCGCTGTCCAATCAGCGTCGGGCTGTTTTGGAACTGAATGAAAAAGATGGCGAACGCCATATCGCGTTACAAGTATCACATCGGCATATCAATAACCCGAATTAGAACAAAGATTCACAACATGGTTGTCATTATTTAAACATATAATCGGAACAATACCGACTATATATCTATTTTATTACATTTAATTGCTATATTTACATTAGTAAGTCGGAAAAAATCCGATTAACTTATGTAATAATTACAGTATGGATTTCAGAAAGATGATAAAGGAATATGCCGAAGCTCCTATATCCAGACATTTAATCTTAGATTTACTCAGTGAGTATCAGCGTCCAAATGATAAAATCAGTGAACTCATCAAAAGTAAGGCACTCATTTCTGTCCGAAGAGGGCTATATATTGTAGGTCCCAAAACAGACCTGCCAACACCAGAGCCCTTTCTAATTGCAAATCACCTTAGAGGACCGAG
>NZ_DATJCA010000035.1:0-3112 GCF_035515035.1 Gelidibacter sp. | reverse complement strand
AGTAATTGTCTTTTCTGTAGATAATAAGAACATTTCTTTAGAGTTGCTCAAGTCTTTTGGGCTAGTCCAATAAATAGTTCCTCCCCAGAAATCAGGGTTTTTAGTGCTTGGTGTAGTTCCTCCACATATTTTTGTTACTTCGCCTAACTTCCCAACACGCCACCCCTCTGGCAATTCACCTGCCTTGTCGGCAGACAGGTCCCCAATTTGATATTTCCCAAACCATTCTGTAAAAAGAGTTTGTGCGGTTTGTTCCAAAGTGTCGTTTTGCGCACGTAAGTTTTCTATTTTATCGTCAAAAGCAGTTAAAATATTGGCGATGGCTTTTTGCTCTTGAATACTTTTGGGAATAATTATTGGCAATGGATGAATATGATTTCGATTTAAAGATGGAACACCTGAACCAGAATTATATTTTTGGAAAGGAAATGTTTTCAAATGATAAAAAGAAAATTTCACATCGATTTTATGGAAATTCTTAATCCAAAGTGTTGTATTTAAAGGCCAGAAATTTTTTTCGACGTAAAAAACATTTCCTAATGAACCGCTTCTTCCAGTTACAATTCCTGGACCTTTAACTTTAAATTCATTATGAGTTCCATCTTGTCCATTTGAAACCATTAATGGAAATATTCCTGTTTTTCTATCATTTGTTGGTAAATCAAATCCTCTCTGAAAAGTCATTGCTTCTCCCAAAGTCGTTTCCACCCATCCTTCGGGAATACTTCGACTTTGCTCTGTATCGGTATTTTTATCTTTTTGGCTCATAATGTAAATCCAATATTAGCCAATTGTGTTTTAATCTCTTGATTTAGAGCTTCTTCTTGTTCCATTTGCTGTTTTAGCAAATTGGTCAAGTCTTCCATTTTGGTTTCAAACGGAATGCCGTCGTCTATTTCATCTTCAATGCCTACATAGCGTCCGGGCGTTAATACATGATTGTGTTTGCGTATGTCGTCAATAGTTGCCGATTTGCAAAAGCCTTTAATATCAGAGTAGAGTTCGATGCTCTCCGACTTTCTCCAATGGTGATAGGTGTCTCTAATTTTCGCAATATCGTCATCGCTAAAATCGCGGTGTACACGGCTTTTCATATAGCCCATTTCGGAAGCATCGATAAACAAAACTTCTTTGCTATGGTTGCTTTTTTCTCGTCGCAAAAACCAAATACAAGCAGGAATACCGGTATTGTAAAACAGTTGTTTGGGCAGTGCCACAATACATTCTACCAAGTCGTTTTCTACTAATGCTTTACGGATATCGCCTTCGCCAGAGGTATTAGAACTTAAAGAACCATTGGCCAAAACGGTGGCCATCACGCCATGGGGAGCTAAATGGTATAACATGTGTTGCATCCAGCCAAAGTTGGCGTTGCCACTGGGTGGGATGCCGTATTGCCAACGAGCATCATCCTGTAAAATTTCTATGCCCCATTCCTTTTGGTTAAACGGCGGATTGGCAAGAATATAATCGGCTTTTAAATCGGGGTGCGCATCTTTTAGAAAAGTACCTTCGGTGTTCCACGCTACAAATTGGGAGTTGATATTGCGAATGGCAAGATTCATCCGTGAGAGCTTCCAAGTGGTTTGGTTGCTTTCTTGTCCGTAAACCGTAATGTCTTTGATATTTCCGCTATGTTCGGTCACGAATTTTTCGGACATGACAAACATACCGCCCGATCCACAAGCTGGGTCATATACTCTGCCTTTGTAGGGTTCTATCATTTCGACCATCAGTTTTACAATGGCTTTTGGGGTGTAGAATTGACCACCTTTTTTGCCTTCAGCATTGGCAAATTCACCTAAAAAATATTCATAAACCCGTCCAAAAAGATCTTTGGAGTTTTCGTTTTCTACTTGCAGTTCGGTGTTGGAAATCAAGTCAATCAATTCGCCTAAAGAGGTTTTGTCCAAATTGGCTTTACCATATACTTGAGGAAGTACATTTTTGAGTTCTTTATTTTCCTTTTCAACAGCTTCCATCGCTTCGTCAATGGTTTGTCCGATGCTTGGTAGTTTGGCGTTGGCGTGAATATGTTCCCAACGTGCGAGTTTAGGCACAAAGAAACAGTTTACGGCAATATATTCATCCCGATCTTCAGGACCGCTCCATTCGTCAGCTTCCAATTTATGGTATAACTCATTAAAGGATTCTGAGATGTATTTTAGAAAGATGAGCCCTAGCACGACGTGTTTGTATTCGGCGGCGTCAATGTTTTTTCGGAGTTTATCTGCGGCTTTAAACAGGTCTTGTTCAAAGGTGTTTTTACTTTTTGACATGTAATAATTTTATCGTTTGGGTTAAAACTTTAAAAATAGCAAAACCAATTGGGTATTGTTCAGTAAAACTATAATTATATAAATGTATAAATATAGAATTATATAGGGTTTTGTTGATAACCATTTGATAACAATTTACAGATTTTGAGTGACTTAATTAAAGAAATTGTAAGTTTGAATTTCATTTAATGATAGACGCGTATTTAAATCTGCGTTAGTGGAATTAAAAGTTTAGATGGTATTCAGTATATCATTTAAGAATAAAATTTAAGGAATATTTTTAATAGAACGTATTAAATTTCCTAAGAAAAGTTCATTGAAATAATAATATTGGATTAGACTTTAGGTTCACTCATAAATCTATCGTCAGGATTGCCCTAGAACACCTTTTGAGAATATGTGTCCAAACGATTTACGTCTTTGGGATGTATTTAACCTTAAGTGGTTCTGTGTGCTACTCGTTTGATGCCATTGTGTATGACAGCACAATACCAATGGAAACAGTGGTATCAAGCTCTTTTAAGAGCAGAGAACGCAGGCAGTCAGAAGCTGTTTCTGCAAAAAATGCAAAAAACTTGCAAAAGTCAGAAAAAACCTTAAATTTGAATGAAATGAATACATATCAGAACATCAATTTGGGCGTGAAAGCTCAATCCAAAAAAATGCCGTCCACAACGCCCGTGAGAAAACGCTTGAAATAAACGTCAAGTTTGCGTTAGACTTTAGGTTCACTCATAAATCTATCGTCAGGATTGCCCTAGAACACCTTTTGAGAATATGTGTCCAAACGATTTACGTCTTTGGGATGTATTTAACCTTAAGTGGTTCTGTGT
>NZ_DATJCA010000034.1:0-3264 GCF_035515035.1 Gelidibacter sp. | reverse complement strand
AGAACTTATTGGCTGTTATGCCGAATTTACCCATCCACGGCAAATGGCCATTTTACCTGAGCTAAAGGCTATGAAAGGTGTCTTTTCTTTGGGGCATTGGGGGGATGTGTTTTTTGATAGAGGAGCGCCAGAAGGCACTATGGAAGCCGATATTGTGCCTTTACTTTTTAAAAAGATGATCAAGCCTAAGGGTTTTGAGCTTGCGCAACAATTATGGCAAGCTTGGGGTTTGGAAGGCGATTTTAAAAGCTATTTAATAAACCGTGTCGAAACGGACTTAGCCGCCATTGAAATTGATAATATAAGTGCAAAGGTTCGTGCTTATAAAACAAGCCAATGGGCGCACCGCTGGACCACGACCAACTTAGCGGTGTTTGAAGCAGCGCATCCTATTACGCTACCGTTTTATGACAATAGAATGTGCGAATTTGTTTGCGGCATTCCAGAAGCTTATTTAGCAGACAGGCGTTTGCAGTTGGCCCATTTGCAACAAGATAAAAAACTTGCGAAGATCACCTGGCATGCACAAACGCCATTTAATCTTACTAATTACCAGTATAATAAAGCGCCTTATAATATCCCTTATCGGATTTTAAATAAATTGCAACGTGAAGGTAAAGCCTTATTGGGAAAACCTTATATCCAACGCAATTGGGAGCTGCAGTTTCTTGGTGAAGAAAATGAACAAGCTTTAAAAAGTCACATTTTTGATGCTGATTTTAATGACTTCATCCCCAAAACTATTGTGGAAGAAATCTATCAACATTTTCTTAAAACAGATCTGATAAATTATGCACATCCCTTGAGTATGTTGTTAACCTTGTCGGTTTGGTATAAAAAGAATTCGGTAGCTCTATGAAATTGTCAGTTGTTATTCCTGTTTATAATGGTGCAGATTTTATTCAAAAATCATATAACTCAATTTTGAATCAGAATCTTCAGGAATTTGAAATTATTTTCGTTGATAATAACTCAAGAGATCGTTCAGTAGAAAATATAAAAAGGTTGATGCAGGAGGATTCTCGGATTTCTTTATATTATCAAAAGAAACAAGGTGCTGGTCCTGCCAGGAATCTTGGAATTAATATGGCGAAGGGTGAGTATATTTATTTGTTTGATGTTGACGATGAAATTTATCCTAATGCCATTAAAACGATGATCTCTGTTTTGGAAACGCACGCCAATGTTGATGCTGTATTTGGCAAAATGAATAAGTCTCATCAGGGAATCTCTGATATCCCTGCGCTAGAAGGTGATACATTGAAGGTTGTTTTGAAAGAAAAACCCTATTGGGGTTTAAAATGGTTTTCTAATCTGAAACATGTTGTAGGCCCACCAGCTTTTCTTTATCGAGCTTCGGTATTCAATGAAATTGGTGCGTACAATAATGAATTACGATTGGGAGAAGACACAGCATTTGATATAAAACTTGGAATGTTAAAGAATATTGCGTTTTTGGATATGCACGTATACCTTTATTTTAAGCATGATACGTCAACCACCGGAATTGCGAAAAAACAAACGCCACGAGCTTTCATGATTTGGCCACGTTTAATAAAAGAACATCTGCCATTTTATTTAACTTATAAAACGCCTATAAAATTTAAGAGCTTATTGTTCAGTCAGCTTTTCCAAGCTATGGGCAGGCAATTGGTTTTTACCAAGGGATTACAAAATCGTTATCTTCTCAAACGTCAGTTATTTGATGATCTAAAAGATGTTTCGATTCCGTTTTCTATTCGCTTATATTTATCAATATTAGTTATCTTGCCATTTGAAACATTGCGGAAGGTATATGGGTATTATGTTGTGCCTTATACAGTTAAGCGGCTAACAAAATAAAAACCAATCTGAGTGAAGCCAATTCCATTTATAAAACATGCTTTTAAAAGGTTGCTTTTGCGCGGTTTTTATAAACGACACGTGCTAAATAACAGCGTCATTCAAGCGGATATAAAACAAACTCTACAGGTTAGAGGCAGCAAAGTACAAAATGAGCCTATAGAAAAACAGTTTTACCACCTGATGCAGTATTACCCTGATTATGCATTTATCTTTTTTTGGCGGATCAATAAGATGCAGTATCGTTGGAGATCCTTATTTGTAGGCGAGATACCTTGTAAGATTTTTAGAAATACAAAAATTGAGGGTGGGCTGATGTGCTACCATCCTTTCGCTACCGTAATAAACGCAAAATCGATAGGTGAGAATTTTCAATTCAGAAACAGTTTGACTATTGGCAATAAAGGAAATGACAATCAACTCAGGCCAACCATAGGCAATAATGTTACGGTGGGAGCAAACGTCGTCATTATTGGCGACATTAGTATTGGTGATCACGTAATTATTGGCGCTGGGTCAGTAGTCGTAAAGGATGTGCCTTCTCATTGTATCATTGCTGGAAATCCAGCTCAAATTATTAGACGCAGAGATGAGCTCTAAAAAAATACGGATTCTTTTTACGATTTCTAATTTTAACACGGCAGGGAGTGGAAAGGTAGTGTACGATTTAGTGCAAGGTTTGGATAAAACAAAATTTGATGTGGAGATTGCCTGTGGAGGTGCTGATGGCGCTTTTTTTAAGGTCGTGGAATCTTTAGGCTTTCCCATCCATGTTTTTGAAACTAAAACACCCTATAAGCCTTATTATAATTTGTTGTCTCGCATTTGGAGGATTTCTAAATTTTACAAACAACATCACTATGACATCATTCATTCTTGGCAGTGGAGCAATGATTGGACCGAGGCTTTGGCGGCACGTCTGGTCGGTGTAAAATGGCTCTATACTAAAAAGGCCATGGGTTTTAATAATCGGCATTGGCGAATAAAAAGTTATTTGGCACATTTTATAGTGACTATAAATGATGAGATGCGTGCCTATTTCCCAAATAAAAAAGCACAAGCTTTGATTCCATTGGGTATTGATACCGATTACTATAATGCCGATGCAGTGACAGAACCTATTGAGGTGGACACCTCCAAATTACATATCATAACCGTTGCTAATTTGGTGCCAGTTAAGGGGATTCAAGTTTTAATAGAAGCGGTACATCGACTACATGATCAAAATATCAAACTAAGTATTTTAGGAGATTACGATAATGACTATGGACATGCCATGGTTGCTTTAAGTGCACGCTTAGGAATGCAAATGCAAATTCATTTTTTAGGTAAGCAGCTCGATGTCCGACCGTATTTAGCAGTTGCCAATTTATACGTGATTCCTACCTTGGATGAAGGGCGGAAAGAAGGGATGCCTATGGC
>NZ_DATJCA010000033.1:0-6077 GCF_035515035.1 Gelidibacter sp. | reverse complement strand
TTTTTTCATATAAGACGAATATTTTCTGATTTCTTCAAAAAGTTTTTTTTGAAAATTTCAAGATTCTCTCGGGTAATAACCTTGAGTTTCATTCGCAATTCCTTTATTTTATTGCATCAATTCTTGATAACAATCAAAAATCGATGAACACACCTGTTCCATGTATCTGTTCAATTATGCGATTTCTTGTTGTTTCCCTTTTGCGCTTCTTTTTACTTCGTTCCAATTGTTTATCGACACGTTGGATGGGATGCAGTAAAGAAGTCAAACAATAAAATAGCATCAAAATACACGTTGTAAATAAATGATTTACAGTTATTTGAAATCTGTTCAATGAGTAAATATAAAACTTAAAAAGACTCACCGTTTAACTCAAATTTAGATTGATATATTGGGGTTTCTTGATATGATATAAAACAAAAAACCCGCAAATTCATAGAATTTGCGGGTTTCTGACCTTACTTAGTGTAAGAGTGGTCGTCCTCTCGGGACAATTTTCGAACCATTTTTTGGAGGATTTGAAGAAGTTAGTAAATAAAAAAAAATGGTAAACTAGCTAAAGAACAGATGCTTACATTGAAAGTCAGAAAAATAATATCAATGATAATGGATTGAAAAAATAATGGTTCGAACTCCCTTTCAATTTTGAAGTAGTGCATAAATTGTTATGTGTGCTTAGGGCATCAAAAATCAAAATGTTTACTTTATCTCTCAAATATTCTTCTACTTTTTGACACTGTGACTATGAATATAAAACCCAAGTTCAACCCACCTTGGGAGAACTTTTCATTTGAATTTACAATGTTTGTGATTTAATCGAGGAATACTTGCTTAGAAATCAGTAATCCTCTCAAAGATCATTGATTATGAAGCACTCTTTACAAAACATCATTTTAGAGATCCACAACAAAGAGGAAAGGATTTTAGCTCAAAGTAAAGGATTGATTGATGAGGCTTGCGAGATGACCTTGTATCTTCAGGATCTACTGTTTTCTGTTAAAAAGTATATAACCGAAGAAGGGTTTAAAAACGACACTGAAGAGATCCATTTCTTCCGTACCATAAAGCCTCAAATACTTGGAAAGCTGATTTATTACAATAAGGTTTATCGGATTGAAACTACCTGTCCTGTTAGTAACGGTAAGATGTATTATAGCTATTTCTCAACTCAATTGGCAATCTTGAAACGTGATTATATTGAACATCTATGTAATTCAGATTTTTACCGGTATTATCGTTCTGGTCGCACAGATAGAGATGATACCTATTTTAAGAGAGGGAATATCAACTATCACGACGGGCTTAACAGTATCGTATTTGAAATTGATCCGATATACTCTACTTTTTTTGATTATAAAGTTGCAAGGATTATCTCCAATGAGTTACTCTATTCCTATTTGCTTACAAAAATTAGTCCTGATGAAAACCCTGATGTGATCTTACAAAATTCAGAATCAACAAAAGATATTTTCTGGACAGATAGCAAAAATGCACTTGTCGAATTGGTGTATGCACTTTATGCTTCTGGTGCTATATCACACGGTAAAATAGGTATCCGGAAAATAAGCCTATTGTTTCAGATACTCTTTCGCATTCCGCTTGGAGATTTGCATCACGCTTTTCACCGCATGAAAACTCGTACTGGCTCTAGAACCGCATTTTTAGACCAACTCAAATTTTCTCTTGAAGAGTATATGGATAAAGATCTTTAAAAAAGGATTAATCTAAAATAATTCCATCCCAAGCAGTACAATCTATGTACTGCTTTTTTTTTGAGCATATCCGCCAATTGGCAAAGTCTCTGCATTGAGATTTGAATTCTAATCCAAAATCTCCAAGACCATTACCACATAAAGGTTTAAGCGAACTGAAAAAATATTCAAAAAACCACTAAACCAATTGGCAAGGCTTGGCAGACAAACTCTACCATCCTTCCCAATTTTACATAGTGAACATTTAAGACTTGTACTATGAATATTGACAGAACAGAATTTATCGCATGGATGGAGCGCATCATGGATCGCTTTGATATTCTTGGGGAGAATATAAACGATGTCCAGAAGCAACGTAACAGTATTGACGGTGAAGAATTGCTGGACAATCAGGACTTGTTGCAAATGCTTAAAATAAGTAACCGGTCACTTCAACGCTATCGCTCTATCGGGAAACTACCCTATTATACCATAAGCGGAAAATTGTACTACAAACTTTCCGATGTACATCAGTTCATAAGGGAGAGCTTTACTGCCCCTGTACCGAAAATGAAAGCCAATAAGTGACAAATACTACCGGCAGAAGCCAATTAATGCAAAACACAAAACGCTTCATTTACATTCGGAACTGAATCTAAAAGTAATAAGATTATGAACGAACAATCCGAAAATAAACAAGAATCCCCCGACCAATTGTCGGAGATATTATTGGTGCTGGATAAAGAAAAAAAGAAAATCCAAGCAGTCACAGGAATTGACGAAAACGGCAAGCTAGAGACCGTGGATGCCAACAAGAAGAATCAGAATCAGTTTATGCGTATAGACAAGCATGGTGATCTATTTTCCAACTTCTTCTCTAATTTTTTTAGTCAATTAAAGAATCCAACCAATTTTTCCTTTTTCAAAGTTCCTGCTCCATTGGCAATTGACACAGCAAAGAAAATGCAGAAACAGGTAAATAATCCCACCCCAGAAGGCGAACAATTGATGAAGAAACATGAGGTAAAAGCAGAACCGCAACAAGAACAAAAACAAGAAAATCAAAATAAAATGGAAACGACACAAACAAAACCAGAAGCTAGCGAATACCGCTTCAAACCAGAACAGATTGATTGGGAAACCATGAACAATCTGGGTTTGAACAAAGAGAAACTTGAGAAAATGAATCTGCTAGACCCTTTGTTGAGAGGTTATAAGACCAATGAATTAGTACCGGTTAGCCTTAATCTTGGCACGGCCGTTACCCGTATGGATGCAAGATTATCTCTGCAACAAAATAACGAAGGACAGGTCGTGGTAGCCATCCATGGCATCAGAAAAGAACCTAACCTGAACTTTGAATTCTTTGGACATAAGTTTACAAAAGAAGACAAAGACAATCTGCTCCAATCGGGGAATATGGGACGTATGGTCAATTTGACCAATCCCAAGACGGGCGACACTATTCCCTCTCTAATCAGTGTGGACCGATTGACCAATGAGCTGGTTGCCCTTCGTACGGACAAAATCAAAATCCCCGATGAGATCAAAGGAATAAAGTTGAACGACGAACAGAAACAAACCTTAATGGAAGGTAAACCACTTTATATCGAAGGCATGATTTCGAAAAAAGGAACTCCATTTGATGCGAACGTACAGTTTAATGCCGACAAACGATTTGTTGAATTTCTATTTGACAGAAGCAATACAAATAAGCAAACCCAAAGTAATCAACAAAGCCAATCGCTGGAAGCTCCGAAAACCTTTAGAGGTAAGGAATTGGATAATGAACAACACCAAAAACTTAAAGACGGACAGACGATTTACGTAAGCGGATTAGTAGACAAAAAAGGTAAGGAATATAATGGCTATATCACTTTTAACAAGGAAACGAATAAAGCCGACTTTTCTTTCCAGAATCCTAATAAAATCAAAGAGCAAGTAAAACCGACCGATGCTTATAAAACACAAACCGCAGTCAATTCAGAAGGGAAAACTAATGAAGCAACAAAAAATATAAAAGAGCCTTTGAAATCAGGACAAAAAAATCCAGATAGTGCGAAACAACAAGAGAAACAGGAAAAACCTGCTAAATCCAAAGGCAGAAAAATGTAATCATTAAACTATAGACACATATGAAAGCAATTATCGCAGAAAAACCAAGTGTCGCCCGTGAAATAGCCACCTTGTTGGGAGCCTCTGAAAAAAAGGATGGTTACCTGACAGGCAATGGCTATTTTGTTACATGGGCTTTTGGACATTTGGTCGGATTGGCAATGCCAGGAGATTATGGAATTACGGGATTTGACAAAGCATCATTACCGATTCTTCCTAATCCGTTTTTATTGACCGTTCGCAAAGTCAAAAAAGATAAAGGCTACACCGCTGATACAGGGGCATTAAAGCAACTGAAAGTAATTGAACAGATCTTTAATCAGTCCAATAGTATTATCGTGGCCACTGATGCCGGACGTGAAGGTGAGTTGATATTTCGTTATATCTATGAATACCTTAAATGCAACAAACTTTTTGAACGTCTTTGGATCAGTTCACTTACCGAGAAAGCTATTAAACAGGGTTTTGACAATCTAAAGTCGGGTAGTGATTTTGATGGCTTATATCAAGCTGCACAAGGAAGAAGTCGAGCAGATTGGTTGGTAGGGATCAATGCATCACAGGCATTGAGCATTGCCGCTGGAAATGGCATTTATTCGCTCGGAAGAGTACAAACACCTACGCTGGCTTTAATATGTAAGCGCTATCTAGAAAACAAAAACTTTAAGGTGCAGAAATACTGGCAAATACAGTTACTACATAATAAAGAGTTCATTGATTTTAAAAGCATTTCCGTAAAAAAATGGGAAGATAAAAAACAAGTAGAAGATACGTTGAAGTCCATACAAAGAAATGGAAACGTCGCTACGGTTACCTCTGTAGAAAGCAAAAACGTAACTGAACAAGCACCTTTATTGTTTGATCTTACGGGCTTGCAAAAAGAAGCCAATAAAAAGCTCAACCTTTCAGCCGAAGAAACCCTGAACATTGCCCAAAGCTTATATGAAAAGAAATTTATAACTTATCCACGTACCGGAAGCAAATATATCCCTGAAGATGTTTGGGCTGAAATTTCAAATCTAGTAAGAGCTTTACAAGATAGAGAAACCTGTAAACAGGCCGTGACCAAGGTAAAATGGGGACGGTTCAATAAACGAATCGTGAATGACCTTCGGGTTACGGATCATCATGGCTTACTGATTACCGATAAAATCCCTTCGGCATTATCACCCAAGGAAAATGCTGTTTACGATATGATTGCCCTTCGTCTGCTCGAAGCTATTTCTGGCGCTTGTATTAAAGAGGTAACAGATATTGCGTTAGAGGCGCTGCATGATGATTTCATATTGAAAGGTTGCAAAATATTGGAGTCAGGTTGGCGTGGTATAAAAGGTTATTTTTCAGATGAGGATAGCGAACCAGTACAAGATCTACCCGAACTTAGAAAAGGTGATGAGATTAAAATAAAAGAATCCATCGTTCTTGAAAAAACAACCAAAGCACCTGTACTTTATACGGAAGCAGGGCTTTTGTCGGCAATGGAAAGTGCGGGAAAGAAGATTGAAAATGAAGAGGAACGAAAGGCATTGCAAAATATAGGTGTCGGTACACCTGCTACACGAGCCGCTATTATTGAGACTTTGTTTAGCCGAAATTACATTCAACGAGCAAAAAGATCACTGATCCCCACTGAAAAAGGTTTACAAGTGTATGAGCTGGTGAAAGATAAAAAGATTGCAAATGTCGCCATGACTGCTGAATGGGAATTGACCTTACAGAAAATCGAAAACAACGAAAGTGATGCTACAGATTTTCAAAGTGAAATCGAAACTTATGCGACAACAATTACCAATGAGTTATTGGAATCCACTATTGCCAAAGAAAACTTGCCCCAGCTTACTTGTCCAAAATGCAAAAGCCAAAAACTGATTATTAGAGATAAAATTGTTAAATGCCCCGATGAGGTTTGTAACTGGATACAGTTCCGTAATGTTTGTGGGGTGCAGGTCAGCATAGTCGATGTTGAGCGTTTAATTAACAAAGGTAAAACGTCCCTCATCAAAGGCATGAAAAGCAAAGCTGGAAAGAAATTCGATGCCTATATTGTATTGAATGGAGACTATAAAACCTCTTTTGAATTTGAGAAAAGTAAAGGCCACAAGAAATAATGGAAGAGAAAAAACTTATTACTTCCAAAGGAATCAAAAATCTTATTTACACGATACGTGGTAAACAAGTGATGCTGGACAATGATATTGCTTCGCTTTATCAAGTGGAAACGAAGAACCTCAATCGGGCTGTAAAGAGAAACACTGAGCGGTTTCCTGAATC
>NZ_DATJCA010000032.1:0-5897 GCF_035515035.1 Gelidibacter sp. | reverse complement strand
ATATTAAAGGAGAATCTATGCGCAAAAAATTAAAAGATAATCACTAAATTTAACCACAAATGAATCGATTTTGAGCACTTATTTTGCTATGCTCACTTTCATCCGCTGCAAGTGGTTCACTTTGTCCGTCCTATCCATGTTAGGACGTTAAATGAACACAACAAGCTATAAAATATATTCAATCTAACAAAAAATATTAACTACTTAGAAACTAACAACCAACTAGTTAACACTGTTTGCCGTTCCGGTTTGCTTTTCCTTACTATTCTTGATTTCTAAAATGTTTTTTAGATTATTCATGTCCGAGCTAATTTTATGCTCGAGTACCCTGGCATAAATTTGGGTGGTTGAGATTTTGGTGTGGCCCAGAATTTTGGAAACGGTTTCAATCGGGACTCCGTTGGATAAGGCAATGGTGGTTGCAAAAGTATGCCGCGCCATGTGAAAGGTGAGGTTCTTTTTAATTTCTACGACATTTGCGGCTTCTTTGAGATAGGCGTTCAACTTTGTGTTGGACAGCACAGGTAGCAACGATTTGGATACGACCGTTACGGGATGGTCCTTATATTTTTTGATGATGACCATGGCTTTTGGTAATAGTGGGACTTTGATCACCGTATTCGTCTTTTGCCTTGTGCTCATTATCCAATGACTGCCGTCGATATTCATGGCGACATGGTCTGTGGTTAGTTTCATAATATCCACATAACTGATCCCGGTGTAACAACTGAAAACGAACAGGTCGCGCACGCGATCGAGTCGGTCTGAAACAAATTGTTTGGTTTCCAGATTGTGCAATTCAATTTCGGATAGGAATTCCCGGTTGGTTTTTTCAAAGGACATCTGCCAACGTACAAAAGGATCCTTATCCACCCATTCCAAATGATAGGCCAAGGTGACAATTTTACGAAGGCGCTGAATGTGTTTCATCACCGTGTTATTGCATAGCGACTTGGGATGGCCTGCAGGATAAAGATTGGATAGATAGCCTTGGAAATCGGTTAAAAACTCGTAGTTGATTTCTTTTAGGTAAACGTCTGTGGTTTTGCGATGTTTCTTTAGAAACCTTGCCACGTGGGATTCGGTAACCCCAAAGAGCCGGATGGAACCTTTCGCCAATGTATTAGTGGTTTTTACTTTGTGATAATTGATAATATCAAATAGTGATTTGCCTTGATCCTCTCCTCCTCCAGTGTAGTGAGCTTTTACAAGTTGGGCTGTGATGAGCTTGCCCTTGAATTTAAGATCCTGATAGATTTGGAAGATTTGGGAATGGACTTCTTCCAGATATTGATTGGTTTGTCTGGAGAATGTGGTATTGCCTTTTAAACGTTTAGTTTTTGAATCCCATTGATCAAGGTTTGCTTTTCTTTTTAAACTGAGGTTGACGCGTTTACCATTTACGGTAATCCGCGCGAAAATTTCCGCCTCATTATTTATTGCACGTGAAGCGTTTATCCAGAATAGGATAGAAAATGATTTTGAAATTGCCATAGTTGTATGTCTTAAAGATTAAACTTTGTGAGACAAGAGTCAAATCAACTATGCTATAATTTCAACAATTCGGGCCCCATTTTTACCAAACTTTTTTGTTGACCGAATTGTTGACCAATTATTTCAAATATAATGAATTTAAAGGATATACCTGAAAATAAAAAAGCTTGTAAAACCCTATGTTTTACAAGCCTTTGGTGCTTTTTGATAAAGCTTTAAGTGAGCCCGACAGGATTCGAACCTGTGACCGCCTCCTTAGAAGGGAGGTGCTCTATCCAGCTGAGCTACGAGCCCATTCAAGAACTGTTGTTCTGAAATGGTAAAGACAAAATAAAACGGATCTTATTTGTCTTACGGTCGGCAAATATACAATTTCTATTAAAACATCATAAACAAAAAGAGAAAAAATTGTTCTTAATTTTTCATGATTTTATCTCACGAATAAATAAAAAATCAAAAACCTTAATTACTAATTACTTAAGTTTACTATTTCGGTATTTATCCCTCGAAAAAAAATTAAGTATTTATTAAAAAACACAATGTATTCGGCTTCGCCATAGCATAATTTCAATTTATCATCTTAAATTGATGAAGATTTGTGACCAATCTTTCTTGGTGGTACCAATCATTATAAGAAAGTTCGAGTTCATTTACTTGAAAAGTTCCAAAATTATGATTTCTATAGTTTTCTAAAAGTTCCAGGAATTTCTCTTTTTGAGTTAATTGTTGGCTAAAGCGAAACACGGTGGCATGTGCTGTTTGAATCAAATAGCGCTCGTCCATACTTTGTTCCAAAGTAGAATCTTTAAAGTCTCTCCTCAGGTTATCCCTTATCTCATTTAAACTACTGTCCTCCATAAATCCTTGTATCATAACACAAGATGGCGAAGCGGTAACGCCTATACAACTTATGGTAATGTTTTGAACGTTTTAGGCTTTCTTCTATAAGCCCGACGTAATCAGGCACATTAAGATTTGACAGTTTAAGACCTTCATAACAAGAAATTATGGAGAGGACTGTAATATGAATATCAGAGTTTGGATAATAGTATTGATCAGGTTCAATGCATTTAAGTTGGTTAAGAAATTTCTGAATCTCGTTTTTGATTTCTAAAGGCGGTCTGATCAAAAGTGACACTCCAAAACGATTATCATTATCGGCATGGAGCATAGGATCAATTTCGTAATTATCGGATGAAATTTTACGAATGGATTCTTGATAAAGCTTGTTGTAATGTTCTTTGAGATTCATCAATTTAATTAAATATGAGATGATTATGGTTTATTTAAAATTTGCCTGCATTTCTAGAAGTGAATCATATTATACAATAAAATTTCGAATCATTTAAATTATACGGATAGATCTCAAAAATACTAAAAGTAACTTGCCAAAGAAAATCCTAGTGGTACCCCAGTTTGGTTAAAATCAATATAAAACATCCTATTACAATCAAAACATATAAAAGTTGTAAATAAAGATTCTTACATAAATATAGTCCACCGATGGATAGTAATGCCATAAAACCCGTTTCAAAACGTGTACATAATATGCCAAGAATCATTGCTGCAAAAAACAGATGTGTCCAAAGGCTTTTCGGCTTAAAAAGTAAAGCGATAGCGACAACCAATTCAATCACCACGGTGACCCAAACAAAGATTATACTGATTGAACCGAGGTTTGGTAAGACGTTCTTGAATACGATATGATCTTCTAAATTGGGATCAAGAGCGTGCAAATCAAAGACGCTTTTTGAATTACTCTTTACAATCTCCAACTTTTCTGGAAAAAAGTTAATGAAATTCCTGAAGAGAGCACCGCGATTGGTCATATAATAATAGAAGTCACCACTCATAAACTGGGGAGACATGAGTTTTTGAACAACGGAGGTTAGAACAACAATCACCAAAAGGATCTGAATGTTTGTCAGGAGAATATCAGGGCGTTTGTGATAGCTATAGATTAAGACCGAAAGCACCATAAACATCAACATAAAATGATGGTTGGCAACCCAAAAATATTTGAAACAGAGATCGACAGCCAAAAGAACAAAAAATGTAATCCAAATGATGGGATGTTTGTTTTTATGACGAACAAAAAACCAACTCAATAATCCAATGAACAATACCGGGATTTTCCAGCGCCGGTGTTCTTCAGCCATAATGAAAACATAAGCGGCAAGTATCAAAATTAACAATTGGTTTGCCAGCGCAATACGATCTTTTAATGTGTGCTTTATGACGGTCAAATATTTCAAAATCCTGTAGTTTTTAAGTATATTTCATCTATTAAAACTCTTGAATAGTGACCGTTTTTTGAATTGACAATTGGTTTCCAGATTTGTACATGAATGCTATCCTTCTGGGAAGTTTTCAGAATTAATTGTGCAGCTTTATTGAGATTATCGGTGTTTGGCATTAGCATTAAATAACCGAGAGTTTTTTTCATTTCCCGATTGTCTTTTAATAAAGAATCTAAAGACATACCAGGAATGTATATTTGGTTACTGAAATAATGAATTTCAGTGTACATTCCATAGCCGCCACCTTTCCATTTACTGAGATTTTTGGTATTCACAAGAAATACATGTAGAGCAATAACAATAACCGCAATCGTAGGAATGCCATATTTCAAGACGAACTCTTTTATTGTGTTGTTCATTGAACCTACTTGGATTATTAAACGAAGGAAATCCTAAATGATGAAATAAAACAGTGATAAATCAGCAACATATGCACGTTTATTATTTAGCAAGATATAATATTTTAACTTATTAATAGCTAAGGAGAAATTCACAATATTGATTTCAGATATCGCTAAAAAAATCAATGTTTAGAAAATAATCGTTCATCTTTCTATGCAGTAAGAAAGTCGCGCAAAGATAATCTTAACATCATCCTAAATAAAAAATAAAAAAAGTAGCACCAAAATACTACTTCTTCTACTCTAGTTTTATTCTTATAAAATCTAATTCACCAACTCAAACGCTTGCTTCGCAATTTCTAGTTCCTCATTGGTTGGAATGACCAAAATTTTCACTTTGGATGCAGTTGTATTTATTTCTCTCAAATCGCCCGATCGTTTATCGTTCTTGTTGTTGTCCAAATGAATTCCGAAAATCTCTAGATCCTCACAAACCAATCTTCTGATGAGATTTGAATTTTCTCCAATGCCTGCCGTAAACACAATCGCATCCAAGCCATTCATCGCCGCAGCGTAAGAACCAATATATTTTTTAATGCGGTAGGTGTTCATCGTCAATGCCAATTGGCAATCTTTATTTCCATTTTCAGCTTCGGCTTGAATGTCCCTTAAATCCATATATCCTGTGAGACCCAGCATTCCACTTTGATTGGTGAGCAGCGTTTTTACATCATCCAAACTGTAATCCAAATTATTGACCAAATGGAAGATAATGGCGTGATCAATATCACCACTTCTGGTGCCCATAATTAAACCGTTGGAAGGTGTAAACCCTAAACTATGATCTACACTTATGCCGTCCACAATGGCAGTCATGCTGCACCCATTTCCCAAATGAATTGTGATAATTTTAGATGAATCTAGACCTAAATATGCGATCGCTTTTTCTGAAACATATTGGTGACTTGTGCCATGGAAACCATAAACCTGAATGCCGTGCTCTTCATATAGGCTCATAGGAATGGCATACCTTTTAGCTTTTTCAGGAATGGTTTGGTGAAAAGCAGTATCGAAAACAACCACCTGTTTTGCCAAAGGAAAAATTTCTTCAGATACAAGGATGCCTTCAAGATTTCCAGGATTGTGCAAAGGTGCCAAAGCAGCGTATTCTTGAATCTTTTCCTTAACTTCTGAAGTAATTAATGTGGTGTCTGAAAATGAGTTGCCACCATGAACAACGCGATGGCCAACCACCTCAATTTCATTAGTGTGGGCAATCACGCCAATTTCAGGATCAAGTAGTAACGCTACAACTCTTTTAAGACCTTGCTTGTGCGACTCAATAGTATGTGTTTGTTCTAGATTATTGCCATTGGTTTTATAATTTATAGTCGCATTTTTATAGCCGATGCGCTCCACTAATCCACTGCATATTAATGTTTCGGAAGGCATATCCATTAATTGAAATTTAATGGATGAGCTTCCGGAATTGATAATTAATATCTTCATATATCTTTAATTTTCGACGTTTTGCCGTAATACCTCTTTCTTAATACTTAATACTTTATACTTAATTCTTAGTACTCATTAGATTCCTTGCGCTTGAATTGCTGTTACAATAACTGTATTATAAATGTCATCTATAGTACAGCCGCGGCTTAAATCGTTAACCGGTTTGTTCAAACCTTGGATAATAGGTCCAATCGCCAATGAATTTGTTTCTCTTTGTACTGCTTTATAAGTATTATTTCCTGTGTTTAGA
>NZ_DATJCA010000031.1:0-2050 GCF_035515035.1 Gelidibacter sp. | reverse complement strand
TTTGCTTTAATTGGTATTTCATTCCTCCCGTTTTGCCAGTTGTCTTCAAAATTTGTTTGTCAACCATATTTTTAAGCATTCTCTTCACTTTGTATTGATTAATTTCTTTTCCAATCCTTTGATGTATCTCTCCAAAACCGCTATTCGGATATGCTGTCAAATCTTTATAAATCAATTCTTCTAAACGGTAATCTTCAATGTTTTTAAGATTAGTTTTTCCCTTGAAATTGATTTTTCGGATAAATTCAGGATTTACCGCATATTGAGTTCCTTTCCCTTTGCCCGTTTTTACAACCAATTCCAAATCAATCAATCTGCCCAACCAATTTCTTAATCCTACTTCTTCATTTTGATTAAGAATGTTAGATATTTCAAGAGCTGTGTAAGACTGTTGTTGTGCCAATAAACCCAATGAAATAAGTTCCTTTTGTTTCAATGAAAACTCATTGCTTGCTTTATCCATCAATCTTACCACTTCTTTGCTCACAAATTGTTTTTTCACAATCACAGTAACCCGCTCGTCAGTTTCTTTTACAATGGGTAGAGGCTTTCCTGAACCTAAAAGTTTAGCATAAACCAAATCATAGCCGCTACCTTCTTTTTCCATTAAGCCTAAATCATAAAATATTTTGGAAAGGTGTTCATTTCTTCTAATCGATTGACTTAATATATTTTTGGGTGTTACTCCAAATGGTAATCGTCCCGGACTATGGATTTCCATTCTATCAGGGAAAATATTGATAAAAATATCGCCCCGAGTGGTGTATGTTCTATGAACCAATGCATTCACCACCAATTCTCTGACTACTTCAATCGGGAAAAATGGGATATTTTTTCGGAACATCCCTTCTGATACTTCCACGCTTTCCTGCCAATCAGGAACATCGTTCAAAACTCTTTCTAATAGCTCTTTGGGATTGGCGAAATAATCATCTAAAAGCAACTTCCATACTTTTTCATCCTTGTCATCATATCGAATGACTTGTATGGCAGGTGGATACAAAAGCGAAGCCCTATCGTTGCGTTTGCCTATCCATAAAATACCCAAATTGGTTAAAAAGCCATTCTTTTGGATAAAGTAGAAATCTAGTATTTCTTCATCATCCATTTCTTTGATAAAGCGGCTTACCCGTTGTGAATTTCTGATGTCATATAGAAAAGTCCTTCTTTTTGCTTCATCAAATTGAAATGCAGGAACCTTTTTGGTGGTTTGCTCTTCCCAAACAAAAGCGTTTTTATCGGCTGCCAAACGGGCCATTTCATCGGGTGGTACTGGTTTGCATTCATCGTGAACCCTTACATAATATTTGCCATCGGTGGTAGATGCAATGGTTTGTGCGTTGCGGAAAACTTGTATTTTGATATATTCCGCTTTGTTTTCTGCAGTTTCAATGGTTACAGCTATACCTACATTAACTGATCTGTGTGCAATGTTTTTCTGAATAATATCAGGGAGGTTTCTATCGGTTATTTTCTGTTCTTCTGGTGGAAATATTGCTTTGTCTTCAATCCCAATATAGATAAAACCGCCCTGTGCGTTGGCAAAATAAACACAGTCTTTTGCCAACTCACTCCAGTCGGTGTTTTTACCGTTAAGGAATTTGAGTGATTTCTTATCTATGTTTTTATTTTCTTCCATTACCGTCTGAACCTTTGATTAAGTTGATTATTGTGATTTTCTTGATTTAGCTGATTGTATTTTGGATTGATTAGTCGTTTAAATTCCAAGCTCTTAGCCCCAAAGTTTATTAATAAACCAATTTCTAAGTTATATGCTTCCAAATAGTTAATGGCTTGAGCTAAATGTACATCTTCTAATTTTACCAGAGCTTTCAGCTCAACTGAAACAACTTCTTCCACTAAAAAATCTACTCGCCTTGTGCCTATTTGTTCTTCTTTGTAAAAAATGGGCATTTCAAATTCTCTAGCAAATGATATGTCTTGCAAACCCATTTCTTTTTCTAATGCCCTTTGATAAATTACTTCCTGAAACCCGTTTCCCAATATTTTATGCACTTCCATTGAGCAGCCAATGATTTTGGAAGTCAAC
>NZ_DATJCA010000030.1:0-46486 GCF_035515035.1 Gelidibacter sp. | reverse complement strand
CTTTGGAAGGTTGAGGCCTTTACACACCAATGCAGTTATTTTTGCCTTTGTAGGTAATGCCATTTTTGCTGGGGTGTACTACTCATCACAACGGTTACTGAAAGCCAGGATGTTCAGTGACACTTTAAGTAAAATCAACTTTTGGGGATGGCAATTAATCATTCTTGCTGCGGCAATTACACTGCCATTGGGTTATTCAACTTCAAAAGAATACGCTGAACTAGAATGGCCAATTGATATTGCCATTGCAGTGGTTTGGGTTGTTTTTGGCTGGAACCTTATCGGGACCATTTTAAGAAGAAGACAACGCCATTTATATGTTGCGCTCTGGTTTTATATTGCCACGTTTGTTACAGTTGCCGTACTTCACATATTTAATAGTTTAGAGATACCGGTCAGTGCTTTTAAAAGTTATTCTGTTTATGCTGGCGTGCAAGATGCCTTGGTACAATGGTGGTATGGCCATAACGCCGTAGCGTTTTTCTTGACCACGCCATTTTTAGGATTAATGTACTATTTCGTCCCTAAAGCAGCCAACAGGCCTGTATACTCATACCGACTTTCCATAGTCCATTTTTGGTCTTTGATCTTTATTTACATTTGGGCAGGACCGCACCACTTACTATACTCAGCTTTACCAGAATGGGCACAAAATTTAGGTGTCGCATTCTCGGTTATGTTACTAATGCCTTCATGGGGAGGGATGATCAACGGACTCTTGACCCTTCGTGGTGCTTGGGACAAGGTACGGACTGATCCTGTTTTAAAATTCATGGTGGTGGCTATTACCGGATACGGGATGGCTACGTTTGAAGGGCCAATGCTATCGCTTAAAAACGTAAACGCCATCGCACATTATACCGATTGGATTATTGCGCACGTACACGTGGCAGCCTTGGCTTGGAACGGATTTTTAGCGTTTGGAATGATTTATTGGTTGATCCCGCGATTGACCAAATCAAAACTCTATTCAATAGGTTTAGCAAACGTCCATTTCTGGATCGGAACTTTAGGGATCATCATGTATGCCTTGCCATTATATGTTGCTGGTTTTACCCAAGCAAGTATGTGGAAACAATTTAATCCTGACGGTACCTTGGTTTACGGTAACTTCTTGGAAACTGTTACTGAGATTATGCCAATGTATTGGATGCGTGCCATTGGGGGTACGTTATTCTTGGCAGGAGTGATCGTCATGATCTACAACGTTATTCAAACGGTTAGAAAAGGTAGCGAAGTGACTGACGAGCTTGCAGAAGCGCCAGCCTTACAACGCGTTTCAAAAGGCATGGTAGCTGGCGAGCACTGGCACAGCTGGTTAGAGCGTAGACCTGTTCAATTGACCATTGGAGCAACAATAGCCATCCTTATTGGCGGTATCGTTCAAATTGTACCAACCTTAGTGATTGATTCAAACATTCCAACCATTACAAGTGTTAAGCCTTATACTCCGCTTGAGCTTGAAGGTAGAGATCTATATATTAGAGAAGGCTGCGTTGGCTGTCACTCTCAAATGATTAGACCGTTTAGGGATGAAGTAGAACGCTATGGTGAATTCTCAAAAGCCGGCGAGTATGTTTATGACCATCCATTCCTTTGGGGAAGTAAACGTACGGGACCTGACTTGCATAGAATTGGCGGCAAATATTCTGACAGTTGGCATTTTAACCACATGTATGATCCGCAGAGTACGTCTTCTGGATCTATTATGCCGGGTTATAAATGGTTGATTACGGATAAATTGGATAAGTCTGTGACCGAAAGAAAATTGAGAGCCATGATGACCCTTGGAGTACCATATACTGAAGAAGACGTAGCAAATGCACAACAAAGCATGACCGAACAAGGGACAAAAATTGAAGAGAATCTTTATGGGGATCCAGCTTTTGCTGAGGCCTACGAAAAAGATAAAGCGAACGGTGGCGCCGATTTTGTTGAAATGAGAGACCGTGAGATTGTGGCAATTATTGCCTATTTACAGCGCCTTGGCACTGATATTAAAGTTAAAGATTTAGAAACAACACAAAACTAAACCATTATGCTGAAATATATAAAACACCATATGGACAGTATTTCAGGGATTGAAATATACCCCATGATTTCCTTGCTGATATTTTTCATTTTTTTCGTTGCTCTTTTTTGGTGGGTAATTACCGCAAAAAAAGAATATATCGACAGAATGAGCGAGATTCCTTTAGACAATCAAAATGAGACACAATTATGAGAAATTTGATTCCATCATACGTTAGAGTACCCTTGTTGTTTTTTATAATCTGGGGTATTATAGAACTATTTGTGGGCACCCCGCACCATCCCGCATTTATGAACAATCCTATGATTGTATTGTTCTTGGGGTTGGTATTACTTCTCATATTAGGTATTGAGGCTATCCTGGCCGCTTTGGAGAATGTGATGTTTCAAAGTTTGGATGAAGCCGCCAAGGCCAAATATTTAGCGACTAAAAAATCAACTCCTGGAATAGTGGATTGGGTTAAAAAAACCTATGTCAAAATGTTGGGTTCCAAACCAATTGAGAAAGAAGGAGAAATTATTCTAGACCACGATTATGACGGCATCAGAGAATTGGATAATGATCTTCCACCATGGTGGCGTTATGGTTTTTATGCGTCCATAGTGTTCGCAGCGATTTATATGTTGCGGTTTCACGTGTTTGACGGCGCTAACCAATATGACGAATTAGAGTCCACTTTAGAAATTGCCAAAATGGAGTTGGAAGAGTATAAAAAGAATGCCAAAGATTTGGTCGATTTCGATTCTGTAACCGTAATGACCGACCCTGCCGATTTAGCAAATGGAAAAGTGGTTTATGAAGCCTATTGCGTTGCTTGCCATATGCCAGATGGTGGTGGTGGAATTGGTCCAAACCTTACCGATGAACATTGGATTCTGGGTGGTGGAATCAAAAATATTTTCCACACCGTCAGTGAGGGTGGCCGTAGTGGAAAAGGGATGGTCCCATGGAAGTCAACTTTAAAACCAATAGAAATTGCCCAGGTATCAAGTTACATCCTGACCTTCCAAGGTACAACACCCGCAAATCCAAAAGAGCCAGAAGGTGATATTTGGGTAGAAGAATAATTTATAATTACTCGGGATTTTATTTTGAAAAACCGATCATATCCTTCGGGATAAAATAAAAAAACGTGGAAACACCTAATAACGAAAGCTTTAGAGATTCAATAGGCACACTTACAGAGGAAGGTAAACGAAAATGGGTATTTCCCAAGAAACCAAGCGGGAAATTTTACGATTATCGAAAATGGGTGAGTTACGTCCTTTTGGCTTTCTTTTTGTCAGCCCCATTTATTAAAATTAACGGCAACCAGTTCTTAATGTTCAACATTTTAGAACGCCGATTTAATATTTTTGGATTCCCTTTTTGGCCTCAAGATTTTCATCTTTTTGTCATATCAATGTTGATTGGTGTGATTTTCATCGCACTGTTTACGGTGGCCTTTGGCCGAATTTTCTGCGGATGGATCTGTCCACAGACCATTTTCATGGAAATGGTCTTCCGACGGATTGAATACGCCATTGAGGGCGACAGAGGTGCACAGATGCGTTTGGATCGACAAGAGTGGAATGCAGAAAAGATCAGGAAACGCGGATTTAAATGGTTTCTATTTCTAGTGATTTCATTTATCATTGCCAACGTGTTTTTAGCGTTTTTAATAGGCAGTGACAAATTGTTGGTCTATATCGCGGAAGGTCCCGTAGCACATGCCAGCACGTTACTTCCCTTGCTTATTTTTACAGGGGTCTTTTACTTTGTATTTGCATGGTTTAGAGAGCAAGTATGTATTATAGCCTGTCCATATGGGAGACTACAAGGCGTTTTATTGGATAACAAATCGATCGTTGTTGCTTATGACCACAAGCGTGGTGAAGGTGAAAACGGCCGGAAAAAATTCCGAAAAAATGAAGATAGGGAAGCTCTTGGCTTTGGAGACTGTATTGATTGTTTTCAGTGTGTGAATGTTTGTCCCACCGGTATTGACATTAGAAATGGCACCCAATTGGAATGTATCAATTGTACGGCTTGTATTGACGAATGTGACCATATAATGGAGAGCATCAATCTTCCAAAGGGTCTGATTAGATATGCCAGTGAAGAAAATATTGAAAAGAAAAAGAAATTCGAATTTACACCTCGATTAAAGGGGTATTCTGCAGTTTTAGTGATTTTGACCGGTCTTCTTATTGGGATGTTACTCTTAAGAAATGATGTGGAAGCTCGAGTTTTAAGACTTCCCGGTCAGTTGTACGAACATAAAGAAAACAATATGATCAGTAATGTCTTTACTTATAAACTGATCAACAAAACCACAAGAGATATTCCGGAAATTAATTTCAAATTAAGAGGATATAATGGGGTTGTTAAGGTGGTTTCTGCAGAGGATCGCTTTATCGTTCCCATGCAAGGTTTAGCCGAAGGGACTATGTTTATTGAAATTGATCAGAGTGAATTAAAATCCGATAAGAATAAAGTAATGATTGAGGTTTACAGTGATGACGAATTGATTGAAACAACATCCGTCAACTTTTTGGGACCAAGAAGCTATAATTAGCGTAGCAGAAAAAGAACGAAATAAGCGGAGAGGTTTTACTCCCAAAGAGTCAGGACATGTGGGTTTGAGAAATTAGGTATTAACGAATTAAAAAGAGATGTCTGCCTTCGTAGGCATCTGAGAAATTATGAAAATTAATTGGGGTACAGGGATTGTGTTGGCGTTTATATTTTTTATAAGCTTTATAATGTATTTTGTTATTTCCATGACGGTCAACAAGAAGTATGAACATGACTTGGTTGTAGAAAACTACTATAAGCAGGAATTGGAATTTGAAAAGGAAATCAACAAACAGAAAAACGCACAACATCTAAAAGAAGATATTACCTGGAAACGTGTTCCGGAAGGAGTTGTTCTTACCTTTCCAAATGACATGGAACCTTCAGAAGTTACAGGAAAAGTATTCCTATATAGACCATCTAATAAACAATTGGACTTTGAAAGTGAAATTTCATTGTCTGACCATAATTTGCTCATACCTGACAAACGTTTATTAGGTGGTCGTTGGAATATAAAGGTCGATTGGCAATACAAAGAAGATTTATACATCTACAAAAAGGAAATCGTTTATTAAATGCTCTGGTCTGCCGTCATACTTGGTGTTTTAGGAAGTTTTCATTGCGTTGGCATGTGCGGTCCGATTGCTTTTATGTTACCGGTAGATCGTGAAAATTCCGCAAAAAAAGTATTCCAGATTTTCACGTACCATTTCGGTCGGATATTAGCCTATAGTATTATTGGTCTTTTCTTCGGATTGGTGGGCAAAAGTCTCTATATTTTTGGCCTACAGCAACAACTCTCCATAGGTATCGGAATATTAATGATTGTAGTCGTGCTCATGCCTACAAGCATCTTCAACAAATATAATTTTTCAAAACCTATCTATAAGCTGATTTCTAGAGTAAAAAGAGCTTTAGGCCAAGCGTTCAAGAAAAAAACTGCCGACACCTTTCTTACCATCGGATTTCTCAATGGCTTTTTACCGTGTGGATTGGTCTATATGGCCGTTTTTGCTTCCTTAGCCATGGAAAGTACCCTTAAGGGGAGTTTATACATGGCCTTGTTTGGTATAGGTACCATCCCGTTAATGACCTCAGCAATCTATCTTGGAAAATTTCTGAATACGAAAGTAAAGCAGCGAATTCAAAAAGCAATTCCCGTATTTGTGGTGGTTATAGGCATCTTGTTTATTCTTCGGGGCATGGGGCTAGGCATTCCATACATCTCTCCTGCCCCTGTTGTTGATATGGTCCAAGGAAATATTAACTGCGACTAATGATTTCAATTTAAAATATCATAGAAAACTTTAATGTGGATAATTTTGTCCGAATTGAATATTATTGTATATTTGTTTAACTTAAAAAGAAATTCAAATGTTTTCAAAAGCTTGCGAGTATGGGATCAAAGCATCAATTTATATAGCCTTGAACTCTTATGATGGTAATCGTGTCAGTTTAAAGGAAATAGCTAAAGAAATCGATTCCCCAGAAGCATTTACCGCAAAAATACTTCAAGCCTTAGTAAGGGATCGCATTATAAATTCAGTAAAAGGCGCTTATGGTGGATTTGAAATTCCAAAAGAACAAATCTCATCCATTAAACTCTCTCAAATTGTCAATTCCATAGATGGTGACAGCATCTACCATGGCTGTGGTTTAGGTTTAAATGTCTGTGATGAAAATCACCCCTGCCCGGTGCACGAACAATTTGCCACCATCCGTAACGATTTAAAAAAGATGCTCCAAAGCACAAATCTTGAACAATTGGCTTTGGACATCAAATCTGGAGCTTCCTTTTTAAAAGTTTAGATAACATTAAAAAAATTGAATATAAATAGGATAAAACTATCCGAAATAATAATTGTCTAATTAATAAGAACCCAAAATAATCCTTGATTATTGAGGATGGGAATAATTTTATGGAAACATTACATAAAGACGCACAAAAACAGATCGGTCAATTTGTGGCTGACGATTTTAGAACTGCAGCTGTATTTTCTAACTACGGTATCGATTTTTGCTGTAAAGGCGACAGAACTGTCGAAGAAGTTTGTAAAAAAAACAATATTGAGATTGAGGAATTACTGGGCAAACTGCTAGAAATTCAAATTTCAAACACCCAGCAATCCATCGATTATAAGTCGTGGCCATTGGATTTGTTGGCAGAGTACATTGAGAAGAAACACCACCGCTATGTTGAAGAAAAAGCGCCAGTTTTACGTCAATTCTTAGATAAACTATGTAAAGTGCACGGACAAAGACATCCTGAACTTTTAGAAGTTACCGCACTCTTTATAGGATGCGCCAAAGAAATGGCATCACATATGAAAAAAGAAGAGCTCATCCTCTTCCCTTTTATAAAACGTATGGTCAAGGCACAAATGGAAGGCACTAAAATTGAGTCCCCGCAGTTTACCACGGTTGAGAATCCAATTGCATTGATGAAACATGACCATGAACTGGAAGGCGATCGTTTCAGAAAAATTGTGGAATTAACCAATAACTATACGCCACCTGCCGATGCTTGCAACACCTACAAAGTAACCTATGCCATGTTGGATGAATTTGAGAAGGATTTGCATTTGCACATACACTTGGAAAACAACATTTTGTTCCCTAAAGCTATTCAGCTGGAACAGACTCTTAATTGATTTTGGTTTTAATTGTTGAAGACACTTCCTTTTCGTTTCTAAACCTGCTGTGGTATTGAATGTTTCTTTGAGGGAAAACAAGATCCACATAATAGGAAACGATAGGAAGTGTTTCTTTATTAAACATTGAAATTTTCAATGCAAAACATTTTGTGAAATGACCGAAGAATTCTACTTTGTAAATTCTTTATTAGTCAAAAAAAATCCTATCATAGTGGATTCACTTCTTGAGTAATGAAAACCTCTTAAATGCAAAAAAAACTTGTTATTGTCTGTCTCATAAACTTTTTGGTCGCGGCCATTATGGGATTAATGTTACGATATGTTTTTGTGATTCCTCTTCATGAATTTGTAAAACCGTTACCTTTTGAATTTAGGAGCCTAATGCATGCCCATTCCCATGGCGCCATGTTGGGCTGGGTCTATCTCATGTTATATGTTCTGATAGTCCATCATTTTATTCCAGATAAAAAACCGGTTTACAACCGTTTATTTTGGCTCACGGAGGTTGCGGTTATTGGTATGATGGTCAGTTTTCCATTTCAAGGGTACGCTGCAATATCTATCAGTTTTTCAACCTTACACATTGTTTGTAGCTACTTGTTTATCCGAGTGATCTGGAAAAACCATAAAATCACTGCCAAGCCTATCCGGTTATTACTGAAGGCGTCCTTAGTGTTTATGTTCATTTCAACCATTGGTATTTGGTGTTTAGGTCCAGCTGCCGCCATGTTAGGGATAGAATCGGCGTTTTTCCAAACAGCCATTCAATTTTTCCTGCATTTTCAATTTAATGGTTGGTTTATGTTTGCTGTTTTAGCGATTTTCTTGCAGCAATTTCACATAAAGAACACCACAGTGTTTCAGCGTTTTTTCATTACACTTATTGCCTCTACCGTGCTGACCTTCGCTTTACCTGTCAGTTGGTTTGCGTTTCATCCCATGCTTTTATGGATCAATGGCCTTGGCGCATTTTTACAGCTTTTAACAGGCTATTATTTCATTCTCTTGTTGCGACCTCATTGGGAAGATTTCTGGCTCAAAACACCAACCTTAATCAAATGGATGTACGCCTTGGCGCTCATCTCTTTTATTCTTAAAATAGCCTTGCAAACAAGCTCCATCGTCCCTACCATTTCTCGAATGGCGTATCAATATCACAATTTTGTTATCGGTTTTATCCATTTAATGATGTTGGGTGTCATCACCGGATTTTTGTTTGCATTTCTTTTAAGTTCTTCGCTGATTTCTCTTAAAAGTAAATATTTGACCTTTGGCATCTATTCCTTTACTATTGGATTCATTACTACTGAGGTTTTATTGCTTATCCAAGGTCTTTTTTACTATTTTGACCTTGGGATGTTGCCCAATTATTATTTGCTACTTTTTATTAGCAGTATTCTTTTGCCTTTAGGCATTTTATTTTTCATCTTAAATATTTTCAATCATGAACCCAAAACCATTAAAACGACATAAAGCACTTCAACCTTTTAGCAGAGAGCACCATCATGGCTTATTGCTTTCTTGGAAGATCAGAAGTGGATTCAGCAAAAACATAGACATAGAACGCATTAAAACTTATGCCGATTGGTTTTTTAAAAATGAATTAATCCCACATTTTGAACTTGAAGAAAGCCACATCTTCCCGCTTCTAGATGCCGATAATGACTTGATAAAACGTGCGTTGGCTGAGCATAGACGCTTAAAACGTCTCTTCAATGATGATAAAGATATTGAAAAGTCTTTGCACAAAATTGAAGAAGAATTAGAACAACACATCCGTTTTGAAGAACGCATCCTATTCCCGGAGATACAAAAAAACGCTACAGAAGAACAATTGGCCCTCATTGCCGATATCCATCACGATGAACGCTTTGTTGATAATATGGACGATGCGTTCTGGCTCTAATTTAATAAATGACATAGGACATATTTACATATATATTTCTCCCTTGCCGTGGGATATTGTTCCAATCGGCGTAAGTTGAATAATTGGCATCTAAAATATTTTCTATTCCGTATTTCAAGATCACTTTATTCGTGTTGAGATTGAATTCATTTCCAAGGTTTATATTTAAAATCCCGTAGGCAGCGGTTTCATCCTCACCATAAAAATTGCTGTACCTACTTTGATTGGCATTGCCCTCCAGCTGTAGAGCAGCATTGAATTTGGCGGTTGAGTAATTAACTTCTGCCAAATAAGAAAAAGGCTTTATCAATGGCAAGTTCTCGCCATTGCTACCACGTCCATAATTATACCCCACAGTGCCGTTTATCGAAAATGACTCTGAAAACTTATAGGATGAATTCAAATAGGCATTAAAAATCTTGGCATTTGAAAGGGCGCTATAAACTTTTACCCCATCAGCACCGATAGTCATTGGACTCAAGCTTTTATCCATACTTCCAATGATATAATCCATGAGATAGAAATAGGAGGTTTCAAATCCTAAATGAAAATTATTCTCATGGTAATTTGCTTTAAAATTGGCTTCAATAGCTTTTTCATTTTTTAACGTCGGATTGCCGATATAATCGTAATTATCAAAACTATTGAAAAGGAAAAACCCGTAACCTTCGCTTACTGAAGGCGCTCTTTCACCGTAACCTGCTCCAAAAGACAGATCATAATGTTCTTTTTTAAATAGATAATTCGATGTAAAACTGGACAACACACGGTTCTTTGTTGCTCCAATTTCTGGATAGAATATTTGAAGACTTTCCAAGCCAGTTTCTTTCGCAATCTCATTTTGATGAAAACCGATTCTCAGAGCCGTTGAAAGCGATGTATGATCATTAAAATCATAAGTATCCTTTACATAAATTCCTGAATACAAAGTTCTAATATCTGGCCAGGTGTACATAAACATAGCAGCTTGGTTAGGATCATTGGGATACATGGTCATCTCTGCCAAAGAGCGGTTGTAATACCCATTGAGACTGACTTCAAGTGCGTGTTTGTTGACGTTCATAGACGCTTTACTATAAACCCCATACGTATCACTCCATCCAGGCATATCCATGCGAATAGGCACATCTGGGCGCTTGGAATCGTCCATAACATGGGTGATGGTGTTGAAATAGAGTTTAGACTCCAAAGACCGAATAAAGGTCGTATCATTCTCATATTTATGCGTGACTGAAGTGATCAGCGCTTCGGCAAGTAACACGTCCATGGTCAATGCTGGATAGCCAACATCTGTTGCCTTGTCATAAATAACAGCTGCTTCAAAAGTATGATGATCTGTTAATTTATAACCCGTTTGCAACGACATATTATATTTTTGAAATTGCGAATACAGCACTTCTTGATTCTTGCCAGCATCATAATTATCCGACTTACGATAAATCCCATCCGCATGAAGATAGAACTTATTCCCAGAATACTCCAGATCCAAACCACCGGTTTTATAATTGCCATTGGTTTCATAACCCAAATCGACACTTGTTCTTAATCCGGATTGGTGGAATTTTGAATTTTTCAATTGCAAATCGATACCACCTCCAATCGTATGTCCATTTTCTGATCCTGATTGGCCTGATCCAATACTTACCTTCCGTAAATTGGACACGTCAACATAAGAAGTAATGGGATCCATTTTATCGGTACACGCACCAAAAATCTGCATGCCATCAATAGTCACGTTCAAGCGTTCGCTATTCATATTGTTCATAGCGGGTTCCCAAGCGTAATTACCGCGTTTGATCATGGTAATCTTATTCGATTTTTCTAAATAATCGTCAATACTCGATAAGGTTTTTTCTTGTCGATAATTGCTCAATTTCCGTCGGCCCACCAAAGTAATTTCGTCTAATTTAGTGGTATCTTTTTTAGTGTCATGAGATTCTTGAGCGAAGATAAATCCGCCACAAAACACCCAAATCACAGCTGTTATAAGCTTTTTCATTGTCGTAGTGGGTATAAAAACTATCCTTTCTGTCAGAATGAGATTGCTCGAAAATTCAATTTGGTTTCGAATACGCTCAACCTGACAGAACGATGTGTTTAGATAGTTTTGTGAAATTTATAAAATAGAATGGGTTAAAATTCAAGTTCCAAGTAGAGGGAACTTTTCGGATGTGCTTCGGTGACACTTTCGCCTTTCAAGACCTCACCAGAAGCATTCAACAACTTCAGATTGAGCACCCAGTAACCTGTCATGGTGAGCGATAAATTACCTTCATAGGTTTTATCTGCGACATTATAGCTCAAATCGGTATTGTTGGGAGAACTGTGGTTTCCCATGCCTGGCATGCGCGGATCCAAGGTCATTTTATAATCTGCAACCACTGGAAAAGCCATCATGGTTTCCATTTTAAACAAACCAACCTTTAACTTATTGATACCAATCTTAGCTTTTTCTGGTCCCATCAACGCAAGAACATATCGTTGGTCATCGGCTCCCATAAAACTGGCCACGTTTTGATATTCACTTTGCATAACAGTAATTTCTGAATGGACAGAAAAATCAATGCCATCTATTGAATAATCAATTTTTAGAGACCATCCAGAACCATCGAGGTTAGCCATTTGACAAACGATAAATCCTTCAAAAAGCGTTTTCTTGCCCAGAGATTTAGTGATCTCCGACTTTGGAGAAGAATGTTTCATTGAAGGCATTTGCATCACAGGGATCCAAGATAAGGAAGCGTTCTCAACATAGTGGTTGGAAGCATTGTCCTTTATCCGGAGGCTTATGGCATTATAACCGGTTTCAAATTTACCGGAACTATTGTACAATTCAACAGTATGTGTGGTGTTGGTCAGGTCTTGGATTTTTTTGAGACCTTCAATTTCATTGAGTATGGTATCTGAATTATCGTCATCAGTTGAACATGACACTGTAAATAAAGCGATAACCAGGATTGGGAGGATATATTTTAGTTTCATTTTTTGAGTATTATAGTTTAAAACAGGTTTTGAAATCCCCTACTCGCTCGTTGAAACAAGCCAGAAAAGGGAAGGAAGAATTTATACCGAAAAAATTAACTAAAATTGGGTGGTGGCGTATCAATATCCTGATACTGAAGAATAATTGCTGGTGAGTAATCGAAGATTGTGTTCTTGGTAGTCACCAAGATTTCAGTTTGGCTTTCTGTGACCACTATATCGTACAAACAAAACGCGTCCAAAGACATGCGTCTCGTCTCTTGTGCTGGAAGATCGTTGTTGGAATCTGGTGTGCTTTCTACAATCTGTTTGGTCAATTGGCATTTCCCATTACAGCCTTGTTGATCGTCCTTTTGAATACACAGGTTTTTTGCAATGATGGCCTGATTTGCCAAAAAATCACCTATAATCACAAGGGTATTGATATTATGTGCAAATAATATAAACACCAAAACATAGGCTGTGATTTTATGTGCAATGGTCGCAATCATAGTGCAAATTTAAGTCTCAAATTTTGTATTTTATATGATAAGTATCACAATTTAATTCCGACATAAAAGACTTAAAAATCCTTTTTCTTGGCTTTCATGGTTATTCTCAGCACTGGTAAAATCACCCATAAGCTCAAAGCTGAAAAAGATACGATCAATCCGAAATTGGTTCCAAAAAACTGCCTGAATACGGCACCGGTATAGCCTAACAACGCAGAAATATCCAACTTAAGCAAGATGAGCGTACGCGAGAGATCTATCGGATTTAACAAGGTTCCAATCAAGGATAATTTATCCAAAGGATAATCTTCAAAAATAATCAAGGACATTAAGAAGATGCCATCATAGATAATGGCCAAAAACAACCACAGTAGAATGGCATAACCAAAACCTTTAATTCTATTTTCATTGGACAATGCAATGTTAAAGGCCAAAGCCGTAAAAATGAGGGTCAGAAACGTTCCTGTAATCAGCAATAAGGAAAAATCCCAAATGGCATTGGACATGAACAGGCCGTAGAAAACAAACGGAATCCCCAATCCTAAAATCAAGCTCATAGACAGCGAAATAGCCACTCCAAGATACTGACCCAAGAAAATGGACGATCGTTTTAAGGGCTGTGCCAATAATAATTCGGTAAACTCTTTTGAATTATAATAGTACATGACGCCAAAAATGGTCCCTATTAGAGGTACCAAAACAATAATGACATTCATCAAGGTGATGACCGCTTTGGAAAGATCATTGTTTAAAAATAACAACACCACACCCAGCAATAAGTAAAAGGCAAAATACACGTAACTCCAACGGCTACGCATTAAATCGTAAAAACTATATTTTAATATCTTAAACATGATTGTCAGTTAATATGGATGCGATGGCATGTTCGAAATCCGGTTGATTGGTTTTGTTTCTAAGTTCTGAAATCGTTCCTTTAAAGTAAATTTTACCCTCTAATAGGAATACAATTTCATCTGAAATTTCTTCAACAAAACTCATAATATGTGAGGTAATCAGAATGGTTTTACCTTTGGCTTTTTCTGCTTGGATTAATTTTTTCAAACGCAATAATGAAATGGGATCTAAACCTGAAGTTGGTTCGTCCAAGATCACCAAAGGACTATCAAACATAAAGGTCAATACCAAGTTTACCTTTTGTTTGGTGCCCCCAGAAAGGTTTCCTAATTTTTTATCTAAAAACGGTTCTAATTTAAACAGACTGATTAAGTCTTGATCCAAAGAGGTTTTACCACGTAGATCTTTAATCATTGTTATTAATTCCTTTACTTTTAAGTTATTTGGAAAATTAGCGATTTGAGGTAAATAATCTATTTTGTGTCGGTAATTAGAGCCACTTTTTATATTCTCTCCCAATACAGTGAACTCGCCTTTATTTGGAATAACCATGCCCAACAAACACTTGATCAAGGTTGTTTTTCCTGAGCCGTTTGGGCCTAAGACGGCAAATATTCCGCCTTCACCGATTTCCAAATTGAGGCCACTTAAAACCTCATTTTTTCCAAATTTTTTATATAAATCCTTAATTTTTATCATGGTCTATGCGTTTCATTCTTGGATTTTCATCCATCAAATCATCTGGGGTGAACACTGGAGAAACCTTTTCAGAGAAATCTATAAGATCAATAAATAGACTTCGCAATAGAATTATAGCTTCTGGGGTTCTATTCACTATATATGAGAAGAGCTTTACTGGGCGGTAGGGCACATCGCCAATGCCGTCCTTATCTAAATCGTAGCCGGTGTAATTACTCCAAAAATTATTATCAAATTTGTTATCATTGATTTTTCCATTATAGGAAATATCGAAGGAGTTATATAAAAAGTTGTTTTTAATAATTTCATTCTCGTAACAGGCACCTTTCACTCTTATGGCGTAACCATTGCTCGTGAAATCGTTGTTGGAATACACCAAACGGTTACTTCCTTCAACCGTTATTCCAACTGTATTTTCAATAAACACATTGTTTTTGAGGTTAACGTCGGTGACTTCCTTCAAAAGTAACCCGTAGGCCGCCGTTCCCCAGTTTTTTGTAATCACATTGTGCTCTACCTCCATAAACTTTGAAAACATCAAAGCTATTCCAGCACCATTGGTTTCAAACACGTTATTAATGACGTTATTATTATTACTGAACATAAAATGCAGGCCATAGCGCACATTGTTCTTACTGAAATTATCCGTGATGGCTATATTACTGGAGAAAAACATGACAATAATCATATTTAGGATATTTTTGTCCTCTTTATAAAAATAGTTTAAACTAAAGACCTCATTACCTAACATTTTAATGGAATTTTTATCATCCATCTATCAAAAAACGCATGGTACAATCGATAAGAATCACGCATAAAAAAATCCTTCAAGACATAATACGGTTGTCCTCAAGGAATTTTTTAAGGTGTTTTTCTCGAAATTCCGTTCAAAGAAATTACAATAAAAACAAAGATTAGTTATTTACAGTGTGGGTGAATAATTTAGGTTTGAATACAAACATGGCCCAAGCCCAATTTGTGGTATTGTTTCTGTTGCCGCCTTTTATAACTTCCATGGTTTCAGTGGCGAACATGTGGGAGTAGCCCACTTGAAACTCAATATTAGAAGCAATTTTATAACCGAATGAAAAATCTATTTCTGTGCCTAAGTAGTTGTCTTTTTTATTCCCCTGATTGTCTACCACATTTGCAGCAGATGAAAACAGATGCGGTATTAATTGTAGCGTTACTTTTTCCTTCTGATATTTTAGAGGCACACTGATGTCCAAGAGTCCCACAGAATTAATATGATTGCCCACATAGAAATAATCCATCCATCCGTTGAATTTATGATTGGTCCCAAACAACGGGTTAAAAGAGTTCAATTTGTCTGATGTCGCATCCATGTCGGTTCCTGAAAGCAATTCGGCACCCAGACCAAAAGCAAATTCTGCAGTGATTTGATACTGTAAGTTTCCCGCCAAATTATACGCACTTAAGTTGCGATCGGCAATTTTTCCAGTTTGGAAATAAACCGATGCATCGCCCTTCAAGTGTTTTCTTCCAAAGGATACAAAACCGCCCAGCGTTTGGTTGTAATCCACTTCTTGTTTTCCAGCTTGATCAAAGGTGAATCCTGTGTTGAGCGCCAAGAGACTTAAATTTAAATTATCAAAACTTGTATGGTACCAGGCATATTGGAATGCTTTGTAGTTATTGACATCATAATCGGTTTTAAACAGGGTTTCATCTTCTTCATTCAGAGCGAGACCAATATCCAATCGGTTTTTAGAATTAGGTTGGTAAGTGGCTATAAACGCATCGTGGCTTCTTCCCGCCTGTGCCCAATCTACATTTCCAAAAATTCGCGAATCATCATAAATGATTTCTTGACGTCCCATTTTAAATGAAAACTCCAAATCCAATTTAAATGATGCCCAGGCTTCATGGATGGCGGTGCCGTTGGCATCACTTGCCGATAAGGTGCTGACCTCTCCCCAAGTTCTTACATTTTGTAAAGAAATGTAAGCATTCAATTTTTCGCTGCCATAATTCAAATTAAGGCGGGAGCGTTGTGATACAAATGTTGCTGCATCGGCCGCATCAGGAACTAGGGTTTTAAAGCCATGTCTGTACTCAGCCCGTGGTCTTAACTGAAGATCGATGCCAAATTCCTGGGCAAAGAATGTCTGGCTCAATGTGACGAAGCACATTAAAAGGAGTAGTTTTTTCATGAGTTTTATTTATAAGAACCTATAGTGGTTTTGGCTTGTGCAATAAGAAGTTATTAGCCTATTTTATGGCGGCGACCGCTTTTTCTATGTTATGAACAGTGGCATCAGAATTGACTCCAAGACCTTCTTGTTGAAATACCATTTCGCCTTGATCATTAAAGACCGTGATGATATTTGAATGTGAAAAATCAATTGGTGAAATTTTCATATAATTAACCGCTACAACGGCAGCAAATTCACGGGTATTATCTTCTGATGATCGCAAAAACAGCCAAGGGTGTTTATCCATGACGTTTTCTTCAGCAAAGGCCTTTAAACGTTCCGGAGTATCTGTAACTGGATCAATACTCACCAATACCATTTTAACGTGTTCCTTTGTGCTTTTTGACAATCGCTCCTCAATATTCCGCATATCGGCCACCAATCTTGGACAGGCGGCTTTGCACGAGGTGTAAATCATAACCGTCACCAAAACATCCCCTTTGAGATCTTCAAATTGAAGGTCTTGGCCATTTTGATCGGTCCAGGTCGATTTCAGGTTGAAAATTGAAAGGTCTGAAATTTCATCTGAGTCTTTTTTAACGGTCTTGGAGCTTTCCACGGGGATTAAATCCATTTTACAAACCGGACAACTTCCAGGTTTATCGTACGTTTTATCACCTTCGCATTCCATTGGGCAGTAATAGGCAATGGCTTCTTCCGATGCTTTGGAACTATCATTTTTACAAGCAGTAAATCCTATAAAAAGGATACTGCAAAGTATAAAAAGTGTTTTTTTCATGTGTTATATGTATTGTTTTTCAAAAGTCACATGCTTTCCGCTAGTAATCATTTCCACGGGTAATGATAATTATAGCATGCTCGTTTCATAATCATTATGGGGTTTCAATATCCTTGGCACATCTAAATCCGAGATTCTTTATCGCGTAATTGGCCTTGATACTGCCTCTAAATGCGTAGCGCATAAACGCTGCGTAGTTCATTAAATCTGTAGCCCCCAAGGAGGCGCTTCCACAGAATAAATTGTTGTCCGTTTCCTGATCTTTTCTTGATTCACCCGAAAGCAAAACGGAATTGAAATCGGAGGTCCATTCCCAAACTAAGCCATGTAAATCATATACACCCCAATAATTTTTTGGGTTTTGACCAATATAATTTTCATTGGATCGCGGGGCTTCATACCAGGACAGAATTTTTTCATTGTAGGATTTTTTGATTCTGGCATCCTTAACCGTTTCATCTGCCATGGCCGCATATTCCCATTCGTCCATGGTTGGCAGGCGCTTGCCCATACAGTCGCAATAGGCTTTGGCTGCAAACCAACTGACATAAGTAACAGGACTATTTAATTTGGCGTCGTCATTAAGTTCAAAATCATTCTTCCAATTTCGCAAGTACATCCCATCCGCAAAGATCTTTTTTGCTTTAGATTTCTGCCATTCTGGATATTTCCTAACAAAATCCATATACTGTTCATTGGTCACCGGATACTTATCCAAATCAAAATCCTTAACCTCAACTACTGTGGAATCCCTTCCGTATAACGGAATGTAACGGGCGCCATTAATACGTGCCATATCCCCAGATTGCCCAAAACTATATATGTGGACAAAAATCAAAACAAAGGACAATCTGAAGAATTTGGTACGCATAATTTGTGTTTTTTAAATTTATTATTTCTGTTGTCAGTTGTCGGTTGTTAAAAAATCGCTTTCAACCTCTCCCGATCGGGATTCAACTTCAACTTCCTGCTCGACTCCGTCATTCAGACGGGCAATTTCAATGTCGACTACTTCTTTCTCTCTTTCACTTTTTTCACCATTTCAGGAGTTACCACGGTTTTATTATTGCCCCAGCTATTATACACATAGGTCATTACGTTGGCAACTTCTTCTTGTGAAATCATTTGGGCGGTCATGATACTGTTATACTTCTCACCATTGACCGTAATTTCTCCACTTAATCCGAAAAGAACCGCTTCAATAGCTCTGTCAACATCGGCATTTAGATAGTCTGATTTTGCCAAAGGAGGGAAGGCACCTGGGATCCCCTGTCCTTCTGCTTGGTGACAAGCGATACAGGTTTGTCCGTAAATCTGCTTTCCAAATTTCATTTGCTCCTCAAATGACTTTGCAGGAATATCGGATTCTTTAATCTCACTTGTTGTTGGCATTTTCTGGATTCCTGGACCTTCTGGAAGGTAAATATTATCCATAAGCTCTCCAGAATAGATTTTTTCATTTTCATCACCGGTTACATTCAACAGGCCTAAAGCACCTTTATTGAACGCTCTAAAAATAGAGTGGTCTACCAAAACGTAAGACCCCGGAACATCGACCTTAAATTCTATCATGGCTGCACCACCGGCAGGAATTAATGTTGTTTGGACATTCTCATTGACCAAGCTACCGCCTTCAACGGTTACCCGGTCAAATATTTCTCCAATAACGTGGAAAGACGACACTAATCCTGGTCCACCATTACCTACGAAAAGTCTTACGGTCTCCCCTACTTTGGCGGTTAATGCGCCATCGCCAGTCAATGCCCCTACTTTTCCGTTAAAGACCACATAATCCGCTTTTTCATCAACTGCCTTCTGCATGTCAAAAGGTTGTAAACCACGTTCGCCGTTAGGGCCCGCTGTATAGAAATCGCCCTGCATAACGTAATATTCTTTATCTACTGGAGGTAAGCCACCTTCCGGCTCTATTAAAATAAGACCATACATTCCGTTGGCAATATGCATCCCTACAGGAGCTGTAGCACAATGGTAAACGTACAAGCCAGGCGCCAATACCTTAAATGAAAACACTTTTTCGTGGCCGGGAGCAACAAAAGAAGACTCCGCACCCCCACCTGGACCGTTAACTGCATGTAGATCTATGTTGTGAGGTAGTTTGTTGTCTGGGTGGTTTTGCAAATGGAACTCGATTTCATCTCCTACTCGAGCTCTGATAAAACTTCCTGGAACTGAACCTCCAAACGTCCAGAATACATAACGTACCCCATTTGAAATTTCACCTTCGGCTTCAAGGATTTCCATTTTTACAATTAGTTTCTTTGCTTTACGATTACCTACAGGTTTTGGCACGTGGGGTGGTGCGGTCAATTCTGCAATCATCTCCAGACTGACTGGGATATCTTCAGCAGCAGTATACTTTTCTTTTTTCTCTTGGAAACAGCTAAATAAAAAAACTGTTGCGATGAGCACTGTGAATTTTAGTTTTGATTTCATATTGTGATTATAATTGGTTTACGGTTCAAAGTTATTGGTATTTAACCACACAAAATATGATTTTTATCATATCTCGGATATTATTGTCCTAATTAAAGACGTCATGTAACCAATAGCCTTAATGACTATTTGTTACATGACATAAGATATAAATTATTGTCTTAAATATCATAAATATTTCTCTATATTTTAAATGTCATTACCGGTAGATTGGCTCGATTTGCCAAATCCTCAGAAATACTTCCTTCAAAAAAATTTGCCAGTCCTTTTCTTCCATGGGTTGGCATGACGATCAAATCGGCACCAAAAAGATTCGAAAAATTCATAATCCCTTGTTGAATGGAATAATCTGATACATAATGAACCTTGTTTAAATTGTTCATATTCCCTTCGGCTTTCATTAAAAAATTGGCGACGTTTTGTTCCATCTCCGCGGTACTTTTAAAATTCTCACCCGGAACATTCACATATAATAAATGTACATTGGAATTTTCTCCCAATGTTTCTAAAACCCGTTTATAGACATCTACACTCTTTTCCGTAAAATCAGACGGAAAAATTACCGTTTCAAAAGTAAGATTATTCGGTTTTTGCTTGATTACCAAAACAGGAAGTTTGGAATGGCGCACTACTTTTTCAGTATTTGAACCTACAAAAACCTCTGTAAACCCGCTAACACCATGAGAACCCATGACAATCAAATCGGCATTGTGCTCTTCAGCAACTTCGCTGACTTCACTGAACACCTTGGAGTGTTTGACAATTGGGGTGACTTTAATGCCTTGCAGAAAATCTTTGCTTAAAAACTCATCAAACTTTTGCTGGGCAAGCTTTAAGAAAAACAACATTTTTGGCTTTGGTCCATCATTTGAAGCAGTCAATATCGCATCGGACATTTCTAACATATGTAATGCAAATATTTCAGCATTGTTTTTTTTCGCCAAAATAGCTGCGGCCTCGAGGGCATATTCAGAATACTTGGAGAAATCTATTGGAACAATTATCTTTTTCATGGGTAGGTGGTTTTTATAAAAATTTAAGTTAGTAATATTATATTAAAGTGACAAACGAAAATTACTGTCTACTTTTGATTTTAATCTTTACAATTTATACTGTCATTGAAAAAAGCTGTGTTTCAGGCTTTTTCCTTTTTAAATGCAAATCAAAGGCCATGCAAACGTTTCTAACGAATGGCCTACCCTTCTCAGTAATGGCCAATTGTGCTTCATTACGCAACAACAACCCATCCTGTTCCATTTCCTTCAAATTCTCTAAAATCTCAGGCAATTCTTCAAAATACAGATTTTCTGATGTCCATGAGGTCTCAAATTGACACATTAAATTAAGAATATGTTTTCTGACAATAAGATCTTCAGTGTTCAAGATATGACCTTTTACAATAGGAATAATGCCTTCCTCTACCAAATGGTAATAATCTTCAACGTTTTTTACATTTTGGGCAAACCCAAACCAACTATCGCTAATTGCCGACACGCCCAAGCCAATCATGGCTTTGGTTTTTGAAGCCGTATAGCCCATAAAATTACGATGGAGTTGATTTGTTATCATGGATTGATACAATGAATCTGATTCTAAGGCAAAATGGTCCATTCCAATTTCATGGTAACCGGCTTCAAAAAGTAAGGTCTTACCCAATTCATATTGCTGTCTTTTGGCGTCTCCAGATGGCAGGTTGCTTTCATTAAAACCACGTTGGCCATTGCCTTTTATCCATGGGACATGCGCATAACTGTAAAATGCAATCCGATCAGGTTGAAGCTGTTTTGTTTTTGCAATAGTTTCTTTGATGTGCTCTTCGGTTTGAAATGGCAATCCGAAAATAAGATCATGTCCAACCGAATCATAACCGATGGCTTTAGCCTGCTCAGTCACCCGTTTGACATTCTCAAAAGGCTGAATTCTATGGATTGCCTTTTGCACCGTTTCATTATAATCCTGAACTCCAAAACTGACACGTCTAAAGCCGAGGTCATAAAAAGTTTGTAAATGTTGTACTGTCGTATTATTGGGATGGCCTTCAAAGCTGAACTCATAATTGTCAGCCAAAGTGGCACGTCTTAAAATGGAGTTGATGAGCAAGCTCAAATGGGTAGGTGAGAAAAAGGTGGGTGTGCCACCTCCAAAGTGCATTTCCTTTATTTTGGGTTTTGAGGGCAACAGATCACAATAAAGGTCCCACTCTTTCACTAGGGCATTGATGTACGGTATTTCAACATTATGTTGCTTGGTAATCCGTTTGTGGCAGCCACAAAACGTACATAAACTTTCACAAAATGGGAGATGGATGTATAGACTCATCCCCTCCTCTACATTACTTTCCGCAAAAGACTTAAGAAGTGAATCCTTCCAAGCTTTCATAGAAAACGTGTCATCAACCCAATAAGGAACCGTCGGATAACTGGTATATCTTGGACCGGCAACATTGTATTTATCAATTAAAGACCTATTCATTTTCATTTCGATTATATCTGATCCAAAACTATTTTAATAACGCTATAAAAAATATGATATAAGTCATGAAATCTGGGCCGTTTAAATTATTTTTAGCAGGGACTAAGAATAGCAGCTATTTGAGATGAATGTTTTATTTTACATTCCCAATAGCCAAAAACACATAAATTAACTGTAACTTTAATCCTTCATTATTAACATTTAAACACTTAAAAACTATAACCATGAAACGAATATCACTGATACTCTTAGCAGTTTTTGCTTTGACCATGACAACTTCTTGCAAAAAGGATAAAAAGGAAACTAAGGTCGAGGACCAAGAACTATCTAAAGAAGTCCCGGTAAAAGAAGTCATAAAACTACAAGTGGCCTTGGAACCGAAAAGCGATAGTAAGGTGAAAGGAAATGCCGTTTTCACTGAAGAAGACGGTGCTGTCACTATGGTGGTGGTCCTTGACGGACTTACCGAAGGTGAACACGCCATCCACCTCCATGAAAAAGCCGATTGCTCAGCAGCCGATGGTACCTCTTCTGGAGGCCATTGGAATCCAACCAACCAACCTCACGGTAAATGGGGAAGTGCGGATGGCTACCACAAAGGCGATATTGGGAACCTTAAGGCCGATGCCAATGGAAACGCAACCATTACCATGACTACAGATGAATGGTGCATTGGATGTGGCGACGCCAATAAAGACATTATAGGAAAAGCCATCATCGTCCACGAGGGCATTGACGATTTCAAAACACAACCGACAGGTGATGCTGGCGGGCGCATAAGTTGTGGTGGTATCATTCAATAACACCCATAACATTTTTATCATACAAAAAGCCACTTTCAAAAGTGGCTTTTTTATTTTTTTATTTTAATCTTTTCCTAGCCTCACACTTAATAGGTTCATACAGGGGTAATCATTTACAATAGAGGGTTAGCCATCTCTTAAAGCAAGATACACAGTGGTGCTTCTCGATAAAGGCTCATTAAATCCATCTCCTAAAGATCATTAGAAGGTCGTGTTTTGTCTACTTTTGTCTGCTTTTGTCGGATCGATGTCGTTTTTAAGGAATTTCTCTCAGTTTCGTTCGACAATGGTTCGAGTGAGCTTCCTTTAAATTTGATTTTCTGGGAGGAATGTAAAAGAAAACCAAAACACAGGCAGATGCTGAGAGAAGAACCTATCAAAATACACAGGCTCTGATACCAAAAAGTAGAAAAAAAGGGGCTATGTAAGGTCCAAAAACCTCACAGCACTACACACATCATAAATGGTCCCAACGCATCTTATTCTGGTTTTGATTTAAACGGATCAAAACTAACTTTCTTTAAATGCTGTTCAATAGTATTTTGATCACGTGGATATTTTTATCCGTGTTCTCAGTAAAATAATATAAAGTGGGCGGTACCCATGATATTTTGAAATGGAAGACCATAGTTTAACCTTTTAAATTCTTTAAATTCGCATTTAACATTTGTAATGTGAGTGTTTGCAAAATGCGAAACGCCTCTCCCAATTAAACTAATTATGTTGAAAAGAATAGTTCTATACGGTCTTCTTTCTGTGCTGTTGTCAATAACGATGGCATCCTGTGGATCCAGTTCAAACATAGGAACGGCCTCTCCTACGGTCAATTCTAAAGCTTCGCTTAAAAAACCATATGTACTCTTAATTTCCCTGGATGGTTTTCGTTGGGATTATGTAGAAAAGTACAAGCCTAAGCATCTCAGTGATTTTAGTAAGCATGGCGTCAGTGCAGCTTCGTTGATCTCCACTTTTCCTTCCAAAACATTTCCCAATCATTATTCCATTGCCACCGGGATGTATCCCGATCATCATGGCATCTTGAGCAATTCTTTTTATAGCCATAAAAAGAACACGACCTATAACATCCGAAACCGACAAATTGTTAGTGATGGCGATTTTTACGGCGGTACGCCTATTTGGGTGCAAGCAGATAAACATGATATGGTCACGGCGAGTTATTTTTTTGTTGGCTCTGATGCCGAAATACAAGGTGTAAGACCAACCTATTCTAAAGATTATGACGGAAAAGTAAAAAATGAAACACGAATCTCACAGGTATTAGAGTGGTTGGCATTACCTGAAAAACAAAGGCCGCATTTGATAACCATGTATTTTTCTGATATGGACGATACCGGACATCGCTATGGGCCAAATAATGAAGCAGAATTGCAAAAAACACTCGCGCGTTTAGATGAGAATTTAGGCATCTTGCTCGATGGCGTGAAAGCGACCGGCTTACCAGTTAACATCATCATTGTATCCGACCATGGGATGGCAGCGGTTTCTACAGATCACCTCATCCCTATCGAAACAGTTCAAAACGATGGTTTGTTTCGTACGGTCGATAATGGCTCTATAGTCAATATCCATCCAAATGAGGGCGTTGAAACGGACGCCGTTTTTCGATATCTGAAAGAAAAAGAAAAGCATTTTAAAGTTTATAAAACTCAAGAGACTCCAGGGTTTGAATACACACCAAAAAGCAAGGATTGGGGCAGCATCCAACTCGTACCAGATTCCGGCTATTATTTTTCCAATGAAAAAAATATCGCGCTTTTGAACCAAAACAATATCAAAACCATTGGTGTGCATGGCTTTGACAGTACAAATAAAGATATGCATGGTATTTTTTACGCCAAGGGCCCCGCTTTTAAAACGGGATATAGAATACCTTCATTTCAGAACATTGATATTTATCCATTAATCTGCGACATTTTAGGATTGGAAATCCCTGATTCTGTGGATGGCAAACTATCCACGCTAAAAGGTGTTTTGAAATCGCCTAAAAAATAAATATATTATCGTTTGGAATCTATACATTTAAAACTATAAAAACATGAAAAAAGTAACGCCACCCAAAGTAACCACGCTGGCGGAAGGCCGTGTGTTGATCGCCAAACAAATGCAGGCCGATGCTGGACAACTATTGCCAGAACATCTTGCGAACCTAGAATCGATTGTTTTTGTACGAGAAGGCGAGTGTCTCTTTAAAATGAACAATGAAGAACACATTCTTAAACAAGGGGACACGATAATTGTACCCCCAGATGTCAGGCATCAAATAGAAGCCATTACCGATTTTAAAGGTGTTCATTTTATGCCAAAAGAGATCAAATTTACGTTCTTCAATTAATGTTGAGCGGTGTTTTAATATAATTTGAATAGACCCATGGACAACGTATATTTAAAAGCGCATGAGTCCTATATGCGATTGTGTATGGATCTGGCTAAAATTGCAAAACAACGCGGAGATAGTCCGGTGGGCGCCCTCATCGTGCAAAATGGAAAAATTATTGGGCAAGGGATTGAAGGCGGAAAAACGCAAAAAGACATCACGTTCCACGCGGAAATTGAAGCCATCCGAGATGCGACAAAACACATTGAAAAACAAGACCTTTCAGACTGCACCCTTTACACTACTCACGAACCTTGCATCATGTGTTCGTATGTGATCCGCCATATGAAAATTCCAATAGTTGTAACGGGAATAACCACTGGAGAAATTGGTGGATTCAGTTCTCATTTTCGCATCCTGTTGGATACTACAATTAAAAGATGGAGCGCCCCACCGACCATCGTAAAAGGTGTTTTGGAAAAGGAATGCTCTGCGCTGCATGACTGATTATTAGAGAACCCAGTTTTTTACGCCAATAAAGCATGGACATTTCTAAATAAAGTGATGAAACTTATTTCAGCTTTATAAACCGCTCCGTATGGGTATAGTTTGATGGATAAGCACCTACTTGCAAGGATAATGGCCGCAAGGAAAACTCGAAGTCGAGCGCTTCAATCATGCCGTCTTTCCCTAAATGGAATTGCATAAACTCTTCACGTTGGGCCGGATTTTTCCACACGGCTCTAAAGGTATCGTAATGCCAGTGCTCAAGTTTGGCTTCCAATCCGTCGGTATCCCAAAAATGTAATACCAAATCCTTATCCTGTTTTTTTACTTCTACTTTTCCGTAGCCAGCAGATTTATAGACCCCCATATAGGCATCCAAAGCTAAGCTAGGTTTTGTTTTTAGCACTTGAGCTTGATGGATTTTTTCACGTGCTTCCAACGCTCGGGCGTATGACCGTTTATAGCCTTGTAAATAACGCTCATTCCAATCTATATCACTATGCCCCAAATAGGCATCCATTACTTGATAAGCCACGGCATTCCCTAAACTATTGAAATTATTTCCGACGACGATAATCCCCAAATCCAACTCCGGCATGAGATACATAGCCGTATTGAAACCATCGGTTGCCCCGCCGTGGGTGAGTACTCGTTTTCCTTTATAATCGGTGATATTCCATCCAAAACCATAACTGCCCTGGGCTGCCATTGCATTTGCCTGTGGAACGACCATTTGCTGTTTGTGGATTTCGTTCATCTGCTTCTCACTGATGATGGTCTTTCCATTATACTCGCCAGAAACTCCCAATTGCATCAACATCCATTTGTTTAAGTCGTTTATTGATGCGTTTACCCCTCCAGCAGGTCCGGCATTGTCCCAATTTCTCCTTGAAATAGGCACTACTTTCCCCTCAATTTCTTGATGTGGATAGGCTTGATTTGCGTTAGCATTGATCTGAGTAATACTGGTGGACGAGGCATTCATATCAAGAGGCGCAAAAAGACGTTCATTTAAAAAGGCATCCCAGGTTCGTCCATCGGCATATTCAATGATTTGTCCGGCAATCGAATACATCACGTTGTTGTAAACAAAAGAAGAACGGAAAGGTTTTTCCAAGTTCATATATCGCATTTGGTACAGAACACTGTCGCGCGAACTCTTGGTCATAAACTGAAGCCTATTTCCTAAAATCCGTCCTAATCCCACGCGATGCGTCAAAACATCCCGAATAGTGATTTCCTGGGTTACCCAAGGATCTTTTAACTGAAACCACGGAATATGCTGGACAATTTTATCGTCCCAATTTATTTTTCCTTCATCCACCAAAATTGCCAATGCTGCCGCGGTCATGTTTTTACTGACCGACGCAATACTGAAAATAGTGTTGGCATCAACCTTCTCACCGCTTCCCAACCGTTTTTCTCCAAAACCTTTAGCATAGACCACTTCCCCATCTTTTACTATTCCCACTGCCATGCCGGGAATTTTCCAATCCTTTCTCCCAGATTCAATCCATGCATCAAGGTTCTCCGGGAGGGATTCTTGAGCGACAAGTGAGTTGATAAATAAACTTACAAAAACAAGCAGCGTAATTGAAAAACGCTTAAAATAATGTGTAGTCATGATCAATTGATTTTAGACAAATATACTTACAACTTTACACATGGGAATAACATCCATTAATATCCTAATTTAGTGTGGTGTTAGCCCCGATTGGACGTCATAACCTAACCGAGGGCAATAATCCTTGGTAGCCCTGAAGGGCCGAGATACCATCAGCCAATGTCACAGGATGAATTCCGCGTGTACATGGTGAGTAATGAGATAGAGTTTGATGAGCGCTAGGTTTGGGATTAGAATTCGGAGTGATATTGATCATTGCAAATATATCGTAGAATATATGTCGTCCTTTTCAGGGCTTTGAGACTGATGGTTATTGATTCTCAATATATCGCCAATAAACCCAAATTAATTCTCCAATTTATAAAACCGGGTCGGTCGGTATTTATTGGAGATTTGCATCTCATTTTTGAGAGTACCTTGGCGGTCTAACGAATACACCCCGTTAAAATTGGGCGCAATGGCATTTGGAACCACCATAAAAAGCCGGTCGTCCACAATATTGAATACGTTCATGCGCGATGCAGGATTGGAGGTTGGCACGGCCAATTTTGTGTAGTTTTCGGGGGCATTGGTGTCAAATTCGTAATACGAAAGTTTTAAGCCATTCCGGGTTTCGACCTCCTCACTGGAGTCAAATAAATAGGGGGCTTCAGAAATGTGTAAATACAATTTGTTATTATAGGACATAATAGACTGGGCAATCCTTCCCTCTCCAAATAACGATTCAATATCAATTTCCCAATTGGTATCAAATTCTGTTTCCCCAGCTTTAATTCTAAATACTTTTGAAGGGTTGTGCTTATTAAACTGATTCCAGCCCCAAGAACAGAAGTAAAGATTTCCTGCCTCATCCTTCGTGGTAGGATTATTTTCGGAAACAAAAAATCCGACCGTTTTAACCCCGTGATATTGGATGATCTTTTCAAAACTAAACGTCGGGATATCAATCACCGCCAAATAGAAATTCTCTTCATCTTCCGAAATCAGGTTAAAACTGGCTTCTTCCAAAAAGACAATGCTCACAAAGAGTTTATCCTCTTTAAAATCTAAAACCAAAGATCCCGTTCTCACCAAATTATTTCCATACTCATCCTCAAATTTAACCTCTGGGCGAAACGCCTTGATAAAAGGACGCAAATCCAATGCCTCGGCCAATTGCATGGTTAAGGGATTAAAGGCCTGAATGGTCTGGCCGCCACTATCCTCATTATAATAAAAACCAAGGTGATCATTTACCAAAGCCAACTTACGCGACGGGAAGAGATTGCCTTTTCCAATATATAATTCGCTGTCAATAAATACTTGATCTGAAGTGTTCAGGGTGAGTCGGAAAAGTCCGGGTGTGGACGAATAGCCTCTTTTATCCTTAGCCATGCTAAAGATAAAATTCTTAAACGAATGATGCCCTGATGATGTGGAAGGATCTGAATTTATAAATGTTTTGTTGTCCTGAATCAAATCATAAGGGGTGCCTGCTTCTAACCTTTCCAAATTAAAACTAAAAAATCGGGTAATATCGGCGGTGGAAGCATCTTCAGTGGCTAGCACATAATTAAAAGAGGAATATTCCGTCTTCGGATTTTTATTCTCATCGTCTAGGTTTTTAACTTCACAGGAAATCAGCCCTAACAAGAGTACACCAATCAAGACTTTATATATAAAATGGAACTTCATACACTTAAAAACTATAGGTTATTTTCATTCTAAAATGTCTGCCAGGGCTTTGCATTTTGAATTCGTTGTAAATATTCTCATCAAAGGCATTTTTGAGTTCTGCACTAAAAGATACGCTTTGTTTTGAAAAATCACGGACATAGATAAACCCAATATTGTGGGTGTGCTGATTCGGAATAATTCGGCTGGTATTTATTTTAGATGTGCCGAAAAGTCCTAAGAAGCCATCCGGCTCAAATTGCTTTTCGATATAGTCCAAATAGTACTGATGCACATAAGAATAGTCCCAAAAGAAGGATAAATCGGTAGAAAGCTTCAACAACTCTTTAATATTATAGGAGGCACTGACATTTCCGTAATAAAACGGCATGTTGGCAATCCGAGCATCCTTGAAATGCTGGTTGTTTAAATATTTATCTTTGGATGATTGCAACCGAAAGTCATTCCAAGTTAAATTTCCCGACACCTGCAATTTGTCAACGGGTTCGTAATTGGCCTGCAACTCCACACCAAATCCTTTGACATTATCAAGATTGAGATGGATGGCCTGGTATTGGTTTAAATCCTTTAACCGAATCAAATTCTGCGTATCCCGATAGTAGGTATTTATTTCAAAACCAAAGTCCGTTGCCGTATAAGTGTAACCTAAGTTTAGGTTTTTACTTTCTTCAGGCGTCAGTTCATAATTAGCTACAATAAAGTTATTGTCACCAAACAACTCCTGCTGTTCTGGCAATCTAAACGTATTTTCATAAGAAACCCGAACATAGCTTTTCTCATTGATATTGTACTTTAAGGCCTGTGAAAAACTCAATCCGGTATTGACCACTTCCTTATCTACAATAATCTCTTCCAAAGGATTATCTGACGCATTATACCGTCCGGCGAAATTCCCATAGAGATATTTAAATTGGGTATTCGATTCCAATTTCCGATCAAAAAACTGTGCATTCAATGCAAAGTTGGTAATGAGCTTATTATAGTTGGTCCCATTTAGATTCTGGTCGCCTATATTCGATTTTCGGTTGTAATTACTGAATACCGTATTGTTTTCTATTTGAAAATAATTGGAGATCAAATAATTAAGATTAGTTCTGGAGGTGAACTGCTCAAAATTAGTGTGCATATAGCCATTCTCAAGGAGCATATTGCCCATCTCTGATGCCGAATTTGTACTGTGGGCAACCCCTTTCCAATCGTAATACACGTTTTTGCCTTGATCGAAAATCTCAAAATCGATATTACTATAGACCAAAAACTGATTGAGGCTCAACTTATTTTCAAAAAAATGATTTTTATATTTCAAGGAAGGAATAAAATTGCCGCGTTCCTGTCTATAGACCTCTCCAAAAGGTCGGGCTCTAGAAAATGGATCGTTTTGGATATCTCTTTCCAATCCGTAGGAATTTACCTTAAACTCAATCGATTCGGCCCAGGATAATTGTCGCGCTTCTAAGGAAAATTCAAGTGAATGTTGATTAAATCCGTTGTGGAACAAGCGTTCCTTAATATAAGTAACCTGACCGTTATTGGGATCTTTATAGGGCAGATTATCTACTTTATAATTGTTTTTTGAATAATTATAAAAACTATTGACTCCCAAAAACAAATGCTCATTCAATTTAATATTCGCGTTGGCCGTAGCGATATGGGTATTGTAAGAGCCCGTTTCATAAGACACGGTACCCGAGGTTTTTTTACTGGTTTTAGGAATAATATTGATCGCACTGCCCAAAGCGTCCACGCCTATCTTTGTAGGCAAAACACCTTTGTAAATCTCCACGCGGCTGATGGCGTTGGTTGGCACTTTTGTCAGGCCAAAATTGGACCCTAAATAATCAATAGGGATATCATCATAAAGGAATTTCACCGCATTGCCCGTAAATCCGCCAACAATAATATTACTTGCCGATCCGAGACCTCCAACGTTACGTATTTTAACCCCTGGACTTTTATCCACTAAATCTTCCACCGAATTGGCACGCCTAGTATTGGCTTCCACCGAGATAATATTTGCTTTGATGGCACTGCTTTTTAACTTTTCACTAAGGCTGAGCGTTCGCAATTTTACTTCGTCCAGATTATAGGTCATCATTTCAATGTAGAGCGTCACTTCTTGTATTTCACCAGCCTTGATTTGGATGTTTTTAATTTCAAACTGAAAGCCGTCATGTACAGGATAGACATTATAGAATCCGGAAGGCAGATTATTAAAGACAAATTCCCCTTCTTTGTTGGTCAACGTACGACCGTTGGTTTCGACCAAACGAATTTCAATGTTTTCTATCTGATCATCTAGGGAGTTGATTATTTTCCCTCGAAGCGTTCCAGTAGTTTGCGACATGGAAAACAGAGAAAACAATAAAAAAAAGAAGAGTGTGAAATTTCTTAACATAGAAAAGTGGAGCACTGTAAAACTCCTGATTATTTTGTCCGCAACGGGCGCATCCTGTACATCCCAATAGATTAAGATGAATTTAGGATGCGCCCGTATAGACATTTAAAGTACCTTAACGGCGCTTCTATTATATACTACATATGCTTATTGAGGATCAAAAAATCCACAATAGAATGCCCCACCTTCATCATCAGTCAATAATGGTGTTTTACTTTTATCAATGGCCTCTTTTACCAGAGTGAAATTGGCTTCAGAACCATTCCCCATTATTGATTGGAAGGTCATCACGACTTTACCATCAACCTGCTTTGTTTTAATGTTTTTAGGGCTTAAACTAAAATTGTAAGGAGGGCTCATCGGGTTGGTTTGCACAATTTTAAAATCGGAAGCATCGCCTTCCCATGTCCAGTAATCCTGTGCATAAGGGTCAAAAAATGGCCGATCCATATCGCCTAAAATGAAATAAGCCTTGGAATCTGCGCGGAATTCATATCCTGCAACAAGCTCCACAATACAGGCATCACTAGCCGGTCTTCCACCTTCTGTCATGGTAATAAAATCCACATTGGTCAATCGCCATTCGCCTACTAAGCTGACGGTTTTTTCTGTACCGTTATCATCATCACTGGAACATGAATAAAATACCAATCCAAAAATAACAGCACTCAATAAAACTAATTTCTTCATAGAATTTGATTTTTTTTAAATTTCATGCAAATTTAAGCCTTATTTAGAACAAGACTAAATGGAATCCATAGTTTTTCTAAAAAACTTAAAATCGACAATTTAATTCCTCTATCACTAATTTTAAACCGTTTGACTTTTAGAATTGTCATTAGAGTCCATAACTAGTACTTAAGTTTTTAATCCCTTCCATTAGAGTTGAAACAGGCAAAATCGCATTTCTCAGGCATAAATAGGAATCTTTCTCATAGCAAGTTGCAGTTGAAATTGAAAAACTGTCGTCTGTATGAAAGCGAAAATTTCCAATGAATGAAATATCTTACAACTATACGTTACAGCCTATTGGATAATAAGTATATTAGTGGTCCTAAAAACCATTCCATACTTTTGAACCATGACTACCATCCGATACTCTAAAGAAAGAATAAAAAGTAATTTAACCATGGGGATTGTCTTTATCTTCATTGGGACTCTCCTTATTTTGTTATCTACTGGAATTGGCGAATGGAAAAACATCTCCTTGGACGCCATTGGAATTGCACAGATTTTTGTCAACATTTTCATGTTTCTAGTGTATCTCTTTGAAAACAAAAAACAATACGTGACATTTAAAAATGGTGAAATAATAAAAAACACGCTGTTTCCCAAAAAAATAAAACTCTCCGATATAAAATCAATCAAACATTTCTCTGGTGATATAAGATTAGTAACCGCAAATGGAACCCTTGTCATTGATGCTCAAATTGTAGACCCGACTTCATTGGCGGTATTGGAAAACACATTGAAAACCTATAACTTTCCGTCAAATTAAAACAATTTACAACTCGAAATTAGCGCTCTTTTCAGTTCAGGAAAGCATTTATATTAGAACGCGAATCACACCTAAAGTGCTGTGAATGCCTTTTTTAGTAATTTTATTCCATTTTAAGAAACCTATTTTAATTTGAAACAAGTTTTTAAACACCACTTCCAAAAACATTATTTCATAAAAATAAAAAGAAGTATCTTCGCGCAAATCGATTTAGGAAGCATAAACTATGAGTTTAACCATTGAAAACATACTATTAGTTGGATCTATATTGCTTTTTATAAGCATTATAGTTGGTAAAACTTCTTATAAATTTGGTGTTCCTACATTGTTGCTTTTCTTGACCATAGGCATGTTGGCAGGTTCTGAAGGCATTGGCGGCATTCGCTTTGACAATCCCAAGAACGCCCAACTTATTGGTGTCATTTCCCTTAACTTTATTTTATTTTCCGGAGGTCTTGACACGAACTGGAGCTCCATAAAACCCATTCTTAAAGAAGGAATTGTTTTATCTACCTTGGGTGTATTGTTGACTGCCATCACCCTGGGGGGATTTGTTTATTACGTTACCGATTTTACCATCTATGAAAGTATGCTTTTGGGTTCTATCGTCTCCTCAACCGATGCGGCTGCAGTATTCTCAATTCTACGTTCAAAGAGTTTGGCCCTGAAAAAAAACATCAGGCCTACGTTAGAATTGGAAAGCGGAAGTAATGATCCGATGGCCTATGTGCTTACCATTGCCTTTTTGACCCTGGTGATCAATCAGGATCAGAGTGTAGCCTCAGTTGTACCTATGTTTTTACAACAAATGATTGTAGGTGCCGCCGCAGGTTTCGGATTTGGATTTGTCAGTAAACATATCATTAATCGCATCAATCTTGGCTTTGAAGGTCTCTACCCTGTTTTGGTCATTTCATTGATGTTCATCACGTTTTCGGCAACGGATTTTGTAGGTGGTAACGGCTTTTTAGCCATTTATATTTGTGCGGTCTACCTCGGAAACCAGGACATTATCCAAAAGAAAACCATTTTAAAAATGTACGATGGTTTGGCTTGGCTAATGCAAATTGTTCTGTTCCTTACCTTAGGGCTTTTGGTTTTCCCTTCCAAAATTGTGCCTTATATTGGCGTGGGGATGCTCATTTCTTTATTCTTAATTGTGGTTGCGCGCCCTATTGCGGTTTTTATAAGTCTCGTTTTCTTTAAAATGAAATTGAGAAGACGCTTCTACATTTCGTGGGTAGGCTTGCGAGGGGCGGTTCCAATTGTGTTTGCGACCTATCCTCTTCTGGCCGGCATTGAAAAAGCCGATATGATATTCAGTATCGTATTTTTTATATCGGTGACCTCCGTTCTCATTCAAGGTACGTCTTTGGGCGTTGTTGCAAAATGGCTGAGAGTAGGCATCCCGGAGCAAGCAAAAAAGATCACGCCTATAGATGAACTTCTTTTAGACCTCCCAAAATCGGCGTTGCAGGAATTCACCATTTCACCTGAATTCTCGCCAATAAATAAGCGGATCGTGGACTTACATTTTCCCGCAGAAGCATTTATAGTCATGATCAAACGCGGCAATCAATATATTCGCCCCGGCGGCTCTACCGTTATTAAAGCCAATGATGTTTTAATGGTGCTTGCAGATAGACCTGAAGATTATGAAAAAGTTGAAGAATGCCTCTTCCATCCCAAATATGCAAAAACCTCTTAATTAGGGATAAAAAGAGGAGATATCTGATGGCAATTAACTCCGTCTATCCTTAAATTTTCTGAGTTTTATTCTTCAACTAAATCTTGGATTTTATTTTATTCGCTTTTTTATATCACGCCATTACCAGGATAAAGCTACGGTCATGATCAAGATTTAGGATCAGCTTAACACTAGATATTCCCCCACCAAATTGGAATAATTTCAGTATATTAGAGGCATGGCTATGCCCATGAGTTTTCGTTGTTTAAACATTCTGAGATATTAAAAGGACTGTGAGTTTTTAAAAGAAATTAAGTCATCCATTTTTAAAAGAACCTAAAAATATAAAATTATGAAAACAAGTCTATCGCTCATCTGCCTGTTCCTGTCCATTATCACCCATGCACAAAATATTACGGGTGCGTGGGAAAACCTATCCACTTCGGAAAACGGTGACCAACTTAAAACTGTGCTCGTTTTTGTTGATGGGTATCAAGTGTCAACAACATTTCATGCCGTGACGGGTGAATTTGTTGAAACCCATGGCGGCAGTTGGACTCTACAAGGCGATGTGGTTACCGAAAAAATAGAATTTGACACGGATAATCCCGAACGTGTTGGTACGGAAATAAGTTATAAAGTGAAGTTTGCTGATGATGGTCTAGAACTTTATGATTCGAAAAAAAAATTCACGAGAATTGACGATGGCCAACCGGGAGCGTTAGAGGGCGCTTGGCTCATGTCCGGACGCATGGTGGATGGCGAAGCTCAAACCCGTGACACGAGCGGTCCACGTAAAACGATGAAAATTCTTTCAGGAACCCGATTTCAATGGATCGCCTACAATACAGAAACCAAGGAATTTATGGGTACCGGCGGCGGCACCTACAGCACCTTAAATGGCGATTACACGGAGAACATCGAATTCTTTTCCAGAGACAATTCCAGAGTTGGAATGAGCTTGAAATTTAATTATGAACTGATTGATGGGCAATGGCATCATAAAGGATTCTCTAGTAAGGGAGACCCTATCAATGAGATTTGGAGTTTGAGGGACTAGATTTACTTTTGCGCATTCATAATTATTAAAGTCAAATGAAATCAAGATTTTCATAATTTATAAAGTACCTAAAAAACAAACCACTATAGATTGGAAATCCGTAGTTTTATATTGGCAGAAAGTCTGCTTTGTTAAATAGCTGTTAAAAGGTTATAAAAAGAACATAATTGTTCGTGTTCCCGATAGCAATGGGGACGTGGCGAAAACATTAATAGAGAGTAATTACAATGGAATTAAAGGGTTTCCATCTTTTATTAGATAATAAACAAGAACATTTTATTATGAAGAATCAAGACTTTAAAATTGATATCAAGACAGTATGGGTGTTAGTAATAGGAAATTTTATTTTAACAATTCTCGGAGCTTTGGCTAAAATTCAACATTGGGAATTTTCGCAAATCCTACTTAGCATGGGATTAATGTTATTCTTCTCTACTTGGATCATTGTTTTGAGTGATATGGTGAAGTACAAAATTTACCATAAGACCTTTTGGGTTTTGACAATGTTCATTATGCCTTCCATCTCAACCATCTTTTATTTGATTCAGAGAAATAAATTATTGAGACTCAGACAAAAATTTTCGTAAACTAGAATCATTGAAAAAAATGACTGCCCAACATCACGGAAGCAGGAAAAACCGGCGCTCCTCTACCAATTCCAATACAAATCGATAAAAATCATCTTTTCAAAAAATAGATGAGTTCAAGATGAGAAAACTTGGATGCAATAAAAACCTATGGATCTCATTACATTTTACATTCTACTCATCATTTTCATTGCAACCTTAGTCCGTTCTACCTTTGGTTTTGGCGAATCTTTAATTGCCGTGCCATTGTTGCTCCTATTGATTCCCATTGAAATTGCCGTGCCACTTTCGGTATTGATTTCCATTTTTGTGGCGGCCATTGTGGTTGTGCAAGACCGTAAACAAATCCATTTGAAAAGTGCAAAATGGCTCATTATTTTTGCGATATTGGGAATTCCCATTGGTTTATACTTGCTTATTTATGGTAACGAAAACTTTATAAAAACAATCTTGGGATTACTGATCATCCTCTATTCAAGTTATTCCCTGCTTTCAAAAAGTACTTTCAGATTAAAAACTGACAACAAAATTTGGCTATTTGCTTGCGGATTTCTATCCGGAATCTTAGGCGGAGCCTATGGGTTGAATGGTCCACCCATTGTTATTTACGGCAATCTTCGCAATTGGACGCCAAAAAACTTTAGAGCTACGCTACAAGGTTATTTCTTACCCGTCAGTAGCATTGGAATGTTTGGATATTGGTATCAAGGCTTATGGAGTTGGACGGTCACCTATTATTTTTTGATTTCAATTCCCGTGATCATCCCCGCTATTTTTTTGGGTCGATATCTGAACCATCGTTTAAAAGATGGTACTTTTTTAAATTATGTTTATATGGGATTAATTGGGATTGGATTACTGTTGTTGAGCCAATCGTTGATAAGTTAAAAACCAATATCTCTAGTGGGAAATTATTTCGATTAAAGATTGTTGTAGACATAATTATATACCCACGAAGTTGGATGATTTCATTATATTAGAGGCTTGTATAGATAAGTTGTGGTGCATTTAAAACCAGAAGTACCGAATGAACACGATCTCATTTTTGAAATTAATTAAAGAGGAATTAAATGTCACTTTAAATATTAATGACCTAAAAAGAATAACGTCTGAAAATAGTGGAAAAATATTCTTTTTGAAATGGCTGACTGAAAATGAATTCATAATTAGTTTAAACTTTTCAATTGGAACAAATTATACCTTTGACATTGACAATAAATCAAAAAGTGCAATTGTTATCTACGGAACTGTATCTGAATTGACCGAGAGTAAAACAAAGATTATACTTGAAACAAAATATAAATACGGACTTTTTATAATATTAATAATCCCAATTATTATGCTCATTTTACGATTGTCATATGGATTAGAGATTCCAGTCCTTTTCTTTTTCTTTCCAATTGTTTTTTTTGTAATTATAAGTTTGATATTTAACAGCGAAGAGAAAAAATTAATAAGATATTTCAAAGAACATCTTGAAACTGAAAAAATAACGCATTACAACACCGTGTAAAAATACCCAGCCCGAAAGAATCGTTCTAGCGGGTTGCTTGGTTCTCGCCTAATTGGAAAATCCTCGACGCCCTAAAACGTGGCAGGTAGGATTTTCCTCTGCCAAGCCTGTTTGCAATTGTCCGTGACGAATTATGTCACAACTTATATACATAAAGGATATCTGAAAATTATGTTATGAAAATAAAATTCAAAAGAAGGCGACTTAGAACTTACCTAATCTTAGGAAGCATATGGGTAATCGTCGGGATTCCGGCAGTCATATATTTTCCACACAACATTTTCAATTATGGCTATTTAATCATTGGGATTTTATATTTCTGCATCTATCTTTTTGAACACAACAAACAATATCTCACCATAGAAAACGGAATAATCACCAAAAACCATCTGATTTCAAAAAAAATAAACCTAGTGGACATTAAGGGCATTAGAAAGTTTTCCGGAGATTATAAACTCAAAACCGATACGGATGAATTGATCATCGACACCAATCTTATTGAAGAAAATTCTTTGGCGGATTTAGAGACTTTCCTGGAAAATTTGAATGTAGAAATTACTTAAAATCACGTTATATAATCAACATATCAATGAAATTAATTACAAATTTAACTTTATTACTCGTCCTATCCAGCTCCTGCGCGCAACAGTTAAAGAGCAGTGATTTTACAAAGGAAGGAAGTTTTACCAGTGGCGTGGAAGGCCCAGCGACGGATTATGAGGGCAATATCTATGCAGTGAATTTTGAAGAACAGGGCACCATTGGGGAAGTCACTCCTAGCGGGGAAGGTTCTGTTTTTGTAAAATTGCCCAACGGGAGTATCGGTAATGGCATACGGTTTGGCGAAAAGCACCAGATGTTTGTGGCGGATTATGTCAATCACAACGTTCTGGAAATTGATTTGCGAAGCAAAAACATAACCGTATTTGCCCACGAGCCAACCGCCAATCAACCGAACGATATCGCCATTGCCCCAAACGGCACGCTGTATGCCAGCGATCCGAATTGGACAGACAATACCGGTAAAATATGGAAAGTGACCAAAGAAAACGGATTTGAATTGTTGGAAGACCAGATGGGAACGACCAACGGGATTGAAGTGAGTCCTGATGGTAAGAAATTATATGTGAATGAATCGGTCCAACGAAAAATATGGGTCTACGATATTCTTGACAATGGCTTTGTAGACAACAAACAGGAATTTATTTCGTTTGAAGATTTTGGATTGGACGGAATGCGCTTTGACGATAGCGGAAATCTGTATGTCTGCCGTTATGGAAAAGGTACCGTCGTGGTTTTATCGTCTTCGGGTGAAATCGTGAGAGAAATACAATTAATAGGAAAGAATCCCTCCAACCTCACCTTCAGCAACGATTACAAAAAATGCTATATCACCATGGCCGATAGAGGCAATCTTGAAGTAGTAGATTTGTAACTGGGTTAATTTTGCCAATGAAGCCTGCCGAAAACAGGCATTCCATTGACAAAGGCCACATAAACTAATTCACTAAATAATGACTTTCACAAAAGGCCATTAACTTGCTCAATCCCTCTAGAATTACCACCTCAACATCTGCAAAAGGTTGCTCTAAAATAAGAAGGCCCTCTTTGATTTTTGTGAGATTTTCTGAGGTCAGCGATTTGCTTTCCAGCGCTTTTGAAAGTAAACGAGCGGTGGAAGAAAGAGTTTCGGACAAAGGTTCCAAAGGAGTGAGTTTTGGATTTTTAGTCAGTTCTTTAAACGCTTCATAATTTCCAGCCCAGATGTTCAGATAAGCTAAAACCTGACTCGCATTAACGCTGTTTGGAGCACTTGTAAACTGGTGGACTGTACGGTTAAAAGGCAAAGCGTCTTCGGCATCAACCACACAAGCGTCGGCAAAAAGAGTAAATGGCGAAAAGGTTTTGTATTCAATGCCCCCTTTATTTCTGGAATAGATCTTTAAAGGTTCGCAAATTTCGGATAAGGTGACCAACGCTGAAATATCCTGATTGTCGGTCATATTTCTTAAAATAACATCTCTGTTCTTAATATGGGTAATCCCCAATTCTTCTAAGTTGAAAGACACTTGCTTCAATCGTTTTTTCATATCATCCACATCCTTGACCTCTGCTTGTGACCAGAAGCGTTCCGCAATAGCGGCGGTTCTTGGCCAGATTCTGGAATCGATGGTCAAAGGTGTGACCAATTCACTCCACATCGTCGCTTCGCCACCTAAAATACGGGAGCGTTCTAGGTCTGTTAATTTAGCATCACCAATGGGATCTACCAAATAATGATTCTCCACTGGTTCCATTCTATCAATATAGTACCCATTTGAAAGTACGGTTTGGTAACCTCTTTTTGCGGCAGTTATCAAAGAGTTGCCTTCAGGGAACCCTTCATTTTGGCCGCGCCAGGAATGAATGACCGTTGTTGTAGGCATATTGGGGGTCATGATCTCATCCCATCCCATCATCTTTTTACCTAAATTATTGAGGATTTTTTCAAGTTTGATATTGAAATAGGTCTGTAAATCGTGGTTTGTTTTTAAATCGTGCTGCTTCTTAAATTTCTGAATGGCCTTGCTCTCATCCCAATGTTTACCTTCATTTTCATCGCCGCCAATATGAAAATAATCATCTGGAAACAAGGGTGACATCTCGGCGAACAATCGCTCCAGAAACTCGTAAGTGAGGTCTATAGTAGGATTCAACGTGGGATCGAACACCCCAGAAAAACGTTCAATGGCATAGTCATAACCGTCTTTACTTCCCAATTCTGGGTAAGCGGTTAAAATAGCGGAGGCGTGTCCCGGAACATCAAATTCAGGAATCACCCGGATGCCCAGATTATCGGCATAAGCCACCACGTCTTTTATTTGTTCTTGGGTATAGTACAATCCGTCTGACGCCTCTTCGTGAAGTTTAGGATATACTTTTGATTCTACCCGCCAGCCTTGATCATCGGTTAAATGCCAGTGAAACACATTCAATTTTACGGCCGCCATCGCATCCAAATTCCGCTTTATAACACCTACAGGTTGAAAATGTCTTGCGGCGTCAATCATTAAACCTCGCCAAACAAATCGGGGTGTATCGTTGATTTTTACTCCAGAAAAAACATAGTTGGTACTATTATTTTGAACCAGTTGTAAAAGGGTTTCCAATCCTCTGATGGCGCCAACATCGGTTTTAGCCGTGATAGTTATTACCGAATCACCAACATCTAAGCTATAGGATTCGTCGTTTTCAATGCTAAGTTTGGATACATTTTCAAATATAATTTGGATGGAACCTTGTTGGTCTGTTACAGGAAAACCTTCATTTAAAAACACGCCTGTTCTGCCACTGAGACGTCTTAAAAAATTGACCGCCGCATTATGGACGCGACCCTCATCCGCAGGACTTATTGAAATGCTCAGGCTATTATCAATAATAAACTCAGCGTTTTTTTTCTCTACATTTTTGGGCCAAGGCATCAAATCCAAGTTTTCTGACAAGACTTTCTGAGCGCTTGCATGGTTTGAAAAGCAGAAAAGGATAAGAATTAAGATAATTTTGTTCATTTGAATTTGAATTTGAATTTGAATTTTAAAAATGTGGCGTTTCATTGATTCCAAATACTTTTCAATGATATTCCGATTGATTCCTACGCGATTAATTTGCTCTACATTAAATAGAATGGAGGGCTAAGCCAAACTATCACTAAAATAAATGATTTTAAAAGAAATTATATCAACGACGTTGTTTGGCAGATAGACAGCATCTAGAACACGACAGAAAAATTCATCAAATAAGTATTTTGAATTGTTAATTAAGAAGCAGATTATTAAGAAGATATCTTTTATGGCAGTTTTTTGAAAAGCAGATGAAACCCCTTTTATTGTAATAAAATGAAGGCAGTTATTTAACTTCTGGCCTCTTTACAACAGACTTCCCTTATTTTAGTTTTTTTCCGATGGCTTGCAATAAGCTCAAACTATCTGAGGCATCATTTGAAATTTCCCAAATCATGATTCCAGCGCCATGTTTGATGGCATATTCTGTTTTGGCCCGCATGGTTGGGATGCCATTATACTTATACTCTTTATAGGCATCCACTTGTGCGGCATTCGGATCTTGTTCGACAATGGTTTTGTAGGCTACACCACCACTTCCCACGGTTCCCATATATCCGTAAAATGGGACGCCCAACACTAATTTATCTGCTGGACAACCTAAATCGAGCCACAGCTCCATATCTCTCACAGCATCTTCAAAAGTGGCGTGATTTTCTGCACGCTTCCAATGGTTATCATAGGCCATGATATTGACATAATCAAAATAAGGAATGGCCGATTTTGGAATCATCCCTCCAACATAACTTGCAGTAGCGCAAGTAACTAATTTACCAAGCGGATGAAGCACAGCTCTTAACTCTTGGATAAACGGTGTATAATCCCCAGCCTCACTGATATCATTCAATAGTCCACCTTCAATATCCACATCAATGCCATCCAAGTTATAGAAATCTGCCAAGGCTTTCAAATTGTTGACCACCGTAGTTCTATGAGACGATTGCAAGAGGGTCTTCCAATCTCCAGAGCATTGGGGAATCGTTCCCCCGCCTAAAGACACTAATACTTTGACACCGTTCTCGTGGGCTTTTTTCACCACATATTTTATGTCCGCCGAAGCACCATCACTACAGATTGGCTCGCCGTTCAACAAAAATGCTCCTGATGCATCGGGATTAAGAAAAGATAGATTGATGTGCGTCAAAATGTTCAAATCGGTAGCATCAATGGTTTTCCGCATGTCTTTCCAAGTTGGAATATAACCAATGACCACTTTAGCAACTTCCTTCTCCTTGTCATTTAGATTGGCGGACTCCTTGGAATGGCCAGAGCCACACCCATTTAGAAGTAGAACAGTGAGAATAAGGGTTATTAGAATCGAACTTTTTTTCATATTACCAAGATTAAGTGTCTATAAAATTAAGATTTTAAATCAGCATAGCTAACTGTTGAAGTTAAGGTTGTAAATAATTGGTCTAAGCTTTTAAAATGCGTTGGTCAATGTCGTCAGCTTATAGCCACTTTAGTATCGGCAAAAGTTGCGCTTAAGTACTTTTGGTCCACTTGCCCCTTAATCTGCTGCTGAAAAAAGATAACGTCTGTTAGAACTAGTAATTTAATTTTCATGTTGTATTATTTTAAAATAAGCGAGGTGAAATAGATCGCCTCGCTTATAAACTTATTATTAAAAATGTATTAGGGGATGTGTATTAAATTTTAATTAATTGGCATCCCACCAAACTTTGTTCAGCCAATCATTATTGCCTCCCATGCGACCAATAGCCTCCAAATAATTGGTTTCGTTTTTCTGCAATTCATCGTTCGGGTAATACAAGCGTTTTGGAACTACACCTCCTGTTTCAGAGTCAGGTACGGTGATTGGGTCCAATACTGGAAACCCAGTTCTTCTCCAGTTGGAATAGGCTTCGATACTGTTGAACAAGTAGGTCACCCAAAGTTGGGTGTTGATTTGCTCGAATTCCTTACCGGTTTGTAATGGGTTTGCCGCTAAGAAGTTATTAATATCTCCTTGAGAAGCTTCTGGCGCTCCGTAAAGTACCAATTGTTTAACTCCCGCTTCCACACCGTTTTTGTAATAATCGGCTGCGGATCCAGAAACCCAACCTCTAAAAGCGGCCTCAGCTAACAATTGCTGAGTTTCAGAATAACTCACATGTAGAAATGGTGTGGTGTTTTCTTTTAAATAATCTTGGATTCCTGAAGTTGCCGCAGCACCACCAAAAACATCCCATTGAAAAGAGCCGGCTGGAACGCCTACATATAAATCTTCGCCTGGCTGAATTGGTCCGCCCCAACTCACACCACTTGATGTTTTTGGAGTGGCAATCATTGGTAATCTCGGATCGTCATGATCTCTTAAAAAGTCAATTAACAAGGACGAAAAGTGATCGGCATTATCATTTCCAATAAAGGCATGTGCCAAACCATTGCCCCGGAAATCGAACAAATCACCATTAAAGGCGATATCGCCATGACGCATGATACAATTGTCCGCATTGCTTTCAAAAACCCCATTGGCAAAAGCTGCTTTGACTTGTTTTTCTGCTTCGGCAGGTGCAATCTCAGAAATACGCATCCCCGTCCGCAGACGCAAGGTATTCGCTAATTTTTTCCATTTTGTGATGTCGCCATTATAAAAAAGATCGCCAGTAACCGTGCCACCATCAACATTCAACTGATTGAAACTGTCTTCCAAATCAACAAAGAATGACTTATAGATTTCTTCTTGTTTATCATATCTTGGAGCGACAATACCTTGTGAAAAACCAACGCCGGCTTCAGAGTAAGGCACATCTCCATATAAATCGGTTAAACGCTGCCCGATCATCACGCGAACAATTTTTGCAATCGCATTGATATTCGCTTTATCAGGAATATCATTGGTTCTGGAAATAACGTCCACTATGTTTTTCATTTCTATGGAATACGCTCTTCTCCAATAAGCATGTGCATAATCGTCATTTTTCTTGAATCTTCCGCCAAACTCCGTAACGTTCCAGGCTCCAGAATAATGTTGCACAAAACCACCCGAATAAATCAAGTTGGCGCGCCATTGGTAATATCGGTCGCCAGACATACTTAACTGAACAAAAGAAAGTTGTCCGTCAGGGTTTGGAGACAGGGCAATCGGATCTTCGATCAGGGTGTCAAAATCTTTCGTACAGCTACTAAAAGCAACAAGAATCATTACTATAGCTATGATGTGTTTATATTTCATAATATTATTTTATTTAAAAAGTAACTTTAATATTGAAGCCATAAGATTGACGTGATGGTAAAGACCCATATTCAAAACCTTGCCCATTACCTGAGGTGTACATCGATTCTGGATCAATGTTTGGCAAGTCTTTACTGAAGGTCAACAAGTTTCTTGCAAAAAGAGACATGTTAAGCGATGTCATTTTAAGACCACTTACAAGATTTTTAGGAAAGTCATAGCCTAAACTCAATTCTCTCAGCTTTACGTACGAGGCATCATAAATAAATGGTGCCGGTGTATTATTGAAAACCGTATTCCAATAGCTCTGTGGATTTACAGGTGTTGTATTTTGTACATATACAGGATTTTCTGCTGTACCTGTATTGATTACTCCAGTAGACACGTAACCATCCGTAGGCACCCAAGTATTGATATTGAAATCCGGATCGGCAGCTTCAGCGAGTTCTCTTGCGGTGTTAAAGGCATCTCTCCCCTGAGTGGTCACATTTAAAAGACCCTTGGTTGCTCCAACGGAATTGGTCATAGAATACACATCCATGCCTTGTTTGATATCTAATAAAAACTGAAGTGTTAATCCTTTATATGAAAAACGATTGTTTAAACCAGCAGTCCAATCAGGAATACCATTCCCTAAAATTACTTTGTCATTCGTAAACAATGGAAGGCCATTGGCACTGTTAATTACTTCACCGGCATCGGTTCTTAAGAAATCCTTTCCAACAATAGAGCCATATTGCCCTCCAACTGGAGCTACAATCGCCGCTCCCGCCCATCTCGCTTCAGAGATGACATAGGTGTCAATATCTGGATGGAGTGAAATGACTTCGTTTTTGTTTTTACTATAGTTGACAGTAACTTCCCAGGTGAAATCATTGGTTTTTATAGGCGAACCTGATAAAAGCACTTCAACACCTTCGTTGCGTAATTTTCCAGCATTTACAGAAATGTATTCATATCCTGAGGTTGCCGAAGATGGCAAATCCATAGTTTGATCATCAATATCTTCACGATATACGGTAAAGTCTGCTCTTAAGCGATTTTTAAAAAAGGCTAAATCGACCCCAAACTCAATCCCTGTTTTTGATTGATACGTTAAATTAGGATTTGGTGCAGCATCATTTTTAATATTGATGACACTACTCCCGTTAAAAGAAGGAAGTACCGTATAATTGAGTGCGTTTTTGTAAGCACCTGGGGCGTTGGAAACCTGTGCCCATGAGGATCTAAACTTACCATAAGAAAATACATCTCCGGTAGCATCAAAAGCATCAGAAAACACAAAGCTTAATGATGCCGCTGGGTAAAAGGCAGCATCATCAATGACACTGAACCAATCCTGTCTTCCTGTAAATTCAGCATATAAATACCCTTTATAATCAAATTTAGCCGATCCGAACACCGAATTTGTTCGGGTTTTGGTTTCCGAAGGTGCGTTTTCTGTTTGAATGGCAAAATTGCTAATATACTTTGTGCCTGGCTCTATAATATTGTTTCCAAATCTCGAGTTTTGTTCTCTTAAAAAATCTCTTCTGTTTAAACCCAAAATACTGGAGAAGGTGAAGTTTTCTGCCAATTTTATGCCATCAATGTTGAAGATTAAATCGGTGTTGATTTCGGATACATTAATATTATTTAAACCTAGATAGCCGTTGGCACGACCTGGCCAGGTATGACCGCTGCCCATAAAATCTTTTGAACCAAAACTGTAGGTATCGATCCCTGTTCTGAAATTCGCACCAAGCCATTTGTTTACTTGATAGTAACCACTGACGTAGCCAATAAAACGATCCTTTTGTGTTTCGCCACTGTTTTCATTCAACACGTAATACGGATTTAATAAATAATCGTTGGTGTTCCATCTGTAAATGGTGCCATCTTCAGCTTTATAATTTTTCAACCAAGCTTGATCAATATTTGGCGCCAAACCACTTAAAGAATAGCCTAGGTTATTAGGTGAATCTCCCAAT
>NZ_DATJCA010000029.1:0-40784 GCF_035515035.1 Gelidibacter sp. | reverse complement strand
TATAAAATCCAGAGGTGTTGATGCACTTTCCTGACTCACAGGAGGTGGAGAAAATTCAGCAGTTCCAGTCCATTCCAGAGTAAATCCACTATTGCCAATGGGCCTATCAATGACTATAAAATAAGTGTCACCTGCTTGAACATCCAGCCAACGTACAAAACTGTCGCCTTGGGGACCAGGACCTTCAGATGTATCGCTTGAAGTGCCGTTCATTCCCGTTAAATTATTGCTCAGTCTTGCAGCAGCGGGATTAGTTGTAGAGCATCTTATGGCTTGTCCAATATTATTGCATGCTACATTTGGACCGAACACAAAAAAATCATAATCTTCTTGAATGGCGCTGCTGTTCGGTTTAAGAATAAACCCCAAGGTGCCATTGGTAACTAAGGTCACTTGTAGCCAAATACTGTTGTGTTCACTACTGCCACAGGTGTTCGAATTGTTTAATTCTTGAGTCCCAACACCGTTGACATCTAAATTGATGGTGGAATTCCCACAAACAATTACAGAGTCAATACAATCGGTTGGACCTTGTGGGTAAGAAATCTGATTTATAAAAAGTAGGCTTAATACAGAAAGAATTTTAAGATATGTTTTCAAAAATGTGATGCTTTAGAATATGGTGGATTTTAAAGAAATCTGTATGAAAGTATGGCTGAAGCCAAAAATCATCAAACTTATTTAATTGTCCACCTATAAATAACCTAATTATCACAACCATTATTCTTAAAACAATAAGGTATTTGTGCCAAACTTTATTTTATAAATAAAGATATGCTAAAAATTGCATTAAAATAATGTGTAATTAATGATGGCAATTGCTATCAAATATATTATAAATCACGTTGTTTTAATAATCTGTACGATAAAAACACAAATATAGCGGTCCAACCTAAAACGATTAGAAGTTCATACCAATGAACGGCATAGTCATAAGCCATATCAATTTTCTCAGGATATTTTGTCATAAGAACCCGTTGAAACGGCTGATCGATCAAATTGTACATGGACTCCAGAGGCAAAAAGTTCTTGACTTTCCACGCCATTTCTGTGCCTGATGCTTTTACAACTATCCAAAAAATGATCCATTCAAAAATGTAGAGGATAAAGAGAAATGCCAAGGCAAAGGCAGAGCGTTTTACCAACATTCCAAAGAATAGGCACAAACTAAAAAAGCCCACTAGCTTTAAAAAATAGGCCAGTAAAAACTCGGTTTCTCGAAATATAATTGAAGCTTCCGTATAACTAGAATAATAAAGCCCTATAATAAATGAGCCAACTCCTATGAGAACAGTCGCTAAAAACGAAAAGAAAACAATAGTATAAAACTTAGAAAGGATAAATTCTTTCTTGCTTAAACCATCAATCAAGTTTTGTTTTATGGTTTTGTTGCTGTATTCATTGCCAATCATGCTCACGACCACTATGGCGAAAAACAGTTTAAAAAAAGAGGCGAAATAGGTAGTAATATGCCAAATGATCGGAAAGTTAAAAATACCAAGTTCCCCTAACTCCAAAGTGAAAAATCCGAAGAAATTAATTTTTATAGACGAAAGGATCAAAACTGTAAAAGGCAAAATAAAGGAGATGAATATCAGAATTTTACTTGCTCTATTTAATAGTAGTTTTTGTAGCTCTAAATTAACTAGTCGTAACATAGGTTTGGTTTGGTTAGTTGTTGTTAGTTAATTGCAGGAATTGCTCTTCAAGACTTTCCTTACGTTTAACTAAATGCGAAAGTGTGATGCCTTTTTCAAACATAAGTGTATTAAATGTGGAGGCGTCCATTGGATTTTTTAGAAAAGCGGTAATGAGCTCGCCTTCTTCTTTTACATTTAAAAAATCGGGATTACTTTTAAGGAAGGCTACCAATGCTTCGTGCTGTACTGACTTTAGTTCAAAAAAGCCATGACTGGAAATCATTTCATCCACTCGACCGGAGTACAATTTCTGCCCTTTTCGGAGTACGACCACATGAGAACACACTTTTTCAACTTCGTCCAATAGATGCGATGCCAGCAAAATGGTGGTGCCTTGACCCGCAATCTGTTTAATTAGGGTACGGATTTGATGAATGCCCTGTGGATCCAACCCGTTAGTAGGTTCATCCAGGATTAGAATTTCAGGATCATTCAATAGGGCGGAGGCAATGGCCAGTCGTTGTTTCATCCCCAGCGAATAGTTGCTGAATTTACTATCCTTTCGTTCTAAAAGTCCAACAATTCCAAGTTTTTCATCAATTTTGCTATAAGGTACACCTTTGATTTTACAGACCAATTTTAAATTCTGATACGCGGTCATATAGGGATAGAAATTTGGATTTTCTATAATGGCGCCCACCTTTTTTAAAGCGTTATGAGTTGAAACCTCTCCGTTAAACCAACTGAAATCACCTGAAGTTTTATTGACAACATTAAGCACAATGCCCAAAGTAGTTGATTTGCCACTTCCGTTGGGTCCTAAAATCCCGTAAACATTGCCTTTATTAATGGTAAATGATAAGTCTTTGACCGCAGTGAGATAGCCAAATTTTTTAGTGAGATTGTTGATGGTGAGAATGGTTTCCAAGATGTTTTCTGATTGATTAGTTACACGTATGACGAGTGATATGTAAATTTGTTACACCAGTAAATATATTAACTTTACATTTGAGTTAAGTTTACCACTATGCAAGATCTTAAAATATCTTTACGAAAGCCATCTTATCCCATAACTGAAAAGTTGCACGCTTACCTTACTGAATATAACAGAAATATTAGGTTGCCAATTTTTTATGATGATTTATTACGTTTTCAGGGTTCGGTTGTTTTATACGATAAAGATGATAATGACACCCTTTGGGTGAGGGTCTATTTTAATGAATTTGAACGTCAAGAAATAGATTTAAGCTTAAAGAAGGTCTATACTATTTTGCATTCAGATGGAAACGAACGCACCATTCCGTTTTTAAATGTGGATGCCATTGATTATTGCACTTTTGGGAATTCTAAACCTTTCCGAATTAAAGTCCGAAATATCCTCAACGATAATTACACCTATTTTTATGTAAAAAAAGCGGACGCATCAAGAATCTACGGATTGGAGTTTGAACATATGCTGTCGCCATACAACCTGAATTTTTTAGTGTTTCAGGATACCTTGATTGAAGAACATATTGCAGGAGTTCCTGGCGATGAATTCATTAAAAATATGTTGCCCCATTGTACGCCATCAGAAAAATCACAGATCGCAAAAGAGTTTGTAAAATTCAATGAACGTTGTATGATCAGGCTTTTGGGAGATATGCGTTCTTATAATTATGTAATTGTGCCTACGCATGACTTTGACCATGTGGTCTATAAAATCAGGGCTATTGATTTTGACCAGCAAAGTTATGAAGGTAAGTTCAATGTCTACCGGCCACAATTTTTTAAAGAGAATTTAGCTATGGTGCAATTGGTTCAGGAAAAGTTCCAGAAAGAATCCATTGATCAATATAAGCTGGAAGAGCGCTCCATTATTGCAAAACGTCTGATTAGTTATCACGAACGCATCAAGGAATTATTGGACTGTATGATTGAGGATACACTTTCCAAACCTGAACATATCAAACTTCTTAAAATGACCATTTATGAGTATACCCGCGATTTAAAATTCAAACGAAGTAAAAATATGGGCGAAATTGTAAAGAACGCGTTAGATTTTGTACAACGAAACTACGAGAACGTGAATATGAAGCAATTGAAGTGAGGGAGGTAAGTTTTTAGTAAGAAGAATTAAGTATTAAGAATCAAGATACAAAATCAAATAGTGTTGAAAATATAAGTCAGATCGACCTAGTTCCAGTTCTCATCAAAATCCAAGTTTTCATAATCGTCAACGTCAAAATCGTCGTCAAACTCATTATAATCATCAAACTCATCTTCCGCTTCAAAGTTCTTTTGAGGTGCTTCCGTCGGAATTTGCCCATGTACAAACATCAAATTTGGATAATCAGTACCTTCAGCTTCCTCAATAATTTCTGCCAACTCTACATAAAAAGTCCACATGCTAAAGAAATCATACACATAAATCAATCTGGTTTTTGATTCATTGACTACGGTGTTGATGTCTGTTTCAGACATCAGTCTCACTTCTCCCTGTACATCGCCAGTATCAAACATTGGAATTTCCTCACCTTGATTCCAATCGTCATCACTTAAATAAAATGATGCCATTTCAATACCATCAAATCCAAAAGCTTGCGTGATACTATTATGTAAGTCTTCTAGAGTATCTGTTTCTAGGATTTCTAAATCCCTAAAAACATCGTCATCCGTGTCGTTGTCGAGAATAATTCTGAATCTGTAAACCATGGGTTAAAATTTAATTTGCAAAGGTAGAACTTTTTCTATTATCTACTGAACCGATGTAAAGCAAATGTCATTGCCGATAAAAGGAAAAAAGCGCCAATTTGATGTGCCACGCCCAACCATAAGGGAACCCCGTAAATGATAGTCAGTACGCCCAATAAAAATTGAACACCAACCAGAAGTAGCAAACTATCCATACTTTTTGATTGCATGCGTGTTAAGGTCATTTGTTTGGCGCGATACCAGATGATTCCTATCATGATCACCACAATATATGCAAAGGTGCGGTGAACAAATTGGATGCCACTCGGGTTTTCAATAAGGTTGAGATAGAATGGTTCAATGGCGTAAGCGGATTCGTGTATGAATTTACCTTCATTCATAAAAGGCCAATGATTATGCAATAATCCAGCTTTCAAACCTGCTACAAATCCTCCATAAATTATCTGAATTGCTAAAATAAAGTATCCAATGCCAATGAGGTTTCTAAAGTTTTTATCGATGGATTTCTTTTTGGGGAAAATTAAATCTAAGGCTACCCAAAGTGTTGCAGCAAACGTTAGAAATGCAGTTGTTAAATGAGCGGATAGTCTATAGTGGCTCACATTAGGCATGTCTACCAAACCACTTTTTACCATGTACCATCCCAAAAAACCTTGAAATGCGCCGAGAAATAGTAATACCAAACATTTTTTAATGGTTTTTGAGGTGAGTTGTTTGGTTGCCAAAAAATAAATAAATGGAATAATAAAGACGAGGCCAATCAATCGGCCCATGACACGATGTAACCATTCCCAGAAATAAATTCCTTTAAAATCTGATAATGTAAAATGCGAATGGAGCTTCTGAAACTCTGGATATTGTTGATAAACTTCAAAGGCTTCCTGCCATTCCACTTCATTCAAAGGCGGGATCGTTCCTGTAATGAGTTTATAATCGGACATGGATAGGCCAGAATCTGTTAATCTGGTAATCCCACCAATCACCACCATGATAAAAAGCAATGCACAGCCTGTTAGGAGCCAGTAAATGACGTTTTTATTATCTTTTAGTTTTGCCATTTTATTTAAAATTGAAAATGAATTCGAAATTGAAATGAATTTTAATTTATTTTACCGACCATTATCAGCCCGTCTGTAGCATTTGCGGAGGCGGGAACGCTACCCTCTTCTCTCCACTTCAGTTAGTCCCAAACGTTTTCCTTCCTCCAACATCAGCGTATAAGCGGCTTTGTGTTCATTTGGGATTTTACCTTCCAATATCGCTTCTTTAATAGCTTCTTTTATGGATCCAATTTCCCTTGACGGTTTTAATCCAAACGCTTCCATAATTTCTTCACCGGAAACCGGAGGTTGAAAATTTCTAATTTGATCACGCTCTTCAACTTCCACAATCTTGTCTCTGACCAGTTTGAAATTATTGTGATATTTTTTGAACTTGCTCGGGTTTTTTGTGGTGATGTCCGCTTCGCAAAGAACCATTAAATCATCCACATATTCGCCTGCATCAAAAACCAAACGTCTCACGGCAGAATCAGTGACGTCTTGTGCCAATGCAATTGGTCGGGAACTCATGAAGACCAGTTTTTGAACAAATTTCATCTTTTCGTTAAGTGGCATTTTTAAACGTTTGAACAGTCTGTACACCATTTTTGAACCTTCCAGTTCATGGCCATGAAAAGTCCAACCCACTTTTTTACTGAATTTTTTAGTTGGGGCTTTACCAATATCGTGCAAAAGTGCGGCCCAACGTAACCATAGATCATCAGTGTTTTTAGCGATATTATCTACAACTTCCAGAGTGTGATAGAAATTATCTTTGTGGCGTTGCCCTTCTTTTTCATCAATGCCTTTTAAGGCAGTCAGTTCGGGTAGGATATGCTCCAAAAGTCCTGTTTGTTCCAAAAGTAAAAATCCGATGGAAGGAACATCACTTTCTAAAATTTTATTTATCTCTACCACAATCCTTTCGTTCGTGATGATTTTGATACGGTCTTTGTTCTTTGAAATCGCCGCCAGCGATGCATTCTCTATGGTGAAGTTGAGCTGGGTTGCAAAACGGATGGCGCGCATCATTCGCAACGGGTCATCGCTGTAGGTAATATCAGGATCTAAAGGAGTTCTAATAATTTTGGCATCCAAATCCTTCATGCCATTAAATGGATCAAGCAAGTCGCCAAAATTGGAAGCGCTTAAATCCAAAGCCATGGCATTTATCGTAAAATCACGTCTGTTTTGATCGTCTTCCAAAGTGCCGTTTTCAACGATTGGATTCCTGCTTTCTTCCGAATAGGATTCCTTACGTGCGCCCACAAATTCGACTTCAATATCCTCATAACGCAACATAGCTGTGCCATAAGTTTTAAAAACTTGCACTTTAGGGTGGTTTGGAATGTTTTTCGCCACTTGTTTGGCAAGGGAAATACCATTGCCGATGGCGACAATATCAATGTCTTTATGCTGTCCGCGTTGTAAGATGTAATCACGAACAAATCCACCAATGACGTAGGCGTCAATTCCTAGGTCTTTTGCAGATTGGGAGATAATTTGGAAAACGGGATGTTCTAAGGCCTTTTCTAAGTTCATTTTATTTTCTTGCCACGAATCCACTAATGGTTTTATTTTTAACCACATGAAAGTTTCAGTGAATTTATGATTTTTCTTAAACTTAATAATTGTCTTTTACAAGACTGTTCTTTTTTGATCTAAATGGTTTTATGAAAATTTGCTAATTTGCATTCAGACACTTTAAATAGTTGATACATTCTGAACATAATTATTCGTGTATATGTGGCTAAAATTTATTATCTGATGATCTTGACCCTCCCATTAGCACTCAACTTAATAATTGAGGATGGTTTGGTACAAATTTTTTCGCGATGCAAATTTACGATATAGTCCACACCTTTTAAAATATGGGGTGTGATTTCTTTATACGATTTTGGAGTGGTTTCACCGCTCGCATTGGCTGAGGTTGAAACAATGGGTTTGCCAAAGCGTCTGAGTAATTGATAGCAGAAATCGTCATTGGGTATTCTAATGGCAATCGATTTATCTTCAGCAATTAAATTTTCGGCTAAATTTTGAGCATCATCATAAATAATAGTGATTGGCTCTTCAGAAATCTCAAAAATATCGAAAGCAACTTCCGGAATTTCCTTAACGTATTTGCTCAACATCCGATCATCAGCTACCAAACAAATTAGTGCTTTGTTATCTTCACGACCTTTTAATTGAAAAATTTTTTTGACCGCTTCAGGGTCAGTGGCATCACAACCTATTCCCCAAACAGTATCTGTAGGGTAGAGTAGGAGTCCGCCTTCTTTTAAAATATTTAAGGCACTTGATATTTCTTTTTGCATAACTAATATATTTACCCCGAAATTGAAATTGAAGTTCCGCGCTAGCTGGTCGGCATGTAGTTGACGTTGAAAACTCAAGTTGAATTTTTTAACTGATCGTTAAAAACTTGCTATCGGCATTTTTTCACATTCCTAACCGCCCATACCTTAATAGAACATTCGGTCAAGTCCTTAAAACCTCAAACAAAAATCACTCTCTACCTCTCCTCAACAACCATAATTTGACATATCGCATAAACACTACATATCCTTGCATATATCCTATAGTGAAACCTACGACGCCATCTCGAAAACCGCTTTGTACGATATAATGTTTAAAAAATCCCCAAAAGGGTTTCAGAACAAAATGATAAGGCGTTAAATTTCCTGTTTTTTGATCGTAATCTTTAGCTTGCCAGGTGGCGTATCTGTTCATCTTTTCGACGTATTTATCAAACGTCGTATAACTGTAATGAATGAATTTATGTTTTAAAGTACCAATGTCACCGTCCGCTATAATTTCCGCATGCACGTACTTATCTTCGTACTTACAAAAATCACGTTTAAAAAGCCGAATCACCTTGTCATTGCGCCAACCACTATAGTTGACCCGTTCTCCCATAAAATTATTGATCCTTCCTATCCAATAACCGACTATTTTAGGATCGGGCTGTCTTAAGATTTTTAATATCTCAGCTTTTAATTCGGGTGTTACCCGTTCATCGGCATCTACTAATAAAATCCATTGATGCTTAGCCTGTGGAATGGCCCAATTTTTTTGAGATGCAGAATATTGGTATTCTCTTCTTATAACTTTTGAAGCCAATTCCTGCGCCTTTTCAAACGTGCCGTCAGTACTTAAGCCATCTACCACGAGAATTTCATCTGCAAAATCCACCGAAGCTATGACCGCCTCTATATTATGGATTTCATTGCCTGTGGGAATAATAGCAGTAAGTTTATTCATGAGAACGGTTGGATTTGATGAAAACGTGTGCAAAAATAGGATTTTTTTTGGGGATATGGCGTCAAATCATAATGCTATGCGAACTAGGTTTCGGTTATAATTCCCAAATTCTGCCTAATCATGATATTTTCAAATTAAAGATTAGATAGCCACATCATATTCACGCAAAGCATCATTCAATGAGGTTTTCTTGTTGGTGCTTTCTTTACGTTTTCCGATGATCAAGGCACAAGGGACATGATAAGTGCCGGCTGGAAAATCCTTAGCATAGCTTCCTGGAATGACTACTGAGCGTGTTGGGACAATACCTTTCATTTCAACAGGTTTATCACCTGTAACATCAATTATTTTTGTGGATGCTGTAAGGCACACATTCGCACCCAAAACGGCTTCTTTTTCAACTCTTACGCCCTCTACCACAATACATCTGCTCCCAATAAACGCGTTGTCTTCAATAATTACCGGAGCGGCTTGCAAAGGTTCTAAAACACCTCCAATACCTACGCCGCCAGACAAATGCACATTTTTGCCAATTTGTGCGCAGCTCCCAACTGTTGCCCATGTGTCGACCATGGTTCCTTCATCAACGTAAGCACCAATATTTACATAACTGGGCATCAAAATGGTCCCTTTGCTAATATATGCACCATGTCTTGCAACGGCATGTGGAACAACCCGAATGCCTTTATCTGCGTAGCCACGTTTTAACGGTATTTTGTCATGATATTCAAAAATTCCCACTTCAAAAGTTTCCATTTTCTGTATGGGGAAATAAAGAACTACCGCTTTTTTGACCCATTCGTTTACTTGCCATCCGTCTGCTGTAGGTTCAGCAACTCTTAAGGTGCCTTCATCTAGTAGATCGATAACACTTCTGATACTTTCAATGGTGACTTTATCGGTGAGTAATTCGCGGTTTTCCCAGGCTTTCTCTATGTTCTGTTGAAGTTGTTTCATGTCTAAAATTAAATTCACACAAAGATAAACGTATAATTCATTATGGAAAATTTCTTTGGTGAACTTTATAGAGAACACTAACCTGCCCGTGTGTTTAGGGATTTCTCCCACACTGTGATAAAAGGAGTCCATAAATCCGCGAAAACACTTCAGACGCCCATTTAATTGCCGTAACTTTACCGTATCACTAATTTAAAATGGGATTTCCACTTTTGGGGAATATGTATGGCAAGAATTTTAGCAATAGATTACGGAACCAAGCGCACTGGTATTGCGGTAACCGATGAACTTCAAATCATCGCCTCCGGACTGACCACAGTTGCCACCAAGGAACTTTTACCCTTTTTGAAGGATTATATTTCCAAAGAAAAGGTAGAATTATTTCTTGTTGGTGAACCCAAACAAATGAACAATGAAGTGTCTGAAAGTGAAGAGTCCATTCAAACCTTTTTGGAGAAACTGTCCAAATCCATTCCGGATATGCCCGTAAAACGGGTTGATGAACGTTTCACTTCTAAAATGGCAGTTCAAACCATGATTGATAGTGGACTAAAGAAAGGCCAACGTAAAAATAAAGCCTTAGTGGATGAAATTAGCGCGACCATCATACTTCAAAGTTATTTGTACAATCAATAAATATGCTTTAACAATTTTATTCTAAGCATCTAAAATTGTAATAAGAGTTGTATTTTTGCAGTCGTAAATTTAAAGAATAATGATTTTACCCGTTATTGCCTATGGTGATCCCGTTCTGAGAAAAGAATGTGAGCCCATTACTGAAGAGTATCCTGACCTCAAGGAACTTATTGCAAATATGTACGAAACCATGTATGATGCGTATGGTGTGGGATTGGCTGCGCCACAAGTTGGGCTACCAATCCGATTGTTTGTAATAGATACAACTCCTTTTGCGGACGATGAAGATTTGACAAAAGAAGAGCAAATGCAATTATCGGATTTTAAGCGTATCTTCATCAATGCTAAAATTCTTGAGGAAACAGGTGATGAATGGGCTTTTAATGAAGGATGTTTGAGTATTCCAGATGTTAGAGAAGATGTCTTTAGAAAGCCAAAGATCAAGATCCAATATCAGGATGAGAATTTTAAAACCCATGTTGAGGAATTTGAAGGTCTAGTTGCCAGGGTTATTCAGCATGAATATGACCATATAGATGGCATTTTGTTTACCGATAAATTATCTACTTTAAAAAAACGACTTATTAAAAGTAGATTGAATAATATTTCTAAAGGGAACATTAGCGTCGATTACAAGATGCGTTTTCCATCCATGAAAAAGAAACGTTAATTTTATAATATCATAAAGGCAAAAGTATATATTTGTCAACTTCAAAATATAAAAAGCATATAAAGAATATGAGTTTAGACAAGATTTTATCCATTTCAGGGAAACCGGGGCTATACAAAATTGTAACCCAAACACGTAGCGGTTTTGTTGCAGAATCGTTGCTTGACAATAAGCGTATCACGGTTAATATTCATAGTAATGTGAGTGTTTTAAGTGAAATTGCGATGTACACACTTACTGAAGAAGTTCCGCTACGTGAGGTATTGAAAAAAGTGCGTGATAAAGAAGACGGCAAACAAACGTCTGTTAGCCATAAGGATTCTAAAGATAAACTCGAAGAATATTTCTTTGAAGTGTTGCCTGATTATGATGAAGACCGCGTATATCCAAGTGATATCAAAAAAGTCATACAATGGTATAATGCATTGCAAAAGAACGATTTATTATCTGCTTTAGATGAGAAAGAGGAGGATAAGACCTCTGCAGCCAAAGTGGAAGAAGCACATTCTAAAACGTCTGCTAATCCTGCGGCTGTAAGAAACGTAGCTCCAAAAGCATCATCTTCTAAGAAAGGTGGTTCTACAAAAAACACAAGTGCTAGAAAAACCTAATAAGAATTAAGATATGGGTATTAAGTATAAAGACTTGATACTCTATTTACTATCCCCACAATGTCATTTGAATATTGTGGGGTATTTCTTTTTGAAATAAATTTGCTGAGAAACTCTTGAAACTTTCTTAATTTCCTTCCTGCTACTAAACTGATTACTGCTTTATATTTAATTCTGGTTTCATATGAATTAAGTTATAAGTACAATGCCACTGGAATATTGTAGTTTTTCATTTGAATTGAACTTGGTACGAAATTCTTGAAACTTCTGGCAAAGTTTTTTAATGATGAACTTTCTTAATTCTTAGTACTGTATACTTAATTCTATCTTCAATATTCTACATATTAACAGCAAATACCTTTTTCAATTTTGTAATTTTGAAATGTATATAAAAATAGCCTTTATGACACGACGACAAGACCAATTACAAGCCTTTGACCGACTTTTAACAATAATGGATGAATTGCGCGAGCAATGCCCATGGGACAAAAAACAAACCATGGAAACCCTCCGGCATTTGACTATTGAAGAGGTCTATGAATTGGGTGATGCCATTTTGGAAAAGGATATGGAGGAGATTAAAAAGGAATTGGGCGACGTTTTATTGCATATCGTATTTTATTCGCGTATTGGCAGTGAAAGCAATAGTTTTGATATTGCAGATGTGTGTCACAGTATCTGTGATAAGCTGATTGAACGTCATCCACATATTTATAGTGATGTGAAAGTGGAAAATGAAGAAGATGTGAAACGCAATTGGGAGCAAATTAAATTGAAGGAGAAAGGCAAAACCAGCGTTTTGCAAGGGGTGCCAAAAAGTTTACCTGCTATGGTAAAGGCCAACCGGATTCAGGATAAAGTTGCAGGTGTAGGATTTGACTGGGAACATCCGGAGCAGGTATATGAAAAAGTAGAGGAGGAGCTCAACGAATTAAAAATTGAAGTTGCCAATGGAGATGCCGATAAAATGGAAAGTGAACTCGGCGATGTTTTATTCTCCATAATTAATTATGCTCGGTTTTTGAAAATAAATCCAGAAAATGCTCTGGAACGTACAAATAAAAAGTTCATCAAAAGATTTCAATATTTGGAAGCTAAGTCTCGAGAAATCAATAAGTCCTTATCAGAAATGTCTTTGTTGGAAATGGATGTTTATTGGGAGGAAGCAAAAAAAGTATAATCTTTTTTCAATCTCGTAATCCAAATATGATAGTACCACGTATATATACTATATTGAAACTTAATCTTAAAGTTTCATAATCATAAGTAGGTAATCTTAATTATATTTTAAGCGGTATTGGTTAAGATTAAAAATTTAGTTTAGTTAGGGGTCAAAATCCTACCTGTTTTCACAGGTAGGATTTGATTTTTAGGCTAGTTTGTTTTTTTGGAAAACGCCAATTTTTAAAATACGCATTAATTTTTAGGGTGGCAGAAAATGGAGAAATAATCCAAAAACCCATTAAAAAAGTCCAAGCTTTCAAATCGAAAAATTGGACAATTTATAACGAGAGTGTAAACTGAACTCTGTCTGATTAAAAATTTTAGTTTAATTTTAATCAGATATTATGACAACAAAAGAACAACAAGAATTAGAGAAAAAGGCACTGGAACAATTCATGTCCGGCAAGAGCCTTTTCGGCAAGGATGGCGCTTTTGCTCCCATGCTGAAGAATTTTATAGAGAAAGCCCTTGAATCAGAGATGGAGGGCCATCTGGACGAGCAGGAACGGTCCAAGGGGAACAAGCGCAATGGCAAGGGCAGGAAAACCATCAAGAGCGGTTTTGGCACCTTTGATATAGAGACTCCCCAGGACCGCCAGAGCAGCTTTGAACCAGAGCTCGTAAAGAAGCGCCAGAGCATCCTTGCCGACAACCTATCGGACAAGATCATAGGTCTTTACGGACTTGGCATGAGCTATCGTGACATCTCATCGCACATAAAGGAAATGTACGATACCGATATATCCCACACCGTCCTGAGCCAGATCACAGACCGGATCATACCTGATGTAAAAGCCTGGCAGAACCGTCCTCTAGAACCGCTCTACTGTATTGTATGGCTGGATGCGATGCACTATAAGGTCAAGGTGGAGGGTAAGATCGTGCACAAGGCACTTTATAATATATTGGGGATAAACAAAAATGGGCAGAAGGAAATTTTGGGCATTTACCTTTCCGAGAGCGAAGGTGCCAATTTTTGGTTGCAGGTGCTGACAGATTTGAACAACAGAGGACTTGAGGATATCTTGATAGCCTGTACCGATAACCTGAAAGGATTTACCAGTGCCATACTAAGTGTGTTTCCCAAGGCAGAGGTTCAGTTGTGCATAGTCCATCAAATACGCAATTCGTTAAAGTACATAGCCTCAAAGGACCAAAAAGAGTTTATGCGCGACCTTAAACTGGTGTATAGGGCGACAAACAAGGGAATAGCAGAGGACGAGCTGATAAAGCTTGAAGAAAAATGGGGTGCCAAATACCCCGTGGTAATACAGAGCTGGAAAAACAATTGGGAACATTTATCCCAATACTTCAAGTACACAGCACCGATCAGAAAAATCATTTACACTACAAACGCTGTTGAAGGCTATCACAGACAAGTAAGAAAAGTAACCAAGACCAAAGGTGCTTTCACCAATGATATGGCACTTCTAAAACTGGTCTATTTGGCAACGATGAACATTCAGAAAAAGTGGACCAGCCCACTGCACAATTGGAGTTCGACCATTCAGCAATTATATATTATCTTTGAGGATAGAATCGATCTGGATATCGGTAGAACCCAACCAGCACGTGTCGCTGGCGCTAGGTCACATTCCAAAATCAGTCGAAAACAAGTTTCGAATGATTTTGAAATGGATAAAAAATGAACCGGACAGAGTTTAAATTACACTACCTTTATAACTTTAAATGTAGGGTGTTAATACAGCTCTTTTAACTTTTTAAATTTCTCCTCCCAAACCGCTAAGTTTTCTTTGTGATTTTCAATGTTTTTCAACACATCCTTCACCAATGGATTGCTCTCATCTATGTTTGAGAAAAATTGTAGATTATTTTCAAGCTGGTTGAGTTCACCTCTAACTTCATCAATTTTTTTACGGATAAAATGATGCTCATTATCCAAAAGCCTGGTGTCATCCGGTTGTGACAGACTCTCTAATTTGTTTTCAAATTTGATCATCTCAACCTCAGATTTATCCAATTTTAAATTATTGAATAAGCCATCTACCGTTTTATTGAATTTTCCTTCAATAAAACGCTTGTTTTGTGGTACCTGACCTAAGGCATTCCATTCTTCGGTTTTTTGTTTGATAGTTTCTAAATCTTGTTCGGCAACGCCACTTAATTTCAAGTCTTTTAATTCGTCAAGTAGTTTTGATTTGTTCTCAAAAGCCTCTTCTTGTTCTTTATTTGCGGCATTACGCTCCGCATTCACCTTGTCAAAATAATGGTTACAAGCCGCTTTAAAACGTTTCCAGATTTTATCACTGTCTTTCCTTGGTACATGGCCAATATGTTTCCAATCATTTTGGATTTTCTTCATCAGTGGCGTGACCGTTTCAAAGTCATCATTGTCTTTGTTGTCTTCTGCTATCTTAATCAAGTCCAGTTTTTTCTGTAAGTTGGTATACTGGTCTTTCTTTAAACTTTTATAAAACGTATTTTTCTTTTTATTGAAGGTTCTTACGGCACCTTTAAATTTTGCCCAAGTGGCCTCATTCATCTTGATGGGAACCTTACCTGCGTTGAAAAATTCCGTTCGCAGGCCTTCTATCACCTTAATCTTATTTTGCCATGCTTGATGAGAACTAACGTCGTCTTTTGCCACTTCTTCAATCTTGGCAATAATAGCCTGCTTTTTCTCAAGATTGGCTTCGTGAGCCTTATCTACATTGGCATAATAAGCTTGACGTTTGTCGTGAATGGTTTTGGTAGCATTGCTAAAGCGTTCCCAGATAGCTTCTCTGTGTTCTTTGTCAACAGGCCCTAAATCTTCTTTCCACATTTTGTGAAGTACCTGTAATTCTCTAAACGCTCTATTTGAATTGTCATCTTTTGCTAATTCTTCAGCACGATCTATAATTTTTAACTTTTGCTCCAGATTATGCTTGAAATCCATGTCGCGTAAATCGCGATTAAGATGTAAGAAATCATAGAAAATTTCCACATGATGATGGTATGTGTTCCATGCATTATTGTACTTATCTCTTGGAATTGGTCCCGCAGTACGCCATTCTTCTTGTAAATCCTTAAAAAGTTTATACGTGGTGTTGATGTTCTCTTCAACATTAAGGAGACCTTTGATGTCTTCAATAATACGTAATCTTTTTTCTAAGTTAGATTTAAGGTTGGTCTCTAAAGTCTTGTAATAGGCATTTAGATTGGTCCTATAATCGTTATAAATTGAATTGAATCGTTTTTTAAGCGGGCTTGAATAATAGAAGTCAATTTCGTTACCACCCTCACTTAAAAAATCCTCCTTCTTTTCCTCAAGAATTTCTGAAAACTTTGAGTTGAATTCATTTTTGATCTCTTCAACTGGAGATTTTATGGTTTGAACTTTTTTGTTTTTCAGTAAACTTTCAAATTCATCCACCAATTGTTCCATCGACATGGAATGGTAGTCTTTGTCCTCTAAACTGTGGCGTTCAACATTGCTGTCATCTTCGGCATCTTCGGCGTTGGATTCTTCAATCTCTTCAACGTAAGCATCTTTCTTCTTTGCTGTCGGTTCATCTGATTTTGATTTAATTTCTGAATCAGTTTCAAATGATTTTGAAGGAGTTTCCGCTACTACTTCGGATTTTGGTGTCTCAGGGGCCGTTTCTTCAGGACTATTATTGGCGTCTGCAGAAACTGAGGTTTCAGTGGTATCTGACGCGGTACCGTCGTCGTTTGGAGAATTAAAGTCATCAGCAACTGTTTCTTCAGCGGCAATGGCCTCTTTTTTTAAAATATCGTTTCCATCTGCATCTTGCAGGTTATCTTTCTCTGACATTGTCATAATGTTTAAATTTCGTACTATTGTATGGAAGTAAATATACTAACAACCCCTTAGACTACAAAAGAGAATGCCAATTTTAGGATATTTTGCTTATTTGGTCCAAATTTCCCACGCTTTTTCCGCTTGGTATTCCAACATCTTGGAGCCGTTGCAGATGGTTGCGCCTTGTATTTCTCCACAAATCAAGAATTTGGTTAAAATGGGGTTGTAAATCAAATCAAAAAGCAAATGCTCTTTGGTGATACCGTCATATGGGATATCTGGACATTCATTGACGTTAGGATACGTGCCGATAGGTGTACAGTTGATTATAACTTGATGATTCTTGACGTCTTCTTCCGTCAGGTTAGAATATAAATACTTAACGTTAGAATGGGCATTTCTGGACACATAATCAAAACTGAGATGGAGTTTTTTTAAGGCATAAGCAATGGCTTTTGAAGCGCCTCCGGTACCCAAGATTAGCGCATGGGTATGATGTGGTTTCAATAATGGTTTAATGGACTTCATAAATCCGTAGTAATCGGTGTTGAAGCCTTTTATTTTTCCTGAAGGGTAAAACTTAATGGTGTTTACCGCTCCAATGTCTGCCGCTGTTTTATGGAGCCCATCCAGATATGGAATCACCTGTTCTTTGTAAGGAATTGTAACGTTAAGGCCTAAGATATCATTGTTTTCTTTTAAGATTTCAGGAAACCGAGAAATGGTTTCGATATCAAAATTCACATAAGAGTACGGCAGTTCCTCATTATCAAACTTATCCGAAAAGTGAGTTCTTGAAAATGAATAGGCAATATTTTTACCGATGAGACCGAATTTAGACATTGACTTTCCTTGTTTTATTTCCATACCATTCCAATCCTAAAACAATGGCAATTCCAACAACAATATATAAAATTGCCAAATAGGTTTCACTATTTAAATCAGGAATAAATCGCTCATAATTTAGAACCACTTTCTTACCCGTTGAGTCGTAGATGAATCCGCCATTATCCGTCATTCTATAAATCGTCTTTTTCCATGGCCAAACCACTCCCAAAGAACCGACGATAAAACCAATTATGGAGGCAATGGTAATACTTTTGTAGTGTTTGAGGATATAGCTTAACATGTGCGAAAAGGTCACCAATCCAGCAACCGAGCCCAAAGTAAAAACGACCAGTACCTTGAGCATTCTAATTCTTTCAGGATTCTTAAAAACACTAAAATCGCCTACAATAAACTCATAGAAAGTATCGGAAAGTGCGTTGACGGAATCCACAAGCAACAAGACATAATTTCCCAATAAAATCAAGATGAAAGATCCCGAAAAACCGGGTAAGGTCATGCCTGAAACACTTATGATACCGCAGAAAAACACAAAAAACAGATTGTCGTTTTCTTTGGCAGGATCCAAGAAACTAATGGCAATACCCAAGCTAATACCTATGACAAGAGCGAGTATGGTTTGGTAGTTCCAATCGTTAAAATCTTTGTTGATATAGTAAATAGAACCGATGATCATGCCAAAGAACAAACTCCATACATAGAGTTCTGAATGGATGAGAAAATAATCTAGGATTTTGGAAACGCTGAAATAGCTGACCACCATTCCTAAAAAAAGGAGGCTCAAAAAGCGTCCGTTTATATAATGAAAGAAGCTTTTAAACCTCCCGTTCAATAAGAGCTTAAATGCGGTTTTATTTACTTTTTGTAAAGAATAGATAAACTCCTCATAAAATCCTGCCACAAAGGCAACAACCCCTCCCGAAACGCCTGGGACTTTATTGGCGGCACCCATGGCCAAGCCCTTAATAACCAGAAAAAGTTTATCATTAAAGGTCCTAGTGCTTTGCATTTATCGAGATTTAGAGCCTATTTTTTCAAGGAGGAAAATCGTTAGAAATCCGACAATCATAAGGCCGACGGCCAGCGCTATTTGCGGATCGATAGTGTTATTTATTTCAGAATAGTGAAATGGCGAAACGCTTTTTTCGGAAACCATTTTGAAAGTATCAAAGTCATTGATCTGTCTTTGATAGACTTCAATGGTGCCATAATCGGTGATTTTAGAAACTGGGATTGTCTGTCCCGTGGACTTTTTCAAAATAGTCAAGGTCTCTTTCCAAGGCCATATTTTGTTTAGGGAACCGAAAATAAATCCGGTCAACACCGCTAAAGTTGTGTTTTTGTAGTGATTAAATAACCATTTTAGAACGCGACTAAAACTCAAAAGGCCAATTAGCGCTCCAATCGCAAAGATGGCAATTCTTTTAAAATCAAAATCGTGTATGGCATCACTTAAAGTTTTATAAGCTCCTAAAATTACTAAGATAAAAGAACCTGAAATTCCGGGCAAAATCATGGCACAAATAGCAATAGCACCAGCAAAAAATAAGAATACAGAACTATCATTATTGGCCATTGATGGTAAGGTGGTGATGTAATAAGCTGCCAAAGTTCCTATAATGAGTGCGGCAATGGTGCCTAAATTCCACGTTTTAATCTGTTTTCCAACAAAGAAAATACTGGCCACAATAAGGCCAAAGAAAAAGGACCAAATCAGGACTGGATGTTGCTCAATCAGATATTTGGCAAGTCGCATAAAAGAAACAAAGCTGATGAGAATGCCTGTAAGCAAGGCTACTAAAAAATTCCCATTCAGCTGCTTCCAAAATGCTAAAAAACCGCTCTTTTTAAGTGTGGCCAATAAGCTTAGATTAACGCCGCTAATAGTGGTTATCAATTCTTCGTAAATACCGGAAATAAAAGCTATAGTGCCGCCTGAGACTCCTGGAACAGCATCTGCTGCACCCATTGCTAATCCTTTAAGTGAAATGAATAGGTAATCTGAAAAGCGTCTTTGCATCTTTAATTTTACATATAGGAAACGTAAAGATATATAATTTTACTTGGAGGTTTTTTTGGAATTGGAAATAATGTTGAGCACCATTTGATGATTCGCTATCAATGGGAACAATTCCTCTAAAATAAAAGAAAATTCTGGATTGAGAAGCCATCCGTTTTTGAGATGGTATTGGGCTTTTTCATTTTCGAAAAGTGTGAAATAGATACCTGCCAATCGGTATTCAATCTCTGCGGTTTCGGGATAAAATTCTGCAGCTTGGATAAGGTTGAGTGCGGAAGCGTCATATTCCCCTAATTTAATGAGAACATCGGCTCTGGCAAGCCAAGTATCCAATTCGTAATTGCCAAGATCCAAAGCTTTTTTATAGCCGCGTTCTGCTTCTTCTATGAAGTTAAGACGGTGATTTATTTGCGCGTATAGTTTCCAATACTTGACGTTATCACCATCAATATTAATGGCTTTGTTGATGTAATAAAGCGCTTTATTGTAGTCTTTCTTTTTGTTATATAATCTGGTAATGGCAATCCAACCTTTGTCCAACAAAGGATCCTCATGAACGGTTTTGAAGTAATACTGAACGGCTAAATCATCGGAGTCCAGCTTTTCATAACAATTTCCAATCCTCAGTAAGGCAAAAGATGTCGGTTCGTCAAGGGCTAAGGTCATGTTGTAATTTTCAATGGCCTCGTTATATTTTTTCATCTTTTCCAAGACTTTCCCTTTTTCAAGATAGGCGCCAACAAAAGTATCGTCCGAAATAATGGCGAATTCGAATGCTGCCAGAGACTTTTTATACTCTTTTAAAGAGAAATATTGTTTTCCTAATTGATGCCAAGCCACTTCACAATAAGGATTCTTATCCAAATAACGGTTTAAGAAGTCGATGGCCTCATCGTGCAGATCTAAAAACTCAAAACAATAAATGATATTATAGAGCGCAGAATAATCTTCCATATCCAGCTCCAAACATTTGATGAAATAGTTTTTGGCATTTTCAAATTGATCCATAAACAGATATTCCATGCCAATCAAAGCATGTAAATCGGCTTCGTCTTCATCTGAATCTATTAGCTTTAAAGCAATTTTCAAGGTGTCTATAGCCTTTTGGTGTTCGTCACGTTTCGATAAAACACTTGCTTTTTGAATATAGATTTCTTCGTTGGATGGCTCTAAAATATGGAGCGCATCCAAAAGTTTTTCCGCTTGTGGCAGTTTGTCTTCCAGGATATAAATTTCGACTTGAAAAAGTCTTAGGGTTATTGATGACGGATGCTGTTCCAATCCTAATTTGACAGCTTTTTTTGCGAGTGCAATCCTGCCATTCTCAAAATAGAATTGAATGATATTTTCAAACTCACTTGAATCAAAAAACAACACATTGTTTGTTTTTAACATGGATTCAAATTTGGTCAGAGAATAATTATCGTCGTCGTCATGTTGACTAAACTCCATAAGCACTTTGTATTGTTCGTTCAAATAAATGTAACGCTATCCTGAGAGAAAAGGGATTTTTAAGGCGAATGTTTTCAACAAATTAGTTAACATTGCCAACGTGACATCGTCATTAGTTTGGGTTGTTTGTTGGTTAACAGTAAGTTATGATGCCTGCAAACTTAATCAATTAAAATGGAATTTCATCTAAAATTGAGGTGATTACCTGACAACCCTCAATGATTTCAGCATTTGTTATGGTTAAAGGCGGTGTTAATCGAATTGCTTTAGGTTCAAAAAGCAACCAAAACAGAATTAAACCTCTATTTTGAGCCTTTAAAATCAATTGATTTGCTGTTTCTGCCGAAGGTGTCATTGCTGCCAACATTAATCCGCGCCCTCTTATTTCGGTAATTAATGGATGCACTAAATGTTTTCTGAAAAGCTGCTCTTTTTCAAGAGCTTTTGCCATTAAATCGCTCTCCGTAATTTCTTTGACCGTTGCCAAAGCGGCAGCAGCAATAACCGGATGCCCACCAAATGTGGTAATATGTCCTAATTTAGGAAAGTCCTGCAGGGTATGCATCATGGATTTTGATGATGTAAACGCACCAATTGGCATGCCGCCGCCAAGTCCTTTTCCGGTCACCAAAATATCAGGTACACAATTGTAATGTTCAAAGCCAAATAATTTTCCGGTTCGTCCAATGCCTGGTTGAATTTCATCTAAGATCAACAAAGCGCCCACCTCGTCACAACGGGTTCTCACTTTGGTCAAGTAGTTGTCATGAGGTTCAATAAAACCTGCTCCACCTTGGATGGTCTCCAAGATTACAGCAGCTGTTTTAGGGGTAATCTGATTTAAGTGTTCTTTATTATTAAAAGCGATAAAATCCACGTCTGGAATTAAAGGTCTGAAGGCTTGTTTGCGTTCTTCGTAACCCATTACGCTCATAGAACCCATGGTATTGCCGTGGTACGCATGATGGGCCGCAATAATCTGACTTCTCCCCGTGGCACGTCGAGCCAATTTCAAAGCACCTTCAATAGCCTCAGTACCTGAATTGACAAGGTAGGTGCATTCTAAAGATTTTGGAAGATGTTTTGCCAATAATTTGGCGAGTTCTACCGCTGGTTGTTGGATATATTCGCCATAAACCATAACGTGCATGTATTTGTCCACTTGATCTTTGATTGCTTTAACCACTTTTGGGTGACGATGTCCTAAACTGCACGCCGAAACGCCTGCAACAAAATCAAGATAGGCCTTGTTATTGGTGTCATAAACATAACAACCTTCAGCATGTGAAACTTCCATGGCTAAAGGATGTGGTGTTGTCTGGGCTTGGTATTCTAAAAAATCGCTCGTCATTTCAATTGTCTTTTTTCCTGGGTTTTTGCAAGGTATTTACTTTGGATGAATCTGCTTTTTTAATAACTTCTTTGGGGATGGTGCGTGACGCTTTCTGTTCGTCATTTTTTTGAGCATCTTTGGGTCTGGCATCTTCCACGCGTTGTAATAAAGCATCATCAAAAAATTCTTCTTGAGGGATATAATCGTCTAAACCTTTAATTATTGGAAGGACCAAAGGTGGGTCGTCTTTAAATAAATCATCGACGCTCTTTGGACGTTCTTCTTCACGCCAATCAAATCCTCGTAGCTTTTTGGCGTTTTCCGGAAATTGCGATTCTGGATAAATATCACCATCTACTTGATCGAGTAGGGTGATGATTTTAAATTCGTCTTCAATTTTAAGATTGATTTTTCCGGACTTTGATTTATTAATCCCGATTAAATCCTGATTGTCATCTCTTGAATAGTTGATTACTTCAGCATTTTTAATGATATCCACGTTATAAAGATCATTGTCCTTAAATAACCCGATCAAACGTTGTCCCTTTATTTGATTATATCCGGCATCAAGAGTGTCTTTACTGATCAAAAAAGCATTCTCAAATACCAAAAGTGAATCCAATTGCTCGGTTTTAGGATTTGAAATTAGATGAATGGTATCGCCAGTCATTTGATTGCCCAAATTCCATAGAATGGGTCTGCGTTTAACAGTGAAAGCCTCGGTAGAGGAGAAGCGGTCCAAATTAATAAGCTGTGTCAATCCAGATTTATGGTCGGCGTGAATGGAATCTGCTTTTCCACTTAAATCACTTTTGAATATTTTGGCGTTATAGTAAGCTCTGGTGATGCGATGTTCTGGTTTTCCCGTCACCATTAAAATGTCACTATGCATGTAAATGGAATCTTTTTCCTGAACGGTAATTGCCAAAGCACGTTTGGTGATAAAAACGGAATCTTTAGCACGCCATATTTCGGCATAATGACCGCGGGCTACGCTGTTGTTGATGGTGTCTGTGACTGTAATGTTATTGGTGGCAGAGGCAAAACTGATTTTTCTGTCAAAATACATGCTATCGCCTTCAAACACACGATTTTCATAATTAATCTTTGAATTTTTGACGAAATACCCTGTATCATTATTGGTGTCATAAAAACCACGTTCGGCATAAATGGTATTGGATTCGCCTACAATTGTAGTGGGACCATATAGATAAGCATGGCCTGTTTCAGTATAAAAGTCGAGATGCTCTGTGTTTAAAGTATATTGGGGATTGACCAAAACAACATCCTGGACAAATTGATATTTTTTGCTGTCCATGTAATAGCGACCAATCTGGCTGGTAATAGTGCCTGACGTGTCTCTTACTACCTTCCCTTTAGTTTGGTAGAATGCTTGCTGTTTGATGCGGTCAAAATGTAGTTTGTCCGTAGTCAAAACCGATTGTGGCTCTGTCAATACCACATCGCCACTAGCAAAGGCCAATTGGGTTTTTCCGCTATATTCGGAATACTTGGCGCTCATGGTAATGGTATCGCCTTGTTTCATGACAACATTGCTGTAGGCTTCAATAAAGTCTTCTTTCTCGTAATATACGGCTTGGTCACACCACAGGTTGATACCCTCATGGGTGAAGTGGACTTGCTGGGTGTTATCTCTTGTAAATACGGAAACGCCTGGACCACGAAGGCTGTCAGAATCCACAAACCCTGAATACTCAACACGGATTTTCTTAAGTTTTTCAGTTTGTGATACTGCCGAAAAACTTAAGCTTAAGAATAAAGCAGTAAAGATGGGTAATGCTCTCAATGTGTGACAAATGATTTTCAAAAGTAACTCTTTATTTTAAGCATTATGTTGCATTAACATTAATTTAAGCACATGAATATGACGTGTAAGTCATTGTAAAGCAAATTTCAAGGATGTGGTGGTTTAATTATGGCGACCATTTTTATGGGTTCAAGAACGTATTGATTCGTAAAATTAGAGAAACCTGCTCGAAAGAACGGGCAGGTTTGTGTCTAAAACTTATCGTACAATCGTTTGTTTTCTGTCTGGTCCAACAGAAACAATGGTAATTGGGATTTCAAGTTCTTTTTCTAAAAACTCAATATATTCCAACAAAGCCTGTGGCATGTCTGAAGCATCTGTCATTTTGGTCAAATCTTCATTCCAGCCCTTAAAATCAGTATAGATTGGGGTGACATTTTCCGCTTCAATATTATAAGGGAAATGGTGAATGATGTCACCTTTGTAATTATAGGCGGTACAAACCTTTAAGGTTTCAAATCCGGATAGCACATCACCTTTCATCATAATCAATTTGGTCACGCCATTCACTTGACATGCATAACGTAGCGCTACAAGGTCTAGCCAACCACAACGACGTGAACGGCCTGTGGTGGCGCCAAACTCATTGCCCACACGACCCATAGTCTCGCCAATTTCATCAAATAATTCGGTTGGGAAAGGTCCTGAACCTACCCTGGTTGTATAGGCCTTAAAAATACCAAAGACCTCACCAATTTGGTTTGGTGGAATTCCTAAGCCGGTGCATGCGCCAGCAGCGGTTGTATTGGAAGAGGTTACAAATGGATAGGTGCCAAAATCAATGTCCAATAAAGATCCTTGAGCGCCTTCGGCCAAAATTGTTTTTCCTTCCTTTTGTGCTTGATGTAAGTATTCTTCAGAATCAATAAAAGTCAAACTTTTCAATACTTCAATGGATTTGAAAAATTCTTGTTCCATTTCCTGTAGATTGTATTGCACATCTACATTATAAAATGCAATCATGGCTTGATGCTTATCGGCCAAAGCTCGATATTTATCTTTCCAGTCAGACAATTCAAGGTCGCCCACCCGCATGCCGTTTCTACCAGTTTTATCCATGTAAGTAGGGCCAATGCCTTTAAGTGTTGAGCCAATTTTGGCCTTGCCTTTGGAAGCTTCACTTGCAGCATCAAGCAAACGATGTGTTGGTAATATAATATGGGCCTTGCGTGAAATCAACAAAGATTTTCTATAGTCAACATTTTGCTCTTCAAGTTTGTCCAACTCTCTGTTGAAAATAACCGGATCAATCACCACACCGTTGCCTACTAAATTGACAGTATCTTCATGAAATATTCCTGACGGAATGGTATGCAGTACATGTTTTTTGCCATTGAAAACCAAAGTATGCCCAGCATTTGGGCCTCCTTGAAAGCGCGCAATAATATTGTATTTTGAGGTGAGTACATCGACAATTTTTCCTTTGCCTTCGTCACCCCATTGTAATCCTAGTAGTAAGTCTACTGCCATTTTTAAGATTCTTTAGGTGGTTCGTTTTTTGTTCCGTAAAAGTATAGTGAGTGGTTGGTGATAGAGATATCAAAAACCTCTTCAATCGTTTTTTTGATGGACTGGATTCTCGGATCGCAAAATTCGTAAACTTCTCCAGTGTCCGTTAAGATGACATGATCATGTTGCTTATCAAAATAAGACTTTTCATAGTGTGCCTGATTTTGCCCAAACTGATGTTTACGTACCAATGCACATTCCAAAAGCAATTCTATGGTGTTGTAAAGTGTGGCACGGCTCACCCGATAATTTTTGTTTTTCATTTTGATATAGAGTGATTCTATGTCAAAATGCTCTTCATTATCATAAATTTCTTGTAGTATGGCATAGCGCTCAGGTGTTTTTCTGTGCCCTTTGCCTTCCAGAAATGTGGTGAATACATTTTTAACTATTTCTTGGTTGCTATGTTTTGTATTTTGACTCATAATTCATGCCGAAACTTCGGGGGCAAATTTACACCTTTTAAACTCTTATAACCTTATCAATCCCGTTAATTTTTTTTAGATTCTCCATGAGCTTTTTAAGCATGGTATTATTCTTGACGATCACATTGATTTTGCCCGAAAAAACGCCGTCATCACTTTGAAAACTAATGCTTTTCATATTCACGTGCATATTGGAAGAAATGACTTTGGTAATGTTATTTACCAAGCCTAAATTGTCAATTCCGGACAAGGTTATTTGTGCTGCAAATTCCTGCTGTGATGAGTCAATCCATTTGGCCTGCATGATTCTGTAGGCGTAGTTGGATTGCAGGCTTAAAGCATTTGGACAGTTTTTTTTATGGACTTTAATCCCTTCATTAATCGTCAGAAACCCAAAAACGTCATCCCCCGGAATCGGGTTGCAGCAGGCAGAAAGTTTATAATCCAGCTTTTCTTCCTCCTTACCAAACACTAAACTGTCATAATTGGCAGTAATTTCATCTTTATCAATGTTTTGAACGACCGTTGGTTTACGGATCTTGCTTTTGATATAACTCATGAAAGCATTACTTCTAGACGAAGCAAAGTCTTTAAGCATAGGGTTATCAATGGATCCAATTCCCACTCTGTAAAATAAATCCAAACTAGTTTTGAGTTTGAAGAAGACCACCATTTCATTGATGGATTTCTCATCTAAATTAATCTTCAGTTGTTTTAATTTTCGCCTTAAAATTTCCTTGCCCTCTACGGCAACTTCTTTCTTTTCATCCTTTAATGACGATTTGATCTTGCTTCTTGCCCTTGCGGTAGTGGCATAATCCAGCCAGTTACTGTTTGGTTTAATGTTTTCTGAAGTCAGTATTTCTACTTGGTCTCCACTTTGTAACTCATGACTTAGCGGCACTAATTTCCCATTGACTTTGGCACCTCTGGTTTTCATGCCAATTTCAGTATGGATGCTAAACGCAAAATCAAGTGGTGTTGCGCCTTTTGGCAGAGATTTTAAATCGCCTTTTGGAGAAAACACATAAATTTCCTTAGAATAGAGATTGAGCTTAAACTGCTCAACAAAATCGACTGCATTGGTTTCATTGCTTTCCAAAGCTTCCTGAAGCTTATCAATCCAAGTGTCCAACGCATCTTCAGCATGGCCTTCCTTATATTTGTAGTGTGCTGCATAACCTTTTTCGGCAATCTCATTCATGCGCTCACTCCTAATCTGCACTTCCACCCAACGTCCTTTTGGACCCATCACCGTAATGTGCAAAGCTTCGTATCCTGTAGATTTAGGCGAAGAAATCCAATCCCGCAATCGGATTGGGTTCGGAATGAAATGGTCCGTTACAATGGAATAGATTTTCCATGCGAGAAATTTTTCATTGGCAAAATCCGATTTATAAATAATCCTTACCGCAAATTTATCATAGACTTCATCAAAGGAAACGCCTTGTTTGAGCATTTTTCTGCGGATGGAATAGATGGATTTTGGACGCCCTTTGATGTCATAACTTAAGCCTTCCTTGTCTAAAGAATCTTCGATTACCTTGGAAAACGCTTTGATATAGGCATCTTGCTCTTCTTTACTTTCTTTAATTTTATTGTGAATCTCATGATAAACTTCAGGTTCGGTATATTTTAAACCTAAATCTTCGAGATCACTTTTAATATTATAAAGTCCAATACGGTGTGCCAGTGGTGCATATATGTATAAGGTCTCCGATGCTATTTTTTCCTGTTTGTCAGGACGCATGGAATCCATGGTCTGCATGTTGTGGAGACGGTCCGCAATTTTTATGATGATCACCCGTACATCATCGTTGAGCGTCAACAGCATCTTTCTGAAGTTCTCTGCTTGTGTAGAAACATCTGCTTCTTTACTCAAGGATGAGATTTTGGTCAGGCCGTCTACAATTCGAGCTACGGTTTTGCCAAATTTCGCTTCAATATCTGCAAGGGTGTAATCTGGATTGTCCTCAACAACATCATGTAGTAACGCCGCAGCAATACACGTGGCATCAAGCCCAATTTCCTGAGCTACAATTTTTGCCACTGCAATAGGGTGAAAGATATAAGCTTCGCCTGATTTTCGGCGTTGATTTTTATGAGCATCAACAGCCATATCAAAAGCTTGTCTTATCAGTTTTTTATCAGCAACGGTAAGGGTTTGGTAACTTACCTTAAGTAACTCTTTGTAGGCTTTTGCAATAGCAGCATTTTCCTTTTCTATATCAACTTCTGTCATAAACTAAATGTAATACAAAGAAAAGAAATGAGCAATGTTTTTTGAGGGGAAATTGTCCCAATCTTCTATGAACACGTTGGGAGAAGGATAGGATTTGTGCTGCCATTTGGAGCATTGTCACTCTTTAAAGAAAAGGATTGGTAAAATTATAATAACCAACCAATAACCTAGATTCTAAAGTATTTTAAGACCTGAACTAGGAAATGTAGATAGCCATTTCTTAAGAATTTCCTGAATTCTTTATAATCCATGTTAACCATCGAAATTCTTTTGACACTATACCATTGGTTCCGTCCTGAACGTAATAAAATATATTTAAATGTATATGATGATTTTAGACTTGAGAGATAAGGTGTTAGTGGCGAAGAACGACTCTTAAATGTGATTGATGATAATTTTTCTTTAGGTAAGCAAAAAAAGGCAATGAACTGTCAAAGGTTTTTGTGCTTCAGAATATTCATGCAAAGATTTAAAGTAAAAAACTTTAAACGCTTGGCTTCAGTGATTACACCGGATTGATTGTGAAAATTGAAATGAAAGCTCAAGATTTTTTGAGTGGAAAATAACGGTCATTAAACGAATAAATATATAGGGTTTTAAGTTAGATTTTGAGGGTTTAAGGACAATGAATGCCGACAAAAAAAACTAATTTTGATGTTAATTCTAATAGTCCTAAATGGATTTTCATGTCTTTTGAACGTACTCAAGAAAAATTAAAAATCTTGGCGGATGCCGCTAAATACGATGTTTCCTGTTCCTCAAGTGGAAGTAACCGCACCAATACTAATAAGGGAATTGGTGATGCCACGGGCATGGGTATTTGCCATTCCTATACAGAAGATGGTCGCTGTGTGTCGTTATTGAAGATTTTACTGACCAACCATTGTATTTTTGATTGTGCCTATTGTGTGACTCGAAAAAGTAATGATATTAAACGGGCGGCTTTTAAGGTTCAGGAAGTTGTGGATTTAACCATCAATTTTTATCGTCGAAATTACATTGAAGGTTTGTTTTTAAGTTCTGGGATTTTTAAAAGTGCCGATTATACTATGGAACGTTTGGTAGCGGTGGCTAAGAAATTGAGATTGGAAGAGAATTTCAACGGCTATATTCATCTTAAATCCATTCCCGGAGCTTCTGATGAATTGATGAAAGAGGCAGGATTATATGCTGATCGGTTGAGTGTTAATATAGAGATTCCCACAAAAGAGGGTTTAAAATTGTTGGCGCCAGAAAAAAACCGGGAGGATTTTTTAAAGCCGATGCGAAAAGTTCAAAATGAAATCATCCAATATCAATCAGAAAAGAGAATCATCAAGAGTACTCCCAAATATGCGCCTGCTGGACAAAGTACACAAATGATTATTGGTGCCAGTGGTGAAAGTGATCAGCAAATCATGTGGACGTCCAATTATTTCTATAAGAAGTTCAATTTGAAGCGCGTATACTATTCAGGTTATATTCCAATCAGTTTCGATTCGCGATTGCCTCAAATTGGTACAGACGTTCCCATGTTGCGCGAAAACAGATTGTATCAAACCGATTGGCTCATGCGGTTTTATGGCTTTGAAGTCCATGAAATTTTGAACAATGAACATCAAAATCTCGATTTGGATGTGGACCCCAAATTAGGTTGGGCATTAAGAAATTTGGAACATTTTCCTATAGATGTCAATAAAGCGGACAAGATGATGCTAGCACGGATTCCTGGTTTAGGAATGAAATCTGTCCATAAAATAGTACAGGCCCGACAGTTTAGGAAATTGAATTGGGAGCATCTTAAGCTTATGGGAGTTGCTTTGAATAGAGCTAAGTATTTCTTGGTCTGTGATTCCAGAGATTATGAAAGACGCGATTTGACCGGACCGCAATTAAAGTCTATTATTTTACAAAACACGACGAGTAAATATCATAAGATTTTGAGTCCACAGTTGAATTTGTTTGAATAACATGGAAATCCCGCAAGAACATACCTTAGTTTACGATACTACATTTGATGGTTTTCTTACCTGTGTCTTTCAAGTGTACGAATTAAAATTAAAGCAGGTTTCTTTTCAAAGAAAAAACCAGGGACAGGAGTCTTTATTTGGGGAAAGCACAGAAATCTTTACGGATTTAAAAAAGGCTGATCGGGTTTGGAAAGGAATTAAAAGAAAGTTGACAGCAAGAGGAAGTTTACAACTGTATTACGCCTTCTTAAGTGAACAGGTTCAAATCGAATCCCTTTTGCTAAACTACATTCAACAGGCATTAAAAAGTGCCAGCCCACTTGATTTAAATTATGGGAATGGAACTGTTCTTAAAATATCCCAAATCGCGAAGAGTGTCGGAAGGGAGAAGCATAGAATGGAAGCTTTTGTCCGATTTAAATTGACTAAGGATGATATTTATTTCGCGAACATAGAACCTGATTTTGACGTTTTGCCTTTGATTTCCAACCATTTTAAAAGCCGCTATGCCGACCAAAAATGGATTATTTATGATTTGAAACGTCAATATGGCTTGTATTATGATTTACAGAAGGTAGAAGTGATGAATTTGACTTTGCCGGAAACCTTTGATCCTACCCAAACTGCCAGTGAGTATTTTACCCCTTCGGAGATCGAATTTCAAACCCTTTGGCAGAATTATTTTCAATCCACCAATATAGTAGCAAGAAAGAATACCAAACTTCATATTCAGCACGTTCCAAAAAGGTATTGGAAATATCTTAGTGAAAAGACGCCATAGGGATTTCAAGTCAATATTTTGTAAACTTCCTGCCGGTTTTGGAAGTATGAACCCTTGTATTTAATTGTTGTCAGGTCGTGGTCGGCTTCGTGGAATTGGTACCCGTATCCATTCCTTTTCAGCTTTTGGCTTGACCTCTTCTTTAACAACTTTTACCGGTGCATTAAGTTTCTTTAGATTTTGCTTTTTTTGATAGGCTACAAAAGGCTTTGAGGTCAGTGCGTAGTCGTACTTTAAGCGATGTATAAATATAGCGAATGGCTTGGTGGGTTTATAGGCATTTTCGGCTATTGCGACTTTTAAAAGTGTCCAATCAGGATTTTTATCTTTCGGATCGGGTCTCAACCGATTAAGATTATCTATGTATTTTTTATAATAGGTTTTAAAGAAAAGAAAGTTAAGATTGTTCAGTTTATTATAAAACTGGTCCAGATCAGTAGGTGTAATTTTAGCCTGGGTTTCTGAACTCGCAAGCTTTGTTCTAAATTCTGAGATTATGGTGTGAAAGCTCATGTGTTTTTGAAATTGGTTGCTTTAAAAAAGGGAGCTTTGAAGAGCCAAGTGCTCATCAGAAAAGTTCCGTATTTATTCCATGTAAAATTAATCAATCCTTTAAAACATACCATTTTTATCTTAAATATAGTTTTTCAAATTTTTAGATTTGCTTTACTTTTTAAAGAATTTCATCCGAATTCTATTATGGAAACGATAGTTTATGGCTAACTTTGCCAGACTTTAAAAACCTTAATTTTCAGACTATTTATGCCTCAAATGCTTTATAACCCTTTTCAGGATTTAATTTTCGACGAACATTTTTGCTTTCTTTCTGGAGTCTTAACCAACGAGAAAATGACCGTTTTCCCTGAGTGGCTGATGGCTCATTTTAAATTTGGCGATGAAAAAGTAGAGATGATGGACAAAGCGAAATCTTACCATTATGAGGATCTTAAATTGCCGTGTTCTCCTGAAGTAAAAAAAGCTTTTGACCACCTGGATGTGAAAATTCAAGAGGCTTATAAAAATGGTTATGAAGGCATGGCAGCGCTCGATCAAGAATTGCTTTTTCAATGGACAGGGAGAATGGTTTATGGTCTTTTATATTATGAAATGTGTTATGAAAGGGATGTGTTGCTAAAGAAAGGGGAGGAGTTCCAATTATCGCCGTTGCTCAGAAAGCGGTTTAGCGAATTTCATCTCATGCTTCAATCTATAATAGAACCGATCACGTTCATTGGAAAAAAACCATGGAGCATTGTTGTCTTTCCTCTTAAATATTCTGCGGATATTTTCAGCTATCGCGATGATACCATTAATTTAATGTTTTCTTTTGGAGTGAATGGCTTCGGATTTATTGCCTGCCTACAAGATAATGGAGTCATCAAAGAGAATCAAAAAGAAGTGCTTGAAAAGATGAAAGATCACGTATTACATCCAGTCCAGTTTGAAGAGTTGTACGCGAGGTTTCATTACACAGATTATATCTTGCAATATTCACCTCAATACAAAATTGATAATCGAGAGGATGGTATTACTATAGAAATTGACGAATCGGCAAAACCACCGCAGTTCGGGTTTTGGGATGAAGATGTTTATGCCCAATTGCTCTCCAATTACTGGCAGGTTTACGGCATTGAAAAAGATCATATCCTTCCTCCTCAAAGACCTAGGTTAAGTTTTCTTGAAAATCCATATACCAAGGATTTTGTGGATCCGCAGTCGATTAGCTTGCCGTTTTAATACTATGGGGGAACAATCTATTAAAGGACAGTTTAAATAATACTATCTGCATTGGATGAAATCATGCTTAAAAGGCTAAATTTGTATGTTTTTCCCATAAATATGTTTCACTATACCCTTCCGAATATTCAAGTACAACGATTAGCGGTCAAATTAAATCCTGCAGCTGAAAAGTTGGTCATGCAAATTGCCCATCCCTGGATATTCTCGAAAAATATTGAGAAGATCAACAAACCTGGAAACGCAGGAGATATCGCGATTTTATTCCGACAGAAATCCAATGATGTGTATGGCGTAGGCCTGTATGATCCGGAATCGCCCATTCAAATAAAAATGCTGCATTACTATAGCGGTAAAAATATTGATAGGCAGTTTTTCTCAGAAAAAATCGACGAAGCATTCGGTCTAAGAAAACCATTGTTGGAAACAAACACCAATAGTTACCGCTTATTGTTTGGTGAAAATGATGGATTTCCAGGATTCATTGCAGATGTGTATGCAGAGGTAATGGTTGTGAAATTGTATTCAGCCATCTGGTTTCCGTATTTAAAAGCTATTTTAGAGTTACTAATTGAGGTTTCGGGATGTCAAACTGTGGTTTTGCGTCTTAGCCGAAATCTTCAATCACAGAATCATTTCGATTTAGAGGATGGCATGATTTTATACGGAACCTTGGAAAACCAAGAAGTAGAATTCGTAGAACACGGTGTTTTGTTTACCGCCAATGTCATCAAAGGCCATAAAACAGGTTATTTTTTAGACCATCGCGAAAACCGAAAGAGAGTCGGTTTATTGGCCAAAAACAAAACGGTTCTGGATGTTTTTTCTTATGCTGGCGGATTTTCAGTCCATGCTTTGGCTGGTGGGGCAAAAGAAGTGACCAGTGTTGATATTAGTAAACAAGCTTTGGAATTGGCAACATCAAACGCTGCTTTAAATGGTTTTATGGACAATCATTACACCTTGGCTGGCGATGCGTTTTTAATTCTTGAACAATTAATTGAAGACGGAAATACCTATGATGTGGTGGTCATCGACCCGCCGTCATTCGCAAAAAGCCAAAAAGAAGTGGCTACGGCAAAACATAAATATGCTCAATTAGCTCGATTAGGCGCTAAACTTGTATCCACTAAAGGTGTTTTGGTACTGGCTTCCTGTTCGTCACGCGTAGTGGCCGAAGACTTTTTTGAGATCAATGAAACCGCCCTTCAATCTTCTGGACGTCAATTTGTAACGCAAGATCAAACCTACCACGACAGCGATCATCCCGTTACTTTTAAGGAAGGCGCCTATTTAAAATGTGGCTATTATAAATTCAGATCCTAAATATCAGTTGAAGTATCAAGTTTAACAGCGTCAATTAATTTTTTACTCTGATTCCATTGTGTGTAAAATAATATCGCCGCCGTGGCCATCACTCAGCAAGAATGGCAAAATAATTAAACAGCCGTCTGTCTTCTTTTTGCTAAAACATAGCCTATAATATTCAGTACAAATCCGATAGTGGCAAGTCCGCCAGCAATCATATTCATTCTGCCAGAATATGGATATTGAATGATCAAAAAGAGACAGATACCAAAGGCTACTAAACTTAAAGGATAAATTAAATTCTTCATAATTTGAGATTTATAGAATAAAAATCGTTGTTATTTCGCTGAAATATGTGAAAGATCCATATTTAAATTTTACCGCCCAGTGAATATCTTAATTTTCCGTTGCAGGCGTGATCATAACGTGTGATCGATGCGTGTTTGCATCCATCAACCAAGGCATGCCCGGTAATCCAGGTTGGGTAGGCAAACCGGTTTCTTCTGCGGTCATGTAAGGTCTGTATAACACATAGCGAATTCTACTGTTTTTCAATTCACCAGTTTCAAAATCCAGATCTTCCTGTTTGGCGGTAACCACATAAACGGCAGCCGGTTCTTTTGGCATTAGCAAGGCTTCTGCGTCGATTTCCTTTTTACGCAACTCGCGCTTTTCTGCTTCAGTTTTTCCTTCAGCAATAAATTCGCGACCTCTCGCCATGTAGGCTTCTAATTTATCGCTGTAACAAGACACGCTAATACGATCTTTGTGAGGATCATCAGCTAAACAAACAAGACCATTATTGCCCTCGCGGAGGGTGATCAATTTACCTTCTTGGTTATATCCTAAAATTTTTGCACCATCTTTATACATTTCAGGAGCCGCATAAAGTGCTGTTTTAATTTGACTTTCTACCGTTGGAATCTTTGTTTGACCAATGGCAGACGAGAAACAAATTAGTACTGATAAAAAAAATAGTTTTTGCATAATTGAATTTTTTAATTGGACTGCTTAAGGTACAAAACTTATTGGAAACTTTTAAGGGAAACAGAAATAAGAACCTTGTTTTACCGATAAAGTCAACATTTGAAAGGTCATTAAACCACACGATCTGTTATAAATTTAAATTATCTTGTCCCTCTTAAAAGCACACTTCCAAAATTATGAGATTTCTTAAACCAGTCTTATTTTGTATTTTATTTATTACGTTCTCCTGTAAAAAGGAGACTGTAGAAATACCAGGCATCATTCCACAACCAAATTTTATAAACTATGAGGACGGGACTTTTTTAATTACTGAAAACACCTCTATTGTAGGTGATGATTCAAAGGAAGCCCAATGGATGGCGAATGAACTAAAGTTCTTTTTGGATGAATATTTTAACCTGGATCTAAAGATTACCACATACTCTCAGTCAGACGCTATTCAATTGATAGTGAGTGAAGAGGGCGCGAAAAGCGAAGATTATCACTTAAAGGTTTCCAAAGGAGGCGTGATAATTAATGCCAACTCCTATCAAGGTGTTTTTTACGGCATTCAAAGTTTGAAACAATTGTTGACACCTAAAACCATTGTAAAAACGCCGATACTCAGTTTTGTCAATATCAAAGATGGTCCGGAGTTTGGCTGGAGAGGCATGATGCTGGACGTTTCGCGTCATTTTCTGGAAAAAGATTCGGTTAAAAAAGTAATTGACATTTTGGCCATGCATAAAATGAATAAGCTTCATTGGCATTTGGTAGATGGAATTGGCTGGCGAATTCAAATTGATAAATATCCTAAATTGACCGAGAAAGGCGCTTGGCGAAAAGTTAAAGAGCATAAAAAACCTTGGGAAGATTTTGAAACTACTTATGAAAACGCCGAAGGTGGAGTCTACGGCGGCTATTATTCCAAAGATGATATCAAAGAAATTGTGGCCTACGCCGCCGAACGCTATATTGATGTGATTCCGGAAATTGAAATGCCAGGGCATTCGGAAGCAGCCTTACAATGTTATCCTGAATTCATTTGCGAGGATACTGAAAACACTGGGGTTTATTGTGCCGGAAATGATGGTTCCTTTGAGTTTTTACAGAATATTATTAACGAGGTGGTGGAATTGTTTCCATACCAATATATACATATTGGCGGTGATGAAGTAGGGAAGGAGGCCTGGTTAAATTGTAAGAAATGTCAAAAACGAATGCGTGATGAGAATCTGCAAAGTGGCGAGGAACTGCAGAGCTATTTTGTAAAGCGTATGGAGAAATTTATACATTCCAAAAACCGTAAACTGATTGGTTGGGATGAAATCTTAGAAGGTGGTTTACCAGAAAGAGCGGCCGTGATGTCTTGGAGAGGATTTGAGGGCGGAATTGAAGCGGCCAATGCTGGCCATGATGTGGTCATGTCGCCCGCTTCACCTCTGTATTTTGATTATAACCAAGGCACAGGTGAGTTTGAGCCACCATCGTGGGGTGGATACAATAACCTGCTTAAGGTATATCAATTCAATCCCATTCCAGAAGATATTTCAGAAGATAAAAGACATCATATCCTTGGTGGTCAAGCAAATCTTTGGACGGAACAGATTAAATCATTGAGCCATATTGAATATATGATGTTGCCAAGACTTTCTGCACTTTCTGAAGCCCTTTGGACAAATCCAAGCCAGAAAAACGAGCAAGATTTCATTAAAAAAATCGATGTCCATTTTGATCGGTTAAAAGCCTTGGGCTACAACTTTTCCTGGAGTGCGCTTTCTCCCGATTATGAGGTTACGTATGACAAAAATGAAAAAAAACATGTTCTTGAAATACATAATGAATTGGGCATCTATGACATCCGATATACTTTGGACGGCTCTACCCCGTCAACGGCTTCTGAAATCTATTCAAAACCCATCCATTTTTCCGATCCCATCGATGTATATGCACAAACATTTAGAAATGGTCAGGCCATTGGATTTCCATTGAAAAAGCTGTTCTCTACAAATTTTACTGAGAAAACAAAGGTAATCTACAGCAATCCGTATAATGAAAGTTACAGTGGTGGTGGCGATCAAGCTTTATTTGACAATAGATATGCAAATCCGCGTGGTGACCATCCAAATTGGCAAGGTCTTCCACAAAAGGATTTTGAGGTGATCATTGATTTAGGAGAAACCACGACCTTGTCATATATTGGTTTGAATTTTTTTCAACATCTAGCGTCTACGTCTGTGATGTTGCCAACCGAAGTCACTATTGCCATTTCAAAAGATGGAAAGGACTATCAAACAGTTTACAATGAAACCTTGGAAACAATTAAGGACAGAAACCCCATCATTAAAAGAATTGAAACCTATTTCGAGAAACAAAATCTTTCTTTCATAAAAATCACCGCGAAAAATAGAGGTCAATTACCAGAATGGCATATTCGGAAAGGAGATGCTTGGGTATTTGTTGATGAGGTTTCGATAAAATAAAGGCTTCTGAAATTTGTAAGGTTTTTAGTGTTTTTCCTTTGGATTGCGGGTTGTGAGAACTTGTAGAAGCTTTGGGTTGAAAACACCAAATGTAGCTAAGTGGATATCACAACTCAATCCCAGCTATCCCAAACACATCTTTAACTAATAATAAAGTCCATTCTCAAGGATCGCGTTTATTGCTTTAGTTTCGTGTTGTACTAATGCATCATAAACATCCTTGTCCAGATTACTTTCTACACCAATGAAATCCATCGAATAATTTTTTAATATTTCATTGAAAATCAGTTTTACTCTATTGATATGGTAATCTGAAGTAATAATTGTCAAGTCAATGTTTTCTAATTTAGATAGGATTTCTTTAGCTTTAACAGCATCTTCAACGGTGTTTCCTGATAAAGCAAAATCTAAAAAAGCGACTTCTGGAATTCCGTTTTCAATAAAATACTGTTTTGCCAATGAGGCATGTGCATGTTCTGAAGTGTTAAAATGTGCGCCCCAGCCTCCCGTGCAAAGGATAAGGTGTCCTGGCTGATAGTGATTGACACAATAATTTAATCTGCTTTGGGAAATACCGCTTAGTTTTCCGGAAGGTGAATTTGGACTGCCTAATATGATCAACACCTCTTTTTTCATATATGTTTGAATTTTTTATAAATCTCCAATTCTTAGATTTAATCTTCAATTTACGAGTAATACGAACCGATTGGGTCAGAAACCTTATTGCTTTTTAACTTCTTTCGGCTTTTCAGGATTGATTAAGGCTAATTTTAGGTTTTTAATTTCTCCGGTGAAACCGTTATTGATAGCCCCTAATTTATCTAATGGAAAGGTTAATGTTTGTTGAAAATTGAAGCCATTTGGAAGTCCTTCAGTTTTTTTATACGCTGTTAAATAGTCGGTTTCTTCACCATCAACAAAAAGCTTTACACTTTTGTAGTCACCAACCAACCGAAGATTTTGCCACACGTTGTTTTTAGGTACAAAATTAAAGCTATAAGTAAAACCGTCACGAGAGAAGCCTAATTTGCCAGTTCCTTCCGTATTTAAGGTGAGGACTGCATAGTCACTTTGGAAAACAATTGCATTGTTGGTGTTGTTATCTTGGGGTTTGATATCAAAAGACACGTCATATGTATATCCCAAATTGGTGCCGCCTAATTTTATTTCTTGTTTACCATTAAAAGAAAGGGGCGATTGCCCCACTGTTGAGGCTATGCTTTTTAAACTTTCTTGAGTATACTGGCCACTCAAATTTATGCCAGGACCGTCAGATGATCCGTGGGCTAAAACTTCATAAGATTCCAGTGTTTTTTGAGGTGAAACCTTCCAGTTTTTTGTGCCAAAAGCTTTTATTACAGGCATGGTACGATAATGCACATCCAGTTGAGAAATTCCATTTTCCGTAATATCGTTCCACACTGCAAAAGTAGAACCTAAAAGACCTTTTTGAAATTCCGGTAAGGTGAGAATGGTATTCACTTTTTCTGGCCTGTAGTTTTGGTAGATCCATGGGATGTCCAAGAAATCTCTGTAATATCCTGCAGCAGGTACAATGTACAACCAAGTATCAGGTGTGGAAATGATTTCAAAACCTTCTTCGAGCATTTTTTCTGCATTTACCCAATCTTTACTCCAGGCATTCATAATGGCGTTTCCAGCAGGTTTTACTTCGGTTAAGGGTTGGTCCTTTAACCATTCCAATCCACCCCAAAGTCGAGGTCTTTTACCCAAATTGGCAATATAATTTAAATAATGATTCGTAAATTCACGAAATCTTGTGGCTTGTACATTGTCCACATCTCTTCCTTTACCTTCCTTGATATATTCATCCGTTCCAATGTGGACATCAGGTCCAACAAAGACCGGGTTTTCGCCTTTGATATATTCATCAAAAAGTTTATTAAAGAAATCATAGATCATAGGAAGTTTTTTATCATCAAGAATTGCTAAATGATCATTAGCATAAGGAGTAGAAGCTTCCAACATGGGATTATAGCGCGTAAATGCTAAAGAGTGGGCTGGGATATCTATTTCCGGGATCACATTCACACCGTGCTGCATTCCTAAAAGTTGCAAGTTTCGAAACTCATCTTTTGTATAATGGCCATCCTTGGCAGCCAATCCAGGATAGGTTTCACTTTCTAATCGAAAAGCCGCATAAGTTTTAGACCAGTCATAATCATAATAAGATTTAAAACCATTGTCATTTAAATGAACATGGAATTCATTCATCTTGTAATAAGCCAAAATCTTTACATAATCTCTTAAATAATCGATAGAAAAGAATTTTCTTCCAACATCTAACATAAATCCACGATTTGGATAGTCAGGATAGTCTGTTATTAATCCAGAAGGGATTTCGTTTTTATGGTTTTCAGTAAGTTGTAAAAGCGTACGGGTTGCCCAAAACACACCTGTTCTGGAAGCTCCGGAAATGGTTACACCTGTTGTAGTATCTACATCTAGTGTATACGCTTCATTATTTTTAAGAGTAGTATTGCTGTAAGCTAATAGAATTTCATTTTTTGAAGTTGCTTTCATTGCTGAGGTAGTTGAAATGCTTGCATCCATTTGAAACATGGTTTGCAATTCCTCTTTTAATTGCATTGCTATCGACATTAGGCTGTCGTTTTTGCTGGTATTGACCTTAATTTGGATAGAATTTGGAAGTGTGAAATCTCCAGACTTAGATACAAAATTTTGAACTTCTGGGATTACTTTTAAGGAAGTTGCTTGTGAAAACAGTTGAGGTGTTGATGCAAATAAAAATAGCATACATAAGTTGATTTTCAAAATGCAATTAATTCTTTTCATGGTAAGGAATGATAATTATAAATATTTTATTCCTTTTCAGCCTTGTAGCTAAAGTCACAAGTGAAAAAAGGAATGTTGAAAGTGGCACTTATGGGGTTAATGATTTAAATTCTAAGAGGAATTTGATTTTTGTTTAAATCTATGAAGAAATAATCTTTTGATGTAAGTAATTCTCTTATACAATCTCATGCTGAATTTGATTCTAATTAGATCCGCTTAATATTTCTCAGGCATTTTTCTTGTTCGATATAGTTATTATTTCCTCAAATTCCTCACCCGTTCCAAAAGTGTCGGATGCGAGTAATGCACCCAAACATACGCAGGATGCGGGGTTAAATTGCTCAAGCTGTTTTTTGAAAGCTTTTTTAAAGAGCTTACTAAAGGTTCGCTTTTGTAGGTGTTTTTGGCATAATCATCTGCTTGGTATTCGAATTTTCGAGAAAAATGGTTCATCACAAATCCAGTCAATTCCGAAATAGGCGAGTAGAGCAATCCAAAGGCAATCAATCCTACATGAAAACTAGGGATTTCCACACCAAGCGCATTGGACAACAATGGATTCGAAATAAAAATAGAGAGGATAAAT
>NZ_DATJCA010000028.1:0-4187 GCF_035515035.1 Gelidibacter sp. | reverse complement strand
GTTCAATGGGTACTGGATACCGTTGACTTCTTGATAAAACGCCACCTTCAGAAAATAACATTGTGCCCCTGCTCCAATAGGAACTGCGGAAGGCGTCAAGGTTACTGTTGCCGTGGTGTGATCAATAGGCAAGTTTGTAATCGGACTTAACCTCAGGTCCTTGTCGCCCGTAGTGAAGTCTATATTCAGGAATCCTGAGATTAGACTTACATGGGTGGAACCTTCCGGAGCATACATTCTTTGGGCAGGCGTAAAATCGGCGATCACTATCTCGCCCGTTGCTGTGTCCAAATTGATGTCCGACAATACCACAGCGCTCAAAATGGCTCTGTTGTTGAAGTTAAAGCCTCTTAAGGCCAATTGCCCTTGTGGTGTGGTAATTCCCACAGCCACATTGCGTTCGCCGCGTGGACTGATGGCATCTTCGTTTTTGACCAATGACATTACACGGGTCAGTCGTGAAGTTACCAAACCGTCCTTTGCATCGACCATCAGATCCAGAATGGCGCGCCTCAGCATTTTTCCGCTGGTTGCTGCCATTCCAAATTCTGAACCATTTTCACGGGTTCTTGCAAACGCTGGATCTTTAGCCATTCGTGATTTGCTTACGCCACCTTTGGTGCGTACTAAATACCCTTCTCTGCCCTTGTAAAAGGTAAGGTCGTCCAGAGTTCCTTCGACCTTGATTAAGCTTTTTAATTTTGCCATAATTTTAATTTTTGTGAGGACAGGATTTATTGTCCTCGGATTATACAATTTGTTTGTTTGGTATCCAGCACCTGGGCGCGCAAAACATCGGCCGCTGTTTTTATATATCCAGGTTTGGATCCGAGGCTAAATTATTGGGAAAGCTCTTTGGTGGTTTACCATTGTTGCCGCTATGGCGGTTTGTTGCTGAAATGGAATGGTTCTTCAGTTTTATCTCCTTTTTGATGTAGTTTTTAGTTTTTTGTATCCCTAACTCATTCTTGCCACATTTTTCAAATTTGCCGTTTTTTACCATTTATTACCCTTTTTGCCGAATTGCTTGTGCCATGCTCTATCCATGGAGTATCTATGGAGTATCTATAGAGTATCTATGGGGGAGATTGGTTGTTCAGAGTTAAACAGTTTTTAATTAACGATTAACGATTGAAGAGTTTTGATTTTGAATGACGAATAACGGTCAACGCTAATCAGGGAAGTTCATCAGAGTTCAGGGTTTAGAGTTAAACAGGTTTTAATTAACGATTAACGATTAACGAATGAAGAGTTTTGATTTTGAATAACGAATGACGGTCAACATTCATGGGCGGGGAAGCACGCGCCAGCGGTTAAGCAGTATGCAGTATTCAGTCTGCAGTAGGCAGTCTTCAGTCACAGTTTTCAGTCTTTCCGCCTACGTTATGGCTACGAAGAATGCAGTCTTGGGTTGTTTTTCTGAAAAAAGGAAAGTATGGACACGAGTGGGAGGCCCGCGCCAGCGATGTTATGTTCTTCGGTTGAGCAGGTCGCAGACCTGATCATACGGCAATCCCAAATAATCGCATGCTTCGGCAATGGTGATCAATTGGTGTTTCTTTTTTTTGTGCAGTAGCCGAATGTCGCGCATAATGTCTCTTGCATAACGTTCGCTCTTTCCCGTTATCCAACAAATATCCTTACTGTAAATACAAATTCTTTGCATCAGAAGATTATTTTTTAAAGTGAAAAAGTTAATGGCAGTCTGCGGTCGGCAGCCCGCCCGTACCGTTGGCCCGAACTAATTCCAGTAGAAAATGATACGTTCGGGCGAGTCGGCAGTTGGCAGTCTTCAGTCAGCAGTCAACAGTCTTCAGTTGATAGGCAGCAGTTGGCAGTGATCCGTTTAGAGTTTTCGGAATACATTTTCCTCGAAAGTTACGGATGGTCGGTCTTGTGTTTAGCTTTACCTATGCGCCGCCGGGTAGGTGGACGGGCAGGTAGTCGGATGGGTAGGTTTTTGATTTAGTCATGGGAGCAGGATTAGGTTTGGGTTTAGGAATCTTTTTTAAATCTTTTTGTTAGGTGTTTTTTAAGCTATTGTTATTGCAGAATAATTGGTTATCAGGTTATTGTTGTTTATAAGTAATCTAATTCTGTAGTGGAAACTATAAAATAATATGTGATGTTTATAATTATGAGATATCATTTTTCCTTGTTAATCCCTTTGGGAATAGAAAATCTCCCTTAGAGCAAAAAACCAGCTTAATTTCCTGTAAAACTTTGATTTAAAAAGTGTTATGAGTTTTTTGCGTTAAACGGATTGGTTTTTTTCATAAGTTAGAGGCTCCAATCAATCTTCATGCTTATGAAAGAGACCACTTACTCTAAAATTTGGATGGCAGATGGCATTCTTATTTTTGTATATAAACCACTTCCTATCCTTGATTATAGTACGGCAAAAATTGTGGTAAATGAGCGACTTCATTATCAACAAGACGTTTGTTATCCGGTATTGTGCAATCTTCAAGGTATAAAGGATGCTGATAAATCGGCACGGGATTATCTTGCGAATGAAGGTTCGTTTTTATTAAAAGCTGTAGCAATGGTTGACACAAGAGCGATTATAGAGGCGCTATTGCGTGTTTATATCCACCGGAGCAAACCGCTCATTCCGACTCAGTTGTTTGAAAACCAATATGAGGCTATGCATTTTCTAAAATCCTATCGCTGATGCAAAGTCCGTTTAATAAACATCGACTACAGCAAATCCAACGGTTGCTCATGACATTGATTGTTGGAGGGGGATCCTATCAAATAGAACGTTCAGAGGAAGATGATGATATTGAATTGGTGCTTATGACGACCAACCTTCTGGTGGAGGAGCTGGCCGATACCTAGCGGTATGTAGGGTATTTGGATTCGCCGGAGGCCATCAAGGAATATGTACATATGCTATTTGTTCTGGATACCGGTTTTCAAGTGCGGTATGTCAACAACACCGTTCATACGTTATTGGGACAGGAATTTGATGTGTTAATAAAGGCTCCTTTTTCTGATCTGTTAACGGCAGAATCATTGTCAAGCTGGCAATTGATTGCGCGCGATCTACTTTATAAGGGTAATTATCACGGGATACATGACCTTTCTTTTAAGGTTCAGGGGGCGTTAACCAAAAGATGCACTTGTGCTTTTAGTACCGTTTTCATAGAGGAATGGTCTGTATCTTTTATTTTGGTGACCACCTTTGAGACTTCACTGAACAGATTGTTTATAGAAGATAGAATCAAGGCCCTATTAGCATCAGGAGATTTAAGATCTCGTGTGAAATCAAACCCTCGCTTTAAACTATCCAATGAAAAGGATGTTCGAATTATTCAGAGCGTCCGGGACTGTATTCTCCAGAACATTTCACAACCGCTTCCTGGGTTACGGGTTTTGGCCCATGAATTTGGTACCAATGAGCACAAATTAAAAAATGGCTTTAAGCAATTGTATGGTACTTCTGTTTACCGTTTTTTGACCCAAGAGCGCTTAAAACGAGCCAGAATGCTACTGCAGAATACAAGCCTGCCGGTGAAAGGAATTGCTCAAATGATCGGCTTTAAAAACATGTCCCATTTTTCGAAAGCATTTAAAAAGCAATATGGCGTCACGCCGATGGCTTTGAGGAAGTAATCCCGATTCAAAATTTAAGATTCAAGATTCAAATTGATTCTACTCCCTCTGAGACTATCGGTTATCCTTTTGAAAACATTACAATTCACGAATTTTATTCCTACTTAAGATTCAGGTTATGAAATTGAAATGGAACATATTGAGAAACTACTTCGTAGAGATTGGCATTTATTTGTGTGCGTTCTTATTTGTGTATGCCGCCGTAAGCAAATTGATGGATTTTGAAACTTTTGAAACCCAGTTGGGGCAATCTCCGTTATTGAGTGCTTATGCCAAACCGGTAGCCATTGGAGTGCCATTGTTGGAGTTGCTTATATCGCTTCTCTTAGTGTTTAAGCGCACCAAACGTATTGCTCTATATGGTTTTTTTGCCATGATGGTCATGTTTACGACTTATATAGTTATCATCCTGAACTTTACTGATTTTGTGCCTTGTTCTTGTGGTGGGGTATTGGAGACCTTGGGGTGGACAGAGCATTTGATATTTAATGGGGTGTTTGTTTTGCTTTCAGGCTACTTATTATGGTCTTTTTTAGAGAAAGGCCGAAAGAAGTTCTGGGTTTTGGGAG
>NZ_DATJCA010000027.1:0-15785 GCF_035515035.1 Gelidibacter sp. | reverse complement strand
CTACTTTTTGATGTGTTGGACCTGTAATTAAAATGACCTCGGCACCAAGATTGGCGGCCGCTTTTGCAATTTCGAAACCCATTTTACCGCTGGAATGGTTCCCAATAAAACGGACAGGATCAATAGCCTCATAGGTTGGTCCTGCTGTAATAAGAATTTTCTTCCCATATAATTGCAATTGTCCTAAAATATCTTTCTCAATGAAGGCGACGATATCTTCTGGTTCTGCCATTCTACCTTCACCTACCAATCCACTTGCCAATTCACCACTCGTTGCAGGAATCATGATGTTGCCAAAACCCTTCAAAGTATTAAAAGAATTCAAGGTGCTTTTATGTTTGTACATGTCCAAATCCATTGCTGGTGCAAAATAAACAGGACATTTGGCTGAGAGATAAGTGGCCATCAATAAATTGTCACAAACACCATTGGCCATTTTTGCCATAGTATTTGCTGTTGCGGGCGCTATGATAAAAAGATCGGCCCATAACCCAAGTTCTACGTGGTTGTTCCACACAGCATTTTCATCGTCGTCATTGACAAATGAAGAATGAACTGGATTTTTAGATAAGGTTGAAAGGGTTAAAGGTGTAATGAAGTCTTTAGAAGCAGGCGTCATCACGACCTTTACGTGAGCGCCTGCCTTTATAAATAACCTAACAAGGTTTGCTGTTTTATAAGCAGCAATACCAGCAGTAATGCCCACAAGTATGTTTTTGCCGCTTAAAATTGACATAGTAATTATGCTTCTTTGATATCGTCTTCAGTATTTCTGAAATAAATTTTATCGTCCAACCATTCTTGAACTGCAAGCGCATGCGGCTTTGGTAATCTTTCATAAAACTTAGATACTTCAATTTGCTCTTTGTTTTCGAAGATTTCTTCAAGACTGTCATTATAGGTCGCAAATTCTTCAAGCTTATCAACAAGCTCTCTACGGATGTCCGTATTGATCTGTTCAGCTCTTCTTGAAATAACAGAAATAGCCTCGTAGATATTTCCTGTTGGCTCATCAATCTCATTACGGTCGTAAGTAATAGTACTTACTGGAGCATCAGTCTTTTTTAAATTCATCATTTCTATTTAATTAACTTTTTATACTATAGTGTTGAAGTGCGGTTTGCAATTCGGTATTCATTTTTGCTGCTTCAGACCCAAATTTAGATTCTGGATAAGCCTTATAAAACGAATTGTAATATTTAATAGCGGTATTTAAACGGCCTTCACGTTTATGTTCCACACTGTTGATTCCCAATTTGTAGGCAGAATCAAATCTGTAATACATAGCTTCTTCCCTAAGGGTTGTCCCTGGATAGTCCAAAAGAAAGTTATCAAAGGCTTTAATTGACGCTTCGTAATCTTCTGATTCAAAGTTCGCTATTTTGTTATAAAGTTTAGCTATTTCAAAAGCTTTCCTTTCCAATTTAAAATCCAGTTCCTGAATTAATTTATTAGCTTGTGGCAAATACTCTGATTCTGGAAATTTATTGATAAACATCTGAAGTTTTTCAATGGCTGTCACGGTTTCCTTTTGCTCTTTGCTGTATACCGGGGACAACATATAAAAACTTTTAGCGGCTAAAAATAGCGCCTCTTCAGCTTTTTCACTCTTTGGATACTGGCTTTCAAAACGTTCAAAATGATAGCCTGCCAAGTAGTAATCCTTCATCATATAAAATGAATTGGAATACATATACATCAACTTTTCCGCTTGGGGCTTCCCTCTGTACTGTGGAGCAATTTGTGCAAACAATTTATTGGCCTTGGCGAATTTACCGGCATCATAAAGTTCTGTACCCATTTTGAATTTTGTAGCAATGTCTTCAGATTTTAATGCCTTTTGATATTCGCTACAAGAAGACAGTACTAAAGTGAGCAATAAAGTATAACAAATGTTTTTCATCCAAGAATTGTTCTTCTTTGTATTGTTTAGTTGTAATGCCTGATTAAATATGGTCATAGATAAGGTAAAGTTTTAACAGCACTTCGACATTTTTAAACAGAATGCAAAAATACACATTTATAACGTATTATAAAATAAAAATTTCAAGCTAAAATAAGTGTTGAATTTAGGCTACAGAGACGTTTAAGTAAAATTTAACGTTTATTATTTATTTGAGAAGTGCGACAGATTTTTTAATTTTTTCTTTTAATACGTCTGATGCGACAACCAAAGGTAGTCTTACAGTATCTTGTGCCAATCCCAGAGCCTCAAAAATGGCCTTGATTCCTGCGGGATTGTTTTCTTCAAAAATCTGTGCGGTAACCTCCATCAATTTAAAGTGAAGCTTATAGGCCTCTTTTGCTTTACCTTCCAGTCCTAGACGGATCATAGTGGAAAAATCTTTAGGCAAAGCCTGCCCTAATACTGAAATAACTCCAGCGCCACCGGCCAAAACCACACCTAAGGCCAAATCATCATCTCCTGAAATGATTAAAAAATCGTCAGGTTTATTTTTTAACAATTGTAAATATTGTGCCACATTATTTCCTGCTTCCTTTATGGCAATGATATTTTTAAAATCATTGGCGAGCCTTAACGTAGTTGCCGGCAACATGTTTGATGACGTGCGTCCTGGCACATTATAAAGTATGATGGGTTTTGGTGACGCCTCAGAAATAGCTTTAAAATGCTGATAGACCCCCTCTTGAGTCGGTTTAGTATAATAAGGAGAAACCGACAGAATAGCATCAATTTCATCCAAGTTTGTAGATCTGATCTCTTCAATAATTTCAGCGGTATTATTACCTCCAATACCCAAAACCAATGGCAATCTGCCATTATTAGCTTTCTTTATGGTAGCAATGACGTCCTTCTTTTCCTGTTTTGATAGGGTCACACTTTCTGCAGTGGTTCCACAAATAACCAAATACTCTGTGCCGTTGTCAATATTATAATTGACAATGTTTGCCAGAGCATTATGATCAATACTCAAATCAGTTTTGAACGGGGTGATCAGCGCCACACCTGTCCCAAGGAATTTTGTCATTATATTTTATTTAATATGGTTAGATACTTTTTAAGTTCAATTTTAAATACCTCGAAATCATTAATTCCGACGTCCAATATAAAATCAAACAACCGATCATCAATGCCTGATAATCCTATTTTAAAATTGGCCTTTGAGAGTGCGGTGGCCATTTTCAACTCTAAAGCATCGGTTTTGTAAAATCCTAAAAGGGCATCAAATTCAGTTTCCAAAAACGTCTTAAGCTCTGCGTGCTTTATGTTTGCTCTCCAGCCAAAATCCTTTTTACTGAAATAATTACCCCATAAGCGCTCCGTTTTTTTCTCATCTTCAACAAAGACAACAATTTTGATTTTGGGCAATTGGATACCCATTTCGTGGAAGAGATTCTTAAAGACTTCAGCATCAGAAAATTCGGCTGCGTCAATAATAACGCCAATAGATTGTATCTTATTACTACTTATTGCAGAGTTTTTAGAACTTAGCAGCTTGCTGAGGAATTTTTGATTGGATTTTTCCTTAAATGCCTTTAAAATCATTTACTTTTGTTTTGGCAAAGGTAACGAACACAATACATTTATCTATTAACATCTTAGAAGTTATTCAATGAATTTTAAAAATCTTTTTCTGGTTCTAGGACTCCTTTTGGGCATGTCTTGCAAAACTCCAACAGATGTTTTCAAAATTGAAGGTAAAAACATAAACATCAATGATAGTTTACAGTCTGTAGCTAGTATTGAAGACTTCGTTAAACCCTATAGAGAAAATATTAACAAGGATTTGGACAGTATTTTGGGCTATTCGGTTGATACCTATTCCAAATCCGACGGCTATCTCAATACGGCCATTGGCAATTTACTGGCAGACGTGATTTATGACGAAGCCGACCCTATTTTTTTCAAAAGAACTGGAGAACATATCGACTTTGTTCTTATGAATCATGGCGGGATCAGATCCATCATTTCAAAAGGCCCAATTTCCAAAAGAACGGCGTTCGAATTAATGCCATTTGAAAACTCTATTGTGGTTTCAAAATTGCCCGGATCTAACGTAAAGGAGCTTTTAGATTACTTAGCTAAGGCTAAACGAGCTCATCCTATTTCGAAATTAAAAATAGTTTTGGACAAAGATGGCCAGCTGGTTGAAAGTTCAGTCAATCAAATCCCAGTTGATTTTAAGAAGACCTACTATGTTGCCACCAATGATTATCTTATTAATGGTGGGGATGGCATGGACTTTTTTAAAGGAAGTGAAGAGGTGATTGTGTTGGATTATAAAATAAGAAATGCCCTTATTGATTATTTTATGAAAACGGATACCATCAATCCTGTAGTTGACGACCGATTCATTCAGTTAAAGGATTAATATTTTTTGAAGTTATGAAACGAGGATGCCCAAGATTTTATGACGCATGGGGATCATTAATGGCGAACAGCATGCGACCATTAAAAAACAATAAACATTAACACATGAAAAGAAGAGAATTCATTCAACAAACAGCAGCTGCCTCGGCTTTGGTGGGACTGGGAGGATTTGGTCTGCAATCATTTTCTAGCAACCTAAAAAAGATTACCATTTTACATACCAACGACGTACACAGTCACATTGATCCTTTTGGACCTCAAGACGGCAGAAACCCCAATCAAGGAGGTGTTGCTAGAAGAGCGAGCTTGATTGAAGGCATTAGAGCCGAAAATCCACATACTTTATTATTGGATGCAGGCGATATTTTCCAAGGCACACCCTATTTTAATTATTACGGAGGTGAACTGGAATTTAAACTCATGAGTATGTTAAAATACGATGCGGCAACTCTTGGAAATCATGATTTTGACAATGGTCTTGAAGGTTTGTATGCCCAATTGCCCCATGCCAAGTTTGATTTCATCAGTGCCAATTATGATTTTTCAAATACCATCATCGATACGCATACCAAACCCTATAAGGTATTTATAAAAAACGGGATTAAAATAGGCGTTTTTGGTTTGGGGATCGAGCTTCACGGATTGGTGGACAAAAACATGTACAAAGAAACAGTATACCTTAATCCTATTGAGATTGCACAAGACATGACACGAATATTAAAGGAAAATGAAAAATGCGATCTCATTATCTGCTTGTCACATTTAGGTTACAACTATCGTAATAATCCCGAAAAACCCAGCGATCTTTCATTGGCCGCAGCTACCAAGGATATTGATTTGATAATTGGAGGCCATACACATACCTTCCTTAAAAAACCTACCATTGTAAAAAACATTATCGACAAAAATGTATTGGTCAACCAGGTGGGCTGCTTTGGAATTAATCTCGGAAAAATTGACTTCTATTTTGACAGTGCCAAAAATAAATCTTCGGAAGGCGTTTCCATTTTAGTTTAAGATTGAACGGACATTTGACTGGAGTGAGAAATTGACTTGAAAACTTTTCTTCCATTAATTCTCGTTGCAGGTTGATGATGGTTATAAACATAAATGCAGGCCATAAATAGCCCGATACTCTGAAATATGCTTTGAACCGCTTCAAATAACCAGAACTGAACATAAGAAGTTGTAATAAAACCTGATACATCAGAAAAAATAAAGCAACATACCACCGTTAAGAATATGATGGATTGCGCTGTCTCCTTACTCAAATAAATGGCAAAAGCCAAAAAGGCCATGACCAATAGCACCACACCTTTACTTACCATTAAGGATAATATTACAGTATCTTGAAAACTGCCTTTCAAACCGGTAAATAAAAGAAAGACAAAATAGGTGCTTATAAAAAAAACAACTATCAAATACCATGACACGAAACCCTCAAGTTTCACGCCTTTTAACTTTCCTAACATCACAAAGACCATCAATAAATAAGCACCGGTAAAGCACCATTCCGAAAATTTCGTGGAGAGACTGAATTGGTCAAAGGCATTAAATATAATTCCTAAAAAATAGAGCGCAAAAATAACCGAAAATATATTTGCCATTATTCTTTGCTTGTAAAAATAGAGGATAAGCACTATTGGGACTGTACTTAAAGTCATGGTTTTGGTGACTACAGAAAAACCATAATAAGAGCACAGCACATTGAGCGTAACAATTAAAACAAAAAATAAAGTGAGTGCCCAATTTGGGCACAAGGCATGCCATCTTTCCATGATAGATTTGTATAAGTAGGTAGGACAAATATAACAAATAAATCGACTTTAATCCTTGTTTTAATGTACTTCATCGATAATACTGTTAAAATTTCATTCTCGGCTCTATAATTAAAGCGAAGACCATGTGACTCTTGACAAGCATTTCAATAGTATTTATTAAAAAGACTCCATACCGAACCTACCTTAAGAACAATTAAATTTTTGAGAAATCATAATTTTGGCTCTAGAAGCTCGAGTTAATTGGAGAGGTGAGTCAAAATGGATAAAGGAGCTTAATGTCAACTTCCAAGCACTCCAGTATTGTTATAAAATCTGAAGCCAACATAACTATTCCCGAATGTGAATAAGTTTAAGCCACTAAATCGCGATACAAAGATTCTTTTTGGGGTTCATAAGAGAGCCTTGATTGCAAATAGAAAAACACAAAGGCTAGTACAAGAAAGAGAGAGCAAAACACATTCAGTAAATTAATGTTTGACACGTAAAAATATGCCAACTGGATCACCTCTGAAAAAAAGATAAATATGGATCCAATCAATAGATTGATGGACTTTTTATCATCCTTATGAATGTAATTGATAAGTGCTACGGTCAATAAAATCATAATGACCGAATTATAAATAAGTTCCACAAAATATTCATAATAGTTTAATCGATCTATGGCTGTATTAGTAACCACTATAACACAAAAAACATCAAGTAAAATTAAAATAATAAGATGAAATGGAAATTTTCTTAAAATCTCAACCAAGGTCATTGAGATTAAAATCTGTAATGTCAAGAATAGGTAAGCTAAAATATACAATGAATTTACAGTATAGTAAAGATAGTCAATGCCGTGGTTTGGAACGACAGGAACTTGCCAACCCACAAAGTTTAGAATTTCCGCAATGGAAAATGTGATTAAAAACAAAAAAAAGAGAACACGTTTATTATCAACCCTTATGTAATAGAGCACTGTTAAAAGTATCATCAACGAGGCTCTTACCCCAGCCGCTTCAACCTCCAATCCAAAAATTTGAAAGCCCATAAACACTACTGAAAGAGCAATCAATACACCGATTAAACTTTTCTGCATACTCATTTTAATAAATTATTAATCAGACAAATATAACCAATAAGAGCAATTAAACGAATAAAAATGCATTTAATCGATGAAATTAATTAATTTGTAAGAATTCTACTCTAAAAACTCTTTAAACTCATATTCGGAAATTATTGGAACCTGTAACTGCTCTGCTTTAATCCTTTTACTTGGTCCCATATTTTCTCCAGCAATAATATAACTTGTTTTTTTAGATATCGAGCCCGAAACCTTTCCACCATTATCTTCAATCAATTTTTTCAGTTCATCTCTTGAAACGGATTCGAATACACCAGAAACAACAAAAATCTGACCATTTAGTATATTGGTTTGATTGGCTAATGTTTCAGCACAAATCTCCAACTGCACCCCAAAGTTTTTCAAACGCTCAATAATTTTTTGATTCTGTTCTGAATTAAAGAAAGCGACCACGCTTTCGGCAATTCGCGTTCCTATTTCATCAACGGTTACCAGATCCGTAATTGTAGCTAAAGCTAAATTATCTATACTTTTGTAATGTGTGGCCAGCTTTTTTGCTACGGTCTCACCAACAAATCTGATTCCGAGTGCAAAAAGAACACGTTCAAATGGAACGCTTTTAGAAACTTCAATACCATTTATTAAATTGTCTGTGCTTTTTTCTGCCATTCGTTCCAAATGAATCACTTCTTCCTTCTTCAGCGCATACAAATCAGAATAATCGTGAATTAGGTTTTCCTTGACCAATAAAGCCACTGTTTCACCGCCTAATCCTTCAATATCCATTGCTTTCCTAGATATAAAATGTTGGATGCGACCTATAATTTGAGGTTGGCAACCATTATAATTCGGGCAATAATGTTGTGCTTCACCTTCATTTCTGACCAGTTCTGTTCCACATTCCGGACAGTGTTCAATATAGTGTGTAGGCTGAGAGTCTAGAGGTCGTTTTGTTAAATCTACTGCAATGATTTTTGGAATGATCTCACCCCCTTTTTCAACAAAAACAGTATCCCCTTCTCTTATATCCAGTTTTTCTATTTGATCTGCATTGTGCAATGAAGCGCGCTTAACCGTCGTCCCGGCCAATTCCACCGGTTTTAGATTGGCCACGGGAGTAATGGCTCCCGTTCGTCCTACTTGATAGGTTATTTCATTTAGGAGAGTTGATACCTGCTCTGCTTTAAACTTATAGGCAATAGCCCATCGTGGCGATTTTGACGTATAGCCCAATTCATCCTGCTGATGCAAATCGTTTACTTTAACCACAACGCCATCGGTTTCATAGGGCAATTCATGTCTATGAACATTCCAATAATCGATAAACTCCAGCACCTCTTCAATTGAGTTTGCCAAGGCGGCCGCTTTAGGCACTTTAAACCCCCAGGAACGTGCCTTCTCCAAACTTTCAAATTGTGTGCTGAGGTTTAAATTATTCCCAGTGATATTATAAAGCAAACATTCCAAAGGTCGTTTTGCAACTTCAGCACTATCCTGAAGCTTTAAACTACCCGATGCTGTATTTCTAGGATTTCGATAGGGCTCCTCGCCTATTTCAATACGCTCTTCATTCATTTTAATAAAGCCCTCAAAAGGCAGCACAATTTCTCCTCTAATATCAAATCTTGGCGGATAATCGCCTTTTAAACGTAAGGGCACTGATCTGATGGTTTTGATATTGGCGGTCACATCATCGCCCTGCACGCCATCTCCTCTCGTTATGGCTTTCAGCAAGGTCCCATTTTCATAGGTCAAACTTATGGACGCGCCATCATATTTTAACTCGCAAACAAACTGTACGTCACCGTCGATCATTTTTTTGACCCGCGATTCCCAATCTAGGAGATCCTCTTTAGAATAGGAATTATCCAAAGAATACATTCGATGATCATGCACCACCGTTTTAAAACTTTTGGTAACTGCTCCACCTACGCGTTTGGTTGGCGAATGTGCGTCGGCAAATTCCGGATGTGCATCCTCCAACGCTTGCAATTCTTTTAATCTAACGTCAAAATCATAATCCGTAATTGTGGGTTGATCAAGAACGTAATAATTGTAGTTGTGTTGATTAAGTTCGTCTCTAAGCTTTAAAATTTGTTCTTGAATATCCATTGGGTTTATTGAGAGGTAAATTGTCTTTTTTCCTTTATCTTTAGGCCTCTAATATACTAAAATGCACATCAAGAAAATAGCCGTACTTATAGTTTTTATTTCATTCTTATATAACTGCGACTCTCCAAAGACTAAACATCCAATGCCACAAATCCTTCCAATGCCCGATCATTTGGAAACCACTAGAGGAGAGTTTTTTCTGGACAATTCAGTCGGGATGTCATTTGATGACAATTTTAAGGTCTCAGCCACTTTTTTGAAGGAATTTATAGAAACTGGCAGTTCAATTAAGTTACAGGAGAACAATAAAATAAGCTTTATTCAGGACGAAAGCATAGTGAATGACGAAGGCTATCAATTGACCATCTCACCAAAACAGATTGAAATTAGGGCAAAAACCGATCACGGTGCTTTTTACGCAGTACAATCTTTACGGCAACTGCTTCCCACAGACTTAGAAAATGGTACATTTAATCATGAAAGCATTACCATTGGGTGTGTAACTATTAAGGATGCACCACAATTTAAACATAGAGGCATGCATTTGGATGTAGGTCGCCATTTCTTTTCGGTGGACTTTATCAAAAAATATATTGACGCGTTGGCCATGCTTAAGATGAATACATTTCACTGGCACCTTACTGAAGACCAAGGTTGGCGGATTGAGATCAAGAAATATCCAAAACTTCAAGAGATTGCCGCTTTTAGGGATCAAACACTTATTGGCAGTTACAATGCCGATCCGCAACAATTTGACGGCAAACGCTATGGTGGCTTTTATACGCAAGAAGAGATTAAAGACGTTGTGGCCTATGCCCGAAGGCGTCATGTGACCATTATTCCTGAAATAGAAATGCCAGGTCATGCACAAGCCGCTATTTCAGCATACCCAGAATTGGGCTGTTCCGGCGAGCAGATTAAAGTAGCCGAAACTTGGGGTGTTTTTGACCACATCTTCTGCTCCAAAGATGAAACCTTCGAGTTTTTAGAAAATGTATTGGATGAAGTTTTAGAGCTCTTCCCTAGTAAATATATTCATATTGGAGGTGACGAGGCGCCCAAAACACATTGGGAAAAATGTCCTAATTGTCAACAGCGCATTAAAGAGGAAGGTTTAAAAGACGAACATGAACTCCAAAATTATTTTATCACAAGAATAGAAAAATATCTGAATGGTAAAGGCCGACAGATTATTGGTTGGGATGAAATTTTGGAAGGTGGTTTGGCTCCTAATGCCACGGTCATGTCATGGCGTGGCACACAAGGCGCAATAGAAGCTGCAAAACAGCACCACAATGTGATCATGACGCCAACTTCGCATTGTTATTTTGATTACAAACAATCTGACAACGAGAATGAACCATTAGCGAACAGCGGTGGGTTTTTACCCTTGGAAAAAGTGTATAGTTTTAATCCAATTCCGGAGGAGCTAACTAAAGAGGAATCCAAATATGTTTTAGGCGGACAAGGAAATATTTGGACGGAATACATCCCCAATGAAAAGCAATTGGAATATATGGCATTCCCCAGAATCCTGGCCATGAGCGAAGTACTTTGGTCACCAACCGATAAGAAAAACTATCCCGACTTTGTGGCGCGCGTAGACAATTTCCATCAACGCTTGGATGCTTTGGATATTAATTATGCCAACCATTTATACGAAGTGGACGGTGGCGCCGTTACTGGTGGCTACGAATTGAAATCGATTTTAAAGAACAAAACTATCCGCTACACAACTGACGGCACCGAGCCAAATGGAACATCGGAAGTTTATTCAGGAGTCATCCCAATCAACAAGGATCTTGTCATAAAAGCGGCCATTTTCGACGCTGACAAAAAACAGGGCGCAACATTTACACAGCCTATCACTTCTCATAAAGCACTTGGAAAAAAAATCAGTATTAATGTACAGCCGAGTAAAACCTATTCAGGAAGTGGCATTGGAGGATTGATCAACGGAATTTCAGGAAGCGATACACGAGTAAACGATAAAGAATGGTTGGGGTTTGATGGCGTCGATTTGGAGATTACGATTGATTTAGGTGAAGAAACGGAGATCCGTTCAATAGAAACGAGATTTTATGAGGCGCCTTGGATGTGGATTTACGCTCCAAAAAAGATAGCCTATGGAATTAGTCAAAATGATATCTATTCCGAAGCTGAAATCGCAGAGAGCATTAACACTCATGCAAAAGTTAAAATCGAACTCAACGAAACCACGCGTTACATTCATTTAAGAATTCCCAATTCTAATTTGATTCCACAAGGAAAACAAGGTGCAGGGAATAAACCTTGGACATTTATTGATGAAATAATAATTAATTAACACCAATTCCAACCTGACCGTCCCGATAGCTATCGGGATGGTCAGGTGTTAAGAAAGTAAACGTTATATTAAAGAAATAACCATGATCTTAGAAATCTGTGCTTCCAATTACCAATCGGCAATTAACGCCCAAAACGCTGGCGCCCATCGTATAGAATTATGTTCAGAGTTGGCGGTCGGTGGCATTACGCCTTCTTATGGCTTGATAAAACTGGCCATTAAAAATTTGAGCATTCCTGTTTTTGTACTCATCAGACCAAGGAGTGGCAATTTCACCTATTCTGAAGCGGACTTTGAAATTATGAAACAGGACATTCAAATCTGTAAAAAACTGGGCTGTGCCGGCATTGTTTCTGGCGTTTTAAATTTAGATAATACGGTTGATGTTGAGCGAACAAAGGAATTGATAGAGCTCTCAAAACCCTTGCCTTTCACGTTTCATCGTGCCTTTGACCGCACACCGAATCCTTTTGACGCCTTAAAAGCGTTGATGGAACTCAAAGTAGACCGTATTCTTACTTCGGGACAAGCAATTTCAGCAGAAAAAGGAATACTGATATTAAATCAATTAAATCAATTGGCGGATGGCGTACTTACAATTCTTCCGGGATCTGGAATCAATCCGAAAAATATTTTAATTTTTAAGGGCGCTGGATTCAAGGAAGCCCATTGCTCTGTAGTACTATCCCCAGAAGCTAAAGCCTCCACCACTATCCCGATGAATACTCCTAATTTTTTGAATGAAGGCCAAGAACTGGCATCCAACGTAGACGTTATTGCAGCTATGCTAAAGATTATCAGCAATTAATGGGTTAGGTTTTATCCCCTCTTACAAAAATAAATAGTCAGGAAAATTTAGTTGCAGAAACCATTCGGTCATTACCAAAAATATCCTTTTTGAGCTCAACATCCTTAAAACTTGAATCTTCAAGTAATTGAACCATTTCTGGTCCTAAATATTGATTGATTTCAAAAAATAGTTGCCCTTTGCTCTTGAGATTTACTTTTGAAAATTCAGCTATCTTTTTATAGAAAATAAGCGGATCATTATCAGTTACAAATAATGCCAAAGAAGGCTCATGTTGCAAAACATTGTCGCTCATTTGGGATTTTTCCAAAGGCCTAACATATGGCGGATTGGATACAATTACGTCGAATTTCAAATTTTCAAAATCCGAATTCCAATTTAGAATATCCAACTCCGTAAACTCCACATCTACCTGATTTAGCTTGGCATTAGTTTTGGCCACCGTTAAGGCTTTTCTACTTATATCTACAGCATGGACAGTGGCGTCAGATCTGTTTTTAGCCAAGGAAATGGCAATACAACCCGTTCCCGTTCCAATATCTAGAATGGTAAAGTTTTCCCTTTTGGATGTTGAAGAATCCAATACCCACTGTACCAATTCCTCAGTTTCTGGTCTTGGTATCAACGTACTTTCGGTAACCTTAAATGGCAAACCGTAAAACTCAGTCGATCCGATAATATATTGTATAGGCTCCTGATTCTTAAGCCGCATGATGGCATTTTCAAACTTTTCCGTTTTCTTTCCTGAAATAGGCGCATACAGATTCAAGCTCACTTCCACAGGTTTCATTTTCAAAAAACACTCAGACAATAAATTAAAAAAAGATTTAATTTCCGTTTCTGGATACTCCTCCTTTAATGAGCTATAAAAGTGTTCTCGTAGTGTTTTTAAAAGCATTATAAAGATTTTAACATCCAAACATTACAAGAATAATGTCCCGTATCACCCATTGGTCCTTCCAAAGGTTCAAATCCAGTTTTGGAATAAAGTTTTGTGGCATCTGTCATATAAGGCAAGGTTTCGAGATAGCATTTTTCATAACCAAACAATTTAGCCTTTTGCAAACAAGTGGTCATCATTTTGGTGCCGAGCCCCTTCCCTCGCGCTGCTGGTAAAAAATACATTTTTTGCAATTCACATATACTGCCCTCAAAATTTTCTAATTGGGCTATTCCTGCACCGCCAATAATTTTCCCTTGATCTTCTATTACAAAATAAGTTGCTTTATCCTTATTATAAGTAGCGGTCATTTCATCAAGAGCTTTGTCAGCATAGGCAGTTCCAACTTTCGGCACTCCCATTTCCGTCAACACCGCACGAATAACCCGTGCTATTTGCATGTCATCTTCAGTTTTAATTTCTCTGATCAGGATAGCGGCTTTGCTCACGATATTATGTTATTTTTGTCACGAGAATTATCGGGATGAATATACATGAAAAATATATAAAACGTTGCATTGAAATCGGTAAAAATGGGTTGGGCACCACAGCGCCAAACCCTATGGTTGGTTGTGTAATTGTGCATGACCAAACAATTATTGGCGAGGGTTTTACAAGTCCGTACGGCGGGGCTCACGCAGAAGTGAATGCCCTAAATAGCGTAAAAAACCCGAATTTACTTTCAAATTCAACACTTTATGTAACTTTAGAACCCTGTTCACATTTTGGAAAAACCCCGCCGTGTGCAGACGCCATAATCAACAATAAAATCCCAAAAGTAGTCATTGGCACTATTGATACACACAGTAATGTTGCAGGAAAAGGGATAGAAAAACTAAAAGCTTCAGGATGTGACGTTATTGTCGGCGTTTTGGAAGCGCAGGTCAAAGAACATCACAAACGCTTTTTCACATTTCACAATAAAAAACGGCCGTATATCATATTAAAATGGGCAGAAACTGCCGATGGTTTTATTTCCCCATCCACAAGGGATGAACAAAAACCTGTTTGGATCACCAATGAACTTTCACGACAATTAGTGCATAAATGGCGGGCCGAAGAACAAGCTCTTTTAGTAGGAACCAATACGGTAATTGAAGATAATCCGAGTTTGACAACAAGAGATTGGAACGGAAAAAATCCCGTACGAATTGTTTTAGATAAAAATTCACGTCTGGCTAAAAACGTTGCTATTTTTGATGGCCACGCAAAAACAATTATAATAAGTGAGACACACGAAGCAGGGAACCGGGAGAGCTATGACGATGATTTTGAAAACACCCACCCATCCGTGAATCGGGAATTTCTAAATTGGGATTTAAAAGATAAAATCGCCGAACAAATTTGCACAATTCTTTTTAGCCAAGATATTAATTCAGTCATTATTGAAGGGGGTCGCCAAACGCTTCAAACGTTCATAGATGAAGGTCTTTGGGATGAAGCTCGTGTTTTTAAAGGTACCATAAACTTCACCACTGGCACAAAAGCACCTCATTTTTCAGGAAGTTTGTTTTCAGAAGAAAAAATTATCAACGATACCTTAAAGTTTTATACACATGATTAAAAATATAATATTCGATTTTGGGGATGTTTTTATCAATCTAGATAAAAAAGGCGCGATGGACAATGCGCTCAATCTCTTCGGAATTGATGAACTCGCTGATGAAATACACGCCGTAAATATTCTTTATGAACAAGGCCTTATGAGTACCGATGAATTTCTGGAATTCTATATGGACAATTTTCCAGATCATGACAGAGATGCACTTTTAGATTCCTGGAATTACATCTTAAGGGATTTCCCCTTGCACAGATTGGAGTTTTTAGAACAGTTGGCGGCCGACAAAAAGTATAAGCTCATTTTATTGAGCAACACGAACGAGTTGCATATCAACTGGATCAAAGAAAATGTGAATTTCTACGAAGAGTTTAAAGCTCATTTTGACGCCTTTTATCTGTCCCATGAAATTCAGTTAAGGAAACCAAACGCCAATATTTACGAATTTGTTTTAAAAGAGAACAACATAAAAGCCGAGGAGACCTTATTTATTGATGATACTGAAGAAAACATAGTTTCTGCCTCCAAATTGGGCATCCATACCTGGCATATCAACCCAGAAACTGAGGACATCACTACATTGATGTCAACCAAAAGTGATCTATTTTGATTTACCTTGTTCTCAGTATCATTGCGTCACTATTAATTTTTGTCGTATTTAAACTACTCGAGAAATTTAAGGCCAATACCTTTCAGGCTATTGTAGTCAATTATATTGTTGCCTTTAGCTTTGGCGTGCTCAGTGTACAAGAATTTGTTACTGTCACCCTTTTATTAAATTCTGAATGGTTTCTAGGCAGTATCCTTATGGGCGCCATGTTTATCGGCCTTTTCACGATGATGGCTTGGACCGCACAAAAAAAC
>NZ_DATJCA010000026.1:0-13852 GCF_035515035.1 Gelidibacter sp. | reverse complement strand
GTTTTTAAAAAAATTGCACAAAAAATATTTACCGATACACCTATTACAGATGAGGTCGAAACTTTAGATTTTCAAAACTCGGTGGTTACTAAAGATTTTGAAAAATATTATAACGTTGCGCAAACTCATAAAACCATCATGCCCGATGTCACCGGAATGCCAACAATGGATGCCTTGGCGCTTTTGGAAAATATGGGATTGAAGGTAAAGATCGAAGGTGTTGGCGTGGTCAAAAAGCAATCCATTGAACAAGGCGTTAAGATCAAACGCGATCAAGAAGTCTATTTAAATATATAATGGCACAATTAAAGGACATATTATATAAGGTCACCATCAACTCAGTAGTTGGCAGTACGAGCGTGCCTGTCAATGCCATTGATTTCGATTCTCGAAACATTGCGCAAGATGATGTTTTTGTCGCCATAAAGGGCACAATTACAGATGGCCATCAATACATCGATTTGGCGATTGAAAATGGAGCCATTGCGATTATTTGCGAAGCCTTACCAGAGACGTTGCAAAATGGCATTACTTATATAGAAGTTGAAAGTGCAAGTAGAGCGTTGGCGTTTATGGCAGCCAATTTTTACGATAATCCTTCGACTAACTTAAAATTGATAGGTGTAACCGGAACTAATGGCAAGACCACTGTAGCTACTTTATTGTATCATTTATTTAAGAAGGCCGGATTTAAAGTGGGTTTGTTGTCCACGGTTAAAGTGATGGTAGATACTAAAGAATATCCCGCCACACATACCACTCCAGATTCCTTGACCATCAATAAGTACTTGAGTATGATGAGTATTGCCGGCATAGAGTTTTGCTTTATGGAAGTCAGTTCACACGGCATCCATCAAAACAGGACGGAAGGCCTTCATTTTGAAGGTGGCATTTTTACCAATCTGTCGCACGATCACTTGGACTATCACAGCTCTTTTGCAGAATATAGGGATGTTAAAAAATCATTCTTCGATAATTTATCGAAAGACGCTTTTGCCTTGGTCAATATTGATGATCGGAATGGTTTGGTCATGCTCCAAAATACCAAAGCAAAAAAATATACTTATGCCTTAAAAACCTACGCCGATTATAAGGCGCATATATTAGAAAATCAGTTTACCGGCCTCTTGCTCAAAATCAATGATAATGAGGTATGGACGCGCTTGATAGGTAATTTCAATGCCTACAATATTTTAGCTATTTACGCTGCTGCAGATTTGTTAGGTCTTGAAAAGGTGGAGAATCTGCGTTTGATAAGCGAGTTGGAAAGCGTGTCAGGGCGATTCCAGTATTTGATTTCTGAAGATAAAATAACCGCCATTATTGATTATGCACATACGCCCGATGCGTTGCAAAATGTATTAGAAACCATCAACAGTATTCGCACTAAAAACGAAGAATTGATCACGGTAGTTGGTTGCGGCGGCGATAGAGATAAAACAAAACGTCCTAAGATGGGGCATATCGCATCAGCTTTAAGTACAAAAGTGATTTTCACCAGTGATAATCCAAGAAGTGAAGTCCCTGAAAAGATTATTGAAGATATTGAAAAGGGCGTAGAACCTCAAAATTATAAAAAAACGGTTTCCATTACCGATAGGAAACAAGCGATTAAAACCGCCTGTCAAATGGCACAGCCCAATGATATCATTCTCATTGCAGGAAAAGGGCACGAAACCTATCAGGAAGTTAAAGGCGTCAAAAGCGATTTTGATGATTATAAAATAGTCCAGGAATTTTTGAAACAGCTAGGAAAATAGATTGAAGTTGGAAGCACGAAGCACAAAGGATGAAAATGGAAAAATTGAAATAAATAATAAGAATAAAAAATAACTAATAACCAATAACTAAAGTTTCAGCAAACTAGAAACTTTAAACCAAAAACAAGAAACCAATACAAGATGCTCTATTACCTCTTTGAATATTTAAAACAACACTTTGATTTTCCCGGATCTTCCCTCTTCGGATTTATCACGTTTAGGGCGGCCATGACGATTATTGTGTCGTTGTTGATATCAACAATTTACGGTAAGCGCATTATTAAATTTTTGCAAAAACAGCAAGTAGGAGAAACCATTAGGGACTTGGGATTGGATGGTCAGGTAGAAAAAGCGGGAACCCCAACCATGGGTGGACTCATCATCATTATCGCAACCTTGATTCCGGTGATTTTGTTTGCCAAAATTGATAATATCTATATCATTTTATTGGTGGTAACCACACTTTGGATGGGAGCCATCGGGTTTTTGGATGATTATATTAAAAAATTCAAGAATGATAAAGAAGGGCTAAAAGGGCGGTTTAAAGTTTTGGGACAAGTCGGATTGGGGATTATTGTGGGGACCACCCTCTATTTTCATGATGATGTTACCATTCGGGAGAAATTACCAACGGTGCAACAAAAGGAAATCTTGGCTTCCAGCCCTAATGTTGAAGCGGCAAAGTTGTTTAAGGCGGAGGAGAAATCGACAAAAACCACCATTCCATTTGTAAAGGAAAATGAATTTGATTATGCCCGACTAGTGACGTGGATCAGTCCAGGTCTAGAAAAGTACACGTGGATTATTTTCATTCTCGCAACGATTTTTATTATCACCGCAGTTTCAAATGGAGCGAATTTGACAGATGGAATTGACGGACTGGCAGCAGGGACTTCGGCAATAATTGTGCTCACCCTCGGCATTTTTGCCTGGGTGTCTGGAAATATTATTTTTTCAGATTATCTCAACATTATGTATATCCCAAGGGTGGAAGAGATCACTATTTATATCGCTGCATTTGTAGGAGCGCTTATTGGTTTTCTTTGGTATAATGCCTATCCAGCGCAAGTGTTTATGGGAGATACAGGAAGTTTGACCATAGGTGGCGTAATTGCAGTAATTGCTATTGCAGTACGTAAAGAATGGTTGATTCCAGTGTTATGTGGTATTTTTTTAGTTGAAAATTTGTCGGTTGTAATGCAAGTGAGTTGGTTTAAATATACCAAAAATAAATATGGCGAAGGACGACGGATTTTTAAGATGGCGCCATTGCACCATCACTATCAGAAATCCGGTTACCATGAAAGTAAAATAGTCACGCGTTTTTGGATTGTGGGAATTTTACTTGCTATTGTGTCGATTGTAACCTTAAAATTAAGATAACCTGGAAGTACGAATTACGATTTAAGAAGTACGATTGGAATGAAGGACATAATTAAAAATAGAACTAGAAAGTTTGCTTCGGATTGTTGGCACTTATGTGCAAAATTCCCGACTAGGAGACCATATGATGCGAATTACAATCCATTGATTAACTCGTAAATCTAAAATCGTAAATGAAAAAGATAGTGATTTTGGGAGGTGGAGAAAGCGGTGTGGGAACAGCGCTTTTAGCAAAGGCAAATGGTTACAAAGTATTCCTTTCGGATAAAGGAAAAATTAAAGAAAAGTACAAAAACGTTCTTATACATAATGAGATTGAATTTGAAGATGAAAAGCATACCGAGTCTAAGATACTTGATGCCGAAATAGTAATGAAAAGCCCGGGAATACCTGACAAAGTGGCTTTGGTAAAGCAGATAAGAGCGCAAGGGATTCAAGTGGTTTCTGAAATTGAATTTGCATCAAAATTCACCAATGCAACTATTGTGGGTGTAACCGGAAGCAATGGTAAAACCACCACGGTAAGCCTAATCCATCATATTTTGAAACAAGAGTTGGAGGTTGGTTTGTCTGGAAATATCGGTAAAAGTTTTGCCCAGCAGATTTTAGAACATGATTATCCCAATTATGTGCTGGAAATTAGCAGTTTTCAATTGGACGACATTGTGGATTTTAAGCCGCATATCGCCGTTTTACTGAACATTACTCCAGATCATTTGGATCGGTATGATTACAAGTTTGAAAATTATATCGCTTCAAAGTTCAGAATCGTAATGAATCAAACCAAAGAAGATTACCTGATCTATGATGCCGATGATGAAGTAATTACTGAATGGCTCAAATCACATGAAATTCAATCCACATTATTACCATTTTCATTGACGAAAATTATTGAAAATGGTGCGTATTTAGACCAAGAAGAGATAAAAATAACGATAGATAAGAATCAAATAATTATGTCAACAAAAAATTTAGCTTTAGAAGGCAAACACAATATTAAAAATCAAATGGCTGCATCAACCGTAGCGCATTTGTTAAAGATAAGAAAACAGACCATTCGTGAAAGCTTAGAAAACTTTCAAGGTGTTGAACACCGTTTGGAGCACGTATTAAAAATAAATAAGGTTCGGTATATCAATGATTCAAAAGCAACCAATGTCAATGCCACTTATTTTGCATTGGATAGTATGGAATCGCCAACAATTTGGATTGTAGGAGGTGTTGATAAGGGCAATGATTACAGAGAATTGTTTCCATTTATTAATGAAAAGGTAAAAGCAATCATCTGTCTTGGCGTTGACAATGAGAAGCTGCTAAGTACTTTCGGAAAAATGGTGGATACTATTGTGGAAACGCAATATATGAGTGAAGCCGTTAAAATTGCCTATAAACTAGCTGAAACTGGTGATTCTGTATTGCTATCGCCAGCATGTGCAAGCTTTGATTTATTTGAGAATTATGAGGATAGAGGACGGCAATTTAAAGATGCTGTAAGAAATTTATAAACCCATCTTGATCTTTTGAGTTTGGCTTTGGAGGAATGGCCTCTGAAAAAGGAATAAAAGTAAGATTTAGGATATAAAGATTAAAAGTAGATAAGTTTTCCGTTTAGGAAAATGTCAAAATGAACATGGACGCAATATATAAAAACATAAAAGGAGATCGATTGATTTGGGCAATTGTCGCATTGTTGGCAATTTTCTCATTCCTTCCTGTCTACAGTTCTTCCAGTAATTTGGCCTATACTGCAAGTTCGGGGAGTACGTTTTCGTTTTTTGTTAAGCATTTCATGCATCTATTCTTGGGCTTTGTCATTATGTATGGAGTTCATCGGGTGCCTTATCGTTATTTTAGAGGATTGTCCTTGGTCATGTTGCCCATTGTTTTGATTCTTTTGGTGCTGACTATGTTTCAAGGAAATACCATTGATGGTGCAAACGCGAGTCGCTGGATTCAAATCCCCATTGTGGGAATGTCCTTTCAAACCTCCACATTTGCGGCGGTGGTATTGATGGTCTATGTGGCGCGCTATTTATCCAAGATCCAAGATAGGGACATAACATTTAAGGAGACAATTTTACCGTTATGGATGCCCGTTTTTTTAGTGTTGATTTTAATACTTCCTGCTAACTTTTCAACCGCGGCAATTATGTTTGCCATGGTGATGATGTTGACCTTTATTGGAGGTTATCCAATTCGTTATCTGGTGGTAATTATTGGTACCGGTGTCTTGGTTTTAGGGTTGTTTATTTTGACGGCTAAAGCATTTCCGGAGGCCATGCCAAACCGTATTGATACGTGGATGAGCCGGATTGAAAACTTTTCAAATGGTGAGGACACAGAGGCCGATTATCAAATTGAAAAAGCAAAGATTGCCATTGCAACAGGAGAAATAACGGGTTTAGGTCCTGGGAAGAGTGTTCAAAAGAACTTTTTGCCACAATCAACATCCGATTTTATTTTTGCCATTATAGTGGAAGAGTATGGGATGATAGGCGGGTTGGTTATTTTGGTGGTGTATTGTTGGCTGCTCTTTCGGATTGTGATCATCGCCCAGAAATCAGATACGGTTTTTGGTAAATTAGTAGTACTTGGTGTCGGTTTGCCTATCGTATTTCAGGCTTTTATCAATATGGCGGTGGCGGTAGAGTTGTTTCCGGTAACGGGACAAACTTTGCCATTAATCAGTAGTGGAGGAACCTCCATTTGGATGACCTGCATGGCTATAGGCATTGTTTTAAGTGTGAGTGCAAAACGTGAGGAATTAAAAGAACAAGAAGAAGGGTTGGACAATCCATTGGAAATATTGAGTGAAGCAATTTAATTAACCTGAAGGACAGATCATCAACCTGCAAGGTTTTAAAAATCTTGTAGATTTACATTAAATAATAATTTGTAATACTTCAGCATTTTATTTAAGCTGTTAGTATTTGAAATTTAAGATATAAGTGACTAAAAAAGAAACATACAAAATCATTCTCTCAGGCGGCGGGACAGGAGGTCATATTTATCCTGCGATTGCCATTGCGAATGAGCTGAAATCTCGTTTTCCGGATGCGGAGTTTCTTTTTGTGGGCGCTTTGGATCGGATGGAGATGGAGAAAGTTCCTCAGGCTGGTTATAAAATTGAGGGGCTTTGGATTTCAGGTATTGAGCGTAAGTTGACATTGAAAAACATGGCTTTTCCTGCAAAATTAATTGTGAGTTTGTTGCGAGCCAGAAAGATTGTTAAAAGCTTCAAACCGGATGTCGCTATCGGAACGGGAGGTTTTGCAAGCGGCCCGCTTTTGCAGGTTGCCGCGGCTAAGGGAATTCCGAGTTTGATCCAGGAACAAAATTCGTTTCCTGGCATCACCAATAAATTATTGGGAAAGAAAGTAGATAAAATATGTGTTGCTTATGATGGGTTAGAGCGTTTTTTTCCGAAAGATAAATTGATAAAGACTGGAAACCCGATTCGTCAGGATCTGTTGCAGATTGATAATAAGTCGGTAGAGGCAAAGGATTTCTTTAATCAGAAGCATGGGAAGCATACCTTACTGGTTTTGGGAGGAAGTTTAGGTGCCAGGAGAATCAATGAGTTGATCGAAAAAGAATTGGAGTTTTTTCAAACCCAAAACGTTCAAGTGATCTGGCAATGCGGAAAATTATATCACGATGTTTATAAAAAGTATAATAACACTGAAAATGTACAGGTCCATGCTTTTTTAAATTCTATGGATATGGCTTATGCCGCTGCAGATTTTATAATTTCGAGAGCGGGAGCAAGTTCTGTTTCAGAGTTGTGTGTGGTGGGGAAGCCGGTAATTTTCATTCCGTCACCTAACGTGGCGGAAGACCATCAAACTAAAAATGCCATGGCTGTTGTTGATAGAGATGCGGCATTATTAATTAAAGAAGCGGATTTGGATGTGGATTTTGAAAACCGATTTGCGCAATTGGTGGCATCCGCAGAAAAACAACAGCTCTTGAGTGAAAATATAAAGAAACTCGCCTTGGTAAACGCGACAAAAGATATTGCGGATGAGGTTGAAAAATTATTGAGAAAGAATTAAGTTGCTAGAATATAGTATTAAGAATTAAGTTTTGTCTTAAATGAATAAACAGTGAACCTAAAAACAATAAATAACGTCTATTTCATCGGCATCGGAGGTATCGGAATGAGTGCGCTTGCGCGTTATTTTATTGCAGAAGGAAAGTTGGTGGCTGGTTATGACCGGACCAAAACCGATATCACCGTTGCTTTGGAAGAGCTTGGTGCAGAGATTCATTTTGAAGATTCTATTGAGAAAATACCATCGGCATTCTTGAATCCTAGTAACACGCTAGTTGTTTATACACCTGCAATACCGAAGGGGCATTTAGAGTTTAACTATTTCAAAGATCAAAATTTTGAATTGTTAAAGCGATCTGTAGTTTTGGGAGAAATTACTAAAAATACCTTTTGTTTGGCGGTTGCTGGAACTCATGGTAAAACCACCACGACAAGTATTTTAGGACATTTGCTCTATGAATGCAATGTGCCTGTTACCGCGTTTCTAGGAGGTGTGAGTGAAAATTATAATTCCAATTTTATCCTTAAAGGCACTGAAGTTACCGTGGTTGAAGCTGATGAATTTGACCGATCGTTTCTGACTTTATCTCCAGATATGGCTGGATTGACCTCAATGGAGCCTGATCATCTTGATATTTATGGTGAACCGGAGGAACTTGAAAAATCATTTATTGAGTTCACGAAAAAACTAAAACCAAACGGCAAGTTGTTCGTGAAGAATGGGTTGCCGGTTAAAGGTATTACTTACGGAATAGAAGATGATTCGGATTATTCCGCCCAAAATGTAAAAATAATCAATGGCAGTTATGAGTTTGACGTGAAAACGCCAAATGAAACGCTACACAATTTTAAATTTGACCTACCTGGAAGACATAACCTGTCGAATGCACTAATGGCCTTGGCGATGTCTGTCGAATATGGTATCCCTCACCAACAGCTCGCCAAAGCTTTAGCATCTTATAAAGGGGTTAAAAGACGTTTTACGTACCAAATCAAAACGGAAGACTTGGTGTTTATTGATGATTACGCACATCATCCTGGAGAAATTAATGCTGTACACCAAGCGGTTCGGGAAATGTATCCGGGGAAAAAGGTGCTGGCTATTTTTCAGCCACACTTGTACAGTCGGACCCGTGATTTTGCGGATGATTTCGCAAAAAGCCTTTCGCAATTTGACCAAATTATATTGCTTGATATTTATCCTGCAAGAGAATTGCCAATGGAAGGGATTACCTCAGAATGGTTATTGACAAAAATTGAAAATGACCACAAGAAATTAGTACAGAAATCGGAGTTGGTTTCAGAAATATTAGCCTCAGGGGCACCGGTTATTTTAACTATTGGGGCTGGAGATATTGGAGAACAAGTAAAATATATAAAACAAGCTTTAGAACTTGAAAATAAATTATAATCATATAAAAATCCTTGGATTGCTTTTTTTGGTGATCTTTCTTTTCGCGTTTTCCTCCATTCGGAATTCGGCCAGGAAAGTGAGTGAACCAAATATAAAGTTCTTGGGTGATGAGAATTTATTTGTAACGCATGAGGCTGTTAGTAAGTTGTTAATACAAAACCAGGAAAGTGTTTCCAACAAGCCTAAAGAAACTATAGATTTGAACGACTTGGAATCTGCCCTGAACGCCAACGTCATGATCAAGCGCGCGCAAGTGTTCATCAACGTTGATGGCACATTGACCGCCGAGATAGAACAAAAGAAACCTATAGCAAGAGTCAGTACAAACGCATCTTATTATATTGATGATGAAGGTTCTTATATGCCGTTATCAACAAATTACTCATCAAGAGTGCCTTTAGTTACTGGTTTTGTGACTAAGAATGATTTGAATAATGTGTTTGTTGTTGCTAAAAAAGTTCAAAGCGATGAGTTTTTAAAGAACCACGTTACAGAAATTCACCAGAATGAAAATGGAAGTATTGATCTAAGATTTAGATTAAATGAATTTAGGATACAATTAGGGTCATTGGACCGATTGGATAAAAAGATAAATAATCTTAAGGCTTTCTATCAAAAAGCCATGAAGGATGGCACATTAAATAGTTATAGTGCCGTTAATCTCAGATTTGATAAACAGGTTATATGTACCAAAAAGTAAAGGATGGAAAATAATAAAATTTCAGTAGGATTGGATGTAGGTACGACGAAGATTGTAGCTATGATCGGTCGTAAAAATGAATATGGCAAGGCCGAAATTTTAGGAATTGGAAGAGCCAAAAGTTTGGGTGTGCACAGAGGGGTGGTCAATAATATTACACAAACCATTCAATCAATCCAACAGGCAGTTCAAGAAGCAGAAGCTGAGAGCGGTGTAAAAATCGAAGAAGTAACTGTGGGAATTGCGGGACAACACATCAGAAGTTTGCAACACAGCGATTATATCACACGTGCCAATTCTGAAGTGGTCATCGACGAAGAGGATATTGACCGATTGATCAATCAGGTTCACAAACTGGTCATGCTTCCTGGAGAAGAGATCATCCATGTATTGCCACAGGAATATAAAATTGATGGACAAGCTGAAATCAAGGAACCTATTGGTATGTATGGCGGCCGATTGGAAGCCAATTTCCATGTGGTGGTGGGGCAAGTATCATCCATCAGAAATATTGGACGTTGCGTAAAGAGTTCAGGCCTCGAGTTGGAAGGGATAACCTTGGAGCCTTTGGCATCCGCCAACGCCGTTTTGAGCCAAGAAGAAAAGGAAGCGGGTGTTGCTTTGATTGATATAGGAGGTGGTACAACGGATTTGGCTGTATTTAAAGATGGCATTATTCGTCATACCGCAGTCATTCCTTTTGGAGGTAACGTGATTACGGAGGATATCAAGGAAGGCTGCTCTATTATAGAAAAGCAGGCCGAACTATTAAAAATAAAGTTTGGTTCTGCATGGCCGGGGGAAAATAAGGACAATGAAATTGTTTCCATTCCTGGATTAAGAGGAAGAGAGCCAAAGGAGATCACCCTTAAAAACCTGTCAAAAATAATTCATGCACGTGTTGTGGAGATTGTGGAGCAGGTATATGTTGAAATAAAAAATTATGGACACGAAGAACAAAAGAAGAAACTCATTGCAGGTATTGTATTGACTGGTGGTGGCGCACAGCTTAAACATTTAAAGCAATTGGTGGAATATATCACTGGAATGGACACCAGAATTGGGTTTCCAAATGAGCATTTAGCTGGCGACAGTGATGAAGAGATTGCGAGTCCATTGTATGCAACGGCAGTTGGTTTGGTGATGGACGGATTAAAACGTCAGGAACGCAAACGGATTGAGAAAGCCGAAGCGGAAGAAATTAAAGAAGAGTTAGAAGCCCCTTCATTGAAAATAGAAGAAGAACCGATTGTTCCACCAAGAAAGGAAAGACGATCATTTTTAGATAAATTGACGGAACGCGTCAAAGATTTTTTAGATAATGCCGAGTAGCGACAGGGCATGCCTTGTCGCAACGCATGCCGTGTCGTAGCGGAAGAAGGTAGCTACAATGCATGCCCCGGTCGGTACCAATCAAAAAAAAAGTAAAAAATATTAATTAAGAATCCAGAAAAAACCCAAAACATTATGAGCAATAAAAATGAATTTGGAAACATCGCATTCGATTTGCCAAAAAACCAATCCAACGTCATTAAAGTGATAGGAGTTGGCGGCGGCGGCGGTAATGCCATTAACCATATGTTTCAACAAGGAATAAAAGGCGTTGACTTTGTCATCTGCAACACCGATTCACAAGCCCTTCAAAATAGTGGTGTCCCAAATAAAATTCAGCTAGGTGTTAATTTAACCGAAGGTCTCGGTGCAGGAGCAAACCCGGAAGTGGGCGAGCAAGCCGCACTGGAGAGTTTAGAGGATATCCGCAGGATGTTGGATACCAATACAAAAATGGTATTCATCACAGCAGGTATGGGTGGCGGCACAGGTACTGGAGCAGCTCCGGTAATTGCCAAAATGGCCAAGGAATTGGAAATTCTTACCGTAGGTATCGTGACGATGCCATTTCTATTTGAAGGAAAAATAAGAAATGAACAGGCCCAAAAAGGAATTGAGACCTTAAGAAGTCATTGTGATTCTTTAGTGGTCATCAACAATAATAAACTTCGTGAAGTTTATGGAAATTTAGGCTTTAAAGCAGGTTTCTCCAAGGCCGATGAGGTATTGTCAACCGCATCAAGAGGTATTGCTGAGGTGATCACCCATCACTATACACAAAATATTGATTTACGCGATGCTAAAACCGTTTTAAGCAATAGCGGAACGGCCATTATGGGTTCTGCTACAGCATCTGGTAAAACACGTGCGCAAGATGCCATTATGAGAGCTCTTGATTCGCCACTATTAAATGACAATAAAATAACTGGAGCCAAAAACGTATTGTTGCTCATCGTTTCAGGGGTTCAGGAAATTACTATTGATGAAATAGGAGAGATCAACGACCATATTCAAAATGAAGCGGGTCATGGTGCAAACATCATCATGGGTGTTGGGGAGGATGAAAATCTAGAAGAGTCTATTTCAGTGACCATTATTGCGACGGGTTTTGATATTGAACAACAAGATGAGATCTCAAACACTGAGACTAAGAAAGTTATTCATGCTTTAGAAGATGATAATGATGTTAAAGTTAAAGAACGTGAGCCAGCAATTATAACCCCGGACATTGTTCTTGAAAAGGAAGAAGAAAAAGTAGTAATCCACACTTTGGTGGAAGAGGAGGAGAAAAAAGATGTTAAGATGGGATTGATCCCAACTACGGAATTCATCAAAAACCTTAATGTTGTTTATGACGAAGTATTGGACAGTGTTGAAGAAGATGATTTTATCATAACGCCAATTGAACCGTTCAAGGCAGAAGCTCCAAAAGAGATTTTTGAGGAGGACGAACAGATTACACTTACTTTTGATTTGCCATTATTCAATCAGAAAATTGAAGAGACTCCAAAAAAAGAGAACCGCATTCTTTTTGAATTGGATAATGATACAAAGAATATGAAGGTGAACGACCCTGTTGAAATTATTTCTGTCACCCAAGCGGATGAAAATGGTGAAAAGCGCTACGCTCTTGATGATTTCATGACTTATGAGTCTTCAATTAACAAAACAAAATCCAAACAGCAGCCTGCACCTGAAGAAGATGTTGTGTTTGAAAAGAAAGTGATTCCGACGCAACAAGAAACTACGGCACCGGAAGAAGTAGATCCAATGACAAGTCCAATTTCTGACATGTTAAAAGAACGCGCCGATGAAAGAAGACGTAAAATGAAAGACTTTAATTATAAATTCAGTTCGGCAAAAGTAGACGAAATTGAAAAAGAACCAGCATATAAGCGACAAGGCGTCAATCTAGAAGATAATAGATATTCTTCTGATTTGAAGTCTTCAAGAACCTCGGTGGGTCTTGATGATAATGATGACATCCAGTTGCGAAGTAACAATTCATTTTTACACGATAACGTCGATTAATAGCAAATTTAGTTCGGTGTTGTACACTTTAAAAACCCAGATAGTTTAACTGCTATCTGGGTTTTTTATTCCTGTGGTGGCTAGGAATCTCAGAATTGAATTATAAATGGATGGAATTAAAAACCTGTTCAAAATTATTTGTAATTATCCCGCTATTCTCTAATGGAACACTCCCTTCTTTTTATTATCTTCGCAGCATCAAAAAATTAAACCATGAGTTTACAAGAAAATTTGATGACTGCTTTGAAGGCAGCAATGAAGAATAAAGATCAAGACGCTTTGGCAGCATTAAGAGCCATTAAATCCGAAATCCTTCTTGCTCAGACAGAAACTGGCTCCAAAGAAGAAATTACTGAGGAACAAGAAATTAAGATCTTGTCAAAGTTGGTAAAACAGCGTAAGGATAGTGCAGCAATTTATGCCGAACAAAATAGAAGTGATTTGGCAGAACCAGAATTGGCGCAAGCCGAAATCATCAGTCAGTTTTTGCCTGCACAGTTAAGCGAAGCAGAAATAGAGAAAGTGGTTATTGAAACGATCCAAAACACGGGTGCAGAAGGTATGAAGGATATGGGAAAGGTCATGGGTATTGTCAATCAGCAATTGGCAGGACAGGCAGATGGGAAAACGATTTCCAATATTGTGAAGCGTAAATTAGCTTAAAAATAATGGTTCTTTGAGATGGCATTTTAAGGAATGTGATTTATAAAGGAGAACAACCAATGATAGTAGTATAGGTTAGATTAACCTAAAATGAGATCCCTGCTTTCGCAGGGATTTATGGCCACGTAGCTCAGCTGAATAGAGCACTGGATTTCGGCTCCAGCGGTCGGGGGTTTGAATCCCTTCGTGGTCACTTTAAGCATCTTCAAAGGATGTCAAAACCAAGCAAGTTTTAGGAATTGCTTGGTTTTTAGGTTTTTATGGGTTCATTTGAATTTATATGGTTCGAATTAAAATGGTGGCTAAAAGGGGACCTTTTTTTTAAAAGAGACCTCGGGTCTCTTTTAAAGAAAAATAACTAAATTTACTTGGTATAGTTGATTTGACTTTTGTCTTAAAAGAATTGTTTCATTTAAAGACGACAACTATGCGTACTTCCAAAACATTTAGCATCCGCTTCTGGGTGAATCCCAAAAAAGCGAAAAACAACAATGCATTACTTTATGCAAGGATAA
>NZ_DATJCA010000025.1:0-30155 GCF_035515035.1 Gelidibacter sp. | reverse complement strand
CGGGCTTTAAGAACATTATGGCCAATTTTGGCAGAAGCTTACGGATTTAACACAGAGTGCTTCATTTTTGTCAATCCAACCAAGCGCAACAAGACGCTTTACGATTATAACACCAATATGTTGCGAACCACTACGGAATGTATGAGTGCCATTTTAGGCGGCGCCAATATGATTTGTAATTTGCCCTATGATGCTATATACCATAAAGACAATGAATTTGGAGAGCGGATTGCGAGAAATCAATTATTGGTTTTAAAACATGAAAGCTATTTTGATAAGGTCAACAACCCTGCAGATGGCGCTTACTATATAGAAAGTCTGACCCAACAGCTTGCTGAAAAGGCCTTGGAGTTGTTTAAGGAAATTGAAGTGAACGGTGGGTTTTTACACCAACTCAAAGAAGGGATCATCCAAAAGAAGATCAAGGAAAGTGCTGCAAAGGAGCAAGAACGATTTGATAAAGGGGAATTGATTTTATTGGGCACCAACAAGCATCCCAATCCAGATGATAAAATGAAGCATGAACTGGAACTGTTTCCTTTCGTTAAAAGGAATCCCGTAAAGACCTTGATTGAACCTATTATTGAAAAGCGTTTGGCTGAAGCTGTTGAACAAAAGCGATTGGAAGATGAGTAGAAAGAATTTACAACATATCACCTTACAGAAAAAACCGCTGACCCATGACGGGGGATTAATTGGTGATAATTCCCAACCTAAAACTTTAGACCAGATACCTGAAACTTTCCACACTGCTGAAGATATCCCTATAAAATCCACATATTCGAAAGCGGATTTAAAAAATGTAGAACATCTCAATTTTATTGCAGGAATAGCGCCAAATCTTCGTGGACCTTACTCCACCATGTATGTGCGCCGACCATGGACCATTCGTCAGTACGCTGGATTTTCGACGGCTGAAGAAAGTAATGCGTTTTACCGACGCAATTTGGCCGCGGGACAAAAGGGCTTATCGGTAGCTTTTGACCTGGCAACCCATAGAGGTTATGATTCCGATCATCCTCGTGTGGTGGGCGACGTTGGTAAAGCAGGTGTTGCCATTGATTCTGTAGAGGATATGAAAATCCTCTTTGATCAAATTCCTTTGGATAAAATGTCGGTTTCCATGACCATGAATGGAGCGGTTTTGCCCATTATGGCGTTTTATATTGTGGCTGCTGAAGAGCAGGGCGTGAAACCAGAACAGCTGGAAGGCACTATTCAAAATGATATTTTAAAGGAGTTTATGGTGCGGAATACCTATATCTATCCGCCCACACCCTCCATGAAAATAGTGTCTGATATCTTTGAGTACACCAGCAAACACATGCCTAAATTCAACAGCATCAGTATTTCCGGATACCATATGCAGGAAGCTGGTGCCACAGCCGATATTGAACTCGCATATACGCTGGCAGACGGCTTGCAATACATTAGAACCGGACTGGAAGCGGGCATGGACATTGATACCTTTGCCCCACGTTTATCCTTCTTTTGGGCCATTGGCATGAACCATTTTATGGAAATCGCCAAAATGCGTGCCGCTCGAATGCTCTGGGCGAAAATAGTGAAACAGTTCCATCCCAAAAACGATAAATCCCTGTCATTACGCACCCATAGCCAAACTTCAGGCTGGAGTTTGACCGAACAGGATCCTTTTAATAACGTTGCACGAACCACTATTGAAGCAGCTGCGGCGGCTTTTGGTGGCACACAAAGTTTACATACCAACGCCTTGGATGAAGCGATTGCTTTGCCAACGGACTTTTCAGCACGAATAGCACGAAATACCCAATTGTATTTACAGGACGAGACCAAAATCACGAAAACAGTCGATCCGTGGGCAGGAAGTTATTATGTTGAAAAATTGACCCATGACATCGCTCAAAAAGCATGGGAACTAATAGAGGAAGTAGAAGAACTTGGAGGCATGACCAAAGCGATTGAAGCGGGCATTCCAAAATTGAGAATTGAAGAAGCCGCCGCTAGAAAACAGGCGCGGATTGATTCCGGACAAGACATTATTGTTGGGGTCAATAATTACAGATTAGAAAAAGAAGATCCAATTACCACGCTTGAAGTCGATAATCAAACGGTTAGACTTTCACAGATAGAACGGTTGAATAGCGTGAGGGCGGAACGTGATGCCGATAAAGTAGCCAAAGCTTTGGCCAATTTGACGGCAGCGGCAAAAAATATCTTAAATTCGAAAGTTAATTCAGAAGCTGATTCAAAAGGTTTCCGAGATCGTGGGAATGAGAATTTATTGGCTTTAGCCGTAGAAGCGGCACGATTGCGTGCTACTCTGGGAGAGATCAGTGATGCTCTTGAAGTCGAATTCGGTCGTTATAAAGCACAAATTAAAACCTTTTCAGGCGTGTACAGTAAAGAAATTAAAGACGATAGCTCCTTTAAAAAAGCAAGGGAACTTGCCGATAAATTTGCGGAACAAGATGGGCGCAGACCGCGTATCATGATTGCAAAAATGGGCCAGGATGGACATGACAGAGGCGCTAAAGTTGTTGCTACTGGTTATGCCGACGTTGGTTTTGATGTGGACATTGGTCCGTTATTCCAAACACCAGAAGAGGCTGCAAAACAAGCCGTAGAAAATGATGTCCATATTTTGGGCATCTCCTCCTTAGCAGCTGGACATAAAACTCTGGTGCCACAGGTCATTGAAGCCTTGAAAAACTACGGCAGGGATGATATTATGGTTATTGTTGGTGGCGTGATCCCTAAACAAGATTACCACTATTTATTTGATGCAGGTGCAATTGCCATCTTTGGACCTGGTACGAGAATCAGTGAAACTGCAATTCAAATCCTAGAGATTCTATTGGATTAATGGGCTGTTTAAAAGTCACTTCAATTCATTTTTTCTATTTCAGAGCATTTCTTTTTTTACAAATAACCTTTTTATTTGCAACTTTAAAAACACAACAACAATTTGTTTGACAGAGCGTCCTTATTAAAACAGGTAGAGGATAGTACGGGCTGGGATGTCATTATTATTGGTGGTGGCGCCACTGGTCTGGGAGTGGCATTGGATAGTGCTTCAAGAGGTTACAAGACATTACTTTTGGAGCAATCAGACTTTGCTAAGGGAACCTCCAGCAGAAGTACCAAACTGATTCATGGCGGCGTACGCTATTTGGCGCAGGGCAATCTTGATTTGGTCAAAGAAGCTTTATATGAAAGGGGATTGCTCTTGAAAAACGCCTCGCACTTGGTCAATAACCAATCGTTTATTATTCCTACCTATAACTGGTGGGATACTTTCGTTTATACGATTGGTTTAAAAATATACGATGTTATGGCTGGGAAATTAAGTTTTGGGAAATCGGTCAGAATTTCTAAAAAGGCCGCAGCTTCACGACTTTCAACCATTAAAACGGAACATCTCAAAGGGGGCGTTGTCTATCATGATGGTCAATTTGATGATGCGCGATTGGCGGTCAATATGGCTCAAACGGCTATTGAGCAAGGGGCAACGGTTTTAAATCATTTTGGGGTAACCCAGTTGCAAAAAGATAGTAACGGAATCGTTAATGGCGTTAGTGCCGTTGATCACGAAACGCATCAAGCATACGTTTTTAATGCCATTGTTGTCATTAACGCTACAGGTGTATTTACCGATGAGATCTTGCAAATGGACAATGTGGATGCGAAAAACACAGTGAGGCCGAGTCAAGGAATTCATTTGGTATTGGATCGCAGCTTTATGCCCGGAAGGGATGCTATCATGATTCCCAAAACAGCCGATGGTAGGGTTCTCTTTTTAGTGCCGTGGCATAATAGAGTGGTGGTAGGAACTACAGATACGTTGTTGGATAGCCATAGTTTAGAACCAAAACCGTTGGAGAGTGAAATCGATTTTATTTTGGAAACTGCAAATTCCTATTTGAACAAAAGAGTTTCACGTACAGATGTGTTGAGTATTTTTGCCGGATTACGACCTTTGGCAGCATCTAAAGATGCGTCAGAAAAGACGAAGGAGATTTCCAGGAGCCATAAGGTTATTGTTTCCAAATCTGAATTGATTACGATCACTGGTGGCAAATGGACCACCTATCGGCGGATGGCTCAAGATACCATCAACAAGGCCATTGCTTTAAAGAAATTGCCGTATAAGAAGTGCCCAACGAAACATCTGAGTATTCATGGTGCCGACGGTTCTGCGGATGATACCGATCATCTTTATATTTATGGAACCGATCTAAAAGCCATCGAAGAATTGATAACTAAAGATCCAAGATTGGGCGATAAGCTACACCCAAGATTGGAGTTCGTAAAGGCAGAAGTGGTCTGGGCAGTAAAAAACGAAATGGCACGAACTGTAGAAGATGTATTGGCAAGACGTGTGCGCATCTTATTTTTGGATGCCAAGGCCGCAAAAGAAGTGGCTCCTGAAGTTGCTGAGCTCATGGCGACATATCTAAATAAGGATGACGCTTGGAAACAGTCACAGATTACTAAATTCACCCAATTGGCAAATCAATATATACTCTAGTTATGCTTCTTGCAAAATTTTACAAATCTTAACATTAAACTATGCGTTACTTCATCCTTGTTATGTCAGTTATAATTTTTAATTCCTGTAAATCGACTCAGGTGGAAAGCAGCGGTGTTATTGCCAAGAATCCCGTAATCGCCCACAGAGGGGCATGGAAGGCTGAGAATTTGCCACAAAACTCTATAGCCTCTTTAAAACATGCCATTGCATTAGGCTGTGCAGGTTCAGAATTTGATGTGCGTATGACGGCCGACCATGTGTTGGTGGTCAACCATGATCCTGATTACAAGGGTTTGGTTATTGAAGATCACACCTTTTCCGAATTGGCAAAGCATAACTTATCCAATGGCGAATCGGTTCCTACTTTAAAAGAGTACTTGCTGGCAGGAATGGAGAATAATCCCAATACAGGATTGGTCTGTGAAATTAAGCCTTCAAAAACAAAAGGTCGAAATGTGCTGATGGCAGAAAACGTTATGGCCTTGGTTGGCGAGCTCAAAGCCGAAAGGTATATGTCTTATTATATCAGTTTTAGTTATGAGATCCTGGAAAAAATCATTGAAATAAACCCTTATGCCAAAACACAATTCTTAGATGGATCCATGTCACCTGAAGCTTTAAAGAAATCTGGGATTTCTGGTTTGGATTATGCGGCTAATGTTTTTAGAAAAAACCCCGAATGGATTAAACGTGCCAAGGAACATCACTTAAAACTGAATGTTTGGACGGTCAATAAAGAGAAAGATATGGATTGGTTTTTGAATTATGGATTCGATTATATTACGACCGATGAACCTGAGTTACTGTTTGAGCGCATCAAAAATTCAAAGTTTGAGAAAACCGATAAAAAATAAATTCAACGTTCTATAGATGTCACGTTTCCTTCCAACAATTTCTATTGGTGATGACTAATTTTTGAACAAAAAGTTGTTCAGAAAAATAGTCCGTTATTCAATTCGTTTGTAGTTTTCTGAATAAAGACGGTGGCCGTCATCATCAACTTCAATTTGGCTGAACTTGTTTTTCTCTAACATCAGTTCATACTTGAATTCCTGTTTCTCATCAATAATTTTTCGCATCATTTCGGAACCGTATTCCAAAGTTTCGATAAGTTCATTGTCATCTGCCTTATAACTTCCGTAACCAAACCATTCTGTGGAATCTGAAGGAACATTCTTGCTCCACATGACTTTTTGATCGGTGTACATTTTTACTTGTCTATAGCCAAGGTTGGGTTGGAATGAGTCGGTAATTTTATTATTGACATAATTATAATAGCCCACCATTTCCCAGGTGCCGTTTAGTTTCAATGCTTCATCTTGTGTTGCTTCTGATTTGGTGATGGTTTCCGAGCTTTTGTCTTCGTTACAGGCACTTAGCGTAATCAATAATATAAAATAAAGTAGATTTTTCATAACGCTCAGAATTAAATTATTAAGAATAATGTCTCTCCAATTTACGAAAATTATGTGACTTCTCTAAAATAAGTTATATTTAAACGATGCATGAGGCTGCAATTATATCAATTTCACAGGATGTCTAAGCTGCTGAGATCAAGTAATAAACCTAATCTAAAAGTGAATTTTATAAGGAATAGCTTCATCAATTATAAACCATTAGGAGGCTGCCACAAACCATGTGATGGCCCTTGAATAGGGGTTCTTAGAAAGGAGGAAATGTGAATGGTGGGTGTTGTCTGCTTCTTATTAAATCCGACAAATTACTAATGCTTTATATACACCGTTTTTCTGTTGACAAATTCATGGATTCCTTCTTTTGAGAGTTCACGTCCATAGCCCGAAGCTTTGGTGCCCCCAAAGGGCAGTCGTGCATCAGAATTGACCAGCTCATTTACAAAGTAAGCGCCGTCTTCTATACTGTCAATATAGCTTTGTGCGGTGTCAATAGACTGAGTAAAAACCATAGTGCCCAAACCAAATCTGGTTTCCGAAGCCACCTTAAAAGCGGCCTCGGCATTTTTAACCTTCATGATGGGGGCAACGGGTCCAAAGGTTTCTTCCTTAAAGACGGGCATGTCCGTAGTGATATCGGTTAATATGGTTGGTTCAAAATAAGCGCGGTCTTGTTTGTTGCCCGAAACTACGGTTGCGCCCATTGCAACGGAATCTTCGATCTGCTTTTTTAAAATATCAGCTAAATCAATTCTAGCCAAAGTACCAATGGTCGTTTCATTATTCATGGGATCACCAAACTGTAGTGCGGCCACCTTGTCTTTAAATCTTTTTAAAAATTCGTCATAAATAGGTTCAGTAACAATAAATCGTTTGGCAGCAATACAACTTTGTCCTGCATTTTGCATCCTGGCGTTGACAATCGTGTCCATATATTTATCTAAGTCGGCATCTTCCAATATTATACAGGCATTGCTACCACCCAATTCCAATACTGTTTTCTTTAGATGTTTTCCTGCAGTGGCTGCAATGGCTTTGCCTGCCTTTTCACTTCCGGTTAAGGTCACTGCTTTAATAAGGTCATTTGCTATGAGTTTTTCGATTGCGTCATGATTGACCAAAATAGTAGTAAAGCACCCTTGAGGATACCCTGCTTTTTCAAAGAGTTTTTCTATAGCCAACGCACAACCTGTAACATTGCTGGCGTGTTTTAAAAGAGCCGTATTGCCAGCGGTTAAAGTTGGAACGGCAAATCGCAGGACTTGCCAAAAAGGATAATTCCACGGCATGACGGCTAAGATGGTGCCTAATGGATCATAGCTGATAAAGCTTTCAGAGGCTTCAGTATCAATAAGTTCATCTGCCAAAAAATCATCGGCATTGGTCGCATAGAAGTCACAGACAGTCACGCATTTTTCAATTTCGGATAGACTTTCTGCTAGGGGTTTGCCCATTTCTAAGGTAATGAGTTCGGCTAAATCCTCTTTATCATCTTCCAAGATTTGAGCCATGTTGTTTAAGAGCCTGCAACGCTCATTAATAGTCGTATTTCGCCATGTCAGGAATGCTTTCTGGGAGTTTTGCAATATATGATCGATCTCTTCAGAAGTATGCGGTTCATATTCTTTAAGAGGTTTGTTGTTAAATGGGTTAACGGTTTTAATGATAGTGCTCATAACGGAGGGTTTTTATGTTAAATTCATTATAAATAACTTTAACATTTAGGTTATCAAATATACTTTTGTTATACTGTATAAGAGTTAGCAACTAAATTATAGCAAAATTTTAACGACTCCAAAAGGAATAGTGTAATAGTTAAAATTTTATTGTTTTGAGACAATGTGAGTTTGTAATGTGCTATACTTTTGAGGAACCTAGAAAAATCAATATTAACAATTAAAATAAAAACGATATTATGGGAAATAATAGTAATAATACGCTGATCGGTCTTTTGGCTGGTACAGCAATTGGAGCAACATTAGGAATTTTATTCGCACCGGATAAGGGAGTGAATACGAGACAGAGAATTTCAGATGAAGCGTTAGCAGCAAAAGAAAGAATCGCAGAAGGCGCTATGGCGGCAAGAGATACTATTGCAAATAAAGCCTCACATTTTGCCGATAAAGCATCTCATTTAAAGGATAGTTTTGTTGAGACAGTTCAAGCAAAAAAAATGACTTTAGATGAAAAAGTAGAATATATTGTTTCTGATGCAAGCCATAAAACCGAAGATGTCATTAGTACGTTGGAAAATCAATTGGCAACGTTGAAAGAGAAAAATAAGAAATTCCAAAAATCATAATTCTGTCCTATGAATATTTTTGAATCTATAAATAATACGTCCAATAAAGCTTCGGATATTGGAGAGAGATATGTTGATAAATCTTTCGAATATTTCAAATTAAAAGTTTTTCAGCAATTATCCTATACCATTAGTATGGCAGGAAAAGCGCTAATTATTGGTGCTGTATTATTTATAGGTTTAATCTTTTTGGCTTTTTCCGCAGCCATTGCCATTGGTGATGCTTTAGGACATGTTGCTTTAGGGTATCTTATAGTTGGAGCTTTATTTTTGTTGATAGCGCTTATTTTCTACAAGGTGAGATATCTGGTTGATGCCAAAATAATCAGTAAGATCCAATCCAAATTCTTTAAATTTTAAACCATGAAAATCTACAAATCGTTCGACGAAATCGACTTAGATCTGAATAGACTGAGCCTTGAAAGACAGATTGCCTGGGAGGAAATAAAGGGCCTCAAGCATAGTTTTAAGCAAGAGATGCAACCGCTCAACTGGGTGAGCACCGGAATTAAATATGCTGGAAAATATGGTCTCTTGGTTTTGTTGAGAAGACTGATTAGAAGATAAAAATTAAATGAAAAAACGGAATTAACTTTCCGTTTTTTCATTTATTACCACCACTTGTTTTCTGAATTCATGGGGAGTCATCTCATATTTTTCCTTGAATATCTTTGAGAAATAACTTCGGCTTGTAAAACCAATCGTATAAACAATTTGAGAGATATTCAAATCTGTAGTATTCATTAAATCTCTCGCGGCCTCCAAACGCACATGTCGTATGTATTCAGTAACGGTGCGCGCATATAAAAACTTAAATCCTTCCTGTAATTTAGCTTGAGAAAGACCTGAATCTCTAGAGATTTGATCTAAATTATAACCCAATGATGGGTCATCCACGATCTTCTTGGCATGCCGTCTAATAAGTTTTAATTCTTCATTTGAAAGAGAATTCGGAAGGGGCTCATTATTTTGATATTTGTCATGCCGTGCAATATGCATGGATAGCAAGTGATAAACCTCACCTTCAATTTGTAGCATACGCGCCATTCCTTCGGTTTTTAAATCGCGCAATGTTTTTACATAATCTTCCATCCTCAAATGGATAGGACTATAATAAGCAAAAGCGGTTTCATCTTTATCGTCCACAAAAACACGATAAAGATTTTCATTGAGCGCTGATAGTTGGTTGTTACGCTTTTTTAAGAACTCTGTCCTAACAATGCGGATGTCATTAATAACAATATGAACTTCCTTTGGGAAAAGTGTGTAAAGTTTTAGACCTATTTTTGAGACAATTATGGACGAGTGGAATTGTTCTACGGTATGAAAGTCGGTTTCATTTTCAAAGCGATTTTTATAACACCCTTGAGAACAATAGGAAAAACGAATGGGATTGAAATGCTCGTTACGACTTACAATTAAAATATCCTCAAAAAACAGGGCATCAATCTCTAGCAGGCTCACTCCCCAATCAAATGTAATACATCTGATACAGCCCTTTCCAATATCATTATTAAAAGTTAAGGTGTATTCTCCCCAACGCTCAGTAATTTCTCCCCCAAAATAACTTTTCATTAGTTTTAGGGCACCTTGGGTACTTTTTGCATTAAGGGTTACTTCTATCATATATTCTTAAGATATTTAAATAAGTTGAGATTTTAAAAACTTAGAAAAGATAAAAAACTGAATAGGAACTACTTGTTTTACAAATATATATAATATTCCTAGTGAAAACAATGACTCCAACAATACATATACTAAGTTAGAATATTTTGAGATCTGAAAACATTAAATGCATACAGTTAACTATTCTTTCGATTGAGTTATTTGGACAGGACATATCTCTTTAACTTTGTAGTATACAAATAGAGTCTAGTACTCTATACACTGGTTGGTTAGTTAGGAAGGACGACCTCAGCAACACTTCAAATATGCTGAGGTTTTCTTTTGTCTTTAAGTTCCTGTTTTTCAATTCTGAAAGAGTACTGCAAAAGGAATTGTGTCATAAAATAAAACAACCTCAACCTATCTACAATTCGTCATAATCAAATGCATCTTAATAAATTTGATCGCTAACCCTGTTGTTTTTATAATGCAACGAAAGGTTAAAAATTGGTGAACGATTGAAAGCGTCAATCAAAATATGAATTGAATTAATGGAAGAAAAATAGGATGGGTAACTTTAGACCAATCTTAAAATTGATATTATGAGTGACTACACAGATAAATTAGGAAACAGATTAAATGAATTGTTAGAAAAAAACTATGATGCTGAAAAAGGGTTCAAAACAGCCTCTGAGAACGCTAAACATGCGGGTCTCAAATCATATTTTTCTAACAAAGCGCAAGAACGTTATAAGTTTGGACATGAGTTAAAGTCGGAATTGAAAAGTTTTGGTGTTGAACCTGATAAAGGAGGCAGTGTTACAGGTGCAGCACACCGGACCTGGATGGAAGTCAAATCGTGGTTTTCTACTGATGATGATGAAGCGATGCTTGAAGAAGCTATCCGTGGAGAAAAGGCTGCAGTTGCAGAATATAAAGATGTCTTAAATGAAACTGCGCTTCCTGGTTCTACACAGCAGCTATTGGAAACGCAAAAGAATACCATAGAGCATGGGTTGGTCAACATTAAAAGATTGGAAGATCTGGCCTAATACTTGCGACATATGGATGGATAAAAAGACACTGATATTGAGGTGTCTTTTTTTGGTAAAAAACTAGAGTGACTTTTTTTAAATTGAATTTCCTGACCTATAAGCGTCATTAATTGATGCGTTCAAGTCAAAAAACCCAATTAAATATAAGTTACTTACCTCTTGAAAATTGATGCCATGTTTTATAAAATCTCCAATATCGCCACAAGAGAATCAATTGAAGAAAAGTTTCAAGTTAACTTCGAATTTCCAAACCTATATAAGTCTAAAGGTGTGATAGATGGGTTAAAAGAATCCACCGTTTCTGTGATAACCATTTCTGATCCCAAGAAAGCGACCTATGCCATTTGGGGGCTTTTGCCAGAAAACTTTGAAGATAACTGGAGTGTTTTTCAAGATGTATTCAATACCCTGAATGTTAATATTGAAACCTTAAAAAATGGGAATGGTCTTTATTCCAATCTTCTTCAAAACAGAAGGTGCGTTGTTCTTGCCACTGGATTTTTTACGACCTGGTTAACCAATGGCACTATTGAGCGGTGTCATGTACATCTTCCAAATTACGAGCCGTTTGCCATTGCAGGTGTTTTCAATGAGCTAAGTGATGGATTTATAACCTGCTCCATAGCGGTGACCAAAATGAGCGAATCCTTTAAGGATATTCCAAATATCTCCAATTTAAAACCACTTGTTCTAAATGATAACGAACTGAAACAATGGTTAGATCCCCTGACTTCTTTAGATCAGATAAATAAGTTATTTCAAAATCATGAATCCTTAGATTTTGATTATGAAATCTTTGAAGTTGGAAATTCCATCCTCAAATCCTAAAATCCCATATTCACTTAGAACCTAAACTTAATGAGTTAAATTCTAACTTAATAGCGTTAAATGCTCGTAGAGTTATGGTTTACCTTTACAATACATTAACTTAAAAACTCGAAATTATGTTACGTTGGACGATCATTTTTATAGTAATTGCTATTATTGCCGGTATTTTAGGATTTGGCGGAATAGCAGGAACTTCTGCAGGAATAGCTAAAGTATTCTTTTTTATTTTTATAGTTCTATTTATTTTATCTCTTTTGAGAGGCGGATTAAAAAAATAAAAAGCTATCTTTTACCTTTAATAACTTAAAACCAATTTAAATTATGAAAAAATTAATGATGACTTTTGTGGTTCTATTTTCTTTAGGAACCGTAATGACAACTTTTACAAGTTGTAGAGACACAAATAAGAGCGGTATTGAAAAAGCTGCGGATGACATTGGAGACGCAATTGATGATGTTGTTGACGATGTTGAAGATGCTGTGAATTAATACAATTATATTATTTAATTTGAAGGCCATTACTCACGTGATGGTCTTTCTGTTTCATGAAACCTCTGTCTGCCCTTAGTTGTAAAACGCAAAAATGGAGCGGATTGGATATTGAGGGTTAAATTAATCCCGCTTCTTGGCGGAATCTAAATCCAAAACACGCCAGCAAATCGCCTTGGGTAATTGATGGCTGATCTAATCCTGTTTCTATTGGGGAATCTATATCGTAAAAGTAAAAACGGAGAGCTTTGAGTTTGAAAGGTTCTATCGACATCTGTCCGGATAAAATTTTTCTAAGGATGATCTCAATCCGAAAACTTAAAACGACTTGACGCGACAATTGTTATTCAATATCCTTGCTGTCAGGCTCTATATATTTAATAAAATCTGATGGCGATTCTAGTTGTACATAACGTTCACCAATAATTGCAATTGCTGTTGTAAGGACTTCAGGTTTTTTGTCAAGCACCTTTAACCAATCTTCATCGTTCAAATCTGGATGATCTCCATAATTCTTTATAAAATCTGGGTGTTCCTGATTGATAAGACCAGAAATAGGAAGGTCTAAACCTTTTGCCAATTCTGTCCATTGTGTGCCAGTGACTTTTGTTTTCGAAACATCTATTGCCAAAAGTTTGCGTTCAGAAGCTGACACATAGGCTTCTATTTGTTTACCAATCGAGTTTTCAGAATGAAAATATAACTTTATTTCATTTTTATCTGTTGAGATCACCCCCATTTAATTTTATAGTTAAAGTTATTGTATCCTTAATTTTATCCCTTATTTCTTTTATACGAATCTGTGGATCAGTTTGTTGCGAAACTAGGTCAGCAGGTTGTGCTGAAACTTAAATATATAAAAAAAAGCTGAGATTTAGTATTGCCAAAACCAATTGTTTCATAATAAGTTTTAATGAAATTAATGGCAGTTTCGGCGCAAAATCTCTATTTTTGTAAGTTCTAAATTAATTCCAATTATGTCAGATGCAATCGAGAGAGTAAAATGCCTAATTATAGGTTCAGGACCAGCAGGGTATACAGCCGCTATTTATGCAGCAAGAGCGAATATGTTTCCAGTACTTTACCAAGGAGAACAACCAGGTGGACAATTGACAACAACCAATGATGTTGAAAATTTTCCCGGATATCCAGACGGTATTACAGGTCCCGCAATGATGATAGAGCTGCAAAACCAAGCCGAACGTTTTGGAACTGAAGTTAGGGACGGTTGGATTACCAAAGTTGATTTTTCAGGAGATGTACATAAAGTATGGGTCCATGACGGTAAGGAAATCCATTGCGATACGGTTATTATCTCAACAGGAGCTACAGCCATGTACTTAGGAATCCCATCAGAGCAAAAATATTTACAACTTGGTGGAGGTGTTTCTGCATGTGCAGTTTGCGACGGATTTTTCTATAGAAATCAAGAAGTTGTAATTGTTGGTGCTGGGGATTCTGCCTGTGAAGAAGCACATTACCTATCAAAACTTTGTAAGAAAGTGACCATGTTGGTAAGACGCGATGAGTTCAGAGCTTCTCAGATTATGCAAGCCAGAGTCAAAAACACAAAAAATATTGAAATCCTTTACAATACAAATACTGAAGAAGTACTGGGCGACGGACAGGTTGTTACTGGAGTTAGGGTTAGGAATAATGTTACTGGTGAAGTTCATGAAATTCCTGCCACAGGATTTTTCGTGGCCATTGGTCACAAACCTAATACCGATATTTTTAAGGACTTTTTGGAATTGGATCCAACAGGTTATATTATCAATATCCCAGGCACTTCCAAAACTAGTATCGATGGTGTATTTGTTTCCGGAGATGCGGCTGACCATGTATACAGACAAGCGATAACTGCTGCGGGGACGGGTTGTATGGCGGCTTTAGATGCAGAGCGTTATTTGGCATCGATCGATTCCAATTTTGAAGTGAATACCGCTACAAATTACTAAGCAACTACAATTCAATTTATAACATATAAGAAGCCGTTTCAAGATTAATTGAAACGGCTTTTTTTAATGTCTCTAGGAAAACTGTCTGTGATTGGTTCCCATACTCAACCCTCAGGTAAGTTGTAATAGTATTGAAACAATATTTCGTGTTTAACCGATATGTACTCTCTGCGTTGGATTTTTAATTTATAAATCCTTAATTCTTTCCACGAAGTCGTAGTTGTGTATAACTGAATCGCTTAAAATATTTCCTTCAAATATTTCAGGTTGGATTTTGCTGTGTCTATAACATCGGCAGCCTGACCGTTCAGCATCAATTTCCCCATAGTGGTAGCAAAGCCTTTTACCTGATCAAACGCTAATTTAGGGGGCATTGCCAACGCATTTGGATCGGTGAAAATGTTTACCAAGGCTGGACCATTGTGGGCGAAGGCTTGTTGCAGGGTGTCTTTTACGTTTTCACAAGCATCCACATTCCAAGCTCTAATCTCCATGGCTTCTGCAACTTTGGCAAAATCAGGATTTTTCATTTCAGTTTGCCATTCCGGGTAACCGGCCACCTGCATTTCCAACTTGACCATTCCTAAGGAACGGTTGTTGAAAATAATAATTTTGACGGGAATATTATACTGGCTAATTGTCATCAAATCGCCTAAAAGCATACTGATGCCGCCATCTCCACAGAGCGCTATGACTTGACGGTTGGGTCTAGAAAGTCCTGCGCCAATGGCCATTGGCATCGCGTTGGCCATTGAGCCATGATTAAATGATCCTGTAAGGTATCGGTTGCGCTTGCCTTTAATATAGCGTGCGGCCCACACCGCTGACATTCCCGTGTCCACAGTGAAAATAGCATCGTCAGATGCCACCTCGTCAATCACTGAGGCTACAAATTCTGGATGGATAAATTTATCTTTCGATTTTTCATCCACATAAGATTTGTATTTTTCTTCTTGGTCGTCGTGTAATTTTCGCATGTCTTTAAGGAACGCGTCATCAGATTTCCGTTCCAATAGAGGTATTAAAGCGTCCAGGGTGTCTTTAATATTTCCCGCATACCCATAATCTACCTTGGCACGACGCCCTATGCGTTCGGGTTTGTGATCAATTTGAATGATCTTATTTTTTTCTGGGAGAAACGCTGTGTAAGGAAAGTCGGTGCCCAACAAAATGACCAAATCCGCTTCGTGCATGGCTTTGAAACCTGATTTACTGCCCAATAAACCATTTAGGCCAATTGCGTACGGATTGCTAATTTTATCAAAGAATATTTTCCCTCTAAAACTATAGCCCATTGGCGCGTTTAGAATTTCAGAAAGTTGCATCGCTTCTTCTTGGGCATCTTTACAGCCATAGCCACAAAATAACATTACTTTTTCGTGGGAGTTGATCACTTGTGCCAACTCGGCCATCTCTTCACTTCCAGGGATCAACTTAGATTTTGTTTAATAGTTGGTGTGTGAAGTTGAGATGTCTTCAACATCAGCTTCCGAAACGTCACCTGGTAAACCCACTACAGCAACACCTCTCTTTTCGATGGCGTGTTGGATTGCAGATTGAAAGGCTTGTGCAGCTTGTTGTGGGGTATTGGCCATAACACAATATTTGCTACAATCATCAAATAATTTAACCACATTGGTTTCTTGAAAATTATCCACCCCCATCCTGTCGGTATTGATGGTGGTCGCAATAGCGATTACTGGGTTTCCTGATTTATTGGCATCATACAATCCATTGATTAAATGAACGTGTCCTGGACCGCTACTGCCCATGCAACACCCAATTCCATCCAGTTCAGCATCCATAGATGCCGCATAAGCACCCGCTTCTTCGTGGCGTACATGAATCCACTCCAATCTACCGTCTCGTCTTACGGCATCGTTTATGTGGTTTAAACTATCTCCGGTAACGGCATATAATCTTTTTACCCCGGCGTTTACTAAATTTTCTACTAATAATTCTGCTACAGTTTTTGCCATGTCTTTGCTTTTCTTTTAAAGATACAAGTAAAAAATATATTTTTTGTTAGAAATCGTCCCTAATTATGTGCCCGTTAAGAAGTTAAGTTTTTAAAAAAACCTAAAAATTCGAAGCTATTATTGGCCATTTGGACTTATGAGGAAAAGTCAATTTCACTCGACATTAGCTTTACTAAGTGCGAGATTTGAATAAGGAATGCTTATGCGAAAGCATGAGAAGGCTATACTTATTTGAATAAGATCAAGAAAGTAGTATGTCTTAAGCCTAATTTTAAACGGACTACAGCGAATTTTACTTGAGAATTTAGATTATTCTTTTAGCTGAAGTTTAACCGATCCTACAAACTTTGGTAAGCTGATTTTGGGAGCATTGTAAAGGTATACTTCGCTATTTCCAGTCGCTTCAATAGTGATGCTGTCATTCACTCTTATGGTTGCTGAACTGCTCATATCCGCAATTAGGGTACACGTGTTTGTGAGAAACTCCTTTCCACTAAATACAGATGAATTGTCCACGCGCAATTGTGTGTTATCTAATGTCCCTTCCAATTTTGCATTGGCACGTTGATAAAGGTCTATTTTTGCAGATTTAGAATTGAGCAAGGCTTCCATTCTCACGTTATCACCAAGTACAATAACTGCATTTGTAGCATTAACATTCAATTTTACCCTAGCCTTATCTGATGCAGTATAATTGAAGTCATTCGTCTTTATATTAAGATAGGCACGTGAGGATCCTGTGGTTTTTAAGGTGGTGTTTTTTAGTTCTAAAGAGGTCAGTGAACGGATTTCTCCATTTTCAATCACTTCAATATTCTCCAGACCATCGGTGTAATTTACTTTAATATTCATCCGTTTACTTGACGTGATCTTTTTTTCTGTTTTAAATGTTAGGGTGCCGTTAACTACCTCAAAAAGAACGTATTCGTGAAGGTTGCTATCTGCTTCCAATTCCACCGAAGGTTTACTGTTATAGATGATTTCGACTGTAAAATCTTCACCTACAACAATAGAATGAAACGGATCAACATAGGTTTGCTTTATGGTTACATTTCTATCACCTTTAATTTTTTCATCAACTTGAGCGGAAATAAAAGTAGTGGAGAACACTGCCAATAAAAATGCAAAAATGATTTTATTCATTTTAACGAGTTAGAGTTTATACTAACAAATATAAACAAAAACCATCCCAAACTTTTAATAAGGTTGGAAATGGTTCTAAAAGTACGTTGGTAAATTGGGTATTTCCTCATATCCTTGCTGCTTCTGTCTGGCAAAAGCACCAGCAGTTTTTTGGTGATTTCAGGATTTCCTTTATAGGTGCTGTTGCCACCACTTTCAGTTCTGGCAGTCAATTTTCTTGAACGATTGAAGTGAATATCGGCACCACAACACCTTGATGTATTGGTGATGACCGTAAGCCTCTTTTCTGCCTTGATATCACTAGCAGTCCAAGCATAAGCAGTGAATTTCTATTTCTGAGTCCAATTTAAATCCGTGGTCTTAAATATCGTCTGTGATGATTTCTATGCCATTGCTATCAATATTTACCTTGACACGTTCGCTTTTTGATCGGACGCCATCTTGGTCAATTTCAATAGAGTTGTTTTTGTTTTTAATCTTTACACCGTTTTCATCTATTTTCAATCGAGAACTATCATCGGTGGCATCATCATTAAATTCTTGTTCTTCAGGACAATCCAAACATTTGATCTTGTTGTCCAGCATTTGTAAATAATGGCCCTCCATACCATTGATCACGATATGGTTTTTGTTGATGCTTCTCAGGTTCTCAAAATTTGTATTGTGCATATATGATGATCTCACACTTTGATTCCCGTAAAATGAGGTGGTGTTTTTGTCGGCGAACAATACTGAGCCTTCTGGGAGATATAATATAATTTCAACCTCCTGATCTCTGTATTTGTTTGCAAAAGCAGTGGTTAAAAAACCATCAAGTTCCAGCTTGTTACCGGTAATCTTATAATTGTAATTGATGTTGTTAGCTCTCTTTTTTGCATTTTGATAATTATTGCTTCGGGAGCTTTTGTCAATTCTGATGGAGGCCACGGAGTCTTTTGTAGATTTTAGCACCAGCCCTACGTTGGTCAAATACAACAGTTTTTGATCGTTCTGGTCATAAACTGGTTTCCATTGATTATTATGCCCCTTATATTGTTTACTGTACGACTTATTTTGTACCATGCTCAGATATAACGTGTCTTTAGCAGTCTTATTTAAGCTTTCGGTGTGTTGCACAAGCGCATATTCAGTATACTCACTAGCTTGTTTCACTCCGATGAGGACCAAACCAATGACGGACAACAGCCATAGGCCAAGTAAAGAAAATTTCGCAATTTGACCGATAGACTTCAGGTTATTGATCAAGATTTTCAATCCTAAATAGAAAATGAAAAAGAAAGGTATGCCAATGGCGAAAAACAACAATAAAGACATCATCCAAATAGGAATATTAGCAGCATTGGTCGCGTGAATAAAGTCGATGCCGGGAACATGGATGACCTCCGCAACTCCTACTGAAAACAGAGCGACAATCAAGCCTATCAACATAGAGGCACCGATAATAATCAGAATGATCCCGATGAATTTCCCGATAATTTTCAAGAAAAAGAGAATGATCTCACCCAGGGTGTCAAAGAATGTTTTTGATCCTGCCTTTATTTTATTGCCCTGTTTTGGTAGGTCCATATTTTTTACGGCATCGGAGACGTTTTGTGAGACATTTTCGAATCCGTCCTTAATCTTTTTTTCGATGTTGCTGATGTTGACGGGCTCTCCGGTCATGGTCAGCTTTTCGGCAGTGGTGATGGCTTCTGGAACCAGAATCCAGAAAAGAACATAGATAAAGATGAATGTTCCGGCCGAACCTAAAGCCAACAAGATCCAAATAAGGCGCACCCAAATGGCGTCAATACCCAAATAATGTCCAATTCCTGAGGCAACACCGCCAATGTAGGAATTGTCCTTGTCTCTAAATAACTTTTTAGAAAAAGTGCTTTGGCTTTTTTGTTGGAAATCGCTGTGGGGTTCATCCTCAAAAATTTCATCATCCACCAAATAATCTTCTGGTTGGCCCATAATGGAAATGACTTCATCCACTTCCTTTATCCTGATCACCTGTTTGTCATTTTGAACCCGCTCATTAAAAAGTTCAGCAATACGTGCTTCAATATCGGCAATGATTTCAGATCGGCCTTGAGTGTCCGTAAATGAACGTTTGATGGCCTCCAGATAGCGTTGTAATTTTAGGTATGCATCTTCATCAATATGAAAAAATATACCTGCTAAATTTATGTTGACTGTCTTATTCATTTCTTGATTGTTTTTTGGTGGTCACTAAGTTAACTGCGTGTTGTAATTCATTCCAAGTGGTGGTTAATTCCTTGAGGAATAATTTGCCCTTTTCTGTAAGGTTATAATATTTTCGGGGTGGTCCTGAGGTGGATTCCTCCCATCTGTAATCTAGGAGTCCAGCGTTTTTAAGCCGGGTCAATAGCGGATAAATGGTGCCTTCTACGACAAGCATCTTTGCATCTTTAAGGGTCGCCAGGATTTCCGCAACGTAGGCATCTTCATCTTTGAGGACGGAGAGGATGCAGTATTCAAGAACACCTTTACGCATTTGCGCTTTTGTATTTTCAATTTTCATATCTCTTTTCTGTGTTTTAAATGTCGATGCTCCAGATAGGAAGCAGAGAAACATAATGTGTTCGATTGATGATGTTTTGGCAGGTTTTATATGATGCCCTCATTTGATTTAATTAGTGAAACTGTTCGTTTTTTTGATCACGCTTGTGTTGTGACTTGCCCGATCGCCCTTTTGGGTGCTTGCGGGTTTGTTTGATTGATTTATTGATTGATTGATTTGCCCTAACGTAACTTTCGGGTAGGGCGGGTTGATGATTGCATAGGATATGGAACGCATGGTTATTTTAAAAAATTTATAGTCAAAGGGTATTTATAGAGCTCCCCGTCTCTGGCTTTTAAACTTGCAATGACAATAAACACTAATTCCAATAAAAAACCGGTAACCGCTAAAAAGCCAAAGCCACCGGCGATAAACAATAGTGGAGAGGCGCTGTGAAAATCGAATTGGATATTATCAAAGCTATTAAAACTGAGCAAATCGATGTGACCTAGAAATCCGAAGATTAAAAATGGAATCGTTAAGGCGCCCAAAATAATGGCGTACAATAAAACACTAATCTGAAAATTAAGAGCTTGTTTGCCATGTGCATCAACAAATTCAGATTTCTCTTTGTTGGTAATCCATAAGAGGAGTGGTCCAATGAAATTTCCAAAAGGAATGATGAATCTGGAAAAGGTTGACAAATGGATGAAGGTCGCGATATTTTTTTGGTGAGTGTCTAACATTTTATTGTATATAATAGTGGCTTATGCAAATATATATCTTAAGGAAGGTATTATGCAAAGCCTAGTACTATAATTTAACAAAAGATTAACAGATTGTGGTGTGGATTAAAATCGATAAATTAGCCCAAATCATATTTTATAATGAACATATCTCCTAGAAAACTCAATGCATTTTTAAGTTTTAAACTTCCTTCCGCGTTTTTATGTGGTGTCAGGGCAACCTATATTGATCATGAGCAATGCAAAGTTCGGGTCAAGCATAGATGGATCAATCAAAACCCGTTCAATTCCATGTTTTGGGCGGTTCAGGGCATGGCTGCGGAGTTGACCACTGGAGCATTGGTGATGTCAAAAATTAAAGCTAGCGGCAAACCTATTTCCATGTTGGTGGCCACTAACAACGCCACGTTTACAAAAAAGGCGACCGGACGTATTTCCTTTATCTGTACCGAGGGGCATAAAGTGGATGAGGCCATAAAAAAAACGATTGAAACCGGTGAAGGCCAAACGTTTTGGATGCATTCTGTTGGGACCAATGAGGAAGGTATTGAGGTGTCGAATTTTAATTTTGAATGGACGGTGAAGGTGAGGGGGTAGCAGTACGAAGAGGGCATTAGGGATGTGGCATTAGGGATTAGTGTTTAGGAAGTTATGAGTTCAGAGTATTAATTGGACAATTAGAAGCTTGAAACATTTGGCAGGATGAGATAAAGTTGCCACAAATACACGAATGGATTTACTGAAGCGTGAAGAACGAAGGGGGCATTACGGATGTGGTATTAGGAATTAGTGTTTAGGAAGTTATGAGTTCAGAGTTTTCACTTATGACTCGCCCCGAACGTGCTTTATCGCTACGGGCAGGCTTCCTACTAAAATCCTAATTTCTTTCGTCACTTTCGATCATCCCATCTCGCAATCGGATGACACGTGCTGCTCGTTTAGCTACATCTTCTTCGTGGGTCACCACAATAACGGTGTTTCCTGCCAAGTGGATGTCGTCAAATAATTGTAGGATTTCCAAGGAGGTTTTGGAATCTAAATTTCCCGTGGGTTCATCGGCAAGAATAATGGAAGGTCTATTGACCAAAGCCCGACCAACCGCCACTCGCTGGCGTTGTCCACCAGAAAGTTCATTCGGTTTATGGTGGATCCGATCGGCCAAACCAACATCGGTCAACACTTCTGTGGCACGAGCCTGACGTTCTGCTTTTGAGGCGCCAGCATAAATCATTGGTAAAGCCACGTTGTCCAATGCGGTGGTTCTTGGTAAGAGGTTGAACGTTTGAAACACAAAACCGATTTCTTTATTTCGGATTTCAGCCAACTGATCGTCACTTAACTGACTCACATCTTTATCATTCAGAATGTACTTCCCTGAAGTGGGTGTGTCCAAACAGCCCAGCAAGTTCATTAGTGTTGATTTCCCAGAGCCCGAAGGACCCATAATGGCTACGTAGTCGCCGCGTTCTATATCAAGGTCGATGCCTTTTAATACATAAACGGTTTCTGATCCTAGTTGGAAGTTTCTGACGATGTTTCTAATGTGAATGACGTTTCCCATGGGTGTTTTGAAAGGTTCAAAGTTTAAAGTTCAGGGTTCCAGGTTCAAATTCCAACTTGGAACTTTGAACACCGAATCTTGAACTTTTAAGATTGCAAGATAATTGATTTCCGATTGGTTTGACGCTCAAATCACCGAGTTGTTACACTCGAATCTTAAAATGTTCTTTTGCTTGCTCTTTTCTGAAGAAAACGAGTCCCCAATTAAAGATGTCCACCGTAACGGTGACTTGCGGATGGTTTTTAATGATTTCCCAAGCTTCCGTCATCCCTCTTGACCAATAAATATCATCAAAAATAAAAACAGCATCGTTATGGGCGGTGGGCAATAGCATTTCAAAATAACTCAAGGTGGCCTCTTTTGAATGGTGCCCGTCAAAGAATATCAGATCCCATTTCTCTTGAATCAGTTCTTGAATGGTTGATTTAAAATCTCCAGGAACAGGGGTGATGTTAGACAGTTTTTTTGTAGAGAACTGCTGTTCTGCAACTTTTAAAATTGCGGTACAGCCTTCGATAGTCGTGATTTCGGCTTTAGGATGGGCCACAGCCATAGCGTGTGTGGCAATGCCAAGATTGGTGCCCAGTTCTAAAATGGTCGCCGATTGAAAATAACGTACCATCCGAAACAGTAATTTGGTATTTTTCAAAGAGGTTCCTGAAGTTTTGGCAATCGCGTTTATGGCGCGTTCGTCCGATTTAAAAACTTTAGAACCCGATCCGAAATCGGTGATGGTGATTTTTTCAGGATTTTGAAGTAGTTCGGAACGATAGGTTATTAAGGCTTTATATTCAGGATGTTCTGTGCGGTCATAAAAACATTTGGTTACCAAATCATAAACAAAAGGGGAATGCACCCCGTGTTGGTTACGTGATTTGAGCAGGAACTTTATGTAGGAGAGGAACTGATGCAAGTTTGTTAGTTTCTTGTTTCTATTGTTTAATGTTTCTAGTTTCCCGTCTTCACTCAACTGTCATAATAGAACGCTGATGACACAGATTTTTACTGATTTGTACTGATTTATTTAGACACTAATTAATGTTTAATAAAATAACAACCATTCTAAGACTCCAACTTCTCTGACAACTCAAACCATCGCGCTTCCTTGGCGGCCAGATCGTCAATTATTTTCTCTAACTCCAACGACAATTTATTGATTTTATCCTGGCTTAATGTTGTGTCATGAAATTTCTCTTCAAAGGCTTTTTTGTCCAATTCCAAAGACCTGATTTTACTTTCCAGAGATTTCAGCTCTTTTTTCTCATTATAAGAGAGTTTCTTGGCGTCATTCTTGGTCTGGTCCACACTTCCAGGTTCTGATTTCAGGACCTCTACAACCGGGGCGGAGGCTTCATAATCGCGGTAATCAGAATAATTACCCGGGAAATTCTCAACTTCACCTTCGCCCTTAAAAACAAATAGGTGGTCGACAATTTTATCCATGAAATAACGGTCGTGCGATACGACGAGCAGGCACCCTGGGAAATCCAATAGGAAATCTTCAAGCACGTTTAAGGTAACAATGTCCAAATCGTTGGTAGGTTCATCCAGAATCAAAAAGTTGGGGTTTTGGATCAACACGGTACAAAGGTACAGACGTTTTTGTTCGCCGCCACTCAGTTTTTCCACAAAGTCATACTGCTTTTTTCTATCAAATAGAAAACGTTCCAAGAGTTGGGACGCGCTAATCTGACGCCCTTTGGTCAGTGGGATGTACTCGCCAAATTCCTTGATGACTTCAATGACCTTTTGACCTTCCTTTATTTTGATTCCGCTTTGGGTGTAATAGCCGAATTTAACGGTATCTCCAATAATGACTTTTCCAGCATCCGGAACGATGGATTCGGTGAGCATATTTAAAAAGGTGGATTTGCCAGTTCCGTTTTTTCCGATAATGCCAATCCGTTCGCCTCTTTTGAACACATATTCAAAATTCTTTAAGATCACCTTATCTCCAAAGGCTTTTGAGACCTTATGGAATTCCACGATCTTGCTTCCCAATCGCTCCATATTGATTTCCAGTTGCACCTGATGGTCGTTCCGACGTTGGTGGGCTTTGGCCTTGATATCCTGAAAATCGTCAATACGCGATTTGGATTTGGTGGTTCGTGCTTTCGGCTGACGGCGCATCCATTCCAATTCTTTTTTAAAGAGTTGTTTGGCCTTTCCGGTTTCGACCGTTTCATTGCTGACCCGTGCTTCCTTTTGCTCCAAGTAATAGGAATAATTGCCTTTATACGTATAGAGTTTGCCGTGGTCCAACTCGATGATTTCATTACAGACCCGCTCCAAAAAGTAACGGTCGTGCGTGACCATAAACAAGGTCATTTGGGCTTTGGCAAAATACTGCTCCAGCCATTCAATCATTTCCAGATCGAGGTGGTTGGTAGGTTCGTCCAAAATTAAAAGATCGGGATCGTTGATGAGTGCGGTGGCCAATGCCAAACGTTTTTTCTGACCGCCAGACAATACTTTAATCTTCTGACTGAGGTCTTCCAGTTTCAATTGTGACAGAATCTGTTTAAAACGCAGCTCAAATTCCCAAGCGTTGTGGCGTTCCATGCCCTCAAAAGCTTTTTGGTAAGCATCGGAGTCTTCTGGATCCAGCAGCGCCTTTTCATAATTTTCAATGATTTTTAAGATGGGTAGATCTGAACTAAAAATCGTGTCCTCTATAGTGAGTTCGTCTTCAAATTGTGGGGACTGCGATAAAAACGACAAGCGCAGGCCTTTTCTGATCACCACTTGTCCGTTGTCAGGCTGATCCGCGCCTGAGATGATATTTAAGATGGAGGTTTTTCCACTTCCATTTTTAGCCACAAAGGCAATTTTATCGTCTTTATGGATACTAAAAGACAAGTCTTCAAATAGCGTTACTTCGCCATAAGATTTTGAGATCGATTCAACAGTTAGGTAATTCAAAGTCTATTTTTTTGCAAATAACGTGAATAAATAACAAGGGAGAGAAAATCTTCAGGTTTTAAAGCATTTCAAGAGTGTCTAAATAGGAATTACATCCTATAACCAAACTTAAATGAAATCAGTTGCTTACTCTTCCTTGACACTTAAATATATAAATATATTAGGTAGCCATCAAAAATGGCATCCTAATGCATGGATTGTAGCTTTAATTTACCAATAATCCAAAAAAATTGATAATAGTTTTGATATTCCGAGTGATAACTTATATTTGTCAAAACACATGTGACCCTTTATGAAACGATTTCTTTTGGTTATGGGATTAATTCTCAGTAGTTTGTTGACGTCCTGTATTCCCCAAAAAGATCTTGTATACCTCCAAAACAAGGATGTTGCCACAGATACGCTACAGATGATGGTGGAGCAGCAAAAACCTTATCGGGTGCAAATCAATGATATTTTAAATATTCGGATTAAGGTCTTGGACCAAGAAAATGTCAGTATTTTTAATCCGATAGGCGAAGGCAATTTAAATGCCAGTGCCGCTGAGCGTGCTTACTTTGATGGCTTTACCGTTGATACGCATGGGACAATCAGGATCCCGGAGTTGGGTGTCATAACGGTGTTGGGGTATACGACATCAGAGATTGAAGAGCTCATTAAAAACAGGCTTCTTGAGGAACAGTTCAAGGAAACTGCCAATATGTTTGTCACCGTAAAACTCTCCGGGTTGCGTTATACGGCCATGGGAGAAGTCAGATCGCCAGGATCCCAAATATTGTTTCAGGAACGGGTCAATATCTTTCAGGCCATTGCCAATGTAGGCGAAATTGAAATGACGGGCGACCGAAAGGATGTGTTGATCATCAGGCAATATCCGCAAGGGCAACAGATCCATCATTTGGATTTAACGGATGTCCATGTGATGAACTCGCCGTATTACTATATTCAGCCTAATGACATGATTTACGTGAAGCCACTCAAACAAAAATCGTGGGGTACGGGAACCACAGGAAGGGAGTCCATTACTGCTATCGTTTCTGTTTTGAGCCTTGTAACCACAACCATTTTATTGCTTAGACTGTAATTTTCATGGAAGAACACGACGATTATTCAGAACCAAGAGGCACCTATTTCGATTTTAGGGGCTACTTGTTCAAAGCGCTTCACTTATGGAAATTTGTGCTCCTAAGTGTCGTGTTCGCATTGATTGTGGCGTATCTTATCAATGTAAGAAAACAAAGTATCTACAAGTTAGATTCGCTTATATCAGTAGAAAGTGATCAAAATCCGTTTTTTACTGCCAATACCAGTATTTCTTTCAACTGGGGTGGGGTTTCCGGGAAAGTGGGCAAAGTGATGACCACGGTAAAAACCCGGACCCATAATGAGTTGGTGACGGACTCCTTGCAATATTATATGGAATATCTGCAGGAAGGAAAATATCGCATGGAGGATATTTATAAAAACGCGCCGTTTGTGGCGACCCTAGATAAATCCAAAGGACAGATGTTAGGCAATCTCATCGGGATTCGTTTTATAGATGACACCCAGTTTGAGCTGACCGCCAATTTTGAAAAGAGCGGGTTTACGGCCCAACGGTATTCGGATAAAACAAAATATAACGACAACTTTAAAATCGGCCCTTTCGCGCAGACCTTCAGTTTTGGAGAAACCATCAGTCTGCCTTTTTTCAATGGGAAAATTACCAAGCGGAAGGACAACACTATCGTACCTGGGGCAAAATATTATCTGCAGTTTTTAAACTTCGACTCGGTAGTCAATCAGTATAAAAACAGTGTGATGATTGCACCTTTTTCAGGAAGTTCATCTTCTGTTCTGACTTTGTCGTTGGCAGGCAGTAACAAAGCCAAGATTGTGGATTATTTGAATGCTACCACCTCCATATTAAGTAAGACTGAATTGGAGCGGAAAAACCTGTACGCCACCAATACCATAAAATTTATTGACAGTAGTTTGAATGCCGTGAATGATAATCTGAAGGATGTTACGGACGAGATGAATACCTTCAGAAAGAAGAACAAACTCTTCGATGTTACGGAAGAAATGAATATTGTTTCAACCAAACTGAGAGCCTTGGATCTAAACAGGGAAGAAGAACGCACCAAGTTAAACTATCTCAATTCGCTCGAAAATTATCTTCGCACCAAGACCGATTATACCCAAATAGCCGCACCCACATCTGTAGGGATCAATGAAGGTAATATCCTGGCTAGTGTTGGAAAGATTACCGCCCTTGCCATTGAACGCCAGACAAAGGAATATACGGTAAAGGAAGGCAATGTTATTTTTAAGGACATTGATCGGCAGATTGATGCCGAAAAGAATGTGCTCTTAGAGACTATCGGCAATACCAAAAGAACGATAGGTATCAATTTGGACGCCATTAACAACAATATTGCGCGTTTTGAAGCGCAGTTGAGCAATCTGCCGGAAGACCAGCAGGAGTTCTTGAAGATTCAGCGCAAGATGGATATTAGTCAAGAGTCCTATAACGTCTATTTGACCAAACGGGGAGAAGCGGCCATTGTAAAAGCGGCGAATGTTTCGGACATCAGCACTATTGACGAAGCCAAGGATATTGGAGGCGGCCGGATTGGTCCCAATAAAAACCTGAATTATATGATGGGGTTGATGTTGGGCTTCTTTATTCCCATGTTCCTCATTTTTGTGATCTTCCTATTGGATAATACCATTCACGGTTCTGACGAGGTAGAACGTTTGTCCAGCATTCCTATCTTGGGGTTGATCGGGAAATACAATTACAAAAACAATTTGGTGGTGTTTGAAAAGCCGAAATCGGCAGTATCAGAATCCTTTCGTTCCATTCGATCCAGTTTACAGTTTATTTATAAGAAGCAAGGGGAGGAAGATGGTATCGGTAAAACCATCATGATTACGTCCTCGGTGAGTGGGGAAGGAAAAACATTTTGCTCCATCAATATTGCGACGGTTTATGCCCTGTCCGGAAAGAAAACCTTATTGCTGGGTCTGGATTTGAGGAAGCCCAAAATCTTTGATGATTTTAATATTTCGAATGATAAGGGTGTTGTCAATTATTTAATTGGGGACAATACCTTTGATGAGATCAATTACGCTTCACATGTTGAAAACCTAGATGTGATCCCTTCAGGTCCTGTGCCTCCAAACCCATCAGAGCTCTTGATGGGCGATCGGATGAAGGAACTCATTGAGTTGGTACGGGGCCGGTATGACATGATTGTGTTGGACACCCCACCTTTAGGTTTGGTCACAGACGCTTTGGAACTGACGCAGTATGCAGATGCCACCCTGTTTATGGTACGATTGGATTATACCAAAAAAGGGATGCTGGCTTTAATCAACGCCAAATATAAAATGGGGGAGGTCAAGAACATCAGTTTTGTACTTAACTTTTACAAGCATAAAACCAATCATAATTACGGGTATGGTTACGGTTATGGGTATGGCTACGGCTATGGTTACGGGGTTTATGGCAATGCCTATCACGAAGGGAGTGGCCGACGTTCATTGTTAAAACGATTCAAACGGTTCTTGAAGGCCAACACCTAATCCTTTTATAAGATCCCTCTAAAACCAGTCCTGGAACTTTGGATTGGAGCGTTTGGAAGGCGATGGAACCTTAATGATCGAGTTGAAGGTTAAAATCCTACTCCCGAGAGGTATCGGGATTCATTGCGGCTACTTTAGTTTCTATAGATATTTTAGCCACGTCCCGATGGCTATCGGGAACACGGCTACTTGTTTTTCTGCGGATGTCAACTATGGGCTTTCAATCGGTATTGGTTCTTTTGTACGTGGAACTGAGCATCTAAGCACGACCACTTTTAAATAAATAGAGGAAGAATTTATTCTGTCATAACCGTTAGCCCCCGAAAGCTACAATAGAACGGTGATTTGGGCGGATAAGCTTGAAATCGATAAAAAATAGGTTCTAAATTGGGGATTTTCTTTAGATTTGCTCTTTATTTTAAAATCTATAAAAAACGCATCATGACAAGTCATCCCAAAATTACAATATTAGGATTAGGATATGTAGGTTTACCGCTTGCTGTAGAATTTGCAAAGCAATTTTTGGTGGTCGGTTTTGACATCAACCAAAAGCGTATTGACGAGCTTAGACAAGGCACCGATAGAACTTTAGAAGTTGATAATAAGGTCCTTCAATCTTTGTTGGTTACCGACCTTAATGCCAAAAGTGGACTGTTTGTGTCCAATATGCCTTCTGATATTGAGGATTCCGATTTTTATATCGTTACCGTTCCCACCCCAACAGATGCCCTGAACAAACCAATTTTCACCCCTTTGATCAAAGCGAGTGAAACGGTGGGTAAGGTATTGAAGAAAGATGCCATCGTTATCTATGAATCTACGGTGTATCCGGGCGTTACGGAAGATATCTGTGTCCCTATTTTGGAGAAGGAATCAGGGTTGACCTTTAACGTCGATTTCTTTGCTGGCTATTCGCCAGAGCGCATCAATCCAGGAGATAAGGTCCACACGGTTACTCAAATCTTAAAGGTTACTTCAGGTTCCACACCTGAAATTGCGATCAAAGTCGATAATCTCTATAAAACCGTCATAACGGCGGGCACCCATATGGCACCGTCCATTAAAGTGGCCGAAGCCGCTAAGGTGATTGAGAATTCACAACGTGATATCAATATTGCCTTTGTAAACGAGCTCTCTAAAATCTTCAGGTTGCTGGACATCGATACCAAAGCCGTTTTGGAAGCCGCTGGAACCAAATGGAATTTCATTAAAATGTCACCAGGATTGGTAGGTGGTCACTGTATTGGAGTGGACCCGTATTATTTGGCCCAAAAAGCGATTGAGTCTGGGTACAATCCTGAAATTATATTGGCAGGCCGTAAGATGAATGACAGCATGGGCAGTTATGTAGCGCAAGAAACGGTTAAAATGATGATTAAAAAGGGCGCCAAGATCAAAGGCTCCAAAGTCTTGGTTTTAGGGGTTACCTTTAAAGAGAATTGTCCGGACATCCGGAATTCGAGAGTGATTGATATCATCAACGAGTTTGAGAGTTATGATGTGGACGTTGATGTGTATGATCCTTGGGCTTCAGCAGCGGAGGTGAAACACGAGTACAACTTCGAC
>NZ_DATJCA010000024.1:0-7902 GCF_035515035.1 Gelidibacter sp. | reverse complement strand
CGGTTCCTATCATGACGCCCAAACTGTCCTCCTATTGGCTTTATTTTGTGACCTCCACCTCTTATAAACTCGCCTCATCTTTGGTAGATAGTATGGGGATCCAAATTATTGGCGAGAAAAGCAATATTAATGCACTGCTCGATGTCCACCCCATTAGTTATCGTGAAGCAGTATCATTGGCATTTGAAAAAATCGAGCAAAATAGTATCGTTTCCAGCTGGAAAGATTCCATGGTCAGCAGTGGCCGGCTCAAAAACAGTCTCCATAAATATGTGAATGTACCTACCTACGGATGCTTTACAGATTATAAAGAACGTCGGGTGGTGGAAATGGACCTTACCCTAAATCGCATCTGGTCCATTGGAGGTTCTACGGGATGGTATTATGGGAATCATTTATGGCAGATAAGAGGCCATCTCGATAAATTATTTGGAGGAACTGGATTGCGACGTGGTCGAACGCATGTTTCTGATTTAAATGCTGGAGATGCTTTAGACTTTTGGCGGGTGATTTTTAGTGATAAAAAAGAAGGCAAACTACTGCTCTACGCCGAAATGAAACTTCCTGGAGAAGCATGGCTAGAATTCAAGATTGAAGATGGGCTTCTTAAACAAACTGCTACATTTAGACCACACGGGTTGGCAGGTAGATTATATTGGTATAGTGTCCTCCCTTTTCATGGTTTTATTTTTAGGGGGATGATCAATAAATTAGTGGAAACACAAAGTTAAAAATCAGTCCTATAGACAGATTAGTTATCTTAAAAGAATCTCAAAATTCCCCTTGGGTAAAAGTTTTCTTAACATTTAAGAATGGAAATCCTTCCTCCCGATAGCAATCACAAGAACCCAAAAAACACGTAATACGTCAAATTTTCGGAACATAGTGTTAATTATTGTTTAATGTTTTGGCTATAACTGTAAACGCCGATTTAATTTAACTATCTTTAACCCATGATTTTAAACACCACATATTCGAACAAAAAACACGATGAGCTCATCAATGATTTGCTGGGTAAACCATTTAGTTTGTGGCAATCCATACTGATGAAAGGAATCGGATCCAAACGAATGATTATTGAAGAAGTGAGCCCCAATATGGCACAATATCTCAATACCGCATCAGGTGTGAATTATGCCAATCTGGAATTGCGACCGGTTGGAGTACTCGTCAGAATCAATAAAGGCTTAGAGAATTTTACGTGGGTAATTCCGTATTATAAATTGGGTATTCATAAAAGCAACGGTAGCAGTATTCATGCCGAAGGAAAATTTATCAATTTCAGACCGAATACAACGTTCAGAGAAAACAAAGCTTTTTTTGACAAGCTTCTAAACGAGAAAGTAAAATACGAAGCGGAATATCATACGCTACCCTCATTTCAATGAGACAATTGACTCAGAATTTAATTTTTAAAACGAAACGTTGCTTTGCCCTGGAAATTGTATTCTATGGACAGCACTTAAAAAAGACAAAATGATTCCAGAAAAAGATTTAAAAATATTTAAAGTCAATGAGCTCATCAAAGATTTTAACGCCACTGATATAGGTGACGATCATTTATTTGTTGGCTTGGAAACCCCAATGAAAAAAGATGCATTTAAACTTACTGATAAAGAAAAGAAGCAGCGCATTGCACATTTATTTGAAGAAATTATGGATGTCCTTGGGTTGGACATCACCGACGACTCATTAAAAGGCACGCCAAATCGGGTGGCAAAAATGTATGTCGACGAGATTTTTTCTGGCTTGAATCCTGCCAACAAACCAAAAATAACACTGTTTGACAATAAATATCAATACAATCAAATGTTGGTGGAAAAAAATATCAGTTTCCACTCCAACTGTGAACACCATTTTGTACCCATTTTTGGTAAAGCCCATGTGGCATATATCTCTTCGGGCAAGGTCATTGGCCTATCAAAGTTGAACCGAATTGTTCAACATTATGCAAAGCGTCCGCAAGTTCAGGAACGTTTGACCAATCAAATTGCAGAAGATTTAAAACGTATTTTAGGAACTGAAGATGTGGCCGTCATCATTGATGCCAAACATTTATGCGTTTCTTCGCGGGGCATCAAGGATGAATCCTCAACAACAATAACCTCATATTACGGTGGAAAGTTTGGCGCACCGGAAAAAATCGCCGAATTACAAAATTATTTAAAAGATTAACATTATGGACATTATTAATGAAGCACTCGAATTTGAGCAGCAAAAGCTAAGATCACTTTCTACCAGTGACAGAATAGAAATTTCCAGAAAAGCCAAAACGTTAATTTTGGGCTTAAATGAAATTTATAAACGTAAAAAGGATGAACAGATCATGGACATTATGAAACGATTGACTGTCATCAAACAAAAAGTGGAAAAACGCCTGAAAGGTAAACCACTTACTGCTTAGGTCATATATATCTGGACGTGTATTGGGTTATTTAAGTAAAACGCTCAAATAACCCAATCTTTCCAGAATTTATTCAACAAGTGTTCTTTAACCTTGTTACTAAGGCCAGGGAATTTATTTTAAATATTCTATAGGAGTATTGCCCATTAAGGACAATACTTAGATAGAATTTTTACTTTTTAAGAAAACCGTCCAACACTCCTCAAATTTATAAACCTACAATTTGGACTGTTATCTTTTAGAAGCAACGAAAAATCAAACAAAAAATGAAGTTTTTAAAACCACTTTTCGTATTTCTCATCCTTAATTTTGGCGCTTTAGGCCTTGGCATCTTGCTTATGGGCGACGGTCCCACCAGCGCTTGGTACACTTCTATGAGCCAAGCACCATGGACACCTCCCAATTGGCTTTTTGGAATAGCATGGACAGTTATCATGCTCTGTTTCTCCTTTTACATGACCTTTCTTTACCTTAAACACCCCACCAATAAGGTCATCACTCTTTTTATCATTCAATTTATTTTGACTATTGCTTGGAACTTCGTCTTTTTCAATCAGCACATGATTGCACTTGGATTGGGAACCATTATCGCATTGACCTTTATCATTACGGCGCTTTTAGTAACTTATTTCAAGTTGATGAAAGCCTACAACCTACTCATACTTCCGTATTTTATATGGATTTGTATTGCGACCTCACTCAATCTTTACATTTTAATACATAATTAAAAAAAAATCTAAAGAGTTTCCTATCTTTCTGGGAACCAAAATCTAGAAATTAATTAATCAGATCCCCGCTTTGTTGGGCATGACCATGAAGATATACACGCTCCATCAAAAGCAAAACCTCCCCATTAGTCTTGACGCTGCATGGAACTTCCTCTCAGATCCAAGAAATTTAAAGACCATTACACCAGAATATATGGGCTTCCATATTCTTTCTGGCTCAGACAGACCGATGTTTGCAGGACAGATCATCCAGTACATCGTCACACCCGTATTGGGCATCAAAACCAAATGGGTCACTGAAATCACGCACAGTGTCAAAAATGAATATTTTGTAGATGAGCAGCGTTTTGGTCCCTACGCCTTATGGCACCATAAACATTTTATCAAAGAAATTGAGGGCGGTGTAGAAATGGAAGATATTATCGATTATGGACTGCCTTTTGGATTTCTTGGGCAATTGGTGCATCCCATAATCGTCAAGCCTAAATTGGATGAAATATTCTCTTTTAGAAGGAAAAAACTAAACGAACTTTTTGGGGTTTATAAAGAATAAATTCCAAACGTATAATTGTCCGTTCGCCCCCGCAAGGAAATTGAAGTTGAAGATGAAATTGAAATTCAAATCGAAGTTGAAAAGCTAGAACTTAGAATTTTGAACTTTAAACTTTGAACTCAAAACCTGCCTGCCCATCCGTGGCAAAGTGGAGGCGGGAAACTTGAAGCCCAAAACTCAAAACTTGAAACTTAATGCCGAAACTCCCAAAACAATGAAAAACCCCATAAACATCTTTTGGTTCCGTCGCGATTTGAGATTGGATGATAACATTGGTTTCTACGAAGCGTTGACATCAGAATATCCTGTCCTACCCCTCTTCATCTTTGATACTGAAATCTTGGAGGATCTTCCAAAGGATGATGCGCGCGTCACGTTTATTTTTGATGCGCTTCAAAACATGCGCACTACATTACAAAAGGAACACGGGAGCAGTTTGGCCTTATACCACGGAAAACCTTTAGCAATTTACAAACAGCTGATCAAGGATTATGACATTGCTGCTGTTTATTCCAATCATGATTATGAACCTTATGCACTAAAACGGGATACGGAAATAAAAGAATTCCTTTCAAAAAACGGCGTTGGTTTTCACAGCTTCAAGGATCAGGTTATTTTTGAAAAAAATGAGATTGTAAAAAAAGACGGGAATCCGTATAGGGTTTATACGCCTTATATGAAGGTTTGGAAAGAAAAATTCAAAACAATCGATTTGAAGATTTTTGACACCCATTCTGTTCTCAAAAATCTCGTCACAAACAGCAAACTGCCAAATCTTAGTCTGCCAGACCTAGGTTTTAAAAAAGCGTCTCAAAAGATTGCCGATTATGAGGTCACACCTTCCTTAATTCAGGATTACGAAAAAAATCGGAACTTTCCAGCCCAAGATTCCACTTCGCGATTGGGGCCACATTTACGATTTGGAACCGTCAGCATTCGAAAAATAATGAAAAAGGCCATTGCGGAAAAGAATGACATCTTCTGGCAAGAACTCATTTGGCGCGAGTTTTTCATGCAAATCCTTTGGCATTTTCCCCACACTGCCACTGAGAGTTTTAAACCAAAATACGATCGCATTGAATGGCTTAATAATGAGGACCAATTCAAGCGTTGGTGTGATGGCACCACTGGATATCCACTGGTAGATGCAGGAATGCGGCAATTGAATACTACGGGATTCATGCATAACCGGGTGCGCATGTTGGTAGGTAGTTTTTTATGCAAACATCTTTTGATTGATTGGCGCTGGGGCGAAGGGTACTTTGCTGAAAAATTGCACGATTATGACATGGCAAGCAATGTAGGCAATTGGCAATGGGTTGCGGGCTGTGGCGTGGATGCCTCGCCCTATTTTCGGATTTTTAATCCCACAACTCAGATTGAAAAATTTGATAAGGATTTAAAATACATCACAAAATGGGTGCCTGATTTCCAAAAATCGACCTATCCGGAAAAAATGGTGGATCATAAGGAAGCACGGCTCCGTTGTTTTGAAACTTATAAACGCGCCTTAGATTAAGAACACTTTATTGAAAAGACCCACAAAACCCCATTGTCATTTTATTACATAATATTATTGGTAAAAACTCCAATAATGACCTCTATAGAAATGAACTCTATGATATAAAAAGATCAGACGTGAATTCAATAAAAATAATCATTCTAAAAATTCTGTAACATTTTCGGTTTCCACGTATCCAAAAGGAAAATAAACAAAAACAAATCTAATCTTTTGGAATTATGAACATCAAAATCAGCCTAGTCCTAATCTTCGCCCTTATCAACTTTTACTCCCCAATTGACAATCCTACTACCACCTATCCTTTTTCTGTAAAAGTATCGGGGCAAGGCAAACAAGCCTTGTTTTTTATTCCGGGATTTGCCAGCTCTGGAGAGGTTTGGGAGGATACCCTAACGCCATTTGAAGAAAATTTTACATGTTATACCTTTACCATGGCCGGATTTGCAGGTGAAGCCCCACAAAACCCAATTACTTTTGACCATTGGAAATCTGAAATTGCTAACTATATCAAAAAAGAAAACATCAACCGGCCTATCCTTATCGGCCACAGTATGGGCGGTGGTCTTGCCTTGGCGCTTGCTGCAGACTATCCAGAGCTCATTGAAAAAATTGTGGTGGTAGATGGTCTTCCTGCTTTGATGGCGTTAACCAACCCTGATTTTAAATCCAATGACCAGTTGGATTGTTCTGAGATGGTCCAGCAATTTCAAGAAATGAGCGAAGAAAACTTTTATGAAATGCAAAAAGCAAGCATGCCCATGCTCATGCAAAACACGGAAATGCACGATATCGTGCTTGGCTGGAGCTTGGCGTCGGACAGAGAAACCTTTGCCAAAATGTACTGTGATTTTTCAAATACCGATTTAAGATCCGATGTAAGTCGGATCCAATGCCCAACCTTAGTGATTTTGGAATCGTATTTTGTAAATTTCAAACCGGCTATTGAAGCACAATATAAAAACCTAAAGACCGCTCAATTGGTGTATGCCAACAAGGGGCTTCATTTTATTATGTATGATGATAAGGATTGGTACCTGGACCAACTGCAAAATTTTATTACGACCGAGTAATGACTTTTAAAGAAATTTACAATCACTATTGGCCAAAAATCTTCCGTCTCTGTATGGGATATGTCAATGATCACGCCTTGGCGCAAGATTTAGCTCAAGACACCTTTATCATTGTTTGGGAACAATTACCGAAATTCAGAAATGAATCGAGCATTGGCACCTGGATCTATAGGATTGCCTCCAATAGATGTTTGAGGCAGTTGGAAACGAATAAAAGAATCCAAACATCAGAATTGCCCTTTCAAATTAAACAAGAAACCCCTGCGTCCATAGAGCCTGAAATCCAATTCTTGTACGCCTGTGTTTCTGAGCTTCCTGAAACCGATCGTATTATCATATCGTTGGAGTTGGAAGATATAAAACAGTCTGAAATTGCCAAAATCGTTGGCCTTTCAGAAGGCAATATCCGCGTAAAGATTCATCGCATCAAAGCCATTTTAACCCAGAAATTCAAAGTTTATGAGCGCTAATATCGATTTTAAAAATCTTTGGAAACAACAAGTATCTGAACAACCCAAAATGGATGATTTGCTGTTAAAGATGAAGACCTATAAAAATGCCGGTTTAAAACGACTCCTTATCACCAATTGTCTTTTGGTAGCAACGGTATTAGGGATCGTTTTTATTTGGTATTATTTCCAGCCACAACTCGTCACTACCAAGATGGGGATTGTATTGAGCATTTTTGCAATGCTCATCTTTCTGCTTACTTACAATAAGCTATATGGTTTTTATAGAACGCTCTCGGATTCTAAGACTAATACAGCCTATTTAGAGGATTTAATTCGGTTAAAAAATAAAGAAAAATACATCCAAACCACCATGATGAAACTCTATTTCATTCTACTGACTTTAGGCATTTGTCTGTATCTATTCGAATACGTCCGCCTAATGCCTCTTGTTATGGGAGTCAGTATTTATGTTTTAACCTTGGCATGGTTGATTTTTAACTGGATCTATCTGAGACCTCGAATTATTAAAAAGCAGGATAAAAAAATCGATACCTTAATTGAGCGCTTTAAACGCATCAATGCCCAATTGGAGGAGGAATAAACCTAGGAAAAACAAATGCCTCAGGGTCCTGAGGCATTTCTAATTATATATAAAACGATTTGTGCTTAGTTCAATCTCGTAATCTTAGCGCCTATCGCTCGCAAACGCTCATCGATACGTTCGTATCCACGATCAATCTGTTCAATATTATGTATGGTTGAAGTACCTTTCGCAGATAGAGCTGCAATCAAGAGTGAAATTCCCGCTCTAATATCTGGTGAGGTCATGGTGGTTGCCTTTAAGGACGATTTAAAATCGTGGCCTATGACGGTAGCACGATGCGGATCGCAAAGAATGATTTTTGCGCCCATATCAATCAGTTTATCCACAAAGAACAAACGGCTTTCAAACATTTTTTGATGCACTAAAACAGCGCCTCTGGCTTGTGTGGCCATCACCAAGACAATACTCAGCAAGTCTGGGGTAAAACCGGGCCACGGAGCGTCAGCAACCGTTAAGATGGAACCATCAATATAACTTTGAATTTCGTAGCCGTCCTTATGAGCAGGAATATGGATATCATCACCATCCCTCTCAACGGTTATTCCAAGTTTTCTGAAGACATTAGGGAT
>NZ_DATJCA010000023.1:0-39033 GCF_035515035.1 Gelidibacter sp. | reverse complement strand
AGAAGATTTTTGATCGAAAAATCAAGTGCTAGATTTTTATTTATTTTGGATCTTAGTATGAAATCCAAGGAGCCAAAAGCTTTATCGACCAAGTTTCCTTTAGTTTCTACCCCAAGGGCATAAAGTCTGTCCGAACTATAGGAATATGCCAACGTAGCCATCAAATTAGCATCAGTATTGAAATCTTTGATATAAGATACATCTGCGTTCAATAAAAAGTTGGAGGCACCGGTAAAGCTGGAAGTGTCGTGGGTTAGGTTGGTGTTGTAATTTGTTTCTTCCCTTACTTTTTCAGAATCTAAATCTTGATGCGTTTGCATATAAGTGGCATTCAGTCCTGCTGAAAGGATATTGGAATGGACGTCATCAAACTTAAAAATGTCTTTTCTTAGTTCTATTTCAGCACCATAAACATAACCGTTATCTCCTGTGTTTATAAAGGAAATGTCGTTGGTTGAAGAGGCTAAAGTGATTTCGTTAATTGGATCTAAAATATATTTACCAAACGCTGTAACTGATAAAAGTTCGGAACTTTTAGGGAACATTTCCCACTTTAAATCCAGATTGTAATTTTGTGAAGGGTAGAGGTCGGGGTTACCAACTTTTACCTCTGTCACATCTTCATAAATAAAGAGGGCTCTTTCTTTAAATTGTGGGAGCGTATAGGTTTTGCTTGCGCCTAATCGTAAATTCTGTTGGTCGTTTAATTCATATTTTAAAATAATGCTTGGCAAAAACTCATTTCTATCAAATGTGTTGCTTTTTCCTGAAGCATCCAGTTGCGTTCTCCAGGACACGGTCTGTTCTACTTTTTCATATCTTAAACCTGCCATGGCCGTTAGTTTATCTGAAAATTTATATTCCAAATTCGCATAACCTGCGTGGATTATCTGTTCGCCGTCATAGGTTTGAGGAGTGAGACCAGCAAAGGATTCAATACCAAATAAATTCTGATCAAAATTTTGTTGGTTTAAGAATAGATCGAGATTGTCCGGATCAATCGGTGAATTTAATTGAGATCCGGAAATCCTGAAATTAAATTGAATGGCTTCAAAACCACGTTTTTTAAGTCGACCGTTATATCCCAATGATAATTTACCTTCGGAATGGCCATCCGCATCTTCATTTAGTAAATAACTTACGGACAGGTTGGCTGCCAACTCATCTTCTACCAGATTTTGATAATAGCGATGGTTATCTGTAATCGTGTTTTGCGCAAAGAGATAACCGTTGGCATCGTCAGAAAACTTCAGGGTGTTCTGACTTCTATCTGGCATGTCGCCTTCTACCTTATTATAGGAAGCTGCCCAATCCAAATCAAATTTGTCCGACAGTTTATGATTTCCTAATAATTGATGGATTAATAAGGTGTTCTGAATATAGGTACTACGCTGGATCAAACCGTTCTCATCTTCAGCAATATCACGGATAAACCCTTGATAAGCATCTCTGATTTGATTTGAAGAGTTAACCATCAGGAAATTATAGGCTATATTATGGTTTGGGTTCAGACGATAATTTGTATTAAACATCCCCGTGGTAGTGGTGTTGTAAGAAAAACGCTCTTGCTGAAAAGACTTTAGTTTTGCGCCTTGTGCACTGACACTTTGGGTGATACCTTCACGATATTCAAAATCATTGTCAAAACTAGCAGTTGCGAATAGGTTGAGTTTGCCTTCATTTCCAATAGCAAAGGATTTGCCTGCTTTTAATCCGAAATTACTTCCTAATGGTTTTTCTTTTACGGGTTCCAAACTGTTTTCAAAATGGTATCCACCAAGCGGATCATTTGGAACACCATAGGAAGAAAAACCCGATCTATTAGGACCATCCTGCAATTGGAAATCGTTAAATTTACTCATGGCATTAGTCCCTATTGTTGAGCTTAAAGAAAACTCAAACATCCCGTTACCTTTATAGTCGATGGAAGTAATATCCACATTCCCGCCGGCGAAATCCCCGGAAATTTTAGGACTATAAACTTTGTCAATCGATATGTATTCGACGATATCTGTTGAGAATAGATCCAGATCTATGTTTTTCTTTTCAGGATCATTAGATGTTACGGGCAGACCGTTGATGGAAGTTGAATTGTAACGATCTCCCAAACCACGCACATAAATGGTATTGGAACCTGCGTGTTTTGAAACCCCTGTAGTCTTGGCAACGGCAGTGGCAACATCACCCACTCCTTTTCTCGATAATTCTTCTATACCAATACTTTGCTTGATTTCCATGGCGTTTTTTTGATTCATTAATAATGCCTTTTCACTTATTTTTCTCGTGCTTGCAGTAATGAGCACTTCATCTAGACTTGCAGCGCTTGCCACCATATCAACATCGATGCTTACTGCTTTTCCTGCTACCAATGCCACTTCCATTTCCTTCGTTTCATATCCTACAAAGCTGTAAACAAGGGTATAGCGCCCTTCATTTAGATTTTCAAAAACGTAGGTGCCGTCCATATCAGAGGTCGTTCCAATAGTGGTACCTTTTATCAGCACGTTTCCGAACGCTAGTGGCTCATTGTTAAATTCCTTATCAATCAATTTTCCTGCAATAGATGCTGTAGATTGTGCATTCATTATTGAGGTGAAAATAAATGGCAATGCTATTAAAATATTCTTCATTTCTTGGTTATAAATAATTACTGCAAAGAAAGCCATGATGTCCAAGAACGAGGTTAACCTAAGATGAAACCTAGATCATAATAAAGTTAGACGAATGTTAGCTTAAGGTAAATTATTACAAAGTGGACATCTTAATTTAACATTGAAAAATGTATCTTGCCAACGCATAAAACCTTACTATGGACTGGGAGCAATTATTATCATTAAAACGATTTGGTGATTCACACAAACGAATCCGTAAAGAACAGGATGAAACCCGTTTGGGCTTTGAAGTGGATTATGATCGCATCATTTTTTCTTCGGAATTTAGAAGTCTTCAGGACAAAACCCAAGTGATCCCTTTATCTCAAACTGATTTTGTCCACACCCGTTTAACCCACAGCTTGGAAGTAAGTGTTGTGGGAAGAAGTCTGGGCAGGAGCGTAGGCCAGAAAGTTTTGGCTAAATATCCGCATCTCCAAAATATCCATGGGTATCAGCCCAACGATTTTGGAGCTATTGTTGCTGCGGCGGCTTTGGCTCATGACATAGGAAATCCGCCGTTTGGTCATTCCGGTGAAAAAGCGATTGGCGAATTTTTTAAAAATGGCAATGGAAAACGCTTTAAATCAGATTTAACGGATAAGGAGTATCAGGATTTATGCGATTTTGAAGGCAACGCCAATGGTTTTAAAATATTAACAGAAAGTCGTGTAGGACGGCTAGGAGGATTGCGTTTAAGCTATGCCACACTTGGCGCTTTTATGAAATACCCGAAAGAATCCTTGCCTAAAAAACCATCGTCGAATATCGCCGATAAAAAATACGGATTTTTCCAAAGTGAAAAAGATGCCTTTGTAGAGGTGGCACAGGAACTCGGATTGGTCAACCGTGGAAATCCTCAAGATTTGAGTTATGCCAGACATCCTTTGGCTTTTTTGGTGGAAGCTGCCGATGACATTTGCTATACGATTATCGATTTTGAAGATGGGATTAATCTAGGTTTGATTGAAGAGGAATTCGCATTGGAATATCTCATCAAATTAGTGAAGAACACCATTAATTCAAAAAATTACCATGCGCTGTCCAACACCGAGGATCGCGTGAGTTATTTGCGCGCTTTGGCAATCAGTACGTTGATCAATGAGGCCGTGGAGATATTCATGACAAATGAAGAAGATATTCTCAGTGGAAAATTTGATAAGGCATTATTGGACGTTTCTAAATATCAAGCTCAAATCAATGACATCATCAAACTAAGTGTTGAAAAAGTATATCAGTCGGAAGAAGTTGTGGATAAGGAAATTGCAGGTTTTAAAATTATTGACGGTATTTTGGATGTGTTTACAGATACCATAAGCCATCATTACCAAGGAACTTTAAGCAACTATCATAAATTAGTGCTAAAAATCTTCCCGAAAACTTTAAATTTAGAACAAGAGAATTTATATGACAGTTTATTGGGCATTTGCAATTACCTTTCAAAATTCTCAGATAGTAAGGCCATTTTAACTCATAAAAAACTGAAGGGAACGCATTTTTAAACAGTATGGTCCGATATAGAATTAAAGACCGCTGCGCTTATAGAATCAAGAACAAAGACTTGATTTTAACTAATTGACAAACACATATTGTTTAAGCTAAACTTGTCCCATCACTTCTGTAGAAATAATTTCTAAAAAATAAGATGTCCTTTTAAAAATCCATAACATCCTTTGTTTTAACTGGGTTTATTTACTTTTATATTTTTACTAAATACTAATGATTTTACATACCTTTAATCGATTAGTTTACTTTCAATCGATAAATTGGTATGTTTGGGAGAGTCCTAACTCAATTATTATGAAAAGGAATGCGTTAACCGCCCTCCTTATTCTTTGTATAACTGTCGTCTTTTTATTTGTATTGAATGATCTCTGAATTACAAAAGAGCAACCAACCCATGTCCATTCGCATTTAGTGGGCCGTAATAAAGAGTAGCGCTGCTTCTATCGTTTTGACAATAGAGTTGGCATCCAAGTGTGCCAATTGTTGCAATTGGGCAACATTGCCGTGTTCCATAAAAGAATCTGGAATACCCAGTGTTTTTATGGGAATGGAATACTGATGTTCGGCTGCAAATTCCAAAACTGCCGATCCAAATCCGCCTTTGACTGTACCATCTTCAACGGTGATGAGATATTTGAAAGTTTTAAATATCTCATGTAGGAGTGCTTCATCCAAAGGTTTTACAAATCGCATATCGTAATGGGCAACTTTCGTTTTACCATTCAATTTTGCAATGGCTTCTTTGGCATTTTCTGCGATGAATCCAACCGTTAAAATGGCGATATCACTTCCTTGTGTAAGTATTTCGCCCGTTCCAATCTCTAGTTTTTCAAAAGGTTGTTTCCAATCTGGAATGACCCCATATCCACGTGGATACCTGATGGCAATAGGATGTTGAAGTCCTAATTGCGCCGTGTACATGATATTTCGCAATTCGATTTCATTGCGCGGTGCAAAAATGATGAGGTTGGGAATGCATCTCAAATAAGCCAAATCGAAAACACCGTGATGGGTGGCGCCATCTTCACCTACAAGTCCTGCCCGATCTAAACAAAAAATAACCGGCAGATTCTGCAAGGCGACATCATGAATGACTTGGTCGTAGGCACGCTGTAAAAAGGTGGAATAGATATTGCAAAAAACCATCATCCCCTGTGTGGCCATTCCTGCAGAAAGTGTCACGGCATGTTGTTCTGCAATGCCCACATCAAACGCCCGATCTGGCATTTGATCCATCATATATTTTAAGGAACTTCCAGTGGGCATTGCAGGGGTAATGCCTACAATCTTCGGATTTTTTTCCGCCAATTCCACAATGGTCACTCCAAAAACATCTTGGAATTTTGTGAGTGTAGAAGCCATTTTTATAGCCAATTCTCCAGTGGCTGAATCAAATTTTCCAGGAGCATGGTAAGTGACTTGGTTTTCTTCAGCTTGCCTAAGTCCTTTGCCTTTGGTGGTAATGACATGCAAAAACTTGGGGCCTTTTACGGATTTGAGTCGCTTGAGTTCCTTAATGATGGTATTAAGATCATGTCCATCAATAGGCCCGGTATAATCAAAATTTAAGGCCTCAAAAATATTGTCTTGTTTCTCAGTGCCTTTTTTGACGTTGGTCAAATATTGTTTTAAGGCGCCAACACTCGGGTCAATGCCAATGGCGTTGTCATTAAGGATCACAAGTAAATTAGCATCGGTTACACCGGCATGATTGAGACCTTCAAAGGCCATTCCGCTGGCGATGGAGGCGTCGCCAATAATGGCAACATGATGTCGGTCATCACCTTTTAATTGTGAGGCAATGGCCATTCCTAGCGCTGCAGAAATAGAGGTGGAAGAATGCCCAACACCAAAGGTGTCAAAGTCGCTTTCATCTCGTTTAGGGAAGCCACTAATGCCATGAAGTTGTCGGTTGGTGTGAAAAATGGATTTTCTGCCGGTCAAGATTTTATGGCCGTAAGCTTGATGTCCAACATCCCAAACCAATAGATCTTCTGGCGTGTTATAAACAAAATGGAGGGCAATGGTCAGTTCCACTACGCCAAGGCTAGCGCCTAAATGCCCTTCTTTGGTAGCGACAATATCAATAATAAAGTCGCGCATTTCTTTGGCAAGCTGCGGCAAATCTTCTTGATTTAAGGTCCTTAAATCAGAAGGAGAATGGATATGATCCAAGAATTTTTTCATCAGAGTACAAATGTAGCATTTGAAATTGTATTTTTGATTTTTAACCTTTGAAGATTGTTTGGTGGAAAATCCTTTTGACGATATCTATTTTATGAAAAAAGCTTTACAGGAAGCGGAATATGCCTTTGAGAAGGGTGAAATACCTGTAGGTGCATTGATTGTGATTGATAACAGGATCATTGCAAGAGCACATAATCTCACTGAACTTTTGGTTGATGTAACGGCTCATGCTGAGATGCAAGCCATCACTGCGGCCTCCAATTTTTTAGGAGGAAAATATCTCACCAATTGCACCCTATATGTCACAATGGAGCCTTGCCAAATGTGTGCTGGTGCCTTGTATTGGAGCCAAATAAGCAAAATTGTCTATGGGGCGAAAGATGAGGAGAGGGGGTGTGGTGTTTTGAACACTAAACTCCATCCTAAAACCATTGTGGTTGGGGGCGTTTTGGCAGAGGAGTCATCACGATTGCTAAAACGGTTTTTTATTGAAAAACGAAATCTGAATTAGAAATTGTGTTTTTCCTTATCGCGCATCTTGTCGAGATTTTCCTTGGTCAACATATAATCCCTAAAGTCTTTATCTTTCCAACGGTAATAGGCAAATAAAGGAAATACCAGAACAAATAGTCCCATGGTTCCAAAGCCGATCATTTTTTGGGAATAGACACTTTCAAAAATAAAACCTGCGGCAATGCTCCCTAAAGCAGCTATGGCCAAAAAAATTATGAGATATTTCATTATTTGTTAAAGTTAATCAATTGCCGTCTATAGGCAGTCAATAGTTTGGATTTTGAAACGAAACCATCATACTTTCCGTTTTTCAAAACAGGAAGGTTCCAAGCACCAGAACTTTGAAACTTGTCCATCACGGTCTGCATCGTATCTTCTTCAAAATTAATTATATTTGGAGGATTATGTAAATAATCTTCTACGAAAGTAGTGTCGTACAATTTCTGATCAAATAACAATTCTCTAATGTCATCCAATAAAATAATTCCTAAAAACTGATTATCAGCATCGGTTACGGGGAATAAATTTCGAGTGGATTTTGATACGCCTTCATGGAGCATTTCCCCAAAAGTCATTTTTGGATGCAAGGTTATAAAGTTTCTCTCAATCACACTTTCAAGTCGCATAAGGGTCAAGACATTCTTATCTCTGTCATGGGTTAATAAATCGCCTCGCTCTGCTAATTCGCGTGTGTAAATGGTGTGTTCCATATAATTTTTGGTGATCATATATGAAATGGCCACGGTTATCATTAAAGGAACAAATAAGGCGTACCCTCCGGTAATTTCAGCAATTAAAAAGATGGCGGTCAATGGTGCGTGAATGACGCCTGCAATCAATCCTGCCATTCCTACCAAGGTGAAATTGGCTTCAGAGACATGAAATCCTAAGCCTACATTGTTCAATATTTTAGCTATCACATTTCCTAAAGCGCTTCCCATCACCATGGTTGGAACGATAACGCCGCCTACGCCACCCGCTGCGAAAGTGGTGGTCATGGCAACGACTTTAAAAAGCGTAAAACCGAGGAGAAGGACAATGACTATCCAAATATTATCCAGATACTTATCAAACGGATTGGTGCCCAAAGCGTTTAAATAATTACCACTGAACAAATCACGGGTAAAACTCAATCCTTCCCCATACAATGGTGGAATAAAATAAAGCATGATCCCTATGGCCAAACCGCCAACCAACAACTTTACAAAGCGCGATTTAAATCGGTCAAAAAAAGCATAAATCGCAAAATAGATTTTAGTAAAATACAGTGAGGCAATACCTGTACCGATTCCTAAAATGATATAGAATGGAGTGTCAGAAATTGTAAAATTATCTGAAACCACAAAGTTGAAAAGTACCTCATCTCCTAAAAAAAAGTAAGAAGTCAAAATTGAACATATGGAAGCGATTAGCAAAGGCAATAAGGAGACAAAGGTCAAATCCAGACTAAACACTTCAATGGCAAAAACAATCCCGGCTATGGGCGATTTGAACATAGATGCCATAGCGCCTGCGGTGGCACAGGCAATGAGCAAGGTCCTTGTTTTTCTATCCACATGCAACAGCCTACTTAAATTAGAACTCAATGCAGATCCTGATGTAATTGCTGGACCCATTAATCCCACAGATCCTCCAAAGCCTACGGTCAATGGCGCAAGGATTAAAGGATGATAGATAAGTTTATAGGACATTAGCCCTTTTTGTCTCAAAAGCGAATATAACAGGGAGGGAATAGCTCTCTTTAAAAATGAAGGTACTGAGGGTTCCAACTCTTTTTTTGCCAAGTATTTTCTAAAGAGATATACCAGGAGTAGACCGATAAATGGTAAAATAAAGTAAAGTTGATTTTCCGAAAAAATAATACCCTGTTCCAAGGCTTTCTGTATGGCAAAGGTGATGTTTTTTAATGCTACAGACGCCAAGCCTACCATAAGGCCTACAATTATACATAGTACATAAACATAGTTTTTTTGAGAAATATATTTATATCTCAAAATTAAAAAACGTTTTAGTGACTTGTGTTTTGGCATTGCTTTATACAAAATGTCCTGCATAAGGCAGGACATATATTATTTTGATTTTATGTTAAGTTTTAAACTTAGTTCTTCAAGTTGTTTCTCATCAATTGGTGCAGGCGCATCAATCATGACGTCACGACCAGAATTGTTTTTAGGAAATGCAATAAAATCACGAATGGTTTCCTGTCCGCCCAAAATAGCGACCAATCTGTCCAAACCAAAGGCCAATCCACCGTGTGGCGGTGCCCCATATTGAAATGCATCCATTAAAAATCCGAATTGCGCATTGGCTTGCTCTGGCGTAAACCCTAAATAATCAAACATTAGGGCTTGGGTTTTCTTATCGTGAATTCTTATGGAACCACCACCAATTTCGTTACCATTCATTACCAAATCGTAGGCATTTGCTTTTACTGCGCCCGGATTGGTGTTTAAAAGCTCCAGCTGTCCTGGTTTTGGAGCCGTAAACGGGTGATGCATGGCGTGGTAGCGTTTGGTGTCTTCATCCCATTCCAATAATGGAAAATCGACCACCCATAATGGGGCAAACTCTTTAGGATTACGAAGGCCTAGGCGAGTGGCCAGTTCCATCCGTAAGGCACTTAATTGCGGTCTTACTTTATGGGCATCTCCTGACAGCACACAAATAAGGTCACCAGGTTTTGCTCCGGTCAATTCGGCCCATTTGGCCAAATCTTCTTGGTCATAAAATTTATCAACGGACGATTTAAAGCTACCGTCGTCATTATATCGTGCGTAAATCATGCCCAAGGCACCAATTTGCGGACGTTTTACCCAATCAATCAATTGGTCTATTTCTTTACGTGTATAAGTGTTGCCACCAGGGACCGCAATACCAATCACTAATTCAGCGCTGTTGAATACACCGAAATCCTTATGCTGGGAAACGGCATTCAACTCACCAAATTCCATCCCAAAACGGATGTCCGGTTTGTCGTTCCCGTATTTTTTCATGGCTTCATCATAAGTCATACGCGGGAATTTTTCGATGTCAATCCCATTGACCTCTTTCAATAAATGACGTGTCAGACCTTCAAAAGCATTTAAAATATCTTCTTGCTCAACAAATGCCATTTCACAGTCAATTTGTGTGAATTCAGGTTGTCTATCAGCGCGTAAGTCTTCATCCCTAAAACATTTCACAATTTGGAAATATTTGTCCATGCCGCCCACCATCAACAATTGTTTGAAAGTTTGCGGACTCTGTGGAAGTGCATAGAACTGGCCTTCATTCATCCTGCTTGGCACTACAAAATCACGTGCACCTTCTGGCGTTGACTTAATTAAATACGGCGTTTCTACTTCTATAAAACCTTGGTTTGATAAGTAATTGCGGACTTCGTGCGCTACTTTGGCCCTAAAGATCAAACTGTTCTTTACAGGATTTCTTCGGATATCCAAATAGCGGTATTTCATACGTAATTCTTCACCGCCGTCGGTATTGTCTTCAATGGTAAACGGTGGGAGAATAGCCGAATTTAAAATGGTCAACTCTGAAACTAAAATCTCGATATCTCCCGTTGGAATATTTGCATTTTTGGAAGCACGCTCAATAACGGTACCTTTAACTTGAATAACGTACTCACGGCCTAAGTTTTGCGCTTGTTCCATTAAGGCTTTCGAGCTGCGTTCATCATCAAAGATAAGCTGTGTTATGCCGTAACGGTCGCGCAAATCTACCCAAAGCATAAATCCTTGATCGCGCACCTTTTGCACCCAACCTGAAAGCGTAACCTCATTATCGATATGTGATGCTCTTAACTCACCACAGTTGTGACTTCTGTACATAGTATGAAAAATTGAAGTGCAAATTTAATGAAGTTATATGAGTATCAAATAAAAAGAGAAAACAATTGTTGGGTTTTACTTCTATCTGAGGTTTAGTGAATTTATTCCATGGCTCGACCTATCTGTTCGAGTTCATTGGACGAAATTCGTCCCTTTCCAAACTTATCAATATCTATCACATAAGTTTTTGAAATCGCATCATGCCAACCTTTTCCTTTTGCACCCAGAAAAGAAAATGCTTCAAAGGAATTCTCCGGCAGAGGCTTCTGATTAAAATATCCTTAGGTCTTGGTTTTGCTCCATTAATCATGATGACTTTGGTGTTTGTGCGTATTTGCCGAGAGATCTGGAGGTCATACTTTCAAAAAAATAAAATAGTAAAATACAATCAAGAAAGAGTCAATTAGTAATTCCTGAGTGAGAGATAAGCACACAAAAAATCCGCTCAGTTCTTAACTGCCCAAATAGGCGCCTAAGTAGAATACGCTATAGACAATCCCGTAACTAATAATATAAAACGGAAATAAATCGATGAGGTTATTTATGAAACGTTTGGTTTTACTGGCAAGCATTTCTTCAGTAATTACTGTATTTTTGTAGTCCATTTTTTAAACTAATCAATTTGAGATCTCAACTATCGGATACTGGACTCAAATAAAAGCAAAAGCATCACCTTCAAAATTGAGAAAGAGATGCTTTTCCTAAAAATTAACTAAAACTAACCAGATAATTGTTTAATAACAGGGGTTTTTATTAAAAAAAGCCAGGGACGAACCCTGACTTTTTAAGTGATTAATAGCATTTAATCTAAAAGTGAATCCCCACGATCACTTTTGTGTTGGGGTAATTAATAAAACCCTATGTCAAATATGATAAAATTTGAACTCATATTTAGGAGTATTTGTATGGATGGTAGGAAATAATGTATAGATGGTATTTCTTAGGGGGTTTTCGAACAAACCTCAGGGGTGAATTTCCGAAAACGCGATAAAATGGACACACTACACATTAAACCCTACTAAGCATACATTTCTATGCACATTCCAACCGTAATAGTATTATATTTAAATTATGATAAAAGCTGTAATTATTGATGATGAGCCTAAGGCGATACAAAGTCTCACTTGGGAGCTTTCCGGTTTTAGTGATGAGATAGAAGTTATCAAAACTTTCACGAGTCCTGAAGACGCTATTGATTATATAGACAACAATTACCTTGATTGTCTGTTTTTGGATATTCAAATGCCCACAATGGATGGTTTTCAACTTTTAGGGAAACTTACCAATAAGGATTTTGCAGTGGTTATTACCACGGCGTATAATGAATTCGCGATTAAAGCGTTAAAGAATGAGGCTATAGATTATTTATTGAAACCTATTGATTCTGATGACTTGGAGGAAACTATAAAGAAAGTTAAAAGATACACGTCCAAATTGGTGAATTCCAACAAGATTGAAGAAGTACTGCTTAATTTTAATGCGAGATTTGATCAAAAAAGAATTACGATCAATACCGACGGGAAACTTATTTTTTTGGATGCTGAAGAGATTGAATACGTAGAGTCAGACGGTAATTATAGTACAATCGTCATGGATAATGCCCAAAAAATTGTCATTACAAAGAAATTGAAAGAGGTGAACGATATTTTGCCTGAAAATCAATTTTTTAGGATTCACAATTCATATATTATCAACCTAAAAAAGATAAAAGAATTTCTAAAAAGTGAAGGTTATGTTGTCATGGCGTCAAATTTTAAAATCCCTGTGTCCAGACAACGAAAATCCGATTTTTTGGAAAAGTTATAAATTATGCAACATCTTCCCCTAAAACTAATTGCGGTTTTAAAAAAGTCTTTCGGCCATTGTGCCATAGTCTTGGTATTTTTTAGTGCTATTATATCACTTCAAGCCCAAAATGAAAGAAATGCCGACTTTGACTCTGTATTGCAAAAAGTTGAGAATGCTTGGCCAAAAAACTACACCGAAATCCATTCTATATTCTCTGGTTTTGTAAGTGACAGTGTGATTATGAAACGTTTGGCGGTAAAAGCCTCAGATGCGCACTCTTTGGAAGTTGAGAGCTATGCATTTAATAAGCTTGGGGAAATCTATAGAAATAAATCGCTCTATGATGCTGCCTTAAAAGCGCACCAAAAGGCTGAAGTATTGGCAAAAAGCGCCAATAATATAGGATTGGAGGTGATTAGCCTCAACATGATGGGGGTGGTTTACAGACGTATGGATTTTATAAAACCTGCATTGGATTATCATAAAAAAGCCTTGGACATTGCAAAAACTGTTAAAAATCCATCAGAAGAATTAATGCTGAGTATTGCGGTTTCCCAAAACAGTATGGGGAATATTTATTTAACCCTAAAACAGTATGATCTAGCCATTGATCAATTTGAAAAATCTTTGGTCATTGAAAATCAATTGGGGAATAAACTCGGGTTGGCCATTAATTACCATAATCTGGGTTATGCAGATGAGGCCAAAGGCCTTTTGGATCTTGCCCTAAAGAATTATGAACGTTCCTTAAATTATAATGAACAAATTGATTCTGAAGTTGGTCGTGTCATTTGTTACAACAGTATCGGGCAGGTCTACATCAAACAAAAGAAATTTGAGGATGCTAAAGCAATCATTGAGAAAGGGTTAGAGAAGGCGATTAAATTGGGCGATCAATATTATATTTCTTATGCCTATATCAATCTGGGTTGGGTGCAACAGGAATTACAAATGGATGATCTGGCCGAAATCAATCTCAAGAAAGGATTGGAAGTTTCTGGAACTTACGGATTAAAGACCTCAACGGTTGATGCCTACAAACATTTATCTGAATTATATAGAAAAAAGCATGATTACAAGGCTTCTTTGGAGCATTATGAGAAGGCTGTGGAGCTTGAAAAAACTATTTTCACGGAGCGTAACATGCAATATGTGAGTGATATTATCATTCAGTATGAAAACGAAGCTAAGACGAACCAAATCATCCAGCTTGCTAATGAAAATGAATTGGTAAGATCAAAACTACAACGCAATCAAACCATATTTTGGGCCGCCCTGTTTATTTTGGCAATTGTTGCGGGCATTATGATTGCCATTAACCGAAATAGACAGTTAAGTCATGAAAAGCAGATTTTGACCTTAGAACAAGATATGTTAAGGAGTCAAATGAATCCACATTTCATTTTCAATTCTTTAAATTCCATAAAGCTCTATATCATTAATAATGAAAAAGAGAATGCTGTTTATTATTTGAACAAATTTTCAAAATTCATCAGGAAAATATTGATTGCTTCTACTGAAAAGGAAATTTCCTTGGAAGACGAACTGGATACGATGCAGCTCTACATGAATATTGAAAATATTCGATTTTCCAATGAAATCAATTTCACGATAGATGTTGAGCCAGGTATCAATACATCAATCATTAAGGTGCCATCTCTTATTTTACAACCTTTTCTTGAAAATGCCTTATGGCACGGTCTTTCTTCCAAAAAGGAGGATAAGCAGATTCAATTACGGGTTTATAAGGAGAATAATGATTTTGTTAATATTTCTATTACTGACAATGGTATCGGTAGGAAAGCATCAGAAGTAATAAACGATGGCAGGGTACTGAAAAGTAAGTCTGTGGGCTTAGCTATAACCAAAGCGCGATTGGCTAATTTTTCAAAACGATTTACTAATGACTATAAAATGGATATCGATGATTTATATGATGCAAAAGAACGACCAATTGGAACTAGGGTGGTGGTGCACATTCCAATCCGTTCCAATAAGTTGAAATCGGCTTAAGATTATTGGTATTTCTTCAGCATTGTAGTGGTTAAAGGTTTAGATTTCCAAGGCAAGATGGTTTACCCTAAATGATTTTATTGTCTCTGCAGTCCAAAAGGCTGGGCTGGTAATTTATTTTTCCAAACCTCGCCAAATTTCAAAGTTAGATAATCTTGAATTTTTTTATTGTTGTTCATCGCAGTTCTATAAGAAATGGGATCAACAACACAGTTTTCGCTTATAAATCCTACCCCAAATATATCCTTAAATACCTTTATGGATTCAGGACTAATAGCCATCAAACCGTGCACGATAAAGTTAATAGTGCCTTTGTTCATGCCTTCTTCAATTTGTTCATTTGAAAAGCCGGAGATGTCTTCTATTGGAGCATTTCCCACGATGGAGTCCCCATTCGTTGTTTTGTTTTCCAATCTTATGGTTACGGTATTTTTTTGTTCGGTAATTCTAACGGGATAAGTGGTCAATGCATGGACGTCTTCAGAATAAAATTTAAATTGATACTTCCCTTTTTTAGGAAGCGTGATGGAGAAGTTATCCAATGAGTTAATTTGAAAACTTTCATTGGTTTCTGAAATATGGAACACTCCAGAAATAGCGGTTTTATCAGTTAAATTTTCAAAAACAACCGTTGCCGTAATTCCGTCAGAAAAGACAGGCATAATTGAGAATGTTGCAATGAGGATGCTTATTATTAGGTTCATGAGGTATGTTTTAAATAGTCTTAAATATAAGTAAAATGAAAACATCCTCAGACATAATTGCATAAAAAAGGCATTTCAATTTGTGAAATGCCTTATAGGTTGAGGGAGCGTTGCCAATATCAAATACAGATGTTATTTTCCGAAAGCGCCTAACATAGAGCCATAATCCGACGCTTGGATTGAGAAATTTGTTTTTTCCAAGCCCACGCATTCCATGGTCGTGTTATTTTTTGGCTTCTTTTTATCAACGAATTGCATTTCCATCATGAGTCCATTTTCCCCATATTTTTTCATCCAGGCGGGATCAAAGCCTTTTGGCATCTTGGTTTTACTGTTATCCCACATTTTGCTGAAGCTTATTGGAGCTTCATTGGTAATGTAAACCGTGACGTGGCTGTCTTTGTTTTCCATGATAAACCCGTCGCAATTATAGCCCAAAATGGTTTTGGAACCTATTTGTGTAAATGTGAAATCAGAATCATTAGTATCTGAATCAAAATCGCTGAGCTTTATTTTTGATTTTTGAACCACCTTTTTACCCATCATTTCCATAAAAATTCCGGTGGTACCGCTATCATTGTCCATGACGGTAAACATTTTCATGCCTTCCTGGCCTTTGGTAATTTCTGAAATATCAAAACCAAAATATCCCGCATCTTTTTTGAGATAATAGTCAAACTGAATATTATCCTTTTTATTGGTCATTTTAAGTTTATAGATGTAATCAAAATCATAGGCGTTTCTAAGTTCTTTCGAACCATTTTGCGACAGAGCGAGCGTTGATGAAAATAGAAATAAAAGGCAAATGCCGGCTTTAAGCACTGAGTTTTTCATTTGTAGTGAGATTAAGTGGATTAAGTGAAACTTAAAATTATTAAAACAAATGAAATTATCTATAATGCAATGTATAGATTGTAGGGAATAATGTGTGGATGGAACAAAAATGGGGTTAACGTTGGCTTTCAGCAACTTTTTCAAGTTCCATATACCAATCCTCTCCAAACTTTCTGATGAGCGCTTGCTTGACAAATTTATAGACAGGAACCTGAAGTTCTTTACCTAGAGTACACGCAGCATCACAAATATCCCATTTATGGTAATTAAGGGCAGAAAACTCCGAGTAATCCGTAACACGAACAGGGTACAAATGGCAAGACACTGGTTTTTTCCAATCCGTTTCACCTTGGTTGTAAGCCTCTTCAAAGGCACAAAGTGCAGTTCCTTTTTTGTCAAACATCACATAGGCGCAATCTGCTCCATCAATTAAAGGCGTTTCAAAATCGCCATCTTCCGTGGTGATAAATGTGCCTTGTGCCTCAATGGCATCAATACCCTCTTGACGTAAAAACGGTTTGATTTTTGGATAGATGGCCTGCATAATTTTGGTTTCTTCCAATTCCAAAGGAGCGCCTGCATCTCCGTCAATACAACAAGCACCTTTACAGGCTGCTAAATTGCATACAAAATCCTTTTCAAGGATGTCTTCTGAAACAATGGTTTTTCCTAACTGAAACATGGTCTATGGGCTTAAAGATGAGCTGGATTATATAAAAAAGTAGGCTGCAAAAATAGCTAAAATTTATAGTTATTAACCTTAAAAATCGGTATTAATAATCTAATTTTGCAAAAAGTTAAAAGCTTAATCTTATGCAACTTGATTTCAAAGAGATTTTTACCGCATTTATGATTCTTTTTGCGGTTATTGATATTATTGGAAATATACCAATCGTTATTGATTTGCGTAAGAAATTTGGTCATATTGAAAGTGGGAAAGCTTCTATTATTGCTGGTCTTATCCTTATTACCTTTCTGTTTTTAGGTCAAAATATTTTATCTTTAATTGGCATCGATATCAACTCATTTGCAGTGGCCGGTGCGTTTATTCTCTTTTTTATTGCCCTGGAGATGACCCTCGGAATTACCTTGTATAAAACTGAAGATAGTGGTAGTATGACGGCCACTGTTTTTCCATTGGCTTTCCCGTTAATTGCGGGGCCAGGAAGCTTGACCACCTTATTGTCTTTAAGGGCAGAATACTCCGTACAGAATATCATTGTGGCGGTTTTATTGAATGTTGTTGTTATCTTTATCGTCTTAAAGACTTCAGCGAGAATTGAACGTTTTCTTGGACCAAGTGGCATCAACGTCATTCGAAAGATATTTGGTGTTATTTTGTTGGCAATTGCCGTAAAATTATTTGCTCATAATATCAAGACCTTGTTTGAGTTATCTTAATTAAATCAATAATCAGAATATGAAAATAGTCACTATTATATTAACGGCCATTGCATTGGGACTTATTGCTTTCAACTTTGGAGAGCTTAATTTTAACGGCTTGTTGCAAGGCGAAAGTTTTGTGGCAGTGGTTACCATTATTTTAGCGCTTTGCGCCATTGTGTTGTTGCAGATTTTAAGAATCTCAAAACGTATTGAGAAACTTTCAAAACAAAATAGGAATGTATGATGTGCTAATTGTTGGCGCCGGAGCTGCGGGGATGTCTTGTGCCTTGGTTTTAGGATCGGCAAAACCAAAGGATTTTGCGAAAGATAAGCGTATTGGCTTGATAGCACACCAGAGAACTTCGCATTTACAAACTGCCATGTTCCATAATGTTTTGGGTTTTCCTTCAGGCACTCTTGGTTCTGACATTTTATTTCTGGGCAAAGTACAACTCAGCACCTTGTATCCACATGTTGATCAAATTAAAAATCAAAAGGTAAATGCCATTCTGAGATCTGCAGAAGGTTTCACGGTGACCACCAATAAAAACGCTTACACGGCTAAAGCAGTGATTGTGGCTGTAGGTTATACAAACTTGATCACTATTGAAGGTTTAGAGGCCTATATCGAGCCCCATCCTAGAGCTGCTGCTGCGAAAGAACGTATCTGGTTAAAAAACGACAATCATCTGGTAGCAGACGGTTTATATGTTGCAGGTACTTTAGCGGGGTGGCGGAGCCAATTTGCGATTGCTTGTGGTAGCGGTGCTCAAGTGGCAACGGATATTTTGACACTTTGGAACGGTGGAAATGATACCCACGTGCATGATAAGACCTAAGCATAGTACGCTGATTTAGGGCTATTTTTATTAGCCCACGAATTTAAATGAACTAAGGCCATAAATATTCTGATCCCCTCAGAAATTTGAGAAAAGAGACACTGCAAAGGAAACTATATTCGAATATAAAAAGCCTGACAATGTGTTAATAATCTATTATATGGGTGAAGAAATAGCTGGTTTTTAAAACGGTTTTATATAAGCGCGATAGTCTTAATAAATAATACTAATAGAACATAAAAAATAACTCCCGCTACTTTTCCTCAATCAATCTCATCACTTCCTCAATCATATCATCCGTAGCATTTAGAATTTCTTCGGAAGCATTTGATCCGTATAATTGATCGGCTAAAGCGGCTTTGATTAGTTGTTTCATTTCTTTATTGTAGGCTACAAAAGTGACGTTGGCTCTATGTCTTTCATTCAAATAGTCCTGAAATCTGATGACAATATCATCGCTGACCTCAAAATTAGAGATGAAATCCTTTTGGGTGACCCCATTATAACTCCCACGATCTTTATCCAGTTCTTCAAAAACAAAGTAACTGATCAGGCCACTTTGTCTGATGTAGTTCAAGGTTTCGTTTTGGATGCTTGAATCTAAAGGCACAAAAACATCAGGAATAATGCCGCCCCCGCCATAAACAATTTTGCCTTTTGGGGTGGTAAACTTTAAAGAATCGGCTACTTTGATGTTGACTTCATCATTGAGTTCACCACTGCTTCTGCGTTTGTAATAATCGTTGTAGTATTCTTGGTTATGGCCGTTATCATAAGGACGTTGGATGGAGCGTCCTGTTGGAGTGTAATATCTTGATACGGTTAAGCGTACTGCGCTGCCATCTCCCAAAGCCATTTCGCGTTGCACGAGACCTTTCCCGTAACTTCTGCGCCCAATAATTGTGCCTTTATCATTATCCTGTAATGCACCGGCAATAATTTCGCTGGCAGAAGCTGAGTTTTCATTGATCAGTACAAACACTTCGCCTTCTTCAAAATCACCTTTACGGGTGGCATAACTGTTTTCGATCCGGCCCGATTTGTTTTTTGTGAAGAGAATCAATTTACCGTCTTCCAAAAACTCATCCACTATTTGTTCGGCAATTCCCAAGAAACCGCCAGGATTATCCCTTAAATCAAGTACTAATTTGGTGGCGCCTTGATCTTGCAGTTCGTTCAGGGCTGATTTGAACTCTCTATAGGTCGACTCGGCAAATCGGTTGATTTTAATATAGGCCAGATCATTTGTAATCATATAAGCCGCATCCACACTGTTGATGGGGATGCTTGCGCGCCTGATGGTAAAATCAAGTAGATCTTGTTCGCCTTTTCGGTAAACTTTCAGTTTTATTTTAGAGTTTTTCTCGCCTTTTAACTTTTTAATGATGTCTTCATTGCTCCATTGACGTCCAAAAATAGAATCGTCATCGGCCATAATAATACGGTCACCACTTTTTATTCCTGCTCTTTCGCTGGGACCTCCAGGAAGCGATCTGATGACAGCTATAGTATCTTTGTAGGTGTAGAAACTGACCCCAATCCCTACAAAATCGCCTTTCATGTTTTCCGTGACCCGTTGCATTTCGTTTTTTGGAATGTAAACGGAATGCGGATCGAGTTTGTCTAAAATACCATTAACTGTGACATCCACAATGCTATCAGTATTTACATTGTCGACATATTCAAAATCAATATAATCAATGAGCCGATTGAGCTTGTCTTTTTTGCTGTTTGAAGTAAATAAACGATCAGAATTATCCGTGAAATTGAGTTTGCCACCAACGAAAACACCCGCTGCAATGGCAACACCAATAATCAATGGAATGTATTTTTTCTTGGAAGTCATTCTGTGCTTAATTCTTCTATATGTTCTAGTTCTATACCGGCTTTGGCCAAAAACTCAAGCCCGGAATCATCTTTGTAACCTTGGTGATATACAACACGAATGATGCCAGCTTGATGGATCAATTTGCTGCATTCCTTGCAAGGGGATAAGGTGATGTATAGAGTGGCGCCTTTACAGGATTGTGTCGAGGCCGCCACTTTTAAAATGGCGTTGGCTTCGGCATGAAGAACGTACCATTTGGTGTAGCCTTCATCATCCTCACAATAGTTTTCAAAACCTGTAGGTGTGCCATTATAGCCGTCAGAAATAATCATTCTGTCCTTAACTATAAGTGCGCCAACCTGCTTGCGTTTGCAATGGGATAGTTTACCCCATTCTTCTGCGATTCTTAAATACGCCTTATCGTAGCGTAACTGTTTTTTCTTTGGCATTAATTAATTTAATTATTTAGTCGATGCTTCCCGTGCAAACCTACAACGAATATAAAAGCTTCGTATTTTAATTTGTGACAATTTAGAGTAAAATTTTAGTGATTCGTGTAGCTCTTATGAAAATAACTCATTGTTGAGCAGCATGGGAATAACCAAACCTACTACAACTGCCGATAGCACCACAATCCAATCGCGTTTTGAAATCCTGAAGAGGGTTTGACATAGAAAACCTAAAAACAAGACTACAAAAACAATGATGATTTGTGCCAATTCAATTCCTAAGGCAAATTCTATCAAAGGCATCAATTTACTTTCCGCTCTTCCTACAAACATTCTAAATTCCCCAGCAAAACCAAACCCGTGAATCAATCCGAAAAACAAAGTTGAGAAAAACAGGATTCCAATTTTTTCACTTGGCGCTTTTTTTCCGGCAGTAAAAACATTGTAGAGCGCCACAACCATTATGGTTATGGGAATCAGAAATTCAATTAAATTAGCACTCACACTGACAATGCCGTACACAGCCAAGACTAAACTAATGGTATGGCCTATGGTAAACATGGTGACCAGTAAGATAATACGTTTCCAATCTTTGAATAAGTAAGGTACGGTAAGCACCAATAAAAACAGGACATGATCATATGCATTGATATCCAAGACATGGTTCATGCCGTACTTCACGTTAAACCAGAAATTATCGAGCATAAGATTGTTGTTTGGGATGCTTCAAAGGTACGATGTACGGGTTGAGTTGCAAAATATATTATTGAAAACAAGACCCTTAGGAAACCTAGAATCAGAATAGGAAATGGGCATTTTTTACCTAGAATCAAGAATCAAGTGTGTCCTCCAGAGTTTTGATCAGAAGTTCGAAACAAGAAACCCATCAACGCGTCCAATAGAGAGCTAAGATTTCCGATGCGGCAACAACGGCGGTGGTTCGCCATTAAACGGGTTCCATCTGCCGATGGTTCGGGCTTCCATTCCGGCAGCACTGATCACCGCCCTGTCGCCATAACGTTCGCGCATTTTATCAATGGCGGTATTTAAATTGAGATATTTGGTGTCGTCGTCAAATAAATTGACCTGATGCCCGCCTTCTACCAAATGGCTGAATTTAACTCCAATCAGCCGGACTAAAAGTCGGCGGTTATAAAGCTTTTCAAACAGGTCGAGTACTACTGGAATGATGTTATGATCCATAGCACTATACGGAATGCGTTGCTGTTGTGTGTAGGTCTGAAAATCAGAATAACGGATTTTAAAGGTGATACATGCCGATAGTTTGTTGCCGCGCCGTAATTGATACGCTAGGTTTTCAGCCATGGCAATGATAATGCCTTTCAATCTGGTCACATCTGTGGTGTCTTTATTGAAGGTGCGTTCTGTAGATATGGATTTACGTTCTTGATACTGAATCACTGGTGAAGGGTCAATGCCGTTGGCTTTGTTCCAAATGCTCAAGCCGTTTTTACCGAGTACTTTGTACATGAGCTCCATGGGCATTTCCTGAACGGTCCTAATTTGTTTGATGCCCAAATCGCATAAAGATTTATAAGTGACATCACCAACCATGGGGATTTTCTTAACGGACAACGGTGCCAAAAACGGTTTTTCATCTCCTGAGAGAATACGGATTTCATTATTGGGTTTGGCTTCTCCAGTGGCAATTTTGGAAACGGTTTTGTTGAGCGATAATCCAAACGAAATAGGCAATCCAGTTTCTTTGATGATGCGTTGGCGCAACTCAGATGCCAATTTATGGCACCCAAAAAACTTGTCCATCCCCGTCAAGTCAATATAAAATTCATCAACTGATGTTTTTTCATAAAGCGGCACACTGTCTTTGATGACGTCCGTAACATTTTGGGAAAACTTGGTGTAAGTGCCAGCGTCACCACGAAGAATAATGGCTTCAGGACATAATTGTTTTGCCATGCGCATGGGCATTGCGGAATGGATGCCAAATTTCCGTGCCTCGTAACTACAGGAAGCTACAACACCTCTATCACTTGTGCCGCCAATAAGAACAGGTTTCCCAATCAGGCGACTGTCGAGCAGACGTTCGCAGGACACGAAAAAAGTATCTAAATCCATGTGGACTATGGAACGTTGGTGGGACATTTTTAAATAGTATTAAGTATTAAGTATCAAGTGTTAAGAATCAGGAACAAAGAATCAAGACTGTTTCTAAGAAGGGTGCTTTTGCGAAAGGAAATCAAGATTTGCTTTCGACTCATTAATGAATAACGTTTTTTAGATACTTTATTTGGCGTTAGAGTTGCCTTTCAAATACATTTCAGGGGTCAGTATGGCTAATGTACTTTTTTTAAAATCTTTTATATTCCTTGTTAAAATGACTTTAATTTTTCCTTTTCCTATAGCAGAGAAATTTTGTAAAGCATCTTCAAAATCCTTGAATTGAGAATTTAGCGCATTTAAGACCACGGTTTCATCCATCTCAGCAATGTCGATAATGGTTAGAAGCTGTTTTAATCTTTCAATAATAATGTCATGCTTTCCAATTTTTCTCAATAAATAATAAATATTTGAAATTGCTACAGGAGTTATAAATCCTTTTATTTTTTGTTCTTCACATAAGTTCAAAACTTTTGCGGCATATTCGGAATAGGGTTCTCGATCAAAGAAAAAATCTAATATGACATCGGTGTCTATAAGTACATGATCCATTTTATAAATATTTTTCTTCTAATCGTTTCACTAATTCTTTCTTGTAATCTATTTTTTTAGATGTTTTAAAAGAGCCTTTTAGGGATTTTACAATTGGATGAAGAGTTTTCTCGCTTTTTTGACGTTCTTCCATGGTTAATATTTTGAGATAATTTTCAATAATATCGGATAGACTACGGTTTTTCTCTTTTGCATATTTTTTTGCCTTTTCTATGACTTCCTTTTCGATTGTCAATGTCAATTTCGTACTCATAACTTGTTGTTTTTTATAAAGATAGTAAAAAAATAAATGCACGTGTATTATTTATTATATTTATAGGTATTTTTTAATGGTTTTATAAGTCTCGATTTATCCACCTATCGGGAAGCGGATATTTGGATTGGTGATCTGTTGGATTTTAGTCTCACTCTCGGCATCATTCCGTCCTGAAAGTCCTCTTCCTCTCGGGAAGGGGATTTAGGAGATGGGACTTTATACCTCGGATCTTCAATTACCGCCAAGTGTTCCATGCTACTTACTTCAATCGTTACACAGTCAAATTCAATCACCACTTTGCCCGAAATACTATAAATGCCTTTGCCTCTAAATGGAAATCTGGCTGCCACCGGTGGAAAATGAACGGTGTCTACAAAATCACCATCACGATCCAAAAAGTTTCCAAAATGCATGATTTTACCGCTGGTCGTCTTGGTGTTTTTGGCGGTGATGAGGTAACCTTCAATCGTGACCGTCTTTCCTTCCAAAGAGTGCAAATCTTTTGCCCGCAATGGGTTTACAGAACGTTTTTCCAAGAGATGAAACGGATTGCAAAGTGGAAAGCCCAACAATTCAATTTCGTCAAAAGCGTTTTCCAAGGCTGTACTTGGCAATTCGGGTGTTTTATAATGGATGCGTTCGGTTTTAAAGAGTGTGACAACCTGTTCTTGTGTCACATGTTTACTTATTTTTAAATGGGCTTCCCAGAGCAGTTCACGTTTGTTGTTTGCCGTAAATCGGAAGGCATTGATTTTTATCAAAATTGAAATCTGTTCTATGGAAATCGGAACCCGTTCAATAAAGTCATCCAAGCTTAAAAAACGTCCTTCCGTCTGGCGTTCTTTTACGATACGCTTGATGATTTTAGATTCCAAGGATTGCAGGAACATAAACCCGAGGTAAATAGTTTTTCCATGAATGACCGTTTGCGTAAAACTGGAATTAATACAGGGCGCTTCTATGAGGCCGCCATCCATCCGCGCTTCATGGACATAGAGCTCTGTGCTGTAAAATCCGCCAAAATTATTAATGGTTGCCACCATATATTCCAATGGAAAATAGGCTTTCAAAAACAAACTTTGGTAACTTTCCACCGCGTAGGACGCCGAATGGCCTTTTGCAAACGCATACCCGGCAAAACTTTCAATCTGTCGCCAAATATCGGATACTAAATCGTCAGGTTTTCCGCTTTTTTTACAATTGTCAAAAAACTGTTGTTTCACTTTCATGAACTCATCACGCGATCGGAATTTCCCCGACATGCCACGACGCAACATATCGGCTTCTCCAAGCGTGAGACCGCCAAAATAGTGTGCTACTTTTATAACGTCTTCTTGATAGACCATCACGCCAAAGGTTTCTGGCATGAGATCGAGCAAGACTTTGGGCGCATCCTTCCGGCGGTCTGGATCGCGATACCGCAGAATATATTCCCGCATCATGCCACTTTTGGCAACGCCAGGACGAATTACGGAACTTGCCGCCACCAAGCCCAAATAACTATCCACTTGCAATTTGCGCATCAACATGCGCATGGCTGGAGATTCCACATAAAAACAGCCGATAGCTTTAGCGTTTTTAAGTAAATATTTGATGCGTGCATCTTGTTTGAACCGTTGGATATCATGGATGTCGATTGGTGGTTTTTCGGGATGGTTGTAGGCGATAATCTCTGTGGCTTCCTTGATTTTGCCGAGTCCCCGTTGGCTTAAAATATCAAATTTGTACAGCCCGATATCTTCCGCCACAACCATATCAAATTGAGTGGTAGCGTAACCTTTTGGGGGCATAAAAGTTGCGCCATAGTAATGAATGGGTTTTTCAGAAATAATAATGCCACCGGCATGAATGCCCAAATAATTAGGAAAACCTTGAATATAAGTACTGTATTTAATAACAAGCTGGGATAGGTTGTCCAATTGATTAATGTGGTATTTCCCTCTAGTGAGCATGTCCATTTCCGATTTTGGCAAACCAAACACTTTCCCCAATTCCCGCACGGAAGCTTTGAACTTAAAGGTGTTGTACACGGCAATCAACGCGGTGTTTTTAAATCGGTTGAAAATAAAATCGGTGATATCATCACGGTCTTTCCATGAAAAATCAAGGTCAAAATCGGGTGGATTCTGTCTGAAGACATTAATAAAACGCTCAAAATAGAGATCGAGCTCCACCGGATCCACATCGGTTATCCGAAGCAAATAAGCTACAATGCTATTGGCGCCACTGCCCCGACCAACGTAGAAATAATTTTTGCTACGGGCATATTTTAAAATCTTCCAATTGATCAAAAAATAAGATATGAATCCTTTTTGTTCAATGATGGACAGTTCTTTTTCGATACGATTGAAAATACGCTCTCCAGGGTTTTTATACCGGTAGTGAATCCCGTCGTAAGTGAGTTTTCTAAGCAGTCTAAAATCCAATGCCTCGTTGTGGGTGTAGCAACGTTGGTTGTTGGGATTCTCATGTGAATAGTCAAAATCGATCTGACATTTTTCAAGAATGGACGCTGTGTTTTTTAAAAGTTCTGGAAATTCATTATAAGTATCGCACAATTCCTGATAGGGCAACATCCTGTCCGTTTCCTGTCCCTGCTCACTTTTAGCGAGTTTACTCAACAAGGTATTATTGTCAATGGCGCGTAACAAACGATGGGTATTAAAATCTTTCTTAGTCTGAAATGACACGGTTTTTAATACGACCAATTTGTTCCGTAAGGTATTCCATTTGGAAAATTTGAGATGGTTCAAGTCCTTGGGTTTGATGCCCAAGAATTCGTTCTCTCTAAGTTGGTATGTTTTTTTATGGATATACGGATAAATCACAAAGACATCTTCCAATTGGGGTGCAATTTCAGGGATTTCCAATTCTGAATCGTGCAAAAATTCGGAGAGGTAATCGTTGATGTTCTTAAACCCATTGTTGTTTTTTGCAATGAGAACAAATTGCTGTTGGACACCATTTCTGAAGTCAATGCCCAAAACGGGCTTGATCTTATATTTTGAGGACAATCTCACAAAATCCAAGCAGGCGGATGTGCTGTTGATGTCCGTCAAAGCCAAGGTCTGCAGGCCATTTTCTGAAGCAATGGCAAGCAACTGCTCAGGCTTGATGGTGCCGTAGCGAAGGCTATAATAAGTGTGGCAGTTGAGGTACATTTTTTCTGTTTGTTGATATTTTTCAAAGTTAGCTATTATATGTAGTATTGATTGCTTACATTTGTAGTAAATTGTAGAATCAGTATTCAGTATTCAGGAAACAAGAAATGTGACAGAAATAAGATAAACTAAGAAAATGAAACATATCCAAGCAAATATCAAACACCTACGTTCTTTAAAAGAACTGTCGCAAGAGCGTTTTGCCGATGAGTTGGGCTGGTCACGATCCATCGTTGGATCTTATGAAGAAGGACGTTCCGAGCCGCCAATTGACCGATTGATCGATCTGTCCAATTACTTTAAAATCCCGATTGATATTCTGGTCAGAAACGATTTGCGCAAAGCCAAGGACACCTCCTTTATTGACATTGGCAGCAAGCGGGTGCTATTTCCGATAACGGTCAATGAAGATAATGAAGACCTTATTGAAATTATCCCGGCAAAAGCCTCAGCAGGTTACCTGTCTGGATATGACGATCCGGAGTATATTGAGCAGCTGCAGAAAATTAAATTGCCTTTTCTTCCCACCGGAACCCATCGTGCTTTTCCTATCAAAGGCGATTCGATGTTGCCCGTAAAAGATGGCTCTTTTGTGGTCGCGAAATTTGTTGAAGATATCCAGGATGTAAAAAATGGACGTACCTATGTGGTATTGACCAAAGATGATGGTCTGGTTTATAAACGCGTCTATAATTTGATAGAGGACAAGAACGTTCTGTTGTTGAGCAGCGACAATAAAGTATATCAACCGTATGAAGTTCCTATTGAAAATGTATTGGAGCTTTGGGAATTTACCTGCTGCATCAATACTCAGGAATACGACGAAAAAGAACTAAAAATGAGCAGTATTATGGCGATGTTCCAAGAGTTGAAAGTGGAATTGGAAGCGGTTCAAAAAATGGCATAATGGCAAAACCCAAAACGACATATACCATTATTGATGTGGAAACCACTGGACGTGGCAATAAGATTACTGAAATTTCCATTTTTAAACATGATGGCGAAAAGATTCTTGAAGAGTTTACCTCGCTGGTCAATCCGCAAGCATTAATTCCAGATTATATTACCGCATTGACGGGAATTGATAATGCGTTAGTTGCTGATGCGCCAACCTTTGCAGAGATTTCAGAAGCCATTCTTTCCATTACGGAAGACAGCATTTTTGTGGCACATAATGTCAATTTTGACTATAACGTGATCCGTAATGAGTTTAAAGCTATTGGCGGCGATTTCAGGCGACGGAAACTATGTACAGTGCGATTATCCAGAACCTTGTTCCCCGGATTCCGATCGTATAGTTTGGGGAAATTGTGCACTACCTTAAATATTAATTTAGTGGATAGACACCGCGCACGAGGAGATGCCGAAGCCACCGTGACACTTTTTGAAAAATTATTGGGGCATACTAATTCAGATACCGTTTTTGCCGATTTTTTGAAAAAAGGTTCTAAAGAAGCGACGTTGCCTTCACATTTGCCGAGTGCTATTTTTGAAGGCATTCCCAATGGGCCAGGTATTTATTATTTTAAAAACAAAAAGGGTAAAATCATTTATGTCGGAAAGGCCATCAATCTTAAAAAACGGGTCTTAGGCCATTTCTACGATAAAAAAGAGAAGGAACTTAACCTTTGTAGGGAAACCGCGCATATCGATTTTGAGCTTTCGGGAAGCGATCTCGTAGCCCGATTAATGGAAGATGCCGCTATAAAACATCATTTTCCAATTTATAATCAAGCAGCCAAACGGGTGCCAAAACCCTATGCGGTGTTTAGTTATGAAGATCGACAGGGCGTTCAGCACTTGGCGTTCAATACACTGAAAGCTACACCCAATCCGTTACAGATTTTTCATAGTATTCGCGATTGCAGACTTTACTTGGAACACGTATGCGAGCAATTTGAGCTATGCCCAAAATATTGCCATTTACAAGAAAATGTCTGGACCTGCTCACATTACAAACTGACCAATTGCAAAGGCGTCTGTAGGGATGAAGAGTCGATTATAGCTTATAATGAGCGCGTCAGTTTGGCGATGGATTATATGGCCAACTCCAATCAGAATGTGGTTTTAAAGGAAAAAGGTCGCCACGTGGAAGAGGAGGCTTTTGTGCTGATCAAAAACGGATTGTATCTTGGGTATGGATTTGTGGAGAAATCAGAACAAATAATAAATACCGAGGATTTGGAAACCTTCCTAATTCCGCAGAAAGAAACGACGGAAGTCCAAGGGATTTTGAGGAAACTGTTGCTGCAGTCTTCAAGTGTCGAGACCTTAGAATTTCAATCCCATTAAAATATATTAAAAAAGCACTTCATGATTTTGAAGTGCCTTTTGTGGTGGTATCTAATCATATTTTCAATTCGTGACCCGATACCATTTTTGGGTTCGGTAAAAAAATGCAATGTAGCCGCGTACGTTTAACGTGTTGGGTTCCGCTTGGTCAATCCACATTTTGCACTTGTATTCCTTACCTTTTTCGGGATCAAAAATAGTGCCTCCTTCGTAGGTATTGTCGTCTTTATCTTTAGTCAATCCTTTGGCAATGATTAACCCTTCAATAGGTTGGTTGTAGTCTATGCCTGTACATTTTACGCACAATTTGCCTTGATCTTCTGGCACTAACAATTTGATAATCTTTCCGTATAATTTTCCGTTGTCCTTATAAAGTTCAACAATGGATTTTGCCTGACCTGTTTCATCATCAACTGTTTTCCATTGCCCAACAATAGTTTGCGCCTGACTTGTTGCAATACTAAAAAGTACAAATCCGAGACCTAATAGATATTTTTTGATCGTTCCCATACCTTTTAATTAATTGTGAACCTGATACCAAAATTAATACCTGTACCACTGGCATTCACAAATTGTGTGGGAATTTTACGTGGTTCGTTTTGGTTTGGTGTGGTTGTGCTACTTTGGGTATAATCATCTGTAAACTCAAATTGCTTTTCGTAAATGGGAAGATCAGATAATTGTTGTCCCGGTACCAATTGTGACTGTCCTTTAGAAATGGCTGTGGTAGCATATTCGGTGATTTCAGCCGATTTACTCTTAATGCTCAAATTCTTGATTTCAACTTCGGCAAAAATGCTCAAGTTATCATTAACAGGATAGTTAAGGCCCATGGCTCCAAAATATCCAACGCTGAAACTGGCTTTTACTTCACTTTTCGCTTCCACTAAAATATCCGTGCCGGGGCCGCCACCATTTGCTTGTTTGGCCCTGGTTTCAATATTTAACTCTCCGGCAATGGGAACAATCAATCCCATACGTGCATAGGGATTTATGGTTTTAAAATTTGGGGTCAGAACAATTCCAGGCGCCACGTCAAAACCTCTTAAATAAGTGTTTTCCTCAGAGACGACCTGCGGACTTCTTAAGCGACCGATTAAGGTTTTATCGCCATGGAAGTAGCTGACACCTAATTCGGCGCCAATGTATGGGTTAAACATATATCCTATAGTGGCATTGGCTTTTACCCCGGCACCCACAGTTCCGTTGAGCGCTTTTACATTCACGGAGCCATCGGCACCCACGGTAACATCCGTGGATTGCATAATGCCGGTAAGACCGTTTGGATCGGCGTTATTGAATTCCGTTTTACCGGATTCAAAACTATAACCTGCGCTGATGCGAAAGTAAAATTTTTGCGAAGTGTCAATGTTTATCTTGTCTTGGGCTTGCACTACATAACTTGTTGAAGTAAGTATGCAGATAACTAAAGCTTTGGGTATGATTTTCATAATTCTCATTTTTTGGATTTAATATTTACTTTTAAATATAATTGGTGAGCTTAGAGACATGCCGTTGGTCATGCAGTTTCTGAAGCATTCCTTAAAATTACGTAGAAAAAAAAGCTGTATTGGAATAAATCCTGCCCCATATAAGTAATTGATAATGCCGATTTCTCCAAGATATCTGCAATTGAAATTCAAAAGGTTAAAAAAATGATTTTAAAGGAATTAGACAACGACAAACCTAAAAGAGAAAGTTTTAAATGCATGATTTTGTTATCATTTTGGTCTGTTTGCCAAGAAATAACAACCAGTACCCACCAGTTTGTTTATGTGATAAATTCCTTTAAATTTGTTATATGAGAATTGTTGCAGTTAAAGAAAAATCTGGAATTCCCAAGTACAAACAAATCGTGGCTTCTATTGAGGCGGCCATTCTTGACGGTACTTTGAAAAAAGGAGATCGACTTCCTTCCCTAAACCACATCAAGACTCAAAATTCACTTTCAAGAGATACCGTACTTACGGCGTTCAATGAATTGAAGACGCGGGGCATCATCCATTCCATCGTTGGGAAGGGCTATTATGTCAACAGTGAAGATGTGGACGTTAATCAAAAAATATTTTTATTATTTGACGAGTTTAATTCCTTTAAGGAGGATTTGTATAACTCCTTTCTATCCAATTTAGGTGAAAATATCCAAGTGGATATTTTCTTTCATCATTTTAATCTTGAGATGTTCAGCAAGCTGATCAATGACAATGTGGGCAATTATACCACTTATGTGATTATGCCAGCAAATCTTAAAAATACGAGGCAAATTATAGAGCGATTGCCAAAGGAGAAGGTGTATATTTTAGATCAAACAAATCCAGATCTAAAGGAGTACCCATCAATATTTCAAAATTTCAAACAAGACATTTACCAAGGTCTTGAAACGGCACTCAGGAAAATAAGACCTTATCAAAAAATGGTTTTATTATACCCTGCAGCGCGTCAACCCGAAGGCATTTTGACCGGGTTCAAATTATTTTGCGAGCATCAGGGTCTAGATTATGAGGTAATTGATAACTTTATGAATAGAGAATTGACCTCAGGAGAACTTTATATTGTCTTGGACGATAAAAATTTAATTCGCATTATAAAACGCATTAAAGAACAAGGTCTAACCATTGCCAAGGACATTGGACTAATTTCCTATAATGATACCCTATTAAAGGAAATTGTTGAAGGTGGCATCACCACCATCTCCACCGATTTTATTCTCATGGGACAACGTTTGGCGCAAATGATTTTAAACAAGGAATTTGCCCAAGTAGAAAACCCGAACCGTTTAATTATTAGAAAATCGATATAAGCGCTTGTACACACTCACTGAAAAAGAAGAAAATGGATTGCGATTTTTAGTAATTGCCAATTCCCAGAACACCTCAAAAGCTACACTTTGTCTTAATCAAGGCGGCCGAATGAGTGGGCTGGAATTTGATGGGATAAAGGTGCTTGCCGATTTCCATCCATCTAATTATGGAAAGAATTACGCATCGTCTATCTTGTTTCCGTTTGCGAATAGAATTAAGGATGGGAAATATACATTTAATGGCACTGACTATATTCTAAATTGTAACGAAACCGATAAAAACAATGCGCTTCATGGGATAGTGTATGACAAAATATTTGATCTTGTTGACCAAGAACTAACTCCCGATTCGGGAGAGATTACCTTACAATTTACTCATAACGGCACAAATAAGGGTTTCCCCTTTCGGTTTCAGATCCAATTGATTTATAAATTGACTCGAGATAAGTTTAGCCTTGCCGTAGAAATTACCAATCAGGATATAAAACCGTTCCCATTTGTTTTGGGATGGCATCCTTATTTTGAAAGTAAAAATCTGAAGGAAAGCCATTTAAATTTTGAAAGTAAGACCCAGTTTTTACATGACCAGCAACAGATCATTTCTGGCACAATCCCTTTTGATATGGATATGCCTTATCAACTTAAAGACGTAAAACTAGATGATGGATATATTCTCGAATCCGATACAGTGGAGTTTTTAACACCAGACTATCGCTTGGAAATAAGTTCGACATCACAGGAGAATTATTTACAATTATATACGCCGGACATACCAGATGTTATTGCCATTGAGCCGATGACGGGTGCGAATAACAGTTTTAATAATATGATGGGCCTTCAAATCCTATCACCTAAAGGACATTACCATGTCAAATGGACAATTGCTTTTGAAAACAGTAAGACTATAAAAAACAACTAACTAACCACATAACTATGCAATTTTTAACCTTTGTAGGTTTTACAGCCCTTGTCGCCGTAATCTCATATTTAAAAACACGAAAAACCGACGAGTCCTCTTCAGATGGGTATTTTCTAGGCGGACGAAGTTTAACCGCAGGCGTCGTTGCAGGGTCTTTATTGCTGACCAATCTTTCTACGGAACAGTTGGTTGGTCTCAACGGATCGGCCTACCAAAGCGGATTATCGGTAATGGTTTGGGAAACATTGGCGGCCGTGGCCATGGTGTTGACGGCTATATTTTTGTTGCCAAGATATTTAAAAGGAGGTTTGACCACTGTCCCTGGCTTTTTGGCAGAACGGTTTGACGTCACGACCAAAACATTGACCTCGGTGTTGTTCCTATCCGGTTATGTCGTGGTTTTGTTACCAGTGATTTTATATTCAGGATCGCTTGCCATCAGTGGGATGTTTGATGTACCCGAATTGCTCGGTGTCACGCAAGCCCAGTCTATTTGGATCTGTGTTTGGGGGATTGGCATCATCGGTTCTATCTATGCTGTTTTTGGAGGTTTGAAAGCCGTGGCGGTATCCGATTCTATCAATGCCATCGGATTGTTGGCAGGTGGGGTGTTGATTCCTATTTTTGGTTTGATGATGATTGGCGATGGTGATATTTTAGCTGGACTATCAGAAGTGGTCACTGAAAATCCCGATAAATTCAAATCGATGGGAGGACCGACAGATCCGGTGCCATTTTACACGATTTTCACGGGGATGATGTTGGTCAATTTATTTTATTGGGGTACCAACCAGCAAATTATTCAGAGAGCGCTGGGTGCGAAAAACTTGGTAGAAGGCCAAAAAGGATTGATGTTGGCCGGATTTATCAAAATATTGGGGCCCATCATTGTGGTGTTGCCAGGATTGATTGCTTATCACATGTTTCAAGGAACTTTGGAAAATGCTGATAGTGCCTACCCAATGCTGGTTAAAAAAGTACTGCCGTCGGCATGGGTCGGTTTTTTTGCTGCGGTAATTTTTGGCGCTATTTTAAGTTCGTTCAATAGTGTGTTGAACAGTTCCGTCACCTTGTTCGGGATTGACGTTTACAAGCAGCACATCAATAAAGAAGCCGATGAGAAAACTGTGGTGAAGTATGGTAAGATATTTGGAATTATATTGGCCATTGCGGCCATGTTTATTGCACCATTTATTGCCAAAGCGGGTAGTTTATTTGCTTACCTACAGGAAATTAACGGTATTTATAGCATCCCTATCCTCACCATCATTGTGGTTGGTTATACTACTAAACGGGTGCCGGCCATTGCGGCCAAAGTGGGATTAGTCTCTGGATGTGTTTTATATATCATCAGCCAATTCTTCCTTCAACCTTATTTCATTGGAAAAGCGCTTGATAAAGCTGCTGCTTCTGGTATTACAGACGAGGCGGCATTAGCGTTAGTAAAAGCGCAAGCATATCCTCACTTTTTGGATATTATGGCGATTTTATTTGTCATGAACATTGCCATCATGTTGATAATCGGAAAATTAAGACCAAGAAAAGAACCTTATATACAAGAATACACCAAACAGGTGGACATTACCCCATGGAAATATGTTAAGCAGGTAGGCGTTATAATATGTTTACTTGTTGTAGGTATTTATATTTATTTCGCTTAGATATGGAGAAGAATAAACTCATCAATGAAGTCACCATCAGTTTTAAGGACCAATTCCTTTCGGAACCATTAATCGTGTTTTCTCCGGGACGAATCAATCTTATTGGAGAACATACTGATTATAATGAGGGTTTTGTATTTCCTGCTGCTATAGACAAAGGTATTGCATTGGCCATTCAAAAAAGTGAAGTAAACACCAGTAAGGTTTTCGCCTTAAATAAAGGTGAACTTTATGAGTTTGCTTTAGACAAGATCAACCCGATAAAAAATGGCGATTGGCGGAATTATATTTTAGGTGTTGTCGCAGAATTAAAAGTACTCGGGAAAACCTTGAGTAATTTTAATGCGGTTTTTTCTGGAAATATTCCCGGTGGTGCAGGCATGTCCTCTTCGGCGGCATTAGAAAATAGTTTCGTTTTTGGTATCAATGAGCTTTTTAGTCTTGGCTTATCCAAAGAAGAGATGATTTTGGTGTCCCAAAAAGCCGAACACAATTATGCCGGTGTAAAATGTGGCATTATGGATCAGTATGCGAGTATGTTTGGCATTGAAGATAGTGCGCTACTTTTGGATTGTAGGACTGTGACCTCCAAACCCTATGAAATCGATTTTAAGGATTATGAGTTGATGCTCATAAACACCAATGTCAAGCATGATTTGGCTGAGACCGCTTATAATGACCGTCGTGAAGTTTGTGAAAACGTATCCAAATTACTAGGAGTTGTAGCTTTAAGAGACGCTACAAAAACTAATTTAGACACTATCAAACAAGATCTATCCGAAGCCGATTATCAAAAAGCCCTATACGTTATTGAAGAAAATAATCGAGTGAAAAAGTTTGCTGAAGCCATTGAAAAGGATGATTTGGGAACTTTAGGAAATTTGCTTTTTCAATCTCATGACGGTTTGAGTACTCAATACAAAGTGAGCTGTACTGAACTCGATTTTTTGGTGACGAAAGCACAAGGAAGCTCGGATGTTATTGGCGCTAGAATGATGGGTGGCGGCTTTGGTGGCTGTACCATCAACTTAGTTCGAAAGAGTGGAACGGAGGCATTCAAAAATGAAGTTTCAAAGCAGTTTAAAGAAGAGTTTGGAAGGGAATGTTCTATCTATGATGTGAAACTTTCCGAGGGAACGCATTTGATAAAGTAAAACAAGAATAAAGGATCAAGACCCAAGATTCAAGACTCGCCACTCACGACCCACCATATAAAACCGAATGACAAAAATTAATTATACATCTCAATACCATGGACAATAATTTACAAGACTATTCACATAAGCGTTATAATATCCTTACTGGCGAATGGGTATTGGTGTCACCTCACAGAGCTAAACGGCCTTGGCAAGGGCAAAACGAAGCTGTTTCTGATGAAGAGCGGCCATCACACGATCCATCCTGCTATTTGTGCGCCGGTAATACACGAATTAATGGGGAGCAAAATCCAGATTATAAGGATGTCTTTATTTTTACCAATGATTTTGCTGCACTTCAAACAACGTCACCCGTGTTTTCGGTAAACGAAGGTTTGTTCATTGCAGAAAGTGAACAAGGGATTTGCAAAGTGGTTTGTTTTAGCCCGGACCACTCTAAGAGTTTGGCAGATATGGACGTGGCGGATATTAATAAGGTGATAAAGGCATGGCAAAAGGAATATGTCTTATTGGGGTCAAATGATCTGATTAATTATGTGCAGATCTTCGAAAATAAAGGTGCGGTGATGGGGTGTAGCAATCCACACCCGCATGGTCAAATTTGGAGCCAATCCACACTACCCAATGAAGTTGAGAAAAAAGATCAGCATCAAAGAACTTATTATAACAAAAATAAAAGCAGTCTCTTGGGAGATTATTTAAAGCAGGAACTTGACGTAGATGAACGTATTATTTATCAAAACGATGATTTTGTGGTACTCACTCCATTTTGGGCCGTATGGCCTTTTGAAACCATGATTGCACCTAAAAAGAATTATAAAGATATTTCAGAACTCTCAGGCGGTGAGAGTTTGGCATTCGCAGAGGCTATTTCTAAAATCACAAAAGCTTATGATGCTCTATTTCAAACCTCATTTCCTTATTCTAGTGGCATTCATCAGGCGCCTACCAATGGAGATTCCAATGCACATTGGCATTGGCATATGAGTTTTTATCCGCCACTATTGAGAAGTGCCACCGTAAAGAAATTTATGGTAGGCTATGAAATGTTTGGTTCCCCACAACGCGATATCACTGCAGAACAGGCTGTAGAAAGGTTAAAAGCATTAATCGTATAGAATCTATTTTTTGTATGGTCCAAATGACATTGTCTTGGAACCTGTCGAATGCGCTATAAAATTGATGAATTCTAATCTTTAACTTCTTGATTTCATTAAATTATAGATACGTTTAGAAAGTTCTTTCATCTGAGGCAATACAAGCTCTTCCTTTATCGGTAAAAAGCAGGCAATGATATAAGCGGTCTCTCCGTCATCCACAATTCCTACATCATTGGTCCAATAAGACCACCAGCCGGTTTTGTGGTAGAACATAGCATTATCAGGAAGTCCTGCGGCAAGTTTGCTTTTGTCCAATTGTCTGCCCAATAAGGATTTCATTTGCATACTTACCCAAGGGTTTAACAATTGATTGGTTTGAACTTTGTACATAAAGTCCGCGGCGTGCAACGCACAGGTCATCGTCCCTTCAGCTTCGGCGTATTCGGGATCTTCAAATTTCCTGCTCAAGAACTTTCTAGTCACCTCGCTGCCCTGCCAATTATATTGATGCATCAGGGTATTGATTTTTGGACGTTGCGCCAAATCAATCAAGCAATTGGACGCCGTGTTATCACTGCGGGTAATCATCAGGTCCAAAAGGTAGTTGACTGTTACGCTATCGCCCTCTTTCAAAAGAGCTCTGGGATCGTTTTTAATTTCCTTGGTCTTGTCCACATCGTTAGGAGATTGTACCACATAAGGATCATCAAGATGGCGATGTCCATTGGAGATTTGGTTCAAGATTTCTGCCCCAACATATATTTTGTAAACTGAAGCAGGGTAAATAAAATTGTCATAATTGACCCCGCCCAATTTTGGTTTCGCTCCATTCAGATCAATGACAGCCAAGGAGATTTGTTCCGTGCCATCTTCGCCCACGTTAAAATCCTTATCCAATCCTAGGTCTTTGACAATGGCCATCAGTTTTTTTGAAAGCTCTTGGTCAGATGTATAATAGTTAGGAACGGTTACGTCTTGGGCGAGTAAGTTTCCACAGAAGGTAAATAGCATTAAGAGGAATAATCTGATTGTCATGGCTGCCGGTTTCAAAAATGATTGATTTGATGGTTAATATCTTAGTCCCGTTACTAAATCTACAAATCCTGTTGCAGGCTTCCAGTCCGATTCTGGTTCAAAATACCGCCAGAGATAGGCGGAAATGGTTCTTTGCAATTGCCAAGCCTTATTATCAAATTCCCAGGATTCATCAACGTTGTTTTTTGTGGCAATATAAAACACATAATCGCCACTTGGTGCATTGACCATAACCAACTCCGACCGTGATTTATTGACCATACCCTGTTTGGCTGCGGTTTGTACGTATGGTGGAATTTGGGATAACGAATAGTCGGTATAGAAAGAATTGGACATAATTCGGTACATTTCATCGCTGGATGCGGCATCAACCAAGGTCCTATTTCTCATTCTAACCAGTAAAGAAGCCATTTCTCGTGGCGTGGTCTGTCCCCAGCCATAGGTTTCCCAATCTTTGGTTCGGCCCTCCGTACGGCTGTTCACTCGGGTATGCGCCAAGCCTAAATCGTCCATGGTTTTATTAATGACCGCACCACCACCCACGAGTTCCTGACACCACAACGATGTTGTATTATCGCTCACTGTTATCATCAATGAGGCTAGGGTGCGAAGATCGGTTACTGTACTATCCTTATAAAACTGCATCAAGCCAGAGCCGCCATATTTTCTCTTGGCATCATAAACCATGGTGTCCTTAAGATGTAAATTCCCTGCTTTGATCTGATTGAAAACCTCAATCAAAATAGGAACTTTTACAACACTTGCCGTTGGGAAAATGGTATCGGCATTGATGCCAGCTTCCTGATTGGTTTTAAGATTATAAACGTAAATGCCCACTTCGCCTTCAAAATCCTTTACAAGATTTTGAAGTCCTTTTTCCAGGTTTTTATCGGTTTGCTGAGCATTCAGAAGGTGATTGAATGACAAAATAAGAGTTAGGGTAAACAATACTATTGGTTTCATGAGCATCTAATTAAAAAAGAAATTAATTTACAAAATTTTATTCAGATTCCTTCGCTTTGATAAATTTTGGGTTGATATACAGTTTTCCCTCTTTTAATTTTTGCCAATAAATTTTCATATCGGCATTTATTTCGGGAGCCATGATATACAAGCCTATAATATTAGGAAAGGACATAGCGAGAATCATCATATCGGCGAAACTTAGAACGGCTCCTAAACTTACGGATGCTCCTAAGACCACGAAGACGAGATACAAGATTTTATAAACCATTTCCAATTTTTTACTTCTCCCAAATAGGTAGCTCCAAGAACGCATGCCGTAATACGACCACGATACCATGGTAGAAAATGCGAATAAAAATACGGCAATGGCCAAAACGGCCGGAAACCAAGAAACAACGGCACCAAAGGCATCAGCGGTAAGTTCTACGCCGCCCATACCGCTGCTGGTTTCGTGCTTACCGGTAAAAATC
>NZ_DATJCA010000022.1:0-8393 GCF_035515035.1 Gelidibacter sp. | reverse complement strand
GCTTTTTTAAGGGCGCATAGGGTTGTTTTCGCTTTTTTCCATATAAGTGACGTTATTTTCCATGTTTTTTACACTATTTTCCATGTTTCTTTCGCTTTTTTATATGTTTTAATTGTTTGATTTTCACGAGCTTTAAAGTGTTCGATTAAGTCCATTAAAGATGAAAAAGTTTGAGAGGTTTCGTGAAGCATTTGTGGTGTTGGTCAGTTATTTGTTCATCCTGCTATTTGTTTATGCGGCGGTGAGTAAACTAATAAATCACCATCAATTTTATAATGACCTAAGAAATAGTATCGTATTTGGGGATCCAGTTGTTTCAGAAATAATCTCTTGGGGAATTCCCATATTAGAAATTACAGCAGCTATACTTCTGGTTATTCCTAAGTACAATAAAATGGGATTTTATATGGCTTTGATTTTGATGATAGGGTTTACTTTATATATCGGTGGAACTCTGCTTATAAATGAATTAGGTATCGCTGAACTGCCGTGTTCATGTGGTGGGGTTATATCACAACTTAGTTGGCAACAACATTTATTATTCAACATATTTTTTGTCCTGTTGGGAATTATTGCAATTTATCCATGGACTTATAAAAGTAAAAAGATAACATCCTGAATATAAAAAAGGGATGAAAAAAATATTATTGCGCGATAATATGTAAAGTCGCCCAAAATTAAAAATGGGCATATTGTTTAATCATTTAAATTTTGAAACGATGAAAAAGTTTAAGTTTTTAATGCCAATGATGGCATTTGTTATGGCCATAGGTATGGCCTTCGCTACTCAACCCAACTCTGATACGGGGTTGTGGGTACTACGAAATGGAGTCCCTTATCAACTGAAAACTAACACCTGTCAGAGTAATGAACAAACAGAATGTTATGTGAAATTCTTCGGTGATCCAACTCATGCTGTATATCGGGTTTTTGAAGATCAGGGTTTGAGCGTTCCTAAGAAAGGGGGAGTTTTAATTCCATATGTAATTATGGATTAGATTTGAGAAATAAGAAGCCCTTTGAAATAATTTTGGTTCAAGGGCTTCTTTTGCAATTATTTAATCAATATCGATTTTTGCTGCGAAGTTCATTAAGAGCTTATCGTCAAGGTGTTTTTGAGCCATTTTAGGGATATCTTCTCTCTTTATGGCGTTAAAAATCTTATCAACCTGTTCTTGACTATAGTAAGGTGTTCCAAACTGATAATGGTTATATAAAGATTGTAACATCATTTTATTCTTGTTTCTAGCTTCGGCACCGTAGTAGTAATTTCGATTGGATCGCATGACTAATTCAAACATGTCTTCATCCACGCCATTAACTTTTAGATTATTAACTATTTCTATAATGTCGTTTTCTACTTTGGGAAAATCTTCAATAGAACAACTCAATATAAGATTAATAAATTGAAATTTATTTGATAAATCAATATCATTTGTAGCTCCTGAAGTATAAATTGCCCGCTCTTTTTTAAAACGCAATTCATTTAAGCGAAAACTCAAAATACCAGCCAAAAGTTTATATTCTATCTGCTCTTTAAGTGATATGGTATCTTTTGATTGTCTTAAATATGTTTGAAAAACGTGGACATTTTGAATGGGTAAATCCGGATGATATGTTTTTTTAATCGGAGTTTTAGGTTGAAATATTGGTGAATGCATTTTGTTGGTTTTTAAAAAATGCTTTTGTTGTGGTATATTTCCTAAATACTTTTGTAAAAGAGGAAGGACGGTTTTTAAAGAATAATTACCGGTTATCACAAAAGTGAAATTTACTGGGTCTTGCATCAGGCTTTTATAAATTTGATAGGCTTTTTTATAATCGACTGCTTTTACGCTTTCGTGCCTTTTGCTGCTCATACGCCATGGAATAGTATTTCCTTGATTTTCCTGTACGATATTTAAAAAATCCTTTCTTACTCTATCTATGCCATAATACCTTATATAGTCTATTTCCTCTTGCCGTTTCCAATCTTTAAAAGCTTCCGTATCCCATCTTGGTTCTGCCATGTACAAATATATCAATTGGAGGACTTCTTCAAAACTATGAGGTGATACTTCGCCTTTGATGCCAGCTTCTTGAAAAGATATATAAGGGCTTAAGCTATAAGAAAGTTTGTTGTCATGCAAGGACTGTTCAAGTTCAAATTTATTATACTTCCCCACTCCTGAATGTCGAATAATATCTGGGATTAAAATGGCGTTATAGAAATCTTCTTTTTGAAAAGAGGAAGCGCCTTTTGAGTTAAAACCCTGAATAAGAATCTCGTCTTGATACCAGTCCGGCGATGGTGAAAAGGTTTTAAGCACTAATTTCAGACCATTTTCTAAAGTAATTTTGTGTGCTCCAAATTCATCCTTTCCATTATCCGTAAAATTTACAGGCTTTAAATTATCAATCTGTTCGAGAGATAAAAGTCCTTTAGAAAGAGACGGTTTAAATTCATCCTTCTCAATTTTCTTACTTTTTTTGATCCACTGCCTAATCTCGCTTTCCTTTATTTTTAAATCCATTTCTCCTGGAGCGATGACGGCAATATCTTCAGGCATTTCCTGAAAGTATTCATTCATATAACTATTGAACTCATGTAAAGAGAGACCTTCCAAAAATTCAATTGACCTAGATGGCTTTTGCATTACTTTTTCCTCTATAAAATGAGCGCTGATTTGTCTATTCCAATACATTGGACCAATAGTGTCAGTTTGAGATAATCTCTTAATCGTTTCTTTCTTATAAGCGTCAAATTCGCTTTTGGTGAATCCATTTTGCTTAATCTCGTTAATGATAGAAAATGCTTTTTGTACGCCTTTCTTTCCGTGCGCTTTGCCAACCTTCACTTCTATTCTTATTGCGGGAAGCATAATGGATTCACGTCCACCTGCTGCATATATCTGATAAGGAATATTGTATGAAGAGGAGATGGCTTTTCCAAATCTTTTCTGGAGCATTCCTAATCCCAATGCTTTAATATGATTACTGTTAGAAGTAGAGGTTTCTTTATATTGGTTGTTATGATCCCTCATATAAAAATGGAATATTATAGGAGCATCTTCTATTTTCGAATCCTTTACATTATCCTTCAGGAGTACAAACTGGTTTTTTCGTGTCAAATAATTTTCTGCACAGTCAATTGGTAATTGTGGAGTTGGTGTGTTTTCTATGTCGCCAAATGTGGTTTTGATCATTTGTATCATCTCCTCTTGGTTTTCAATATCACCAACAATGATTAACGCCATGCGATTGGGTTTGTACCAATCTTTATAAAAACGCTGTAAAAGATTTATGTCAAAATTCCGAATATAATTTTGATGGTTTTCAGAGCTTTTTAATCCCTTTAGGCAATCAGATAATAAGGTCACTGATTTTTGAGTAGGGTATGAACTAGGAGTATTGGAGTATAGGTATTCCTGAAAAAAAATTTCCTTTTCACTATCTATATCTTCTTTATTAAATTGAATGTTTCCAGCAGCGATATCCCGGAAAAATAAAAAACCAGTTTTAAAAGCATCTAAATTTCCAGAAAGATGATCAAATGTATAAATCGTTTTGTTACTACCAGCTTCTCCCATAATGTCTCCAGCCTGCATTTGAAGTTCGCTTAATAAGGGTACATCTCTTGCAATTTTGGCGAAATGTTTAGTACGAACAAAAGGTAAGTGTTCCAAGAAATGAGCCATTTGGTTTTGATTCTCGGTTTCATACCTGCTACCCGCTTTTACTATTAGTTTCATGGATACTTTTCCTGTTTTTTGTGCTAAAGGTTTGATGTAGTAGGTAAATCCGTTTGGTAATTGACCATAAATCATACCTGGATCCAAATTGGATAAGTCTTTTGGATTTTTATTGTTTTGTTTTTGGCCCTGTGTCTGTTTAGTTAAAATTAGTATACACAATAGACTTAAAATCCATCTCATGTTCATCATTGAATTTTTTAAATTAATAACCATCATTTTGAGTAAGTTTTGGGTTTTTTAAGCGGTCATTTTCAGGAATGGGAAACCAAATATCAGTTTCCTGCCAATCTGAGTTTGGCTTTTCAGATAGTATGGTGCTTTTTTCCAAACGCTTTAAATCAAACCAACGATGTCCCCATTCTGCAAAAAACTCTTTTCTTCTTTCTCCTAAAATTATTTCCAAAAGTTCCGATTCGCTGATATGAGGATTAGATTCAGAAATAAGTGCTATTTCGGCACGTTCTTTTATTTTGTCAAGGTCTGTAATGGCATTTTGTAAATTTCCTAAATGTACATTAGCCTCCGCTCTAATTAAATATTGTTCCGCTAATCGCATGACCATGGAATATTCGTTTATTTTGCCTCCTGAAGCATCATATTGAATCTTATATTTATAAGGATAGAAGAATAGTTCACCATTCGAGGTAAAATTTTGCACCCAGTTTGTCAAGCGCAGATCCTGTGGTTCGGTCCATTGGTCCATAAAGGATTCGGATAAGACGGTAATAGGTGTGGAAGTTGTGGAAGGGATAAAGAGGTTCCCTTCATTAGTGTGGGTAAAGCTGCTTCCCCATCCGATAGGTGAAATTTGCCAAATAGCTTCTTCACTATTTGCTAAAAATACATCGTTAGGATCTTTCAATAATTTATAGAGTACACCTTGATTGATGACTTCGCTGCTATAATATTCCGCTTCTTTCCAATTTTCCAAATAAAGATGTACTCGTGCCAATAAGGCCATAGCGGCATATACATTTGGTCTCGTACGTTCGCCATCAGGATAGTCATTCTCTAATAGTGTAATTGCGTCTTCTAAATCCCGTATGATCTGATCAAAAACAGCAGCTTTATCATTTTTGGGCGCCGTAGCATTTTTATGGTAATCTGTCCTTAATAGTAATGGAACGTCGCCATATAGGTTGGTCAAATTAAAATAGGTAAAAGCACGGACAAATTTAGCTTGACCTTCCAAACTTTTTTTTGTTTTTTCTGAAAGGGTATTTGAATGGGCTATATTTTCTAAAATGGCATTGACCACAAATACCATATTATAGCTGCCTGCCCAAAGATCAAGGTTCGAGCTATTGGATGCTTCAATAGCATTTACTCCAAATTCCACTATCTCGACGGTAGTTGATGTGACGGTGAAGTTATCGGCTGTCAAACCTGCTAAAAAAGTGACCGATCTGCTTCCTCCGTTGGAAAAAGAAGTGTTAAACAGTCGGTTGAAAACGCCTGTCATTGCGCTTTTCGCAGTTTCGTCATTAGAGAAAACCGTTTCGCTCGTAATTTTATGATTGGGAACTTCTAATTGAACAAATTCTTCACAAGCACTTACTAAGAAAAGTAAGAAAAGAAAAAGTAAGGTAGTATTTATATTTAAGATGTTTTTCATTTTTTCGAAGGTTTTAAAAGTTAAGCTGAACGCCCGCCGTAAAACTTTGCAAGGGAGGAAGGTTCTTTTGGCCAGTGCCTAAATGAGGATCTAATCCTATGTAGTTAGTAATGGTGAACAGGTTCTGCGCATGTACAAATACTTTAAATTGGCTTAGACTTGTTGATCTTAAGAGTTTATTAGGAATACTATAACCTAAGCTAAGTGTCTTCATTCGAATATAAGATGCGTCCGTTATGGAAAAATTGCTACTATAAGCATAATAATATGCCAAATGGGCATTTATGGATTGGGATGCAATTGGGCTTGAAGGGGAATTTTCATCTTGGCTTATATTTACTTGGTTTGGCAAATAATTTCCAAAGACTCCTGGAGGATCAGCCGAAAATTTATTTCCGTTTTGTTTTACAAATTCTAATAAAAAGCTGAATGAAAAGTTTCTATAATTAATTTGATTTTGAAGTCCACCATAATATTGTCGTCCTAATTTTTTTATAATAATCTGGTCATCAAAATCATAAACGCCATCTCCGTTTACGTCTTCGATAGTATATAGTCCAGTTTCTGGATCTATCCCTTGGAAATTATAAAGTATTCTTAAGTTTAATGGGTATCCTACACGTCTATTGTTTTTATAAGATGTATCTTCTATATTTGGAAAACTGACTAATTTGTTTTGAGGAAGCGTAAGGTTGAAAGAACTTTTCCACATAAAACTGTTGGTCTGGAAGTTGACCGTATGCAATTCAAATTCCCATCCTGTATTTTGAACTGTTGCCGGAAGGTTGGCTTCTACGGAGTTGAAACCGGTCATTGCGGGTAATGGATAGCCTACTAATTGGTTGGAAGAACGATTATTGAACCAAGAAGTGTTAAGACTGACTTTATCATTTAAAAAACTTAATTCCAAAGCTGCTTCCAACTTTTTGTTTGTTTCCCATGAAAAATCTGGATTGGTCAATTGGGTGGGATACAATCCTCCAGGTCCCGGTGTAGCTTGGTAGGTATCGAGATATCTGTAATCTCCAATTTGATCGCTACCCGTAATTCCGTAGCTACTTCTTAACTTCCCGAAGGATAGGAAAGGCATTTTATTTTGAATAAAGTCTTCGTTTGAAAATATCCACGCCGCACCTATGGCTCCAAAATTGGCAAATTGTTTACCTGGGCCAAAACGAGACGACCCATCCCGCCTTCCGGTAAGGTTCAAAAAATAAGTAGATTTCCAATTGTAGCCGAGACGTGCAAATACAGCACTATATTTATAGAGCGTTTCCAAATTATTGCTTATTGAGATTTTATCCGCTGCTGCCAAATTACCCATCAATTGTTTATCGGAATACCCTGTGCCAATCATGATTAAACTATTGTTGCTGTTTTCCTGAAATGTAGTTCCAGCCAAAGCATCAAGACGATGGTTACCAAAATTGTTGGAGTAGGTCAATTGAGGTTCTGCAATCCAAGATTTTCGACCAATTAAGGAGTGGCGGGAAGAATTGGAAACCCAGGTCCATTCGGGGTTATAAGTTTCGATAGGAGTTAATATGTTGTCTTCGCTATTCAAATCGGTATAGCCTAAATTTGCCTTTAGGGTCAATCCAAGCATAAGAACATATTCTAATCCTAAATTTGCAACAAGGTTTTTTACGGTTGTATGACTGACATTTTTTAATGAAGCAAACGGATTTTCCCATGTAGATTTTTCCCAGTTTAGGCTTCCGTCATCGTTATAGATAGCAGGAGCATTTGGAGGAAGTGAAAAAGCTCTAATTACATAAGTCCCATTGCTAAACAGGTCATTATCATCTATGCCATAATTAGTGGTCAAGTTCAGCCTGAATTTATCATTGTACGAACGGTGATTAAGGTTGAAATTGAAAGTCTTTTTTCGATAGGAGAAATCCCCGGGAAAAACAGAGCCTTGTTTTTGTGATGAAGCACCCACTAAATAGGAAGTGTTTTCATTACCACCTGAAACGTTAAGGTTTATATTTGTCATGTGGGCCGTTCTGCCAAAAAATTCTTTTTGCCAATTCGTGTAACGGTTTTGATCCCAAACGAGCAAATCAAATGCATTGAATTGGGTTGGTACAACACCATCATTCTCAAAAGCCTGTTTACGTAAGCTTAAGTATTGTTGCGTATTGAGTAAATCTACAAAATGGGAAACTCTGCTAATACCACTATAAATGCGTGCTTCTACCTGCGTTTTTTCACCAACCTTCTTTTTTTTGGAAGTAATCAAGATCACGCCGTTGGCTCCTCGTGATCCGTAAATAGCCGTGGCATCGGCATCCTTTAAGATTTCAATACTCTCAATATTGGAGATGTTGAGTGAGTTTAAAGGATCAGTTCCAATCAACATTAAAAATTCATTCTGGCTAGAGAGCGGGCTTGAATTAATTGGCATCCCATCTACGATATATAAAGGCAGGTTTCCATTATCGTCAAATGATCTGCGCAAGCTATTTTGTCCGCGAATAAGTATTTGGGGTGCAGCACCTGGAATACCAGATGGTAGAGTGATTTCAACCCCTGCCATGCGCCCTTGCAAGGCTTCCAAAGGATTGTTTACTGGTTGCAATTCTAAATCTTTTGCTGTGACACGACTAATACTCCCCGTCCTCTCCCTATCTGTAGTTGTATAATACCCCGCATTAATGCGTACCTCACCAAGCGCGGTTGCATCTTCCTGCAATACAACATCAATAGCCCTCCGACCCTGAACAGGAATAGTAACCGTTGTATATCCCAAATAAGAAATTTCCAATGTGTCCGTAGCTTTTGCGGTAATGCTGTACCGCCCGTCAAAGTCTGAGACGGTGCCCGTCATGGTATTTTTAATAATTATACTTGCACCAGAAATGGGCAGGTTGCCGTCAGTGACCCTGCCGGTGACCGAGAGGTCTTGCGCGGTGAGTGGCAGGGTGAAAATTAGTAAAAGCAGGTTACAGCCAAAAATGCGCCGTAGCCTTGATGTGTTATGATTTTTTATCATAATTTTGTGTTGGTTAAAGTGATACATTTATTTTAACTCTTGGCCT
>NZ_DATJCA010000021.1:0-81423 GCF_035515035.1 Gelidibacter sp. | reverse complement strand
TTTACAAACATTAGTTTCAGGAACTTCAATCCCGAAGCCAATACAGAAACAACTTTTAAGAATAGTACCACTTGGTTCAATCTTGGGGTCAAAACTGATTTGTTCAATTGGTATTTCGATAATTAGCCCAAGTTCCTGCGCAGGCAGGAATCTCCTGTACACAGGCTCAACCTTCTCCTTAAATACTTGTTTTATAATAGTATAATAATCCTGATTTAATCCAATTAATCCGAGCTTTGTTCATCAAATACGTCACTAAAAATAAAATTTCTACAAAGCAAGAATCTCAATTGCACTATAAAATTTCCCTAATTTAGTGACCATAAATTTAGATTCTACTGATACCAAAAACTAGTCATGGCATGCGCATCCTAGTCCATTAAATTTCAATATTCTGAAGTCAAAAAATTTGCTTTACGTTTCAAAAATCGAAAAAGGATATTGAAATTTAATTATTCACTAATTGAATTGCTCAAAACCAATTTTCAAAGTATCTTTGCACTCGCATTTAAAAGCGACAAATACAACACCGATTGGCGACAACAAATTCTTCTTTACCAAGGGTCTCAGTTATTTCTGATTTTAAGGAAATAACGAAAATGAGATTATCATTGAGTGTTGTATTTTCAGCAATAGCTGGGTATTTGCTTGGCGCCACAACCATTGAGGTGAGTACCTTGATACTATTGGCGTTTGGAGGGTATTTTATGGTTGGTGCTTCTAACATCTATAATCAAATTATTGAGCGTGATTTGGATGCACTCATGAGCCGCACCAAGGACAGACCCATTCCTGCAGGACGCATATCCGTCAACTCCGCCCTTACATTGGCCATCATCTTTACGGTTCTTGGGATTGCCACACTTTATATAATTAATCCGCGTACTGCCATGTACGGAGCTATATCTATATTTTTATACACTAGTGTTTATACGCCATTAAAAACCAAAACTCCATTATCTGTATTCGCAGGTGCTATTCCCGGCGCTATTCCATTTATGTTGGGTTGGGTTGCCGCAAGAAATGCTTTCGGAATTGAACCGGGAACATTATTTGCCATACAGTTCTTTTGGCAGTTCCCTCATTTTTGGGCCATCGGGTGGTTCTTGTTTGACGATTATAAAAAAGGCGGATTTTTCATGCTTCCAACAGGAAAACGTGATAAAGGTACGGCCACGCAAACGGTCATGTATACCATTTGGACCGTTTTAATATCTGTCATTCCTGTGTTTGGCTTCACTGGAGATTTGAAATTATCTATTGTTGCAGCTATATTGGTCTTTGCAATAGGTTTAGGAATGATCTATTTCGCGTTACAATTATACGCGAAAAGAACAGAGCTGGCGGCAAAACACCTCATCTTGGCGAGTGTGATATATATTACCCTATTACAGATTATTTACGTTGCAGATAAATTTATAAGATAATATGGATTTTACAGAAGGAACCTTTGAGGAGAAAAATAACAGAGCGAAAAAGATGATGCTTTGGTTTGGCATCGTTTCGCTCATCATGTCATTTGCGGGATGGACCAGTGCCTTTGTTGTAAGCAGCACAAGAAAGGATTGGCTTAAGGATTTTCAATTGCCAAATGCATTCATAATCAGCACGGTTATGGTCGTGTTGAGTAGTGTGACATTTATATTGGCGCAAAGAGCTCTCAAAAATCACCAAAGACAAATGACGTCCGTTTGGCTTTTGGCGACCTTGGTATTGGGAATCGCTTTCATTACAAATCAGTTTTTAGGTTTTCAGCAGATCATCAATATGGGCTATAATTTTACTGGACCTACCAGTAATGTGACCATGTCCTATATCTATTTAATTGCGATGGTGCATATCGTTCACGTAATTGTAGGGCTTGTTTGCATTTTGGTCGTAATTTATAATCATTTTAAACAGAAGTATACTGCTACGGATATGCTAGGTTTTGAACTGGCAGGAACATTTTGGCATTTTATTGATATTCTGTGGGTCTATCTCTTTTTATTTTTATATTTTGTAGGCTAATTGATGGTAAATTTTAATACGATTTATTATCCATCTACAACAAACATTAATTATAGTGTTTCAAAATTCAATAAGGATGTTTCTTTAGATGAATAAATTGATTATTTTTGTGCAACTTTTTAAACTAAAAAACTAATCACTACATATGGATTCGACTGTCGTGAACACTAGTGCCGAAAACAAGCGTTGGGGCGGAGGTATAGAACCTTTAAAAGCGAGTTACGGTAAAATGATGATGTGGTTTTTCCTCACTTCAGATTCATTAACTTTTACTGGGTTCTTAGCAGCCTACGGCTTCTCAAGATTTAAATTTGCCGATTCTTGGCCAATAGCAGACGACGTATTTACCCATGTACCTTTTATTCACGGTAACTATCCGATGATTTTCGTGGCTTTCATGACTTTTATTTTGATCATGTCTTCTGTTACAATGGTATTGGCGGTGGATGCCGGTCATCGCATGGACAAAGCCAAGGTTAGTTTATATATGTTCTTGACGGTTTTGGGAGGTTTTGTCTTCTTAAGCTCCCAAGCGTACGAATGGACCACTTTTATTAAAGGTGGTTACGGCGCTGTTGGAACTCACGGTGGTAATATCATCCATTTTGTGGATGCTGAGGGTGAGCGTGTGGCGTTAAAAGATTTCGCTATTGCCCAAGCTTCTGATCGAACCCAACATACAAGAAAAGATGGTCTTTGGTTTACAGGGGAAAAGGCCCTTCCAAGTTTTACGATTGATGAAGTTGTGGCTGGATTTGAAGCCAATCCTGGGGTGTTTGTAAGAACGACATATACAGGCGAGGACGGTCATAAAACGGTTTTATCCCGTAGTGAATCACTCAAAGAATTAAAAACTAAAGGAAAGAATGTTGTAGAAGGTGCCAACTTGGTTCAAAACGAATACGGTCCACCCTTATTTGCAAACTATTTTTTCTTTATCACAGGTTTCCACGGATTTCACGTGTCGATAGGTGTGATGTTAAATATTATTATTTTCTTTAACGTTCTTATAGGAACTTACGAGCGAAGAGGCAGTTACGAAATGGTCGAAAAAGTCGGTTTATATTGGCATTTCGTTGACTTGGTTTGGGTATTCGTATTTACATTCTTCTACCTAGTATAATTTTAGATAATTTATTTTGAACATGGAATCACACGCACAAGCAGAACCACATAAACTCGCAATATTTAGAGGGTATTTAAAGTTTAAATCCAATAAACAAAAAATTTGGGGTGTATTGATCTTTTTGGCTCTAGTTACAGCTGTTGAAGTTCTTTTGGGGATATACAAACCGGAAATGTTTATGGGTCAGGTTTTGGGCATGAAGGCTCTTAACTGGATCTTTATTATTTTGACCATAGTAAAAGCGTATTATATTACTTGGGATTTTATGCACATGAGAGATGAAACCGCAAGTCTAAGACGTATGGTTGTGTGGACAGCAGTCTTTCTAATTTCTTATTTAATCTTTATCCTTTTACAAGAAGGAGACTACATTGAGTCTGTCTTTTCTTCAGGATTTGTAAAGACTGATTTTTAAAGTCTTCCTTTCTAGTATAAGAGGAGGATTTAAGTGTTAAACATACATAAAAAGGCGGTTATATGAACCGTCTTTTTTATTTTTGCACTTGTGTAATTCAGCGTGTATTTATTGAGTAAATATGCATAATTGAAGAGTCTTAATCATGCAAATCATTTTAAATGAATAAAAAACTTGTTAAACGCTATTCAGTTCTAATTGTACTGTTTTTCCTTCCAGTAGCGTTTCTTTTGATGCTTTATCCAGCAAAACACAATTATATCGCGCTTGATGTTGTAAAGGAAAACGTTCTTGATATTGCTTCAAACACCGATTTAGAACTTCAAGACCACATTACCGTATTGGCTTTTTTTGGAAAAACCCCAATGGCGAGGGCCACAGCTGCATCTAATTTAAAGGAACTCATCTATAATAAGTTCAAGGGATTTAAAAGATTTCAGATTGTAACCATCATGTCTCCTGAAGCAAAATCAGATCTTCCTGCACTTAAGAAAGAAATTGAATCTCATGAAGATCTAAAATACTGGCATTTCGTTTTTTTAGAGGAAGATGAAATACAAAAGATTTATGGAAGTCTAAAATCGGAATTTCCATTGGATGAAGACCTTTCAACTTCTCGAGTATTTATTGTTGATGCAGACCTTAACCAACGCGGACGTTTGGACGATAGAACGGATAAGGAAAGAGAGAAGAGCGCTATTGTTTATGATTTGACCTCCTACGACTGTGTGGAAGTTGCGATAATAAAAAATAAAATGAGTGAAGATATACGCGTGTTGTTTACAGAATATAGAGAAAAGCGCAAGGGGAATTTTGACTCCTCAACACGACGTGCTAACGATTTAAAAGGTATTAATAATGAGCAAGAAGACTAGTTATTCTTATGTAGGAGTGTCGTTTATCATTCTTTTATTTGGAATTTACTTTGTTCCAAAAATAATTGATCGGATCAGCAATAAAGATGTTGTAAGAGATGAAAGTAGAAGTGAGGACATTAATCTGAATCCAAAAAAAAGACCAGGAAACCTATCCGATTTACAATTTATTGAAATTAATGGGGTTAAAAAAAAGGTCCCTGAATTCAGTTTTATAGATCAAAATGGAAACACTGTTTCCAATAGAGATTATGAAGGAAAGGTATATGTCCTTGAATTCTTTTTTACAACCTGTCCCAGCATTTGCCCAAAAATGAACGCCAATATGGTGGAAATCCAAAATGCATTTCAAAATGAAAAGAATTTCGGCATTGCATCGTTTTCCATAACACCACATATTGATACGCCAGAAGTTTTGAAAACCTACGCAGATAGCAATGGCATTACTAGCCCTAATTGGCATTTGATGACTGGTGATGTGGATGAAATCTATAAATTGGCCAATGAAGGTTTCTACCTGTATACCGCGAAAGATGAAAGTGCAGAAGGTGGATTTGAGCATTCAGGTAATTTTGCGCTTATTGATAAAAATGGTTTTATAAGATCAAGATCTGACGCTCAAGGAAGCCCAATAATCTATTATAACGGTATCATTTCAGAAGAAGAAAAGGTGGATGAGGTAGGTATGGAGCAGCAGATTACTTGGTTAAAACAAGATATTGCAAAGTTGTTAAAGGAATAATGGAAACGATAAATAGAGCGGCAGAAAAGAAATATAATAAGTGGATTGTCATTCTTTCCATTGCCATCCCATTGATAGTAGGGGCACTATTTGGCGTCAACTTGAGAGACTTAGGTTTTGAGGTGGAACCACTAACGTTCCTGCCACCTATTTATGCGACGATTAATGGATTGACCGCCTTACTATTACTGGTTGCCTTTTGGGCCATTAAAAACAAGAACATTACGCTACATAAAACTTTGATGACTACAGCAATTGGATGTTCAATTGTATTTTTATTAATGTATATAGCGTATCATATGACCAGTGATTCTACCTCATATGGAGGTGAGGGTGTGTTGAGATATGTTTATTTTGCAGTGCTAATTTCACACATTTTATTATCAATCGTAATCATTCCATTTGTCTTGATCACCTATGTACGTGCCATCACCAATAATATTGAACGCCATAAAAAGATAGCACGCATTACATTTCCATTATGGCTATATGTTGCAATTTCTGGAGTGATTGTTTATATTATGATTTCACCTTATTATGTCTAAAATGAAAGTTCGAGTCTTTTTTATATTGTTTTCACTGTTTACCTTTTTCTCAACAAACGCCCAGTGTGCCATGTGCCGTGCGGTTTTGGAAAGTGAAGATGGGCAATCTACTGCAAAGGGTGTCAATGATGGGATCGTGTATTTAATGGTCATCCCTTATGTCTTAGTCGCCGGAATGGGTGTCGTTATGTACACAAAATTTTATAAAAAGAAAAACGTATAAAAAGTACTGTTTCTGTAACAATTGATCTCCTTTTGAGTCTTATTAGTACATATTCAAGATAAGTCTTAACAATTCGTTAATATACTTCATGCCTTGTTTTATGTAACATTGCATAACCAACCGTCTTAATATGATACAAATAAAAGATTTACATAAATCCTATCACATGGGCGCAAATTCACTTCATGTGTTAAAAGGGATCAATTTTGACGTCAAAGAAGGCGAATTAGTTTCCATAATGGGATCTTCAGGGTCAGGTAAATCGACGTTGTTAAATATTTTGGGCATGTTGGACGAAGCTGATGAAGGATCATATACGCTTGATAACGTCCCGATTAAGAATCTTAATGAAAAAATCGCAGCAAACTACAGAAACAAATTTTTAGGTTTCATCTTTCAATCTTTCAATCTCATTAATTATAAGTCGGCTTTAGACAATGTTGCGTTGCCGTTATATTACCAAGGTGTCAACCGTAAAGAACGGGTAGAAAAAGCAATGCATTATCTCGATAAAGTAGGATTGGCGCCATGGTCTCACCATTTGCCCAACGAGCTTTCCGGTGGACAAAAACAACGGGTGGCAATTGCGAGAGCTTTGGCAAGTGATCCAAAAGTATTGCTAGCGGATGAGCCTACTGGTGCTCTAGATACCAAAACCTCCCATGAAGTCATGGAACTTATCCAAGGCATTAATGATGACGGAAAAACCATTTTGATAGTCACACATGAACCTGACATTGCCAATATGACCAAGCGTATTGTCAATTTAAAGGACGGTGTGATCATTGATGATAATTTCGTGGAACAAGTAAGGGCTAATCAGTATGTTTAATATTGAACGTTGGCAGGAAATTTTTGAAAGTTTAAGTAAAAATAAGCTCCGCACCTTCCTAACTGGACTATCTGTTGCGTCTGGTATTTTTATTTTAGTCATTCTTCTCGGTTTTAGTTCTGGAATCCAAAATGGCGTCACCTCCCAATTTGAACGTGATGCTGCCAATAGTATTTCGGTGTGGACAGGGGTCACCACCAAAGAATATAAAGGATTAAATCCCGGACGCCGCATTCAGCTAAAAAATCAAGACTTCACTGCCATTGTTAATAAATACGATGATCACTTAGAATACAAATCGCCATTTTATACCATTTGGGGTGGTTTGGTCAATTATAAAAATGAATCTGGCAATTATAGAATTCAAGGCGTTTTGCCAGACAACCAATTTATTGAAAACGCCGATATTAGCCAAGGACGTTTTTTGAATCACTCAGATGTCATGGGTGCCAAAAAGGTGGCGGTCATCGGAAATAAAGTGAGCCAAGATTTGTTTAAGGGTGAAGATCCAATTAACAAGGATATTTCGCTTTATGGAATAAATTTTAAGGTGATTGGTGTCTTTTACGATCCAGGAGGAGAACGGGACGAAAGTAAAGTAATGATGCCCATTACTACGGCGCAAAAAGCATTTAACGGTGGAAATGACATCAGGAACATGACCTACACCGTAAAGATGTCCGATAATTTTGACGACGCCGTGAAGCTTTCCGAACAAATTTCTTTGGGTATTGAAAATGACCTAAAGCAAACACACATTATTGCTCCGGATGATATTAGTGCAATTAATGTGAATAACACGCTGGAAGAAGCAAGAAAAATCTACTCTTTGGTGGATACCATTAAAGCGGTGTTTTGGTTTGTAGGTATTGGTACCATCATTGCCGGAGTAGTTGGAGTGGGGAATATTATGCTCATTATTGTCAAGGAACGGACCAAGGAAATCGGCATTCGTAAAGCTTTGGGCGCAGTTCCCATGTCTATTGTAGTGATGATTCTACAAGAATCCATTTTTGTAACCATGTTCTCTGGACTCTTTGGACTTATTGCGGGGCTTGGACTACTCGAAATTGTCGGACCGCTTATAGAAAGTGACTTTATAAAATATCCACAAGTTGATTTTAATACTGCATTGACCACTGTTTTTGTGTTGGTGTTTGCAGGAGCCATTGCCGGATTTATCCCAGCGTACCGCGCGGCAAAAATTAAACCTATTGTAGCACTAAGAGACGAATAATATGTTTAGCAGAGACCGTTGGGACGAAATATTGGAAGCTTTAAATGCGAATAAGTTCAGAACTTTTTTGACTGCGTTTGGTGTGTTTTGGGGCATCACCATCTTGGTGCTCTTATTGGCCTTGACCAACGGACTCAAAAATGGGGTGACCGCAGATTTTGGCAATTTTGCTACCAATTCCATGTTTATATGGACTCAACAAACCTCAAAACCTTATAAGGGCTTGCCTAAAGGACGGCGTTTCAATTTTAAATTGGATGATGTTGCTAGTTTGAAAAACGATTTTCCACAACTCAAATATGTATCTCCCCGCAATCAATTAGGAGGCTATAGTGGCGCCAATAATGTCATTAGAGGCACAAAAACCGGAGCTTTTCAAGTCAATGGCGATTATCCGGAATTTATAAAACAACAGCCCATGGATATCATTCAGGGCCGTTTTGTGAGCTATTCTGATATAAATGCCAAGAGAAAGGTATGCGTTATAGGAACAGGTGTGGTAAAAACGATGTATGATAAGGGAGAGGAAGTTTTAGGAACCTATATCAAGATCAACGGCGTCAATTTTATGGTGATAGGTACCTTTAAAGTGAGCAATAGCCAAGGCGATAAAGAGGAAGATGCCAATACTATTTTTTTGCCTTTTACGTCTTTCGGCCAGGCCTTTAATTTTGCCGATAATGTTGGATGGTTGGCCGTAACGGCGCATGATGGTACAAATATTACAACGCTTAAACCGCAAATACTGGAAAGTTTAAAGAACCGACGCAAAGTACATCCTGAAGATGAGCGTGCTATTGGTAATTTTGATCTTTCTGAAGCTTTTGGGCGAGTCAATGGCCTGTTTTCCATTTTGAGCTTTGTGGGTTATTTTGTGGGTGCGCTCGTGTTAATGTCTGGGATAATAGGAATAAGTAATATTATGCTCATCGTAGTAAAGGAGCGTACCAAAGAAATTGGGGTAAGGAGAGCTTTGGGAGCCTCACCATGGACGATCAAATCTCAAGTTTTGCAGGAAAGCTTAATTCTTACCATTTTATCAGGAATGGTAGGTATTTCTTTTGCTGCTGCGGTTATTTGGGGGCTTAATTATGCTTTGGACATGAACGGTCCGGTTGAAAATTTTGCAAATCCGAGTGTAAGTATGTCGGTTGTCTTTATTGCCCTTTTTATACTTGTAGTGTCTGGATTGCTGGCAGGATTGATTCCCGCTAATAGTGCCACTAAAATGAAACCGGTTGACGCATTAAGAATAGAATAAATCCTATAAAAATCACATCAAATGAACCACAGCTTAATTAATAGAGTTTTTATTCCAAGTAATCTTTGAGGTGTACCATTAGACCATTAAATAATAATAACTAATACCAAATGAACCACCTCTGCAATTATAAAGTATTTATGCCATATCATTTTTGAGGTGCACCATTTGACCATTAAATAATAATAACTAATACCAAATGAAAAGAACAACAACAGTCATTATTTTAGGAATTATCGTTGCAGTGTTTGCAATTGCCTTAATTTATTTGTGGAGAAAAAATCAGGAAGATCCTATATCCTACACCACGGAAATCCCGGTGATGAAAACTATTGTGGTAAAAACAGTCGCTACAGGAAATATTGTACCTAAAGATGAAGTGCTTATTAAATCGAATATTTCTGGGGTGATTGAAGAAGTATTTATAGAGGCGGGTGAGTATGTTAACGCAGGTGATTTGATTGCCCAAATTCGTGTGATTCCTAATGTATCCTCGTTAACGAGTGCTAAGAATAATATATCTTCAAACCAGACCGCATTGCAAACTGCTAAAATAAATTTACAGACCCAACAAACTAATTACGATCGCCAAAAGGCATTGTTTGACAAAGGTGTAATTTCAGCAAACGATTTTGAAGGTATTAAAAACACCTATCTGCAAACTAAACAAAGTGTGGAACAAGCGGAAATCAACTTGAATTCTTCACGTCAAAATTATGATATCGTCAAAACAGGTACTACAAGTGGATTGGGCAATATCGCACAGACCCAGGTGAGAGCAACAGTATCAGGGATGGTGTTGGATGTGCCAGTAAAAGAAGGAAATCAGGTCATTGAAGCCAATAATTTTAATGAAGGGACCTCAATTGCCTCCTTGGCGGATGTTAAAAAAATGATTTTTGAAGGTAAGGTTGATGAAAGCGAGGTGGGAAAAATTAAGGAAGGTCTGCCACTTGAAATTACCGTTGGTGCCATTGAAGACAAAAAATTTGATGCGGTATTGGATTATATTGCTCCTAAAGGTGTGGCTGAAAATGGGGCGATTCAATTTGAGATTAAAGGCACTTTAAAATCTATTGATTCGATCTTTATTAGAGCTGGGTTAAGTGCAAATGCGTCCATTATTTTAGAACGAGCGGAAAATGTTTTGGCTATTAACGAAGCTTTGGTGCAATTTGATTCTCAAACCCAAAAACCCTTTGTAGAGGTTATGGTAGGCGATCAAAAATTTGAACGTCGCGATCTTGAATTGGGTATTAGTGATGGCATCTTCGTTCAGGTCAAAAGCGGCATTAATAAATCGGATAAAATAAAGGTTTGGAATCAAGTTCAAGGCATTCCAGATTATGCTAAAAAGAAATAATCCATTTTAGGTGTAACACTTTAAATAATCGATAGACTTATATTTTAATTATGAAAAAATCAATTCTTATAGTTCTTGTCCTAATAGCAGTAACCTCTCAGGCACAAGTTAAAAAATGGACCCTCAAAGAATGTGTGGCCCATGCTTTAGAAAACAATATCTCCGTAAAACAAAGTCTATTGGATTTGGAGCTGACGGATATAGAAAACTTACAGGCTATTGGTAATTTTGTGCCACAGGTGAGTATGGGGGCAAACGTCTCAGAAAACACCGGATTAGGTTTTAATCCATTGACCAACAACGCACAGACTACCACGTTTTTATCGGCTTCAGGAAGGGTGAGCGTTGGTTATACGTTATTTGACGGACTTAGGAATTTTAAAGAGGTACAACGGGCCAAAATATCTAAAATGGCGGCTCAGTTCCGATTGACCAAGATGGAGGATGATATTTCATTGTTTGTGGCAAACAATTACCTGCAAGTGATTCTCAATAAGGCCAACCTTACGGTTTTAACCTCGCAAAACTCAATTACTAAAGATCAATTAAAAAGAACGCAAGAGTTGGTGGATGCAGGGGTTTTGCCAGAAGGTGACATTCTTGAAATTAGAGCCAATGATGCCAGTGAAAGACAGGCAATCGTCAATGCCGAAAATGCGGTGCAGGTATCTTTGATCAGTTTGGCGCAGCTTTTAATGATTAAGGATTATCAAAATTTTGATATCGAAGATGAGGGTTATGATATCGTTGATGAAGGCATCTCCGAGAAAAGCGTTTTTGATGTTATTGAAAGTGCAAAAGAAAATAGAGCTGAGATCAAAATTGCTGAGCAAAATGTCGCGCTTGCTGAAAAGGATGTACAAATTGCAAAAAGTGCTTATTACCCAACGCTACAAGCCTTTTTTGGATATGACACGAGATTCTCCAATTCGGCGTCATTTATTCAGGATATTGATCCAAACAATCCGGTAATTCTAAGAGAAATAGGAGTGGTGGAAGATACAGGACAATCGGTAATTGGTGAATTTCCCAACACCATCACCAGAAAAGTTGGCGCCGATCCATTTATTGATCAGCTGTCGCAAAATGATGGTATTTCTTATGGGTTCTCTTTAAACATCCCTATACTAAATGGTTTTTCTGTCAAAAGTAATGTGAAGAGAAATCAGATTAATCTAGAACGTAGTAAAAATCAATTGGAACAGGCACAATTAGATTTGGAATCTACCGTCTATCAGGCTTATGTGGATGCCAAAGGAGCCTTTAAATCATATGAAGCTGCACAATCGGCTCTGGAATCACAGGAATTGGCCTATAATTACGCTAAAGAGCGCTATGATGTTGGATTTACCAATGCTTTTGAGTTCAGTCAATCCAAAGTAAAATTTGATAATGCCCAAATTGAACTTAATCGCGCTAAATATGACTATATTTTCAAATTAAAAGTACTTGAGCTATATTTTGGAATTCCTGCGATGGAGTTGAAATTTTAATTATCGATGATTTATCAATACATAGAGCACAACCAGTAAACTAACCGTTATGAGCAAAAAAACAGTAATAATATTAATATCCGCAGTAGTACTCCTAATCTTGGTATTGATTGTAGGAAAAAATGCGGGTTGGTTTGGTAATTCCGGGAACTTTAAAGAGGTCGAGACTCAGAAAGTAACGCTAATGGATATTGTGGAGAAAGTTTCTGCAACAGGTAAAATTCAGCCAGAGATTGAAGTGAAAATTTCCAGTGAAGTATCTGGAGAAATCATAGATCTCCCTTTCAAGGAAGGTCAGCAGGTCAATAAAGGTGACTTGTTGGTAAGAGTCAATCCTGACCTCATTCAATCGGCAGTAAACAGAAGTCAGGCCACCTATCAGAATATAAAAGCGGGGTTAGAGCAAGCTGAAGCTTCCCTGAGAGAAGCTAAGCTAAGCTATGATCGGAACAAGCAACTTTTCGAAAAGGGTATTATCTCAAAATCAGAATGGGACAAGGCAGTTTCTGCCTATGAAATTGCGCAGGCCACACGCCAATCAGCATATTATAATGTTCAAAGTGCTAGCGCATCTGTAAGTGAGGCTCGAGATAATTTGAACAGGACCACCATTTATGCCCCTATGAGCGGTACCATTTCTAAATTGGATGTGGAATTGGGAGAACGTGTTGTGGGAACGCAACAAATGGCGGGTACAGAGATTTTAAGGGTGGCCAATTTAAACAATATGGAAGTTGAAATTGATGTCAATGAGAATGATATAGTTAAAGTCCAGGTTGGAGATTCCGCCATTGTTGAAGTAGATGCTTATTTGAGAAAGGAATTCAAAGGTGTTGTTACAGCAATTGCTAATTCTGCGGCTGGAACGCTTACGGCAGATCAAGTCACAAATTTTAAGGTAAAGGTTAGAATACTTGAAGAGTCTTATCAAGATTTAATGGAGGGCAAAGGTGAGAACTTTTCTCCGTTCAGACCTGGGATGACTGCTACCGTCGATATTATTACTAAACAGCGAAAAGGAGTGGTAAGTGTTCCAATAAGTGCCATTGTAATTAAAACAGATACCTCTTCCGTTAAACAACCCGTTGCCAAGGACGAGAGCGATAGTGAAGCTGCATTTCAAAGAGTTGGCAGTGAAGAAAAATTTGAATGTGTGTTTGTCAAAAGTAACGATGAGGCCAAATTAAGAGTTGTAAAAACAGGCATCCAAGATGATGCCAATATTGAAATATTATCGGGATTGCAGGCAGGCGACGTGATCATCACTGGCCCTTATAATGTGGTCTCCAAAACATTGAATCCTGGTGATAAGATAGAAGTGAAAGGTAAAGAAGGAACTGCAAAAAACTAGTGTTTAAAAAGAATTAAAGTGTCATATATACTAAATATTGAAACGGCCACCACCAATTGTTCTGTCTCTCTTTCCAAAGAAGGAGAGATTTTGGTTTTAAAGGAGGATTACAACTCTAATTTCTCCCATGCGGAATCCTTACATCTTTTTATTGATACGGTCTTTAAAGAGGCTAATTTGAAACCTCATGAGGTGGATGCCATAGCCGTCAGTAAAGGGCCTGGTTCTTATACAGGGTTGCGTATTGGAGTTTCAGCCGCCAAGGGACTCTGTTTTTCTTTGGACAAACCTTTAATTTCCGTTGATACTTTAGCAGCTTTGTCGCAGCAAGTAGATGTTGATTCTGGATGTATTGTGCCCATGCTTGATGCCCGAAGACTGGAAGTGTATGCAGCTGTTTACGATAAAGATCACAAACAGATGAGAACTATAGAAGCTCAAATCTTGAATGCGGATAGTTTTAAAGACTTTTTGGATATCGGTAAGGTCTATTTTATTGGAACCGGTGTTGAAAAAACCAAAGAAATCATTTCGCATCCCAACGCGGTCTTTATTGAAAATAAGCTTCCTTCTGCAAATGAAATGGGGAAATTGGCCTATGATAAATACAAAATAGGCGACATTGAGAATGTCGCCTATTTTGAACCTTTTTACTTAAAGGACTTTATCGGAACTAAAGCTAAAGCTAAAGATTAGTCCTCCTTACGGATATGTACTTGATGTGGATAAGGAATTTCAATTCCAGCAGCATCTAAGGCTTGTTTAGTGCTTTCCATAATATCATAATACGTACTCCAATAATCAGAGTTCTTAACCCATGGTCTAACGTTAAAATTCAACGAACTGTCAGCCATTGCGCTTAACCTAACCAGAGGTGCCGGGTCTTTCAATACCAAAGGGTGTGAGGTCAACTGTTCCATTAGGAGGTCTCTTGTCTGTTTAATATCAGAGTCATAGCCTACACCAAAAACGAAATCAATCCGACGTAGATCCATGGCGGAATAATTCACAATATTATCATTTGACAATTTTCCATTAGGAATAATAATTATCTTATTGTCAGGAGAGGTCAATTTAGTAGTGAATATCTGAATTTCTCTCACCGTTCCTGAGGTGCCTTGAGCTTCAATATAATCACCTACTTTAATAGGCTTGAATATCATAAGCAGTATCCCACCAGCAAAATTGGCCAGTGAGCCCTGTAAAGCTAATCCCACAGCTAAACCGGCAGACGCTAGAATAGCGGCAAAGGATGTAGTTTCGATGCCAACGGTGCCTAAAATGACAATAACAAGAACAATTTTAAGCGTCCATTGTAAGATGTTAAGTAGGAACTTTTGAAGGCTTATATCGTAGTTCCCTTTTGCCATTCCTTTTTCAACACCTTTCAAAAGTAATTTAATGACCCATGATCCAATGATCCATATTAAAATAGCCACTAAAACTTTTGGTCCAAAGTCAATGATAAGTTCATAACCTTTGTCAATCCAATGTTGCATTTCCATATAATCTCTAATGTTTTTTGTTAATACGCAAAGTTATAACTTCTCCTAGGATAACACAATGCAATAGAGGATTTATGAAAATATTAGAGAAACTAATGTAATCAGTGCAGGTATGGATTGAATATAAAATTTAATCTTTTTTGTAGAATTAGTGCCAATGATACCGGCAAAAGTAATGTGTATTAAAAAGAAGGATGTAAAAGCGGAAACGTTTAAAATGATTGATAGCAGAAGACCTGCAGCCAAAAAACCATTCTATAAACCTTGGTTGGCAACTAAAATTTTTGTGTCTTCGGCAAATCTCTTTGATTTTAACCCAAAACTTTTAATGTCTTTGAGTGTTTCTAAAATAAAGAAGTAAAAATGCTCGAGAGCAAGAGCGCTAATGAGAACTATAGGTGGGAGACTTATGGATTAAAAAATAGCGCTTTTTTTAAGCGCTAATTTTAATTTTATTGGACTTCAAAGGTTATCTTTAAATTGACTCTATACTGAGACAACTCATCGTTTTTAACGGTAATACTTTGGTCCTTTACATACACAGACTTAATGTTCTTAATAGTTTTAGAAGCGTGATTTACTCCATTTCTTGCAGCGTCTTCCCAACTTTTGTCGGAGCTTGCTAAAATTTCAATAACTTTTAATACTGACATATTTATAGTTTTTAAATTAATAATTTACTTGTATTCTTAAAGATAAGAAAAATAAATCAAATTTAACCATTTAATGCTTCTACGGTCAAGTCCTTATCCTTGAGCATTTCCTTAAGCATATTTTCAATACCATTTTTTAAGGTATAAGTAGAGGAAGGACACCCACTACATGCGCCTTGTAAAATAACGCTTACTTTTTTAGTTTTAGGATCATAAGATTGAAACTCAATATTCCCACCATCGCTAGCAACTGCAGGTTTCACGTATTCTTCAAGAATCGTAATGATTTCTTTTGAGATGTCGTCATAGTTTTCAAATTGGGCTTCAACTTGACTTTCGGTTTTCTTTAAGACTTTAGGAGCGTCTGCCAAAATTATGTCCTTACCGCTTTCAATATAATTTCTGATAAATTCTCTTAATTCTGTAGTGATTTCACTCCACTCGGCAACATCAGATTTAGTGACCGAAATGAAATTTTCATCAAAAAAGACACTTCTTACAAAAGGTAAATGGAATAATTCAGTAGCTAAAGGAGAATACTTGGCGTCTTCCCTAGAAACAAACTCATAAGAAGTGGCTACCAGTTTTTTGTTGGCAACAAATTTTAAAACCGCTGGATTTGGAGTGCTCTCAGCATAGATTGAGATAGGTTTTTGGTTTTGTACATTCTCTTCCGTTACAACTGGCTTTCCATCATTGATGTACTGTTCAATTTGTTGGGCAACTTCTTCTTGTACATCTTCCCATTCCACAATATCGTAACGTTCTAAAGCGATAAAATTGCCTGAGATATATACTTTTTTTATAAAGGGTAGGTAAAATAACTGTTGCGCCAAAGGAGAATTTTGGGCTTCGTCAATATTACTAAATTCGAAACTTTCATGGTTGGTTAAAAACTTATCAGCTTCAAATTTTATTATCGTAGGATTACTGGTTTTATGTATTGAAATAGTTGTCGTTTGCATAGGTTCAATTCTTTATGCAAAAATAAGGAATCTAAAGGGTAAACCCGGTTTTTTTGAGCACGATATTAGTCCATGGGATTTTGACGATATGAAAACCTTTAGACAATTGATTTTGAAGATTTAAGTCGCGTAGGAAGACCAACAGTGTGTTTGTTTACTTGCTGTGAAATTAATAGGTTTTATAAGGACTAGGGATCCTATTAAATTAAGGTATATGGGATATCAAACACAAAAATTTATATATTTGGCGAATAGAAAGCTGCTCAAGTAAACCGACACTTTTAGTCTGTGTTACCAAAAGTAGTATTGGCTTTTCGTCAACAAACTACGAAGATAAACACAAAATTAAAGCCGATTTTGACTTGAAAAGAACAATGAATATGAAGTTTAAAAAGTTTTGTTTACTAGCTTTTGCAGCATTAACAGCACAATTCAGTACAGCACAAGAAGGATTGCCCATATATTCTGATTATTTGACCGATAATTATTATTTGATTCACCCCTCCATGGCGGGTGTTGCCAATTGTGCCAAAATAAGATTAACCGCACGTAAACAATGGTTTGGCCAAGATAATGCTCCTGCATTGCAAACCATGAGTATCAATAGTCGTATTGGAGAATCACAATCTGCCATTGGAGCCATTGTTTATAATGATAAGAATGGCTACCATTCTCAAACGGGCGCTTATTTTACCTATGCACATCATTTAATGTTTTCACGAAATGAAATTGACCTGAATATGCTATCCTTCGGGTTGAGCGCAGGTGCCATTCAGTATAAATTAGATGAAACCACATTTTTAAATGAAGGTTTTGATCCTTTGATTTCAGGAATCGAACAAAGTGCCACCAATTTTAATATCGATTTTGGATTCTCTTATCATTTAATAAACTTTTATGCCCATGCCACGCTAAAAAACGTATTGAATAACGATGGCGTAAATTCTAATGCCAACGGCATTTTTAGATATGATAATTTAAGAACGCTGTTATTCAGTGCAGGAAACGTTTTTAAAAAATTCGGCAGTGAGTGGAGTTATGAACCCTCCATAATGTTTTTATATAGAGATGGTACAAAGGAATCTTCCATTGATGTTAACGCAAAGGTTTATAAAGATATGGATTTCGGAAAATTATGGGGAGGTATTTCCTATCGCCGAAGTTTGGACGGTGCCGAATTTTCAAATGGAGCTGGTGTAAGCAGCCAAAATCTGCAATATTTTACACCTTTTTTAGGTATGGATTATAAGAATTTTGTTTTTGCCTATACCTATTCTTATCAGGCAAATTCTGTTGTTTTTAATAATGGTGGTTTTCATCAGTTGACCTTGGGCTATAATTTTAATTGTAAAAAAGTGAGATATGATTGTGCCTGTCCAGCGGTTAATTAGGTAGGCAGTATTCAATATGCAGTCTCCAGTCTTATAAAAAGGAAGGGATCGAGCATTGGATGGTGTAGTGGGCAGAAATTTTGGTATTTTAAAAATCATAAGTATTATCTTAATTTTATGGAAGTTGAACTGGAATCTGAATTCGAATTCGAACACGAAAATTTAAACTTGAAATTTCCAACATGCCAACTATTAAAACAATAAATGGAAAAGAGCCTCAATTTTTGCGAAGGCAGGAATCTCATTTTAAAACTTCCATTTTTGGAGGATATTAAATTTTCACAGAAAAATACAATCATCAACAAATAACATTAACCCAAAAGGAATCTCAATTATATTTCTGGGATTCCCTTTCTAAAAGGATTTTTCATGCCCATTATAAAATCAGTAAACGGAAAACATCCTCAAATAGCGGACGACTGTTATATTGCAGAGAATGCCACCATTGTAGGCGAGGTCACCATTGGAACAGAATGTAGTGTGTGGTTCAATGCGGTCATCAGAGGCGATGTGCATTATATTAAGATCGGAAATAAGGTCAATATTCAGGATGGTGCGGTCATACATGCTACCTATCAAAAATCGCCTACGACGATTGGCAATAATGTGTCTATTGGCCATAATGCCATTGTGCATGGGTGTACCATTCACGATAATGTCTTGATTGGGATGGGGAGCATTGTTATGGACGATTGCGTTGTAGAAAGCAATAGTATTATTGCCGCAGGTGCTGTAGTCACGAAAAATACCCTAGTTGAATCTGGTAGTATTTACGCCGGTGTGCCTGCAAAAAAGGTTAAAGATATTAGTGCGGAATTGATCTCTGGTGAAATCCATCGGATTGCGGAAAACTATGTGACGTATTCGGGTTGGTTTAAGGATGAATAAAGAAAAGAGAACAAAGAATCAAGAATTAAGAATCAGGACGACTTCTGGCAAATAGAATAGTCAGTAATTATCAAAAATCAGCAGTCCGTCCGTAGGAAAAAGTACGTTCAGCCAAATCCTAAATCATTTAATTCCTAAAACTGCAAATGTTGAACGCTGTATTTACGCTCTAAAATCTCTGTTAAAACCTCAACAGTGCCGTTGGTATAAAATTTATTGTCACCGTGTGTGGATACGGTGTTCATAAGATCATGTTGTTCCAATACGGATTTTGTTTGACGCGCTACAGCTTGCCCTGAATCGATTATTTTAACGCGGCTGGGCAATAGGTCCAACAATAACGGGATGAGGTAAGGATAGTGCGTACAGCCTAAAACCAGATAGTCAATATTTGCATCTAGCATAGGCTTCAAATAGGTGAGGAGTAAGGTTTTCATTTCCTCACTATTGGTCTTCCCCTCCTCAATAAGTGACACAATTCCTTCGCCAACTTGTTCTATTACTTTTATACCATTACTATAGAGGTCTGTTGTTTTATGAAACAACTCACTGCTGAGCGTCCCTTTGGTTGCCAAAATTCCAATCGCTTTTGTTTGTGTACTTAAGGCGGCTGGTTTAATGGCTGGTTCAATACCTATAAACGGAAGGTTGTAGGAATCTCTTAAAGTGGTGATGGCATTGGTTGTTGCAGTATTACAAGCCACGACAATGAGCTTACAGTTTTTCTGAATTAGCAACTCTGTATTCTTAATGCTCAAATCAATGATTTCCTGTTGAGTTTTATTGCCATAGGGGGCGTTAAAACTATCTGCCAAATAAATAGTATGCTCGTTAGGAAGGAGGGCCTTAATCTCCTTAAAAATCGAAGTCCCACCAATACCTGAGTCAAAGATGCCAATTGGTTGCGTGCTCATAATACAAAAATAGGAAAGCCACTCATTAAAAGTGGCTTTCCATATAAAATTTTGTTACGATCTAAAATAGTTTTAGAATCCTAAATCTTTTTTGACATCTGCTGTAAGGTCTTTTCCTTCAGCCAAGATCACACCTGAACCTGGAGATGAATCCAATACGTACTGAAAACCTTGAGCTTTTGCAACTTTTTGGATAGATGCTTCAGCTTTGTCAGTAATTGGTTTTAACAAGTCAAATTCTTTCTTTTGAAGATCTTGTTGAGCTGTATTTTGGTATTCACGAATACTCTGTTGCATACCTTGTACTTCTTGAGATCTTTTAGCATTCTCTTCGTCAGTCTTACTTTCAACTTCAGCTTGGTACTGTTTCATTTTGTTTTGAAGTTCAGTTGCCATTGTTTGAATTTCAGTCTCATACGTTTTTTGCAGTTTCTCTAATTCTGCTTGAGCACTTTTCATTGCTGGCATTGCTTTAATAAGCTCTTGTGTGTTGATATGAGCAATTTTACTTTGAGCATTAGTGAAGCTAGTTGCTCCAATGAAAAGTAGTCCTGCAAATAAAAGGGTCTTAAAATGTTTCATTTTTAAAATAGTATTACGTGTTATAATTATTAATTGTTTTTATTTATTATTTTTCTGGAACGGAATCTTTAGATTTTTTCTGAGCATCACGTTCTTCTTTTGCTTTTCTGCGTTCTTCTAATATTTTATTTCTGCGTTCGTCAAGTTCTTTTTGTCGGGCCTCACGATCAGCAGCTTGTTGTTGTCTCTTTTCCTCGGCCATTTGTGCTGTCGTTTTTTTGGTGCTCTCCACAGCAGTTTTGCTTTTTTCTTCAGCCGTCACTGATGTACTGTCCTGAGGGTTGTTTTTATTTTCTCTTTCAGCCTTGGCTTTTGCTCTGTCTTCCAATATTTTTTGGCGTCTGGCTTCAACATCAGCTTTTATGGAATCTCGTGTTGCTTGCTGCTCCGCTCTTCTCGCTTCTACTGCTTTTACACGCTCACTCTGTTTTTCATCCAAAGCTTGTTCACGGGCATCCAACTCCTTATTGATAACGGGCACAACATCTTCTTCGGCTGCCGCTCTTCGTTCAGATTTAGTTTGTGCTTGCGTACGTTTTGAAGACCGGGTGATGCTTCTCAGCACTAATTCACTAAGGTCAAAACGCTCTGCGGCAAATAACATCACCACGTCAGCTGATCTGTCAAAAATAAAATCATATTCTCTACTTCCTGCAATTTCCTGCACTGCTGCGAAAATCTGATCTTGAATAGGCTGGATCAACTGTGTCTTTTGAATCATCAAATCGCCATTGGGACCGAAACGCTTTTGTTGATAGTCCAAAATTTCCTTTTCCTCAAAACTGATGTCTTCAAAACGCTCTTCATATAACTCCTTGGTTAAAAGCACGCGCTCATTGTTGAGCTGTGATTTTTTTTGCTCCAAGGCGGCTAAACGCTGTTCTACATCAGACTTCCATTGAAGAACCTTTGTGTCCAATTGTGCCGTGGCATCTTGGTATTCAGGCACATTTTGTAAAATATATTCAGTATCTATATACCCAATTCTCACGCCACGCTGTGCATTTGAAGTAAAGCTCAAAAGACTTAAGACTGTCACTAAAAAAAGAACTTTGTGTTTCATCTGTTAATATTTTATCATTTATTGGTCACGCTATAAATTCTAAAACGACAGATTAACTTAACGATTCTGTCTACTCAGCGTAATATTTTTCAAATTAACGAAATAAATTCTAAAAAATTTTAACGCTTGTACTAAATCGTCAAAGTATCATTAGAAAATACCGTGCCAAACTTAAAATTGCTGTCCAATAATAAAGTGGGTCTCCCACCCGTTTTTCTCAGAGAGACCTGGCAAAGGATCAAAACCATAACCAAAATCAATACCTAACAATCCGAATGCAGGCATGAAAATTCTCAAACCAACACCCGCGGAACGCTTGAGGTTAAATGGGTTATAGTCTTTAAAATTGTCAAATGAATTACCGCCTTCCATGAAACCTAAAGCGAAAATTTTTGCTTGCGCTCCCAAAGTAATTGGGTAACGAAGTTCCAATGAGAATTTATTGTAAATCGTGCCACCATCCTGTGAGGATAAGGATTGGTTTGGATACCCTCTCAGGGCAATAGATTCCCTACCATCTAATGAATAGTTTCCTAAACCATCACCTCCAACAAAGAAGCGCTCAAAAGGAATCACCCCTCTATCGTTATTATATGCCCCAAGGAAACCAAATTCCAATCCAGATTTTATAACTAATTTATCGTAAACCTTAGTGTACCAATCGCCTTTAAATTTAATTTTATAAAATTCCAAGCACTTGTAACGTTCTTGGTCAATTTCTCCCATTCGTGCGTAGTCATCAGGATCAGATGGGTTTAATGCTGCTCTTTCATCTTTTAGCGCAGTGTAATCCACATTGTTTAAAAGTGAAAATGGAGGCGATACTTTAGCGGTTACAGAAAAACTTGAACCTCCTGTCGGATAAATAGGGTCTGTATGGGTGTTGTTTCTACTTAATCCAACGGTATAAGCTAAGTTATTGGAGTAGCCATTACCAAAAGTAAAAAGACCTGTGTTGTAATTCTGTAAATCATAATGTTGGAAACTTACGGCTTGAGATAGGGTGAAATAGTCATCCGGCTGCGTCAAACGCTTGGCAAGACCAACAGTAACCCCTGTAATATTAAAACTCTTGCTTTTATCAGCATCCCTTGTTCTTGGGTTGTACAAGAATTGCATGGTATGCGACAAAGAAGTTGAGAATTGGATTGGCCGTTGCCCGCCCATCCATGGTTCAGTAAAAGAGAAACTGTAAGTTTGGTAAAAACGGCTCGCTTGTAAGCGCAGCGCTAAACTTTGTCCATCACCAGTTGGCACTGGTTTATACGCTTCACCTTTGAAAATATCTTTTATTGCAAAGTTGTTGAACGATAAACCTAGGGTTCCAATAAAACCGCCTCCACCGTAACCACCTTGTAATTCAATTTGGCTGGAACCTTTTTCCACTACGGAATACTCCATATCCAAAGTGCCTTCATTAGGATTGGCGTTCTTGAAATTCGGGCTTAATTGTTGTGCATCAAAGAAACCTAATTGACCAAGTTCTCTAACCGTTCTTACCACGGCAGTTTTGCTGTAAAGCTGTCCCGGGCGTGTTCTTAATTCTCTATAGATTACTCGGTCATTTGTTTTGTCGTTACCAACCACGGTCACATTGTTAAAATATGCTGGCTTTCCTTCAGAAATACGGATTTCCATATCAATAACATTCCCATCTGCGCTTACTTCAACCGGATTAATGGTGGAGAATAAATACCCGGCATCTTGGTAAAGGTTGGTAATGTTTTGTCCATCAGGCTTTGTGTCGTCTGCAATTCTTTTTTTAAGTTCTACTCCATTATAGGTATCTCCTTGTTTGATTCCTAACATGGCACTCAATTGTTGGTCAGTAAAAATGGTGTTTCCAACAAAAGCAATTTTTCCGAAAGTATATTTTTCTCCTTCTTCAATATGGATGGCAATGGACAAAGTGCCATCATGATTATTGATTATAGAATCAGAAGTTACACGCGCATCCCGGTAGCCATTTTCTTTGTACTTATCAATAACGCTTACCAAGTCTTCCTTATAATTTGCCTGTACGTATTTTGAACGTTTTAAAAAGCGTAAAAGTTTTTTTTGCTTGGTGTGTTTCATGGCTTTTCTAAGCTTTTTATCGCTCAGTTTTTCATTGCCAACAAACTCAATATCTTTAATTTTAACCTTATCGTTCTTTTCAATGTCCACCACCATATTGACCCGGCTTTTTTCTATAGAGTCTGTCACGGGTAATGTGGTTACTGTGACTTTGGTATTGTAGAAGCCTTCTTTACGATATTTGTTGGTAAGATAGTTTTTTGTGGTAGTAATCAGGTTTTCCGTGACTTTGACGCCTTTGTTCAGTTTGTTGTCTTTTATTAAGGCTTCCTTTTTTCCTTTTTTGACCCCCTTGATCTCTAGTTCATTAAGTTCTGGTAAGTCTTGAAGGCTAATTTCCAAATAGGCCTGATCTCCTTCTGTTTTGGTGAGATAGATGTCAATATTGCTAAAGAGGTTTGAACCCCATAATTTCTTAAGGGCTTCACTAATGCGCTCGCCCGGAATGGCGATGACTTCCCCTTTTCTCAAACCGGAATAGGTAACTATGGTAGCTTCACTAAAATTAGTGTCGCCTGTAACGACAATTTCTGCGATGGTAAATTTTTGTCCTGAATTAAATGGGCTTTCCTGTGCGGTTAAGGCCAAGGAAGATAAAAGAAAAAAGGCACTTATAAAAGTATTAAAAATTGTTTTCAAAAGCGTGTTGTTAGCTGAGTTGTTCACTTGTTTTTCCAAATCGTCGTTCTCTATTTTGATAGTCTATCAAAGCAGTATATAAATCATGCTTTTTAAAATCGGGCCATAAAATACTGGTGAAATATAATTCAGCATAAGCAATTTGCCATAACAAGAAATTACTGATTCTTTGTTCTCCGCTAGTCCTGATAAGCAGGTCTACATCTGGCAAATTTTGCGTGTAAAGATGCTTATTAATAATGGATTCGTCAATAGAATCACTTGAAATTATATTATTTTTAACTTTCACAGATATTTTTTTAACCATATTTATGAGTTCCTCCCTAGAGCCATAACTTAGTGCAAGGGTCAAGGTCATTCTGCTATTGTTTTTGGTTTTTTCAATGACTTCTTCCAACTCTTCCTTTGCTTTTTTTGGCAAATCATTCAGACAGCCTATCGCGTTGAGCTTAATGTCATTGTCTTGAAGTGTTTTGATTTCTTTCTTCAAGGATTTGACCAAAAGCTTCATCAATGTCTGAACTTCAATCTTCGGACGGTTCCAGTTTTCAGTTGAAAACGCATAAAGGGTCAAATGCTTGATGCCAATTTCTGCACTGGCTTCAACTACTTCCCGTACTGATTTTGTGCCGTTTTCATGGCCAATGACTCGCAGGAAGCCCTGTTGTTTTGCCCAACGACCATTGCCGTCCATAATTATGGCGAGATGGTTAGGTAGTTTGTCGGTATGTATCTGTTCTTTTAAATCCACTTAATAATCCGAATAACAAGGTTTTTGACCAAAGGTGTAAGTTAAGGTAATCCCTGAAAATACGTACCAGTCATTACTGTTTAAATTACCAAAACTCAAAGCTGCTCTTGATGGGGCATCCGGGACACTCCCGTCAATTTCATCAGAAAAAGTATATCTAACGCCAATTTCAGCACCTAATATGATGCCATCCACCATTGTTGTTGTTTTAAAACCCAATACCATAGGAATGCCATAGGCCCAGCTTTGTAGATTCTCTGAGGTTTGAATACCATTTTGAAAATAGTAATTATTATGTCTTGCTGTGGAAATACCAGTATATAAATAGGGTGTCATTTGATGATCAGTGCTATGAAGGTCAAAATCCAAAAAAGTGAACTCCATTCCTACAGAGAGTTCTAAAATAGAATTTTTAAAATCATAATTACGAGCGATTCGTCTAGGGTCACTAGATTTGCTGTCATTGCCTTCCAATTCCGTAAACAAAATGGATGCCCTGAATGAATGTCTTGGACTTCTATTCCATTTTAAGAGGAGTCCTACTGCGGGTTTGTTGGGAGCGATATATGTTGTGGAGCCCACATCACCAATAAAGTTGCTGCCGCCAAGGAATAAACCACCTTCGTAAATTTGAGCGTGTAAGTTCGGGACGAAACAAATACTAAAAATTATTAAAATGATATACCTCATAAAATTTTAAAAGTTTGCAAATATAATAAATAAGATTAGCCTTTAACAATTTGAACCAAATTGTATTACAGATAAACAGTATTTAAAAGATTTTATTGTTTAGTTGCGTTTATCCTCTCCCCAAAGCAGTTTTTTGCGTAAGGTGTCAATAAAGCTCTCGGTATGGAGTTCTACCATCTTTATTTTGAAGGCTGCCTTTTTTATAGTTACGATGGTAGTATTATGTAAAGTTGCAATTCTCGAGTCCAATGAAATTAAATAAAAATCTTCCCGTCCTTCAACCTTTAATTGGATCTCTGTGTCGTCAGGAATTACCAAGGGCCTAGCGCTCAAATTGTGCGGAGCTATAGGCGTTATGACAAAACTTTTTGCATCCGGAGAAATTACGGGACCCCCACAGCTTAGTGAATATCCTGTTGAACCCGTGGGGCTGGATACAATGAGGCCATCTGCCCAATAGGAGGTCAAATACTCTCCATTTAAATGCGTATTTACCGTAATCATGGAAGTGGTGTTTTTTCTGCTTACGGCTATTTCGTTGAGTGCAAAATTGAGTTGGATAAGGTCCTTGTTTTTAGGATTGGTTTCAATGCTTAACAAGCTGCGCTCGGATATTTTATAATCACCTTCATAAATGCTGTCAAGGGCACTTTCAATTTGGTTGTTTTGGATGGTGGCCAAAAAACCCAAACGGCCAGTATTGATGCCTATAATGGGAATGGCAAGGTCACTTACATATGTTATGGCCCTTAATATAGTACCATCGCCTCCAATGCTTATGAGTAATTCAAAGGAATTGTCAAGGGTTTGAAACGTTCCAAACTCCTTGTAATTTTTTTTAAAATCGAAATGTTTGTCAATAAGTCGATAAAACTGATCCTCGATAAAAACATTTGCTTTCTGTTCCAATAAATAATTAAAAAGAATCCCTAAACTTTCTTCCTTACTCTTATAATTCTGGCTATAAATGGCGATTTTCATAGAGCTACATATTAAGGTATTTGTTCAAATAATCAGAACGCTCCTTTAAATTTTCAATGTAAGTGTCTTCTTCATGGCCGGAAATAATATTATAACTATACCTTCTGAAAGTTTGAATCACCTCATTCAGGCCAGGGCTACCAATCTTAAGCGTGATTTGTATCAAATCACCTTCCATTTTAGAAATGAATGCTCCTAAAATTTTGGCATCATTGGATTCTATAATTTGGCTGATTTCGCTAAAGGAATAGTCTTGAATGCCTTTTTCAATAATCAATGTGCCTCCTGGTTCTGAGAAGAACGGCGTTTCACTGAACCGACCAATAACATCATTGAGCTCATAATAGCCTAAATAATTATTTTGTGCGTCCAATACCGGCATGATGTTGCAAGAATTATGGGCAAAGATTTCCAAGACGTCCAGCCAAGGCGTATCTAATCTTACAAAAAAGCCTTCTAAAGAATGGCTGCATTCCATAATCGTATCTTTGCCGTCAAAGCAATGCACGTCTGTCTCAGAGATACATCCTAAATAGACCTGGTTGTTTTCAATAGGAATGTGAGAATAGGTCAGCTCATTGAACATCAATTTGAGGTCACTTACCTTATCATTTATGTTTAGTGGCTTAATATCATTGATAATATATTCTCTTAATGGCATGTTCTTGATTTTGTTCCTGCAAAATAATTAAAAATAACAACAAAAAGCAGTATCTACTTTGTATTTTTGTCCATTAAAACAAAAGCTATGACAAAGTTGAGCGTGAATATTAATAAGATTGCCACCCTTAGAAATTCTAGAGGCGGTGATGTTCCAAATTTGGTTCAATTTGCAAGAGATGTTCAAAAGTTTGGTGCACAGGGCGTCACCATCCATCCGCGACCTGATGAAAGACATATTCGCTATCAAGATGTTTATGATTTAAAATCAGAAGTCTATACGGAATTTAACATTGAGGGCAACCCAATCCGTCAATTTATAGATATGGTGCTGGAAGTAAAACCGACACAAGTAACTTTAGTGCCTGATGCTGAAGATGCCATTACGTCAAATGCAGGATGGGATACTATTAAACATAAAGATTTTCTGGTAGATGTCATTAAAGAGTTTAAACAGAACGGGATTCGTACTTCAATCTTTGTGGATCCATCATTAAAGCAAGTTGAAGGCGCAAAGGCCACCGGAACGGATAGAATTGAGCTTTATACAGAAGCCTATGCTGATGCCTATAGTTTAGGGAATAAAATGGGAATCAAACCTTATATAGACTGTGCGGTTTTGGCAAACGCCTTGGGTCTGGGACTTAACGCAGGTCACGATTTATCTTTGGATAATATCAAATATTTCAAACAGAATATCCCTGATTTGCTGGAAGTCTCCATTGGACACGCCTTAATCTCAGAGAGTTTGTATTTGGGAATTGAAAATGTCATCAATATGTATTTGAGGCAGTTGAAGTAATGTTCGGTTGGGAGTATTTTGTCTGCAGTCTTCAGTCAACAGGCCGGAGTCCACAGGCTTCAGTCTACAGTCGTCCGTCACAAAAGCAACAATCGTTAATCGTTAATCCAAATAATCATGAAACTTCATTCAACTATTTTAGGCGAAGGCCAAGCATTTGTTTTTCTCCATGGGTTCTTGGGCATGAGCGACAATTGGAATACCCTGGGCACAAGATTTAGTGAGGCTGGGTATCAAGTCCATCTTCTTGATCAACGTAATCACGGACGTAGTTTTCATAGTGACGAATTTAACTATGAGGTGATGGTTGAAGATTTGAAGCGTTACTGTGAGGAGCACAAATTAAACGATATCGTGCTTTTGGGCCATTCCATGGGTGGAAAAACGGCCATGTTATTTGCAGTCGAATATCCTGAGATGGTTTCAAAATTGATCATTGTTGATATTTCACCCCGATATTACCCAACGCATCATGACGATATCCTAAATGGCTTGTCTGCCTTAGATTTTCAAACGCTTAAAAGCAGAGGAGATGCCGATAAGGAATTAAAACATTATGTATATGACCTTGGTACACGACAGTTTTTGCTCAAAAACTTATATTGGAAAGAAAAGGGAAGGCTTGCATTACGGATCAATTTGAAGGTTTTGAAAGAACAGGTCAATGAAGTGGGGGAACCTTTGCCAATGCATGCCAAATTTGAAAAAGAAACCTTGTTTTTGCGGGGTGATCGCTCAGAATATATTTCTTCGCAAGATGAAAGCTTGATCCAATCCCATTTTCCAAAAGCCAAAATTCGAACCATTTCAAATGCGGGCCATTGGTTACATGCTGAAAATCCAGACGATTTCTATGCAGAGGTCACGGATTTTTTAGACAGCTAATGGAACGTTTCTTATCATTGATAAAAACAAAATAACATGAATTTAATCATCAAATTACTAATCACTGCAGTTGCTGTGGTTATTCTAGCAAAAGTGCTTCCTGGCGTAGAAGTTGCCGGATTTACATCGGCAATTATCCTGGCCATTGTGCTGGCGATTCTTGACGCCATTATAAAACCAATCTTGGTTATATTGACCTTGCCAATTACAATTCTTACATTAGGGTTGTTTCTATTGGTAATCAACGCCTGCATCATTCTGTTGGCAGACAAGTTTATGGGTGGGTTTAACGTCAGTGGATTTTGGGTGGCGCTCCTATTTAGCCTGCTTTTATCGTTTTTGGAATCTGTACTTTATTCATTGTTAGACAAAGACAGAAAATAGTCTATAAATCAAGTGTTTAAAAACTTTGTTCAGATTTAAATAATTCGTACTTTTGCATCCCGATTTTCTGCTAGACAAAGAAGCGTTATACGGTGTTTTTTAGTAAAAAAAGGAGGTATAAGTTTGACTATTTCTTCTATTTAGTAGAACCTGGCAGAACTTAAATCAATAAAAAAATAATACGCCATTGGCATTATTAACTATAATATGAATATTACAAGAGAAAATATTGACGCATTAAATGCTGTTGTAAAAGTAGATATCGCTAAAGAAGACTATAGCGATAAGGTCGAAAAGATTCTTACAGATTACCGTAAATCGGCTAACATCCCTGGATTTAGAAAAGGACATGTGCCAATGACCATGGTCAAAAAGCAATATGGAAAAGCTGTTTTGGTTGACGAGGTCAATAAGCTTTTGCAAGATGCCCTTAAAAAGTACATGACTGAAGAGAAACTGGACGTATTGGGTAGCCCTTTGCCAAAGGCCCAAGATGATTTAGATTGGGATGCGGATTCTTTCACCTTTGAGTTTGAATTGGGTCTTGCACCACAATTTGAAGTAGAGCTTAAAGGCAAGAAGCCAATTACGCATTATAACATTGTTGCAGATGATAAAATGATTGATGGCCAAGTGGAGCATATCCGAAAGCAATATGGTAAATTGATCTCTCAGGAGGCCGTTACAAAAGACTCAGAAATTACTGGGGTTTTTGTAAATGAGGAAAAGGACATCAATAATAAGGCAACGTTCACTTTAGATAAAATAAAAAGCAAAACGGCCGAGAAAGCATTGATAGGTGCTAAAGTAGGCGATGTTGTCACTTTAAAGACCAAAGACTTGTTCAATGACGACCATGATTTAATGAGCTTTTTAAAAGTCGCCCATGATGATGCCCATGAATTGGATGTTGACGTTATCTTTACGATTGAAGAAGTGAACACTAGAGAATTGGCTGATTTAGATCAAGAGTTGTTTGATAAATTATTCGGTAAAGATGTGGTATCCTCGGTGACAGAATTGAAAGCTAAGATCAAGGAGGATTCAGAAAAACAATTTGGACAACAAGGCGATCAGAAGTTCCTGAACGACGTTACTGAATATTTGGTTGAGAACACCAAGTTTGATCTTCCTGCAGCCTTCCTTCAAAAATGGATGCAAACAGCGGGTGAAGATCCGTTAGACGCAGATGAGGCTAAAGAAGAATATGAAAATTCTGAAAAAAGCATGCGCTACCAATTAATCGAAGGGAAATTAATTGAAAAATATAAGCTACAAGTTACTTTTGATGACTTGAAGGATTTTACTAAAGAAATGATTAAAGTGCAAATGGCACAATTTGGTCAAATGGATCCTCAAGATAAAGAGTTGGAGGATATTGCAGCGCGTATTTTATCCAATAAGGATGAAGTAAGACGTTTATCAGAGCAATTGATGAGCCAAAAACTATTAGAACTTTACAAGAAAGAAGTGAACCTAAAAGTTAAGGAAATTTCTTATGACGATTTTGTAAAGGAGTTTTACAGCTAATAATTATAATTAAATCGTTATCTTTAGAGCGTAAAACTGTAAGGTTTTACGCTTTTTTTTGACAATGTTATGGTCATTCAATTTACCCAGTGATGCTGGGGTTTTACGAATTTAAGAACTAAATACTATTTATGAATTACGGAAAAGAATTTGAAAAATTCGCAATAAAAGATCAAGGTATCAGCAGTACCTATTATAATCAGATTATGAACAGTATGTATCCTGTTGGTTTGACGCCAAATATTATTGAGGAGCGTCAAATGAATGCAGTTGCAATGGACGTATTTTCAAGATTGATGATGGACCGGATTATTTTTATGGGAACAGCCATCAATGATCAAGTTGCGAATATTATACAAGCACAGTTATTGTTTTTGGAAAGTACTGATGCGGCTAAAGACATTCAAATATATATCAATTCTCCTGGTGGAAGTGTGTACGCGGGTCTTGGCATCTATGATACCATGCAGCTCATCAAACCAGATGTAGCGACAATATGTACGGGTATGGCAGCGTCAATGGGTGCGGTCTTGTTATGCGCTGGAGCAAAAGGGAAACGCAGTGGATTGACCCATTCTCGTGTCATGATCCACCAGCCTTTGGGAGGTGCTCAAGGACAAGCCAGTGATATTGAAATTACGGCGAGAGAAATTGTTACCTTGAAGGAGGAATTATATAAAATCATTGCAAATCACACAGGTCAAGATTATCAAAAAGTCTATGAAGATAGTGATAGGGATTATTGGATGAAAGCTGATAAGGCCAAAGAATATGGCATGATTGATGAGGTTTTATCGAGTTCAAAGAAACAATAATTACAAAGGTAATTTATACCAACTATAATTTGTAATTAGAAAAAAATGAGGAATTAAAAGAGTTATGGCAAAGGAAGATTTAGAATGTTCGTTTTGTGGTAGGAAAAAGCCAGAAACCAATTTGTTGATTGCAGGATTGGACGCGCACATATGTGACAGATGTATTGAGCAAGCCCATGGGATTGTTTTAGAAGAATCAAAGCAAAGCGGCAATGCGGAATTGTCGTCTGAATTGATGCTTAAAAAGCCGATGCAGATCAAGAAGTTTCTTGATGAATATATTATAGGTCAAGAATACACCAAAAAAGTAATGTCCGTAGCGGTTTACAACCATTACAAACGGTTGTTGCAACCGGCAAGTAAAGATGATATTGAAATTCAGAAGAGTAATATCATCATGGTTGGACAAACCGGAACCGGGAAAACTTTGATGGCAAAAACCATCGCAAAAATGCTTAATGTGCCTTTGGCCATAGTGGATGCTACGGTATTGACTGAAGCTGGTTATGTTGGTGAGGATGTTGAAAGTATCTTGACGCGTTTATTACAAGTTGCCGATTACAATCTTGAAAAGGCCGAAAAGGGAATTGTATTTATTGACGAAATCGATAAGATTGCCCGTAAGAGTGATAACCCTTCCATAACCAGGGATGTGTCTGGAGAAGGTGTACAACAAGCCTTGTTGAAGTTATTGGAAGGAACCACTGTAAACGTTCCACCAAAAGGAGGGCGCAAGCATCCTGATCAAAAATTCATTGAAGTCAACACAGAGCATATTTTGTTTATTGCTGGTGGTGCTTTTGATGGTATTGAGCGTATGATTTCAAAACGTCTTAATATGGCTGCTATTGGATACAAGGCCGCTTCTCAGGAAGATGTCATTGATACCGATAATTTATTGCAATATATCATTCCAAAGGATTTGAAAGATTTTGGACTCATTCCAGAAATCATCGGTCGTTTACCTGTTTTAAGTTATATGGATCCTTTAGATGCTGAAACTTTAAGAGCTATTTTGACCCAACCTAAAAACGCCATTATCAAGCAGTACAAAAAGTTGTTTGAAATGGATGATATCAAGTTTACCATAACGGATGGTGCTTTGGATTTTATAGTTACTAAGGCTATTGAATATAAATTGGGAGCGAGAGGTTTGAGATCTCTATGTGAAGAGATTTTAACTGATGCGATGTTTGAGTTGCCAAGTAGCAAAGAGAAAAAGCTTCATGTGACCAAAGAATACGCTGAGGACAAATTAGACAAAACTACATTGAAACGCTTGAAAGCAGTCTCATAAAGTTTTAAAGAATATAAAAAAACAAAACCACTCTTTTCAGGGTGGTTTTTATTTTTTTTGGATTTGATAATTAATATTGCAGGAACAATGCTTTGAATATATGTTCAATAGAAATCTATTGTTTATGCCCTTTGTAAGGCAGCGCTCATACACATTTTATAGTGTCTTTTAGTTTTGCTGTGATGTAAATATAATAGCATAATTGTAAGATAAAAATTACAGTACTGGATTTTAGATAAAGCTTACCTTATTCTCGTTATAAAAAGAAAAAATGTAATTTTTTCGGCTAAACTACAGTTACACATTCAGCTTTAGGAGCGCATCCATATAATGACGGGTGTTGGAAAGTCTTGGGACTTTATGTTGACCCCCTAATTTATCTTGTTGTTTTAACCAGTCATAAAATAATTGTTGCCGTGCAATATTTATCTTAGGACTATTGAGCGTGATATTGTTGTATCGTTTGGCTTCATAATCGGAGTTTAATGATTTTAAAGCATTGTCCAATAGTTCGTTAAAGTAGTTGATGTCTTGTGGAGGGGTTTTGAATTCAATGAGCCATTCATGCGCGCCTTTTTCTTTGCCATTCATAAAAATAGGTGCCGCGGTATAATCAACAATCTGCGATTTCGTTTTCTTGCACACTTTCTTTAAGGCGTCCTCAGCATTTTCAATGATTAACTCCTCACCAAACACATTGATATGATGTTTTGTCCTTCCGCTAACTTTTATACGATAGGGATCCAATGAGGTAAACCTTATGGTATCTCCAATCTTATAGCGCCAAAGACCCGCATTGGTAGTAATGACCACGGCGTAGTTTTTATTCGTTTCAACCTCCGCTAAGGGAATGATCCGTTGCTCTGGGGTGCCGTATCCATCCATAGGAATGAATTCATAAAAAATACCATAATCTAACATGAGCAGCAATTCACTGGAACTGTTTTGATCTTGGATTGCAAAAAATCCTTCCGAGGCATTGTAGATTTCGTAATAGCGAAAATCTTTTCTTGGTAAAATTGCTTTGTACTGATCTACATAAGGGAGAAAACTTACGCCGCCGTGAAAATAAACTTCCAAGTTGGGCCAAATATCAAAAATGCTTTGCTTGTTTGTGGTTTCTAAAACATTGTTTAGAAGGACTAGCATCCAAGATGGCACTCCGGCAAGGCTGGTCACATTTTCATTAATGGTTTCATTAACTATCGCCTGCATTTTATGTTCCCAATCATTCATTAAAGATACTTTACTGCTGGGGGTACTGCTAAATTCGGCCCAAAAAGGCATGTTGTCAATTAATATCGCCGATAAATCACCAAAAACCGTCCCGTTTTCCTTGTAAAGTTCTTTACTGCCTCCAAGCCTCAAGCTTTTACCGGTAAATAATTGTGAGTTTTCATTATTGTTGAGGTACATGCATAATAAATCCTTGCTTGCTGCATAGTGGCATTCTTCAAGAGATTCACTGCTAACAGGTATAAACTTGCTTTTTGCATTTGTGGTTCCGCTTGATTTTGCAAACCATTTAATAGGCGTGGGCCAGAAAATATTGTTTTCACCCATTCGGGATCTTTCAATATTGGCTTGGTTTTCTTCGTAAGTCGTAATAGGTACTCTTTGGGCAAAAGTTTGGTAATTTGTTATGTTCCCGAAGTCATAGAGCCGCCCAATTTCAGTGTCTTTTGCTGTCGTGAGCAAGTCCTGAAGCAATTCATTCTGTACTTCGTTGGGGTACTTTAGAAACAATTCAATTTGATGGAATCGCTTTTTCAAAAACCAGGAAGCAATTGAATTAACTAATGGGATTGGCATATTTATAGTATCTTTAAAGACTAAAAATAATACTTTTTTTAAATTAATACTTCTAAATAAAAATATTAAATAAATGACTTACCAAGGGGTCTTGACCAAAATGGAAACTGAGTTTTCTCATCCTATACAATACTATCTTATTTTCGAGAATGACTTCATCAATATGAATCAGTTATTGGATAAAATGATTTCAATTCAATTTATTGGTTACCAATGTCTCAACTGCTCACTTGACAAGCCAATTTATAGGCAAGGGTTTTGTAAAAGTTGTTTTTTTGATATCCCACAAGCTGCAGACTGGATTATGAAACCAGAATTAAGCACTGCGCATTTGGGTATAGAAGACCGTGATTTGGATTATGAAAAAAGGGTGCAGTTGATGCCTCATATCGTGTATTTGGCAAATTCTAGTAATATCAAAGTTGGTGTGACCAGGAAATCTCAGGTGCCAACGCGCTGGATTGATCAAGGTGCACATGAAGCCATTGAAATTGTTGAAGTTCCCAATAGATATTTGGCGGGCATTACGGAAGTTGCCCTCAAAGATTATGTCGCAGATAAAACCAATTGGCGTACCATGTTAAAGAATGAGATTGTTGATGAAGACTTGGTGGAATGGCGCGAACGCTTAAAGCAGTATATTCCTGCAGAAGCTTTAGAGTATTATATTCCCAATAACAAAGAAACGAATATGGAATTTCCTGTTCTGCAATACCCTGAGAAACCACAAAGTCTCAATTTACAAAAAACACCATACTATCAAGGTATTTTAAAAGGAATTAAAGGACAATACCTCATCTTTGAAGATCAGACGGTCTTTAATATCAGAGGGAGTGAAGGGCATGTCATTGCACTTTCAGTAGTGTAATATCTCCAATTAACACTACTTTATAACTCTAAATTTTCAGAAGCTTACGAAATTTTGTAATTTAAGGTCATGAAGGTCAATGCATAGAGTTGCCTGAAGAGCAATATTAATCACATTATTATCTGATTGTTAGACTTTACTGCACTTCCAGTTAGTACGTCAATGTTTGTACTATGCGTTATGGCTTTCTGTGTGTAATCCTTAAATACAGAACTCATGAAAATTTCAGTAATGTCCTATGTGGTAGTGGCCACATTTTTGTTAGTGACTTTGAGCATCATGGTAGCTATGGACATGCCTTTAAACTTGGTGTTCTATCTCACGTGTTTGGGTCAGGTTTTTGTAGTTGTAATGGCTTATAAAGTGTTGCAAGATAAATATGACACTGATAAGACTTTTGAAGATTTTTACGAAGACCATCCAATTGGAAAACAAAAAATCACGTTATTATAGTAATAACGTGATTTTTTATATCATTCTAAAAAGACTACATGTTTTCTTGATCTCTTAAATTTTGAATATAAGCTGCCTTTTGCATTTGTCTTCTCTTCCTGACAGACGGTTTAGTGAAATATTGATTTTCTCTTAAAGTCTGCATAACCTTCACATTTCTGTGTTTACGCTTATAACGCTTAATGGCGCGTTCGATATTTTCACCTTCTTTAATTTCAATTCTTAACATAAATAGTTTTTATAGTATATGGAGTATTCAGGACTATCCTAAATACGTTTTTAAAATTTTACTCTTTGACGTATGCTTCAACCGCTTAATGCCTTTTTCTCGAATTTGACGAACACGTTCTCTGGTTAAATCAAAGGTCTTGCCAATTTCATCTAAAGTCATTGGTGGTTGATTGCTCAATCCGAAATTCAATCGGATCACATCACTTTCTCTTTGTGATAATGTATTGAGCGCTCTGTCAATTTCCAAACTTAAAGATTCCGTCATTAAAAGACGATCCGGTCTTGGAGAATCACTAGAAGAAACAACATCATATAAACTAGATGTTTCTCCTTCTCTTAAAGGCGCATCCATGGATACATGACGTCCTGAAATTCTCATGGACTGTTTCACATCCTTAATGGTCAAATCCAATTCCTTGGCTATTTCTTCAGCACTTGGAGGGCGTTGGTGTGCTTGCTCCAAAAACGAATAGGCCTTATTGATCTTATTGATCGAACCAATTTTGTTCAAAGGTAATCTAACTATTCGAGATTGTTCTGCTAAAGCTTGAAGAATTGCTTGACGAATCCACCAAACTGCGTAAGAAATAAATTTAAAACCTCTGGTTTCATCAAAACGTTTCGCAGCTTTTACCAACCCAGCATTGCCTTCATTGATTAAATCGGGTAAGGTCAAGCCTTGATTTTGATATTGTTTAGCGACAGATACAACAAAACGAAGGTTAGCAGTGGTAAGCTTATCCAAAGCCTCCTGATCTCCTTCTCTAATACGTTGCGCCAATTCCACCTCTTCATCTGCTGTAATCAATGGCAGTTTACTAATATCCTGAAGATATTTATCAAGGGATTTGGATTCTCTGTTTGTAACCTGCTTTGTAATTTTTAATTGCCTCATGTAGTCTCTTTTGTTTTAATGAACGTTAACCCTACATTATAACTATTTAAACGACAAAAGCAAACAAACTCACAATACTTTAACATAATTCGATAATTTTTTTTAAATTGCAGGTTGTTTTGACCTTAAATCATGAAAATTTGTCAATTTTTTAAATAAATCGATAAATTTCTAATCTTTAATTCACGGTATCTTTTTTCTTCTTTTGGGTGTTAAAAATATCTTTGATGGTCTTTTTGATAGCCTCACTACCAATCTTAGTACTATCCTTTTTTATTGGAGGAGTTTGGGTAGTGGTAGAATCCTTTATGGTAGGTTCTGTTTCTGGCGTTTGATTGGTGTTCCCGCCCATGACACCTCCCAAAAGATCCTTTATTTTATCTGTGCCTTTTCCAATTAACTTTTGTTTTTCGATTTCAATCAGTTGTTTGGTCAAATTGGTAACCCCACTGGTCAAGTCTGTCGAGATTTTAGGATTGGTAAAAGACCCAGAAATGTTGGCGGTTACCGGAATGGTGATTTTATTAACCTCATTATCATTGATCTTTCCAATAAGGCGGTTGATATCACTTCCTAAATATTTTGCCGGAACATTAAAAACAGCATCGTAGGTCATGGTTTGATCAAAACCATGAGCTCCGGAAACATTAATACCAATATCCTGATAGGTTAAATCGAAGGGTTTGATATTGACTTTGCCGTTAGCAAATTCTAAATTGACCTTTAAATTGTTCAGGTCCAGTTTGCCAAAATCTATAAAACTTAGGGCGCCTTCCAATTTTGATAATAAAGGGCTCGCACTCTCATCAATGTCCGTTGTTAATAATTGTGAATTTGCGGTACCGGAGATGGTGTTCATATTTGGAGAAAATTCCTTGTCCAGAGTTCCTGATAATTTAATACTACTGTTTAGCTTTCCTTGGAGCACTTTCGCTATTGGCGCTAAGTTTTGTAATAATTCTAAATCATTGAAAGATTTTGCGATGTCAAAATCACTGGCATCCAGATTCAAATTAAAGGATGGCGTATCCGCTTTCGTGCTGACATTTCCGGAAAGAGATAGAATACCATCAAAAATACTTGAGCTCAAACTATTGATAGTGGCCTGTTGGTCTTTTATGGTCAAAACACCTTTTACATTTTTTAAATTGAGGTTGTCATAAATGACGGTATTGGCATTTGCAGTAACCGTACATTCCAAAAATTTAGGGATTTTTAGCCCTTCGGTTGTTGTGGCCGCCTTTTTAGAAGTCGCTGCTGTAGTGGTCTCCGTTTCTTCACTCATAAAATCATTCAACGCCAGAGTGTTTGAATTCAGGTTAAAATTACCCTTCAAGTTCACTTTCTTGCTCAGCATAAAACCGATTAAATTGTTAATCGTTCCTGTTGCCGAAAAATCACTTCGTCCCGTTTTTGCACTAAAATTATTTAAAGTTACCGTTGAAGGATTAAAGGTCATCTCAGCTTTTGAAATGTGCAGTGGCTGATTCATGGCATCTGATGTAAACACTAGGTCACTGATGGTCGCATTTCCAGAGGCCTTAATTCTGTCATAAGCACTGGTTTCAATGGCGTTCATATCAAAAGCCGTATTCAATTTGGCTTTTAGAATTCCGCTCAGCTCATTTTCAAGTTCTATCGGGTAAGCTTTGGTAAGGTTTGCCAAATTTAAGGTGCCATCCACATCAGCAGTGACTTGCATGTTGCCGGTTAAATTTTTAATCAATGCTGAAGATCTGAACACATCACTGTCAATTTTGAAATTCAAGGTATTGATCGCTACATAAGTGTCATCGGCGTTTCCAGTGTCGTTTTTGATTTCTGTATCAATTACAATATTTTCAACGCGTTTAGGTAAGTCAGGATATTTAAATGAGGCATTGTCAGATTTGATGCTAATATCCAATGTTGGAATGGTAGTTTCTGTTACTTTTCCTTTTATGATACCATGGATCTTGAAATTTCCAGTCGTTTCAACATTGTCCAAGTTTTTGGAATAGGCTTCTGGAATTACTGCTAGAAAATCTTTAAACGATGAACCCGTATTTGTGAATGACAAATCAATGTTTTGACCCTCCTCTATAAGCTGAACAAATCCATTAAATTCAATCGGCAATTGATTGATCAGGGCCTTGTTTTCTTTGAAGGTATATTTTTGAGCGTTGAGATCCATGTCTATCAACGCATCCAACTTGATATGGTTATTGTTCAAATAATTGGTGCTATCCATGGTCAAGCTTACCTTGGCTTCAGATTTTGTGTCCAGTTCAGAGACATCACCTGAGAAGGTACCTTTGCCTGTATGGTTCAATTCTGTCACATAAAATTGCATGTCGCCAGGAATATCAATATAAGTAAGCGCGCTGTTTTTAATGCTGTACTCCTTAATGTCAAAAGAAAAGTTAGATGCGGTTGTGTCCTGAGGGTTCTCGCTTACTTTTACAATATCATAATTAACATTTCCAAAAGCGTCCGTTTTCAGGGTCATTAATGCTTCATTGATATTGATGGAGTTGACAATAATGGCTTCATCGGACGATTTAAATAGCTCTTTTATGGACATCGTAAAATTTATATTTTTTGCGATCACGAAGGTTTCATCCTTAAAAGGTTCGAAATTCGTGATTACCAAATCGCTTACCTCAACATGGGCCTGTGGAAAACTTCGGAATAAACTCAAGTTCACATCACTAAACTCAACATTGGCGTTAAGGTTTTCATTGATAAAGTTTTTGACCATGCCCTTGATCTGCGATTGGAAAACAAAAGGTAATGCAATCAAAAGGACAATGATAATTAATAAGGTAATACCGGCGATTTTTAGAAATTTCTTCATTGAAAAATTTAGTTATTCCTTTCACAAAATAAAAGGGTATAGGTTAGTAAGTATATATACGCAAAGTTTATTGCAAAAGTCGAGCAAATGTTAAAGTTTAATAAAACTTTAGCAATTTTTTAAGAGGTAATTTATTTTTTTCATTAAGTCAAGATTAGTTTTTATAAATAGGGGAAATCTATATATAAAGATACCTCAACAAGAATGACAATCATCACTTTTAAAATAATTTTTTCACTGATAATTACGTACAAAATGATTTTGTTTTCTTTATTTTGGCATCAGATATGAATCAACCGCATAAAGTTTACATCGCACTTGGCAGCAATAAAGGCGACCGATTAAAGCATCTGCAAGACGCTATTGACCTTATTTTTAAGCGCATCGGTAAAATCAATATTATTTCAAGGGTTTACAATACGCCAGCTTTGGGATTTGAAGAAGGGGCGACTGCCGAATATTTTTATAATGCCTGTGTTTTTGTTGACACCCATTTTTCTGCCGAAGAAGTTATGGTCAAACTTTTAGACATTGAAACTGAGCTTGGGCGCACACGGCATTTGAGTGATATTTATGAATCCAGAACGATTGATTTGGACGTGATTTTTTATGATGACGGTAGCATCGCTTCGGAATTAATTACGACGCCACACCCTCAAATGCACAAACGCAAATTTGTACTGCAACCTTTATATGATATTGCCCCAAAAATGATGCATCCCAAACTGAGGACGTCGGTTTCGCAACTTTTAGAAACATGCGACGATCAAAGTGTCATTGAGCCCATTAATATATGGCTAAAGAACCCAATGAAGACCTATGGCTTTGGAGATTTTGATTATATTGCTATTGAAGGGAATATTGGTGCAGGAAAAACAAGTTTGGCAAATCAGATTTCCCATGATTTTAACGGAAAATTGATCTTGGAACGTTTTGCAGACAACCCATTTTTGCCCAAGTTTTATGAAGAGCCCCAGCGCTATGCCTTTACTTTGGAAATGTCGTTTCTGGCGGATCGCTACCAGCAAATCAGTGATGATTTATCGCAGTTGGATTTGTTCAAGGATTTTATGGTGAGCGATTATGACATTTATAAATCGTTGATTTTTTCTAAGATAACCTTACCGGAGGATGAATTTAGGCTCTACCGAAGGCTCTTTTATTTAATGTATAAAGACATCGCCAAACCCGATTTATATGTTTATTTATACCAAAATACAAGCCGCTTACAAGAGAACATTAGAAAACGCGGTCGTGATTATGAACAGAATATTCAAAACGATTATCTCGAAAAGATCAATACGGGGTATCTTGAATTTTTGAAAAATCAGACGGAACTCAACGTCAAGATCATTGATATTTCAGATCGGGATTTTGTTGAAAATCGAGCGGATTATTTATGGATTTTAGAGGAGATTTGTAAAAAAAAAGAAGCTTGAAGTGGGAAGCTTGGAGCACGAAGTAGAGAATGGTCATAAAATAATTTTATAATATATCTTAAACTGATAATTCCTTTTCAAGTTGCTCTTTCTTTTCAATTAAAGATTTCAATTGCTTTTTGTCTTGCCAACTCCATATATAATGACCCATGAAGCAAAAAACCGTATAGCCAAATGCGGTCATCACAACTAGAGCAAGATAACTATAGTCACTTACTTGGAGCGCCGATTTATTTCTGAATCCAGCAACTGAAGTATGGTAAGTTGGGGCCCAAAATGATATGAAAATCCCGAAACTGATAACCTTCCATAGATTCCTGACAAAATACCCTGCTTGGTTTTTTATATTTTCGATTTTATATTCAGTGGCAAGAAGTGCTTTTCTTTTGGAGTCCATTTTTGAAATAGCAGATTGTCAAATTTATATTAGCTTCATGCTTTCATCTTACAAAACACATCCCAAACCACAAGACCACAACTCACGGAGATATTCAACGAATGTTTCGTCCCAAATTGCGGAATTTCCAAAACCAGATCACTGGCACTTACTACGCTTTGAGCCACGCCTTTCACTTCATTGCCAAATACCAGGGCATATGTGGAATTTGGTTGAGGTGTAAAGTCGTTAAGCATTACCGATTGTTCTGCTTGTTCAATGGAAGCGACAATAACCTGATCAGCTTTGAGTTTTTGGATTACATCCAGGGTATTTTCAACATATTCCCAAGCCACAGTATCGGTGCTTCCCAAAGCTGTTTTATGGATGTCCTTGTGAGGTGGTTTTGCGGTAATGCCACACAGGTAAATCTTTTCCACTAAAAAAGCGTCTGAGGTCCTAAACACTGAACCTATATTATTTAAGCTTCTAATATTGTCTAGAACAATAATAATCGGTGTTTTTTCTGTGCTTTTAAATTCATCAACGCTCAATCGGTCGAGTTCGCTGTTTTTTAGTTTTCTCATTGAAAGTATATGTCCATTCCCGCGAAGGCGGGAATCTCTTAAATATTTATTATATAGTTAAAGGTTAAAGCCCTACAATTTGGTTGCAAGTACTTTAGTTTCTATAAATGTTTTAGCCACGAATACACGAATAATTATATGTTTTTTCATATGCTTTACCAGCTATTTCACGAAGCAGACTTTCAGTCTGCCAATATAAAACTATGTGCTTCCAATTCATAGTGGTTTATTTTACATCTCCACAATTCCGATAGTTATTGGGAGGGAATCTTATTGTTTTATAAACCTCTCAGGTTTTCAAAACCTGAGAGGTTTCAATAACACGCCAATTCAGCTGAATGTGCAAATCTCTTAAATTTCGTCATAAATCCCCGAATGTCATATAAATCTCTCATAATTCTCCGCGTCACACCTTAAACCTCTGCGCGATTCTTTGAAATAATTATTCGTGAATTTATTAAGGACTACCCCGTTCATTAAATGTAAATAACTTCTGCACTTGGCGTTTTCCAAACCCTCAAATAATAAGTACCTTAGCAGTCCTGATATTCAGGTCAAAAATACCACTAAAAAATACAAATCCATTGGCAAAAAAAGTAAAAAAGGAAACTCCGTTAATGAAACAATACAATGCTATAAAAGCAAAGTATCCTGATGCCTTATTGCTTTTTAGGGTGGGCGACTTTTACGAAACCTTTGGAGAGGATGCGGTGAAAGCGTCCAAAATATTGGATATTATTTTGACCAAACGCGGTGCTGGAAGTGATAGTGAAACAGAACTGGCAGGATTTCCACACCACTCCATAAACACCTATTTGCCAAAATTGGTCAAAGCCGGTTGTCGCGTGGCTATCTGCGATCAATTGGAAGATCCTAAACAAACAAAAACGATTGTCAAGCGTGGGGTGACAGAATTGGTAACGCCTGGAGTGGCTTTGAACGATGATATTTTACATTCCAAATCCAATAATTTCTTGGCAGCCGTCTGTTTTGGTAAAAACTTGATTGGTGTATCTTTTTTAGACGTGTCTACAGGTGAGTTTTTGATATCCCAAGGCAATGCGGAATATGTAGATAAATTACTTCAAAACTTTAGACCGAGCGAGGTTTTAATTTCCAAACCAAAACGCAATGAGTTTAGAGAAACTTTTGGTACTGATTTTCATACATTCTATATGGAAGATTGGGTATTTCAAGATGATTATGCCACGGAAACCCTGCTCAAGCATTTTCAAACCAAATCCTTGAAAGGTTTTGGGATTGAAGAATTATATGAAGGTATTGTTGCTTCCGGAGCTGTGTTGCACTATTTGAGTGAAACCCAACATCATAGGCTACAGCATATTACAAGCATCCAGCGCATTGCCAAAAATGATCACGTTTGGATGGATCGGTTCACCATTAGAAATCTGGAATTGTATCAATCTTACAATCAAAACGCAGTGACGTTGATTGATGTAATTGATCGCACAATTTCACCCATGGGCGGACGTTTGTTGAAACGTTGGTTGGCCTTGCCACTCATTGACCTGGATAAAATAAATCAGCGACATGAAGTGGTCCAGTATCTCTTGGACGATGCCGTAATTTTGAAAAAAATTCAGAATCAGATCAAATATATTAATGATATTGAGCGGTTGATTTCAAAGGTGGCGACCGTTAAAATTTCTCCTAGAGAAGTCGTACAATTAAAAAATGCCCTAGAAGCCATTGTACCCATAAAAGCACTCACGCAAAAAACCAATAATAAAGCCTTGCAGCATATTGGTGATAGTTTGGAGTTATGTGAAGAGTTGCGCCAACGTATCAAAGCCACATTAAATGAAGAAGCACCCGTAAACATTTTAAAAGGGAATACTATTTGTTCTGATTTTTCTCCGGAATTGAAAGAACTGAGGTCTTTGTCAACCTCTGGGAAGGACTACCTAGATGCGATGTTACGGCGTGAAAGTGAAATAACTGGCATCACTTCACTTAAAATAGCCTCCAATAATGTATATGGTTATTATATAGAAGTGCGCCACAGTCATCGCGATAAAGTACCCGAGCATTGGATCAGAAAACAAACCTTGGTAAATGCAGAGCGTTATATCACGGAAGAGTTAAAAGAATACGAAACAAAAATACTTGGTGCGGAGGAGCGTATTTTAGCTATTGAGCAACAACTATTTTCTGAATTGGTGCTTTGGGTCGGTCAATTTATTAAACCTGTACAAAAAAATTCAGCCTTAATTGCCCAATTGGATTGTTTATGCGGATTTTCCCAATTGGCTTTTGAAAATAAATACACACGTCCTGAAATCAATGAGACTTTTGCTTTAGATATCAAAAACGGAAGACACCCCGTTATTGAAAAGCAATTGCCACTCGGGGAACCTTATATTGCCAATGATGTTTATTTAGACAGGGAAAAGCAACAAATCATTATGATCACCGGCCCTAACATGTCTGGTAAGTCGGCTATTTTAAGGCAAACGGCCTTAATCGTGCTATTGGCGCAAATGGGAAGTTTCGTGCCGGCCGAGCATGCTATAATAGGATTGACCGATAAAATATTTACGAGGGTAGGAGCCAGTGATAATATCTCGATGGGGGAATCTACTTTTATGGTCGAGATGAATGAAACGGCTTCCATTTTAAATAATATCTCTGAGAGAAGTTTGGTCTTATTAGATGAAATTGGTCGTGGAACAAGTACGTATGACGGTATTTCCATTGCTTGGGCCATAAGTGAGTATTTGCACGAGCACCCCAGTAAGCCCAAAACCTTATTTGCGACTCATTACCACGAATTGAATGAGATGACCGAAACCTTCGTGCGCATCAAAAATTTCAACGTGTCCGTTAAAGAATTGAAAAAGAATGTGCTTTTCTTAAGAAAGTTGGTAGAAGGTGGTAGCCAGCACAGTTTTGGAATCCATGTGGCTAAAATGGCAGGAATGCCACAACAAGTCATTCATCGTGCGAATAAAATTTTGAAGCAATTAGAAAAGTCGCATAGTAGTGAAGAGTTGACCAATAAGGTGCGTACTCTTGAAAGCGACATGCAATTGAGCTTTTTTAATTTAGATGACCCTTTATTAGAGCAGATTAAGGAAGAAATTGTCAATATCGATATTGATGTTTTGACCCCAGTTGAAGCACTTATGAAATTGAATGAAATTAAGCGTATGTTGTTGAAAAAGAAACGCGCATAAAAAAAACGTCTTTTTTTGTTCAAAAGGCTTTGCAATTCTAAGAAATGTATTAAATTTGCCCTCGCAATCCGATAGAGGTCGGAAGTCGTTCTTTAATTTAATTGCACTAATGCGAAAATAGCTCAGTTGGTAGAGCGCCACCTTGCCAAGGTGGAGGTCGCGGGTTCGAATCCCGTTTTTCGCTCAATACCAAAAAAAGCTAAAGTATGGATTCCGCAGCTGCGGGACGTTGTTTAAAGCAATGAGTACTTTATGCATTTGCTCAAGTGGTGGAATCGGTAGACACGCCGGACTTAAAATCCTGTGTCCATTAGGACGTGCGGGTTCAAGTCCCGCCTTGAGTACTTAGGGAGACCTCAACATCTTATAAATTAGATAGTTGAGGTTTTTTGTTTCAATGAATTGTACGATTTTTGTACGATTGGTTTTCTAAAGGGTGTTTTTCCGTAATATTCCGTATAAAATTAATTCGAGTAATTCCGAGTATTTTAAACCTTACTAATCCTAACCATAAACATTTTAATCTCACTGTTAACTCACTGTTAACTCATTGTTTCAAACTCGCTAATTCTCACTATTTTTTAACCTCTGTAATTCTCTGGTATTAAACCGACCAATTCCGACCGTTTTAGATTACCCTTGTTGCTATCTTGTTGTTTTACCCTTGATACAACCTTGACTATAAAACCTTAGTGCAATTTGGCAACTACGCGCGCGGGCGCGGGTGCGGGCGTACTGTTTCGATTTTAGATTTTTGTTTGCCATGATTCCAGTATTCTTAACCTTAGGAATACTTAGGTTTTCTACTATTGGTTCGTCACATTGGCAATTAATTAGGCTCTATTCTCGCGCGTGCGCGTACTGGGTACGCAATTCTTAAAACAGTTCCATCTGCAAAGGGTTGTGTTTTCGTTTTCTGCTGGTCATGGTGTTGGAACTTTTGCACCTAATGTTATGTGCTATCTGTTTTATTTGCGTTGCATGATCTGCATTAATCCAAAGTTTGGATAGGTATTTATTTTTAACCTCTTTGTATATTTTCTTATCGGTTTTGTGGTAGTATCTCAATCCAGTATGTGACAATAAAATACTATCAACTTTCTGCATTGAAATGTTCAAATTAGTGACCTTACAGAAACGTCTGTTTTGATCCGTATTTGTTGAGGTGGAAACTACCGTTTTTAACCGTATATATAAAGGGTTAATTTGGGTAGTATTGGTATTTAGAATTTCACACTTCTTTTTAATCAAATCAGCAATCTTTTTTTTGATGTTGTCGGGTTGTTTTGCTGTTAATCGTTTTAGGTTGTTTCTATGGTATTTGAAGTTATTATAGTTGAGGTCTAACCAAAAATTAATATTGTCGTACTGGTCTTTGTATTTCGTTTTACTGATTATGGATTTATCACATATTAGAACGTTATCCCATTCTTTTAATAAATCAGTTTTGAAGTGGTGCAAGCCGTAATTTAGTAGATTGTTAAGGCTGTAAATTCCTTTACTGTGTAGATACCTCATCTTAGTATATTTTATTTCAAACCTTAGTATTTCTTTGTCAATAGTGAAACCTTTGTTTTTGTAGTGAGTGCGTTTATCGTAAATCTTTATTATATGGCGTTGGTGTTTGCTTTGAATGTAGTTGCCTTCGTCTTTGGTGTAGATCCATTTTAGGCGGTCGGTTTTATGAAGTAAGCATTGATTTAAGATTGTCTTTGTCTTGTAGGGTGGTTCTATGTTTACGCCTATCTCTAAGGTTCTTAAAACGCAGTTGCTTTGCAGTATATTGAAGCATTCTTTTAAATCATTCAAAACCTCATCGAGTTCATTAATTCCAAAATCATTAAAATTGTGTGCGCCATTATTCCAGTACTTATGCAAACTACCTTCTAATGTTAAACGCCTGGAGTTTGTTTTTTCCGTTGGTTCGTAAAGTCGAAATTCCAAACCTTTGTAATATGCTTTTTTAACGTTTTTAAGTTCTCCAGTCTTAGTGTTGACCTCCATCATAAAATCTAATAGCGGGTGCGTTTCGATATAGTCGAAGTCCGTATTGATTAGATTTAGTTTGATGAAGTCAATCACAAATAAAGGCATATATTTGTAATAGGTTTACGTTGCCGTATTCCTAACATTTGAACAATTAAAGGCGGTCTTTTATAGTCCGCCTTTTTTTGTCTTATAGTTATAGATTAGTATTTTGTAGAAATGCTTTAAAACGGCTCAAATCATCCTTATAGAAGTTTGGATAGTTTAAGTCTTTGAAATAGTAAACCGTTAAAGTCTGCCTTAGATCCGAAAACACAAATACTAATTTGGTTCTGCCTTTTTGCGTGTCGCCTTTATAAATGTTTTGTGATTCTGTTTTGAATAAACCAGTAAGGCGGGGTTTCTGCCATTTGTTATCGTTGCGGGTTTGTATCCAGTAAGTAGGCGAAGATTTCGCACATTCTCTATCTACACTTAAATTGAGTAGTTCCGTTAAATCGGTTATATCTAAGTTGCCGTTAGTAAGTTGGTAATGTGTAGTGCTTTTAAACTTACCTAAGTTCGTTGCATCGTATTTTAAAACGATTGGTTTGGTTGCCGTATTCATAATCATTTGTTTAGTTTGATTAATGAATTTTCGACCTCACTACGTTTGTAGTAAACACGCCCGCCTATTTGGTTCGCGGTCAATATTTCCTTCTTTGTCCAGTTGTGTACGGTTGACAAATCGACTGAAAGCATTTCGGCAACTTCTTGACGTGTCAAAAATTCCGTAGGCTCTTTAGGTGTGAAGTTCTTTTTTAAATCGCTTAATCGTTTAGAAACAACTTCGTCGATTAACTCGATTAGTGCGGTTGGCGTTGTGCCAATGAATTGAATTTGTTGCATTTGCTGAAAATTTATATTGTTAATATTTCAGCAAATATGAAGTGCTTTAAAGCGGTTCAAAGGTTACTAACGTATCACTAACGTTTGGTTTCTTTAGTCATGTAATCGTATAGACTCGATTTTAGTTTATCAATAAAAAGGGTTTCACTACCTGTATTACGTTTTTTAATATCTGTTATAAGCTTATCAGGATTATTGACTTCAATATTAAAAAATCTGGCAAAAGAGTTAATTATATCCTTTTGTTTGCCTTTTACATTTCCATTTTCAATAAGAGACTTTGTTAATTCAATAAGTTCGGTTGGTGATACATTGAATTTAATGTTTGTATTTAAAAAATCAACATGGTTTTGAGACTCATTATTTTTAGTCTTAATACTTAATGATTTTAAGTAATCTAAAATGTTTAGGAATGTATATTCAAGTCTCTTTCTTGGAGTGTTATACACTTCTAAATATTCTTTGTGCGTAATTTTGTCAATTACATCTTTCATAAAATTCTCACCAGTTAGGAGTGTTTCAATATGTTCGTGTCCGCTTGTTGACTTGAGATAGGTTACATTTTTTAAACAAATCTTATAATGATTTATGTTCTCAATAACAAACTGCATTTCGCTGCAATCATTAAACACTTCAATGTATTCTTTATAGTCTATTTGGTAATTTTCTTTAAAGTCTTTTAAACTATAATGAGTTTTGATATTCATTTGAACAATTTTTTTACGTTGCCTTATTTAGTTTTTCATTATCTCTATTGGTCCAATACGCCTAAATATATAATCATCTGTTTTTGTTTCAAATGACCATCTTTTTTTTGGATCTTGTTTAAGAAAATAATCTAAACCGTAAACTTGACAATCTTTGAACTCGTTTGATAGTAGGAAACCATTGTGCAAAGTCGTGTTTCTAATGTCTGTATAAACTGGTTTGATTAAGTCGTTAAATGATTGGTTTGATATTCCTACCCTACCAGTAAGACAATTTGGATAGGCTTCTAAAAGTTTTAGATTGTGTTTTCTTGAATAGCCAAAACCGACCTCATCAAACGACCCATCCCATGAAATGATATAAATTGTATGCACCTCCGATGGTATGTATTCATTGGTTTGGTTACATAAGAATGAGCATCCTTCAAGTTGAGGTGTTCCCATGTCAAAAAAACTTTTTAACTCTATGTAAGATCCTTTATTGTGAACTAAAAACGTTGTTACTTTCATAGTTAATTGAGTGTTTTAATTTGATGAGGTTTAAACGATTGTTAATCGGTTGTTATTTGTTTATAGAGTGCTTTAGTTTTGATTTGATGCAGTTTTAATCACTGTTAAGGTTGTTTCTTTTTTGTCCTTTAGTGCCTGGAGTGTATAGAAGTCTGCTATTTGTTGGGCGAAGTCTAAACTATCTTTGCCAATGTAGTTTAATAGCATCTTTTCGCTACTGTGGGCGGTTATCTGCATGATTAGGGTAGTAGGTAGTATTCCGTATAAGTTGGTAGCAAATGAACGTCTGCAAACGTGTGAAGATATTAATTCCCATTTTTCATAAACGCCATCAATTTTGCGTTTCTTTTTGTTTCCCTCGCCTTTTTTGGTTACTGTGATTAACCCGCCATTAACGAGTTCGTTAATTTCTGATAATCTGCAAACCTCTTTGATATGTTCATTAAATTTCTGAATTGATATTTTGTAAGGTAGTCCCGTTTTAATGATTTCTTTGGTTGTTTCCAGTACTGGAATAGTAACATTTTTACCAGTCTTTTGTTGTTTTAGTTCAATAACCTCTAAGCCGTTACGATTAATAAAATTGGTTTCATTCAGTTTTAGCAAGTCGCCACCTCTTTGACCTAAGTTGCACCCTAACAATAACCATTTGCGGGCGTTTTGGTGCGCTTCGTTTAGTAGGTTGGTTTCTGCTATCTTTTTAAGTTCATCGGGTGTTAGATAAAGTATATTATCGTTTTGCGGTTTGGTGCTATCAATTTTTTTATACTGTGGATTTGTTTCAATTCCATAAATATCAGCATCATTGCAAACGGTTTTTAAATCTGCAATCTTTTTGAGTGCATAACTCTTTTGATATTGTTTTGTATTAAGTAGATGTTTCAAAAAATCCTTTGCAAATCCTTTGTTTACGTCCTTGACTTTTAAGGCTTTGTTTCCTTGGTATTCAGTAATCATGTTTTTAAGTGACTTATAACTATTAACCCTACTTAGAGAAATGCCTATGCCACCTTTGGCGTTTTTGCGGGTTGGTGCTTCATCAATAATACTTTGAATTGCATCGGTTAATAAGTCGCTTTTTTGGTTTTCAGTTACTGGATTGTAAAAAAGATCCATTTGAGTATCTAACCAGTCTTTGTCTATGTTGGCTTCGTTGGTTTGGTTAAAAGCATCCAGTATAAAGTTTTCGATTTTTAATAAATCTGCTTTTACCTCAACTTGTTTGTTTTTAGTTTCAGCATCCTTGGAATTGCTATTGTGTTTTTTCCAGTATGGTTTATCAATACGGTATTTCGTTTTAGTACTGTAAACAAAATCGGTATAGGGTAGTTCTAAGTATTCGTTTTTTTCTTTGTCAAAAACTTTAGAGGGTTTGTTATTATCTCTAAATAATAATCGAAGTGTAAGAGGTGCGACGTTCTTAGATGAACGTAAAAGAAAGTTAACCGTTGCCATTTTAGTAAGAAATTTTAAACATTTGAACACTCAAATATAAACATTAAAATCTAATTTGTACGGCTTGTACGATTTTTGTACGGTGGATTTGCAGTTGCTTCAATTTCGTTGCATTTCGTTCAATACGCGTGTAGGTCAATAAATGCGGACAAAGTATGGAGTTTGTTAATGATTCCCGTATTTTTTATAAGGTTTTATAAGGTCTGAAATAGTGGGTTTCAAGTCCCGCCTTGAGTACTAAGCCTTGATAATCAATAGATTATCAGGGTTTTTGTTTTTTATATAGGAATCAAAAAAAGACCCACCAAATTGATGGGCCTTTTATATAACCTAACTCAAAATTAGTTATCGTCGCCAACAACTTCTTTGGCAGCGCTATCCACAGCTTTGCCTGCTTCTTTAACTTCCTTTGCTGCATTATCAATCGCTCTTCCAGCTTTTTCAAGGGCGCCATCTGCTTTTTCAGGAGCTTTGTCAACTTCCTTTTCAATAATGATGACTGAATCCTCTTTTTTATCTGTATCTCTACAAGATGTCAATGATAAGCCTAGCGCGAGCACCATGGCAGAACTAAATAGTAATTTTTTCATTAAGATTGTTTTAGTGTTTATTATTAATTCAAAGTTATAAAATTCGTTAACAACCTCATCGTACAACGTTGCTAGCTAATTACAAAGATAGCTCATAATTTGGATCACTGCGCCTTTGTTATTTTTAATAAAGGCGCTATTCAAATGGCCAAGGGCTTTTCTTTCTTCAGCATTTTTAATTAATCGATCCAATGTATCCTGTAGTTCTTCCTTGTTTTTTATGCTGAGGACACCGCCATTTTTTATCATTTGAAAGGCTTCCGGGAATTTCTTGTAATTCTTTCCAATGATTATCGGGACGCCAAATACCGCAGGTTCCAAGATGTTATGAAGACCGGTCTGACCCATTCCTCCTCCAACATAAGCGATATCTGCATAACTGTAGATCTTGCTCAAAATCCCGATGGTATCGACAATGAAAACTTCAAATTCTGCAAGATTGTGATCGTCTTTTTTTGAAAACAGTACGGTTTTCTTGTTAAGCTGCTTCGCAAAATGATCAATTTGATTGCCCTTTATATTATGGGGTGCGATTATGAATTTCACATCCTTTGATGTCCTACGATTGATATACGAGATAAATAAAGCTTCATCCTCAGGCCAGGAACTTCCTATAACCACACAGGGCTTTCCGTCTCTGAAATCTTCAATAAATGAGAGTTTATTATTCTGTTGGAGTTGATCGGAGACCCGGTCATAACGGGTGTCTCCAGCAATGGTGACATTGTTGAAATGAGCTGAATTCAGTAAATACTGCGAGCTTTTATCCTGTACGAAAATATGTTCGAACGTGCTTAAGGCATCCCGCATCATTTTGCCATAAAACTGAAAATAGGATTGTTCTTTTCTGAAAACGGCAGAAATCAAAATGGCTCTTAAATTTCGTTTTTTTAATTCGCTGAGGTAATTTGGCCAAATCTCATATTTCACAAAGATGGTCAGTTCCGGATTGACCAGTTCTAGAAAACGCTTTGAATTGTTTTTAGTGTCCATTGGAAGGTAAACAACCACATCTGCAACGTCAGTGTTTTTGCGGATTTCATAACCTGAAGGAGAGAAGAATGTCAATACTATTTTATGCTGAGGGTTTTCCGCTCTCAGTTCTTTGAAAATAGGAAGCCCTTGCTCATATTCACCAAGGGAGGCGCAATGAAACCAAAAGGTTTGATCCTGACTTGCTAGGTGTTCTTCTAAAATCTTATAAGTTTTTGAACGGCCATCAACACCTAATTTTAATTTTTTATTAAAAAAAGCGAGAATTTTGAGCGAAAATTCTGCGATAAAAAGTGCTATGTTATAGAGTGCCTTCAAGAAGAATTATTTCTGCTAAAATACATTTCTTTCCATTAAATTACTTTAAAACTACTCGGGAATTTTTGCTACTTTACTTATATATCATGCCTGTTTCATCATTAAAAATGAAATTAAACCTTTAGGAATGATTGGTATAAGCTGCGCAATTTCGTAATTTCGTAACCTCATAAATGCTTAGGATTTTAACTATCAATTCTACATATAACTAGATGAAAAAAATACAAATGGTTGATCTTAAAGGTCAATATCAGAAAATTAAGGATGCGGTTGATGCGTCTATTACAGAGGTTCTTGACACTACGGCTTATATTAATGGACCGCAAGTACATCTGTTCCAGAAAAATTTAGAAAACTATCTTGATGTCAAGCACGTCATTCCTTGTGCCAATGGTACAGACGCCTTGCAAATAGCCATGATGGGACTTGATTTAAAGCCGGGAGACGAGGTTATTACTGCCGATTTTACATTTGCCGCCACTGTTGAGGTTATTGCTTTATTGCAGTTGACGCCAGTTTTGGTGGATGTGGATCCAAAAACCTTTAATATTGATGTTGAAGCCATAAAGAAAGCCATCACACCAAATACTAAAGCGATTGTTCCGGTGCATTTATTTGGACAATGCGCCAATATGGAAGCAATCATGGAAATTGCGGAAGAACACAATTTATATGTTATTGAAGATAATGCCCAGGCAATCGGAGCAACTTATACATATAGTGATGGTAGAAAAACGAAAATTGGTACGATAGGCCACGTGGCATCCACGTCATTTTTTCCTTCTAAAAACTTAGGATGTTACGGTGATGGCGGTGCCATTTTCACCAATGACGATGATTTGGCACATAAACTAAGAGGAATCGTAAATCACGGAATGTATGAGCGTTATCATCATGATGTGGTGGGCGTAAATTCGCGATTGGATTCTATTCAAGCGGCGGTTTTAAACACCAAACTGGACCATTTAAATAGTTACAATGCTGCCCGATTGAAAGCTGCCAATGCTTACGATAAAGCTTTTGAAGGCCATGAGAATATTGTAGTTCCTTTTAGGGAAGGTGCTCCAGATAATCACGTGTTCCACCAATATACATTGAAAGTTAAGGACACCAATCGTGATGCTTTGGTCAAACATTTAAATGACAACGGTATTCCTTGCGGTGTTTATTACCCAATTCCACTGCATCTCCAAAAAGCGTATAAAGATTCAAGATATAAGGAGGAAGATTTTGTCGTCACGAATCAGTTGGTAAAGGAAGTCATTTCTTTGCCTATGCATACTGAATTGGATGCTGAACAAATTGAATTCATAACATCTACAGTTATTAATTTTGTAAATTCAAATTCATAAATGAAAAAGGTTTTAGTAACAGGTGGTTTAGGTTTTATCGGTTCACATACGGTTGTTGAATTGCAACAAAAGGGTTTTGAAGTGGTCATTATTGATGATCTTTCTAACTCTTCAATTGATGTTTTGGCCGGAATTACTGCGATTACCGGGAAAGCGCCAGCTTTTGAAAAGTTAGATTTAAAGGAGAAATCCAAAGTGGAAGCATTTTTTGGCAAACATCAGGATATTGTTGGCGTCATTCATTTTGCAGCAAGTAAGGCTGTAGGTGAGAGTGTTGAAAAACCCTTGCTCTATTATGAAAACAACATCAACACCTTGGTGTATGTTCTTAAATCACTTCTGCATTTACCAACACAAAATTTTATTTTCAGTTCCTCTTGTACGGTTTATGGACAGGCTGACGAAATGCCAATTACCGAATCGGCTCCCATAAAAATGGCAGAGTCGCCTTATGGGAATACCAAACAAATTGGAGAGGAAATTATTAAGGACACGTGCAAGGTCAATTCCACTTTAAATGCCATTGCCCTTCGTTATTTTAATCCGATAGGCGCCCATAGCAGTATCAAAATAGGCGAATTACCAATTGGAGTACCACAAAACTTGGTACCTTTTATCACTCAAACCGCTGCAGGTCTGCGCAAGGAACTTTCCGTTTTTGGAGATGATTATCCAACGCCAGATGGCACCTGTATCAGAGATTATATTCACGTAGTCGATTTGGCAAAGGCGCATGTGGTAGCTTTGGAAAGATTAGTTGGCAAAAATAACGCTACCAATTATGAGATTTTCAATTTGGGAACCGGAAAAGGCAGTTCTGTTTTGGAAGTCATACAATCTTTTGAAAAAGCCTCAGGTCAGAAACTAAATTATAAGATTGCTCCAAGACGTGAAGGTGATGTCATTCAGGCTTATGCCGATACGACAAAAGCTAACACCGAATTGGGATGGAAAGCAGAAACCAATTTGGACGATGCCTTGTTATCCGCTTGGAAATGGGAAAAACATCTCAGAAACATATAAACTCACAACCATGAAAAAAGCTTTTCTCTTCTGTAGTCTTTTAATCAGCACGCTATTAATTGGCCAAAACACGTATTTGCATTGCGGAAAATTGATTGATACCAAGGAAGGCAAAGTGCTGACCAATAAAACGATTGTTGTTTCTGGAAAGAAGATCGTGGCTATTGAAGATGGTTTTTCGACGCCTAAATCGACTGATGATGTCGTCATTGATTTAAAGTCACAAACGGTGATGCCTGGACTGATTGATATGCACGTTCATATTGAGAGTGAAACCAATCCAGCAGCCTATCTTCAAAAGTATACCCTTAATGAGGCGGATATTGCCTTTAATGGGCAGCACTTTGCGAATGTCACTTTGATGTCCGGTTTTACAACGGTTAGAGATTTGGGTGGTTCAGGTGTAAATGTAGCCCTGCGCAATGCGGTCAATGCGGGAAAGGTTGATGGCCCAAGAATTTTTACTTCTGAAAAGTCTTTGGCAACTACCGGAGGGCATGCTGATCCAACCAATGGTACCAAAAAGGAGCTCATGGGTGATCCAGGACCAAAGGAAGGTGTGGTGAATAGTGTTGAAGATGCGAGAAAAGCAGTACGCCAGCGCTATAAAAATGGGGCTGATTGGATTAAAATTACGGCTACAGGTGGGGTTTTGAGTGTCGCAAAAAGCGGACAGAATCCCCAATTTACTGTAGAAGAAATAAAAGCTATTTCTGATGCCGCAAAAGACTATGGTATGAACGTTGCTGCCCATGCACATGGGGATGAAGGGATGCAACGCGCTATCCTTGGCGGAGTAAAGACCATTGAACACGGTACGTTTATGAGTGATGAAACCATGGAGCTCATGAAAAAGCATGATGTGTATTTAGTGCCGACGATTATTGCCGGAAAAACAGTGACTGAAAACGCAAAAATTCCTAATTACTACCCTGAAGTGATCGTTGTAAAAGCTTTGGATATTGGTCCAAGAATGCAAGATATGTTTGCGAGAGCTTATAAAAAAGGTGTTGGAATTGGGTTTGGGACTGACGCAGGTGTATTTGCCCATGGTGAAAATGCTAAAGAGTTTGGTTATATGGTGGAAGCGGGAATGCCGGCAATTAAAGCCATCCAAAGTGCCACAGTCACCAACGCCATGCTGTTAAAAATGGAAAATGAAATAGGTCAGTTAAAAACCGGTTTCTTAGCAGATATTGTCGCTACAAATGAGGATCCCATAGAGCATATTGATACTATGAACCACATAGTATTTGTGATGAAAGAAGGCAAAATATACAAACAATAGCCCTTTTTGCCATTAAACATGTCATAACCATAGGTGGATCCAGCTGGTGATATGGCAATTAAATCGCTTAATAGTTATTGGTGTCATAATTAACATCTTGATAAACATGGTTTTAACAGGAATGGTTTGGATATTTCCATATCAATTCGTTTCTTTGTAGTTAATGATCATTGAATAAATGATGAAATGAGCCTAACAAAATTCTATTTAATAGAATTTTAAATGGCGAATGGATTTGACCGTTAAAAACAAAAGAAAAAATAAATGAAACTGTTTAGTATTAAAAGAGAGACAAAAGCTGAAGGAAGATTTACACCAAAAATGGGTGCTCTAGTAACGAGAGTTACTTATATTAAAAAGCAATTTTTAAGTATTCCATACAAAACACTTCATAAATATAGAGAAACGTATTATGGAGAAGTCAAGGATTGTAAAGATTGTAACCTCGCTAATTAAATAAAGATTATAAAATGATATAAGCCTCATGAAAATGAGGCTTTTTTTATGCGTTTGCTTTTTCTAATTTCTTCTGTTTAAAACTTGCAATAATCAGGAGGATCATTCCAAAACTTACCGACATATCCGCGACGTTGAAGATGCCAGTCCGGAACACACCACCCAAATCGATATGAAAAAAATCGGTTACTGATCCGTACATAAATCGATCGAAAACGTTGGCAATCCCACCACCTACAATGCAACAAAATGCAATTAGGCTTAATCTATCCAAGGTTTTGTTGGTGATTATATAATACATGACGCCAGCCAATACAATGATGGGCACGATCAATAATAAGATCCATTTTAAAGTTGGGCTCAGCTCACTTCCCATACCTAAAAATGCGCCTGAGTTTTCAACTTTGGTCATGATAAAGGTATCGCCTATGAGTTCAATCACTTCATTTTGTGCAATTTTGGCCCTAACTATGAATTTTGAAATTTGATCTATAGCAATATTGGCAACAATCAATAAGATGATGTTTACGGTTCTTGATAATTTCATCTATTATAATTTAGGAGTAAAAGTTGCAGCCGCGGTTTGTGCCTCTCTGTTGATTTTTTTGACCAAGCCTTGCAATACATTTCCTGGTCCGACTTCGGTGAATAGAAGTGCGCCATCTGCAATCATTTGCTGTACAGATTGTGTCCAACGTACTGGGGCGGTCAATTGTGAAATTAAATTGGCTTTAATCTCATTTTCATTGATTACAGCATTTGCCGTAACATTTTGATAAATTGGGCAATTAGGTTTACTGAACGGCGTATTTTCTATTGCTGACGCTAATTCCTCACGTGCAGGTTCCATTAAGGGGGAATGGAATGCGCCACCAACAGGCAATACCAACGCACGTTTTGCGCCGGCTGCTTTCATGGCTTCACAGGCGCGGTTAACCGCATCTACTTCACCAGAAATTACCAGTTGACCAGGACAGTTATAGTTTGCTGCCACAACGATACCTTCTGTTTTAGCACATATCTCTTCAACAATGGCATCTTCCAAACCTAAAACAGCTGCCATCGTACTTGGTGTCAGTTCGCACGCTTTTTGCATTGCCATAGCACGTTGTGAGACTAATTTCAATCCGTCCTCAAAAGATAAAGCACCATTGGCAACCAATGCTGAGAATTCTCCCAAAGAGTGTCCTGCAACCATATCAGGTTTGAAATGATCACCTAAGGTTTTTGCTAAAATCACTGAGTGTAAAAAAACAGCAGGTTGGGTTACTTTGGTTTCTTTAAGATCTTCCGCAGAGCCTTCAAACATGATGTCGGTGATATGGAAGCCTAAAATAGAGTTAGCTTTTTCGAAAAGTTCTTGGGCTAAAGCTGAGTTTTCATAAAGGTCCAATCCCATTCCTGTAAACTGGGCTCCTTGACCTGGAAATATGTATGCGTTCATTTTTATGTCAATTTTAAGATGTGCAAAAATAGGAATTATTTTTTTGAGGTAATCATCCTTCAAGACTATGCGAAAAATCGCCCTATAAGTAGAGGTCTTTTTACGAGTTACCTCAATGGAGAGGCTGAAAAACCCTAATTATTGTCAATTTTTTTAATAATCTTAGCTGGATTACCACCAACCATCACATCATCAGGAAAACTTTTAGTTACGACAGACCCTGCTGCAACAACCACATTATTGCCGATAGTGACCCCCGGACAAATTGTAGCATTTCCACCTATCCAAACATTATTGCCTATGATAATTGGTTTTGCATATTCCAAACCGCTGTTGCGTGCTTTAAATTCTAAAGGATGGGTTGCGGTATAAACTTGAACATTAGGCCCAAACATGGTATTATCACCAATTTTGACCTTGCTGACATCCAAAATGCAACAGTTGTAGTTCATATAAACATTGGCGCCCAATTGAATGTTGTAGCCATAATCGCAATAGAACGGAGGTTCAATGTATAAATTTTGAGGTTTGCTTTTTAGAAGATCTTCAAGTAACTTTTTTCTGGTTTCCTTTTCGTCGGGATGTGATGTGTTGTATACTCGAAATGTAATTCTTGCGTGTCTTCGTTCTTCAACTAATTGTATGTCCGAAGGAGAGTACAGTTGTCCCGCAATCATTTTTTCTTTTTCTGTCATTTTCGTGTTGCTTCTAATAATCTTAAAAACCCTTCACCTTGGAATTATTCATTGTTTACAACATGACGTTTAAAATTCAAAATTCCAAGTTTCAATTCTGAACAACGTTAATCAAAAATCCCACAAGCAGCTTCCGCACAACGTTCGCCATCCATCGCAGCAGAAACAATGCCGCCAGCATAACCGCCGCCTTCGCCACAAGGGAATAGATTGGAAATTTGTGGATGTTCTAAACGTTCGTTTCTTGGAATGCTCACCGGAGATGAGGTGCGAGATTCCACCCCTACCACATTAGCTTCTTCCGTATAATAACCTTTCATTTTTTCACCAAAAATTTTAAACCCGTTGCGTAGACTACCACCAATAAGTTTTGGCAATAAAGAATGTAATGGCGCCGATTTCAGTCCAGGTTGATAGGAACTCGGGTTGAGGTCTGCAGAAAGTTTGCCTTCCACAAAATCTGTGAGACGTTGTGCTGGGGCTGTTTGGGTCCTGCCACCTGCGGTATAAGCTAACTGTTCTAGATCCTTTTGATATTCCAACGCTTTAAAAACTCCAAAATGTTCGTATTTATATAAATCCTTGTGGACATTAATTTCAACTACGATACCTGAATTTGCAAATTGGTTGTTTCGTTTGGAGGGTGACATTCCATTTAAGACCACTTCACCATTTGCCGTGGCCGAAGGTACAATAAACCCGCCGGGACACATACAAAATGAATATACACCTCTACCGTTTACTTGCTCTACAATACTGTAAGATGCTGCCGGTAATAGGGCATCACGGTCACCACTGCAACTATATTGAATGGAATCAATGATGTGCTGTGGATGTTCCACACGAACGCCCATCGCAAAGGACTTGGCTTCGAGGGCGATATTCTTCTCATGAAGCAGATAATAAATATCCCTTGCAGAATGTCCAGTAGCAAGGATTACCTTATCAACGTCCATCGCATCACCATTTTGAAGTACAAGGGTCTTGATTGTATTATCTTTTATAACAAAATCGGTGACTTTGGTGTCAAAGTGCACTTCGCCACCATGATTGATGATGGTTTCACGAACATTTTGAACCACTTTGGGCAGTTTGTTAGTGCCAATGTGCGGATGGGCATCTACTAAAATCTGATCCGTGGCGCCATGAAAGACGAGATTCTCAAAAACACGACGGACATCACCGCGTTTTAAACTTCTGGTGTATAATTTACCATCGCTGTAGGTGCCGGCACCGCCTTCTCCAAAACAATAGTTGGAATCTTCATTTACAAAATGATCCTGGTTGATGGCTTTCAGATCCCGACGTCTGTCTTGGACGTTTTTTCCGCGTTCCAGAACAATGGGTTTAAAGCCCAATTCTACACAACGCAATGCAGCGTACATTCCGGCAGGTCCAAAACCAATAATATGTATGGGTTTTGCATTGGATACATCGCGATAGTCAAAACTATAATCTGAAGTTTCAGGAACGGGTTCATTAATATAAACGGCGACTTTATAATTAAAAATAATCTGCTTCTTTCGGGCATCGATGGATTTGCGGAGTATTTTAATCCCCGAAATCTTAGCTTCTGAAATGCCAAGAACCTTGGCGCTTTTTCGTGTTAAAATATTAGGTTGCTTTTCCTCCAGGAGGCTTACACGAAGCTGAATGTCTTTTATCATGGCGCAAAATTAATTAAAAAGCACTTAGGATAGGTGAGAACGCAACGATATTCTTCGATCCCCACTTAGGCTTCTTTATTCTCCATTTGGGACGTAATGAACGGAATCCTTGGAGCTAAGAAATAGCCAGTTAAACTCGCAAACAGGATGGGAATAAAATAGGTGAAACCCGTTAATGTTGCCAATAGGATGGTAGTACTCATGGGTGTTCTAGTAACACACGCATTGATGGCGGCCATACAGCTCACAATAGTTAACGATAAACTAATAGATGGAATAAATTGATGAATGATCAAGCCTAAGGTAGCGCCGCAAAAGAACAGTGGAATAATAAAACCGCCTCGCCATCCAGAAGTCACCGTTATGGCAATGGCTATGATTTTGAAAATTAGAATGGCGATAAGCATTTTTAACGAAAAATCGCTAATCAAAAGAGTGTTCAGTTCGTAATGGCTGAAGTATCTCGTCAAGGGTAAATAATACGCGATAATGCCCAAAGAAATGCCGCCGATGAATGTTTTTATATAAATAGGAACTACTAATTTTGAAAACAGTTGCTTGAACATTTTGGTACAAAAAATGAATAACCATCCAAAACAAGTGGCGATAATTGCAAATAGTACGGCGTAAAGAAAATCAAATTTGGTCAACATTTCGTAAGAAGGCAAATGCCATAGCGCACCCACGCTCAGTTGCGTAATTAATGCGAATACCAAATAACTAAAACAACTGGCTACAAATGCCGGCATGATGGCCTTGTAATATTCGACCGCATGTTTATGGTGCAAAATTTCAAGGGCGAACAAACTGCCACCTAAAGGAGCGCCAAACATGGCCGTAAAACCTGATGCCATCCCAGCAATGCTCATAGATCTTAAATCTTCACCTTTTAGGCGGAATAACTTTCCAAACCAGGTGCCCGTTGAGCCGACCACCTGAACCAACGGCGCTTCAGGACCTAAACTGCCACCTGAAGCAATACAAAGTAAAGAAGATAAGATCATGGACGGATTGTTCTTGGGGTCAAGCTTTCCTTTGTTGAACCGGATATTGTTGACAATAAGATGGATTTCACCCGGGTCGCCAATAAAATGAATAATCAAACCTGCCAACAAACCGCAGATGGCCATGGTTGGAATCACGAGCCAACCCTCAAAATAACCCAATTGATGGGTGAAAAATTCAAGAACAAGCCAATATAATCCAGCTATGACACCCCCAAGGAGACCTAAAAAAGCCCAAAGTATAAATTTTCGGCTGAATAAAAACGGGTTGAACCGAATGGGCTGATCGAGAATATTGAGGTAGGTGACTAACTTTCTTCTTCTTTTAAGCTTCACTTTTTAGTTTTTATCGTCTTTGGTAAGTAATGAATGAAAAAGAATGCGGGTGGTTTTCATCTTTATCATTAAAGATGTTTTGAGTTTCTGTCCAAACGGAGGAATCAATTTTTGGAAAAAAAGTATCGCCATCAAAACGCTCATGAACTCTGGTCAATTCTATTTTATCGGCATAGGGCATGGCTTGTCGGTATATTTCGCCACCACCAATGATAAAGGGTTGAGAATCATTCTTAGCAGCATCTAAGGCATCTTCCAAACTATGAACTACATTGACACCAGGGGGAACTGAAAAATTCTGTTGGCGACTAATAACAATGTGTGTTCTGTTGGGAAGCGGTTTGCCAAAACTCTGAAACGTCTTTCGACCCATTATAATGCAGTGATTTGAGGTCAGGGTTTTAAAACGTTTTAAATCATCACTCAAATGCCAAATCAATTGGTTGTCCTTGCCAATGACATCGTTTTCTGCAGCGGCCGCGATGAGGGTTAAATTTTTATGAACTTTCGTTTTTTTTTCAACCACGGGAGTAGTCGGCGCCGTAGACTCCAAAGGATACTTTTTTTCAACCTCTGCCTGAAGTTTTGAAATCCGTTCTTTTTGTTTGGCGACCAATTTGGTCAGTTGGGCATCTTCCCATGCTTTGCCCATAAATTTATGGGTAATAAACACGTTGAAAAGATGAAAAACAAAAAGGAATAACCACGCCAAAATTGCAAATACGAACCAATCCAATCCCCATATTTTTTTATCTTCTCCTAGACCTAAGACGGTGTTTAAAAAAATTAAAAAAAGTGCACCTATTAAGAAGATCACGAAATGATAGTATAAACGTTTTTTTTGTTTAATTCTGCGTTGCGAAGCTTCAATAAGCTCCAATTGCTCTTTGTCAATTTTGTCTACAGGTCTTTTCTTGCCAAACATGATATTGAAATTTTTTGTAAAGTTAGTTTTTTTTGATGAAATGCTTAATTCAATCCAACGATCTTTAAAATTAGGTCTTAAAAAGACCGGTCAAAGGTCAAATGCCTTGAGAATCAGTATAAAAGAAAATTTGAAATATTGATAATACAATAACATATACTAAGATTCATTACTAAGTTGAAATAATATGAAACATATTCTTATGAAAATGATAAATCTTTGGTTGTGCGAGAGTTAAATGGGCAAAATTATTGATTTATACTTATATTTGCGCCAAAATTAATTAATTTAAATTATGGCTATTACAAAACAATACTTAAAAAGTAAACCTATTTGCAAAGTGACTTTTTCGGTACCTGCTGAAGAGGCTAAAAAAGTAAGTGTTCTTGGGACCTTTAATGATTGGAATGAGAAAAAAGCGTTGCAGCTTAAGAAATTGAAGAATGGAACATTTAAAGGCACTATAGATTTAGAAAAAGACAACTCTTATGAGTTCAAATATCTTGTGGATGGTACTTTTACAAACGAGGAGAACGCTGATGCTTACAAAACGAATGAGTTTGGAGGAGAAAATGGCGTATTGAATCTGTAACAGATTCACGAAGTAAACTAACAAAGGCGATTTCCAACTGGTAATCGCCTTTGTTAGTTTTGTACACCAAACTAAATTTTTTGGCTTAAACCGCCACAACCCCTTTAATATGTGGGTGAGGATTATAATTTTCTAAGGTGAAATCTTCAAATTTAAAGTCGAAGATGTTTGTAACCTCAGGATTTAAGATCATTTTTGGAAGAGGTCTGATGTCGCGTGACAATTGCAGCTCCAACTGGTCCATATGGTTGTTGTAAATGTGTGCGTCTCCAAAGGTATGGATAAATTCTCCTGCCTCATAGCCGCAAACCTGCGCCATCATCATGGTGAAAAGGGCATAGGAGCCAATATTAAAAGGAACCCCTAAAAAGATATCCGCACTCCGTTGATAAAGTTGACAGGATAGTTTCCCATCCGCAACATAAAATTGGAAAAAAGCATGGCATGGGGGAAGCGCCGCTTTGCCATTGGCAACATTCTCTGAAAATGATTTTGAAGTGTCAGGCAATACCGAAGGATTCCAAGCGGAAACCAACATGCGACGGCTATTGGGATTGTTTTTAAGCGTGTCTACAACGTCCTTTATTTGGTCAATCTCATCATTGTTCCAATTGCGCCATTGGTGTCCGTAAACGGGACCTAGATCGCCATTGCCATCCGCCCATTCGTTCCAGATTCTAACGCCGTTATTGTTGAGGTACTTAATGTTGGTGTCTCCTTTTAAAAACCAGAGCAACTCATAGATAATGGACTTTAAATGGAGTTTTTTGGTCGTAATCATGGGAAAGCCTTCACTAAGGTCAAAACGCATTTGATATCCAAATACACTTTTGGTCCCAGTTCCAGTACGGTCTCCTTTTTGGGTACCGTTTTCTATGACATGCTTTACGAGGTCGTGATATTGTTTCATGCTAATTTCCCACGAAAGTGGTAATCTTATTAATTAAACGTTCTTTTTTCTTAAAAGCCAAAATTAAAGAAAGTTAAGAACTTGGCGAAGCGATATGGGTGTTAAAATTATAAGTGGAAAAGTTAAGAGGCTTCAGTTCGTTACCCTATGATCATTCCCGCAATGGTAGCAGATAATAATGATGCAATAGTTCCACCGATGAGCGCCTTCATTCCAAATTCAGATAAGGTCTTGCGTTGTCCAGGGGCCAAAGATCCAATGCCGCCAATTTGGATGCCAATCGATGCAAAATTTGCAAATCCGCATAGCATATAAGTGGCCATAATAATCGATTTTTCAAACTTCAAATGGGTCACACTCGCCACATTTTTGAGTTCTGCCAATTGGATATAGCCCACAAATTCACTTGCCACCAGTTTAATGCCCAGCAATTGTCCCATAAGTGCCATGTCTTCTGTGGCAACACCAATGAGCCACATTAAAGGTGAGAAAATATACCCTAGAATAAATTCCAATGACAAAGCCACATAGGGCGTATTATTGGCTATTAATGTGTTTAAACCGGTCACATTTCCGAGCTTACCAAAACCATAGTTGATCATCGCAATAAACGCAATAAAAACCAACAGCATAGCACCTACATTAGCGGCTAATTTTAAACCTTCCGTAGTTCCATTGGCAATGGCATCTAAAATATTAGAACCAATATTTTCCTGTGAAACCTCAATTTCTGTATTGATCGGTTTTTGTTGTGGGTATAACATTTTTGAAATCACAATAGCGCCAGGAGCGGCCATAACAGAGGCGGTCAATAAATGCTTGGCATAAAACAGTTTGAGCGCTTCGTCTTCACCACCTAAAAATCCGATATATGCTGCCAATACACCGCCTGCAACGGTAGCCATTCCGCCAATCATGACCAAAAGAATTTCAGATTTGGTCATCTTTTCCAGATAAGCTTTGATCATTAAAGGCGCTTCTGTTTGGCCCAAAAAGATATTTCCGGCAACACTTAAACTTTCAGCACCAGAAATTTTTAAGAGCTTGGTCAATATCCAAGCCATCCCTGCCACCACTTTTTGAATGACTCCCAAATAAAATAAAACGGAGGTTAATGCGGAAAAGAAAATGATGGTTGGCAATACCTGAAACAAAAAGATAAACCCAAAGCTGCTGACGTCCATCATACCTCCAAGTAAAAATTCACTTCCTGCCTGGGTAAATTCCAAGACCTTCACAAACATCTTTCCAACTATTTCGAATGCTTTTTGAATAAATGGAACTTTTAAAACTCCAATGGCCAATAACAATTGTGCAGCAAGCCCAAAACCAATAGTTTTCCAGTTGATGGCTTTTCTGTTTTGACTCAAAATAAATGATAACAAGAGCAATACAAACATTCCTAACGCGCCGCGGAGTAAACTGGACATAGTAAAGCCTTGGCTGGGAGTAATGCTGCTGGTGGCCGCTTCCGTGACCAAGACGGTATCTTTCGGGGTGGAGAAAATATAACTGACCTCTTTGTCTTGAAGGACTAATGTTGAATCGGTTAATGTTTTGACTTTTAAACGCTTAATTACTTCAGAAGGATCGTCATAATATAAAACCAACAGTTTATTTTGGGTTATATAATTGCCTTTGGTGGCGCTGCTGTCCTTCGATTTTAAATAGAAGACAAAGTCGCCATTATTAAGGCTTAGGCCATCAGTCTCTGGATTGATATTGTAAAGATTGATGCCTTGATCATTTTGGACCGCTTCAATCTGCCATTTCTTTTCTATGCTTTGTGCTAATGTGGTGGTTACTCCAAAAAAAATAGCTATAAAAGCTAAAAAGAAATGTTTCATCTGATAGGTCGTTTAGCGTTTAGAAATCTCATCTCTTAACTTTGCCGCAAGCTCGTAATCTTCGCTTAAGACGGCTTGTTCCAATAAAGAATGAAGTTCTGCAAGAGTTTTGGTTTTTAAATCATCTTGAATAGTGGATTCTATTTCTTCAGCTACCAAATCGTCCAGAAGGATACTGTCTTGTTGTTCCTCATCTTTTTGAGGATTTACTTTGAGATAGATTCCAGCTTTGTCCAATATGTTTTTATAAGTAAAAATTGGCGCCTGAAAACGAAGTGCTAAGGCAATCGCGTCACTGGTTCGTGCGTCTATGATTTCCTCTATTTTATCGCGTTCGCAGATTAAACTGGAATAAAATACGCCATCTACCAATTTATGAATGATGACCTGTTTGACAACAATATCAAAACGATCAGCGAAATTTTTAAAAAGATCATGGGTTAATGGACGTGGAGGGCGAATTTCCTTTTCGAGAGCAATAGCAATAGATTGAGCCTCAAATGCTCCAATGACAATTGGGAGTTTGCGATCGCCATCTACTTCATTCAAAATAAGGGCATACGCACCATTTTGCGTTTGGCTATAGGAAATTCCCTTTATGTTCAATCGGACTAAACTCATATAAAATAAAAAACAAATAACTGCTTAAATTAGGACTTTACCAACTGTGATCATCATAATTTTTTGGGAAGTTCCCAGAGAAAAAAGTTTATGAAAATTTTTGCCACAAATACATGAACCCTTATTCAGGTTTTTAATCATGTATTTATGGCAACTATTTTATGTACCAGTCACGTTGCTGCTACAAGTTAAGAAATTTACGCGTTTTGAGCCTTAAATTCCTTTAATTTTTCTGTGAGTTTTGGAACCACTTCAAATGCATCGCCCACCACACCGTAATCTGCGGCCTTGAAAAATGGAGCTTCTGGATCGGAATTGATCACTACCTTTACTTTAGAGGCGTTGATACCTGCCAAGTGTTGGATAGCTCCAGAAATACCAATGGCAATATATAAGTTTGCTGCTACTGGTTTTCCGGTTTGGCCAACGTGTTCTCCATGAGGTCTCCACCCTAAATCGGAAACAGGTTTTGAACATGCTGTGGCTGCACCTAAAACCTTAGCTAAATCCTCAATCATTCCCCAATTTTCTGGACCTTTCAATCCGCGTCCTCCAGAAACCACAATTTCGGCATCGGCAATGGTTACGGTATTGGTGGCTTTGTCAACAGAGTCTACGTGAACCCCGTTTTCTGGAATGGATGGCGAAAAGTCTTCAGCAGTTGCACTCGCAGAATTTTCCTTTAATCCGAAGGCATTTTTCGAAACGCCAACAATTTTGACCTCAGTGTCAATCGTTGAAAAGACAAAAGCTTTATTGGTGAAAGCAGTGCGTTTAACTGTAAATGGTGATGCACTGGTTGGCGCTTCAACCACGTTAGAGGCGTATCCGGCATCTAACCCAACCGCCAATAAGGGCGCAAGATACTTGCTGTCCGCACTTGAACTGACCACCACTACTTTGGTGCCTTCTTGTTCCGCTGCTTGCTTGATAATGTTGGCATAAGTTTTTGCATTAAAAGCATCCAATTTAGAATCTTTTACCTTTAATACTTTATCAACTCCGTAGGTTCCCAATTCTGAAACATCATCGGCGTTAATTGTAATGGCAGTGACCGTGGTGCCCATTTGGTCGGCCACAGCTTTTGCGTAAGATGCCACTTCAAAAGCAACTTTCTTGAATTTTCCTTCTTCTGATTCTGTATATACTAAAACTGACATAATCTTTTATTTTTTTTATCATTCCCACAAAACTGGGAATCACATGATTAATTTATAAATTTTGATTGGTGAAACTCCTAAATTCCAATCTTGATTTGGAACTCACTCTTGGAGTTTTATATGACTTTTGCTTCGTTATGAAGTAAGTTAACCAATTCATCCAGATTATCAGGAGAAATCATTTTCACGGCACCTCTTGGTTCTGGTTTTTCAAATTTAACTGTTGCTGTTTCTTTGGTAGCGTCAACTGGCTCTAAAACCTTTAATGGCTTTTGACGTGCTTGCATAATCCCTCTCATGTTAGGAATTCTCAAATCACTCTCTTCCACTAATCCTTTTTGCCCCCCTATCACTAGAGGTAAAGTTGTGGATACAGTTTCTTTTCCGCCATCAATTTCTCTCATGGCTTTGGCGTTTGTACCATCTACTTCAAGACTGATGCAGTTGGTTACAAAGTTGGCACCAATCAATTCCGCTAACATTCCTGGAACCATGGACCCATTGTAATCAATAGACTCACGGCCGGCAATGACCAAATCATAACCTCTATCTTTGACGACATGTGCTAATTGTTTGGCTACCGCAAAACCATCGGTGGCAGCAGCGTTGACCCGAATGGCGCTATCCGCACCAATTGCTAAAGCTTTCCGTAACGTAGGTTCGGTTTCTGGACCGCCAACGTTAACTACGTCCACAGTAGCGCCCTGTTTTTCCTTAAACCACATGGCGCGGGTTAAACCAAATTCATCATTCGGATTGATGACAAATTGCACTCCATTAGTGTCAAGTTTGGTGTTGTCATCTGTAAAATTAATCTTAGAAGTCGTATCAGGTACGTGGCTAATACATACAAGTATTTTCATGTTATAAAATTTTATATATTAATAGTTTTGTGGAAGAATGCTGGAAACTACCACTAGAAACTGCTTTCAATTTGAATAGGATACGAAGTTAATTATTTTAGACGACATTTTTACTATGCGTGCATAATAAATTTTATTAAAATACCTTTTTTATTGATTTCCTTCTCAATGCGTGAAAAATTTCACGAAAATTTTTTAGATTACTTAAGGATGAGTACTTGCCAAGCTCATGACAACGATTAAATTTGATATTTATATCCTTTTGGTATGGGTAGGGAAGTGCGGTCAAAACTCCTTTTGAATGAACGTCCTTTATATGAAATTTTTAAATTATAATGTATTTCCATTATAGCCTTGGGTTTCTGCGTGACCATTCAAATTGTTCATCTCCATAATGGAATGTTTCAGTAAATTTTAACAGCAGTTAAAGGTTTGATTTACATCAATATCGAGAACTTTAAAGAGCTCCCATTTATTCACTTAAAAATGTTGTTATTTTATTATCAATAATTGTTACTTTTGCTACTCGATTTAAAACATTAACTAAAAAAGTTCTTCCCTTTGGGGCGACGGTGTAAAATGCACTGCTCACGCTGGAGTGAAGCGAAGATGTGAATGAAGACAATTCAATTTAGAGAAGCTATCTGTGAAGCCATGAGCGAAGAAATGCGTCGTGATGAGACCGTTTATTTGATGGGTGAGGAAGTTGCAGAATATAATGGTGCCTATAAAGCATCAAAAGGAATGTTGGACGAGTTTGGTGCCAAACGTGTGATTGATACGCCAATTGCAGAACTTGGTTTTGCAGGGATAGCTATTGGTTCTACAATGACTGGTTGCCGACCAATTGTGGAATATATGACCTTTAATTTCTGTTTGGTTGGGATTGATCAAATTATAAACAACGCTGCTAAAATTAGACAAATGTCCGGTGGACAATTTCCATGTCCTATTGTTTTTAGAGGACCAACGGCGTCTGCAGGTCAGTTGGGAGCAACGCACTCTCAAGCTTTTGAAAACTGGTTTGCAAATACCCCAGGATTGAAAGTAGTGGTACCCTCTACGCCTTACGATGCAAAAGGACTTTTGAAATCGGCAATTCGTGATGACGATCCAGTTATTTTTATGGAAAGTGAACAAATGTATGGCGACAAAGGAGAAGTGCCGGAAGGGGAATATACCATTCCGTTAGGGGTTGCAGAAGTGAAGCGTGAAGGTACCGATGTGACCATTGTTTCTTTTGGGAAAATTATAAAAGAAGCCTTCAAAGCTGCTGAAGAACTGGAAAAAGAAGGTATTTCGTGTGAAATCATTGATTTAAGAACCGTACGTCCTTTGGATAAGGAAACCATCTTAACGTCCGTAAAGAAAACAAACAGATTAGTGGTGTTGGAAGAGGCTTGGCCTTTCGGGAACATCTCTACAGAAATAACCTATATTGTCCAATCAGAAGCTTTTGATTATTTGGATGCTCCTGTTGTAAAAATAAACACAGCTGATACCCCAGCACCCTATTCTCCAAACCTTTTTAAAGAATGGTTGCCTAATAGTGATGAGGTGGTAAAAGCGGTTAAAAAAGTCATGTATAAATAAATCTGCTCCCGATAGCTATCGGGATGGCGTTATCCTAACTTCATTGACATTAGTGTTGATGAAGTTTTTTGTCTTATGAACCTAAATCTCCGCATCCTACTTTTTTTCCTCGGAATGTGTTCCGCCGTCTCCCAAACCAAAGTCAGTGGTTATGTGTTTGATGAGAACAATGTTTCTGTTGCTTACGCCAATGTGCTTTTTAAAGGATCCACAGAAGGCACCATTACCAATGAAGATGGCCGTTTTTATTTGGAATCTGGTAGCACCTACGGTACCCTTATCATCTCCTTTCTAGGTTATGAAACCTTAGAAATTCCGTTGACAAAGAAGGTCAATTACGATCTGAAATTCATCCTAAAGGAAGATGCAGGTCAATTGGACGAAGTCTTTATTGTTACCGGAAAACAATCCAAAAAAGAAAGTGAAAATCCTGCCATTGCCATCTTAAAGAAAATTTGGGAACGCAAACGCCAAAACGGATTGCGTCAATTTAAGCAATACGAATACGACAAGTACGAAAAAGTAGAGTTTGATATCAATACCATTGACAGTGCGTTGATCAAAAGCAAGTTGTTTAGGGGAATGGAGTTTGTCTTTGACCAAGTGGATACCAGTAGAGTGACCGGAAAGACCTACCTGCCCATTTTTATCAACGAAGCACGAAGCAAAGTGTATGGAGATAATTTGAAAAATAAGGAAAAGGAGGAATTAAAAGGGAATAAAAACTCAGGTTTTAGCAATAACCAGATCATTATTGATTTTGTGGACGACCTCTATTCTGACTTTGATATTTACGATAACTATCTCAAGTTTTTTGATAAAAGCTTTGTGAGTCCGTTGTCAAAGACGGGCATCAATACCTATAATTATGTGCTCCGAGATAGTTCATTCATCGATAATAAATGGTGTTATAATATCATTTATTATCCGAGACGAAAGAATGAACTGACCTTTAAAGGCGATTTTTGGGTCAATGATACCACCTTCGCCATCAAAGAAATCAACATGCAGGCCTCAAAAAGCGCGAATATTAACTGGGTGAAGGAAATTTATATCGAACAAGAATTTGAAGTTCTAAATGATTCGGTGTTCATGATCAAGCGCGATTACTTCATGTCGGATTTCGCCTTTAATAAAAAGGAAAAATCGCGAGGTATTTATGGAAAGCGCACCACGCTTTACGATAATTACGCCTTTGACATTCCTAAGGACGACAAGTTTTATACCAAGGAAGTGTACAGTTATAACGAAGATGTCTATAATCGGGATGATGAGTTTTGGACCGCCAACCGAATGGAAGCCCTAAGTCAGGATGAAAGGGGCGTCTATAAAATGCTGGACACGCTAAAAACTGTAAAAAAGTTTAAACGGTTATATGATATAGGAAGTATCTTAGGTTCGGGATATGTTGAGTTTACAGATATTAATTTTGATTATGGTCCCATTTTTTCCACGTTTGGCTTCAATGATGTTGAGGGCATTCGCGTCAGAACGGGCGGGAGAACTTATTTTGGTCCTAACGATTTATGGCGTTTGGAAGGTTTTTTGGCCTACGGATTTAAAGACGATAAATTCAAATATGGCGTTTCCGGAAAATGGCTGATTGACAAAAGAAATAGATTCATCATTTCCGTTGGACATAGACGTGATGTGGAACAAATAGGTGTTAACCTGACCTCATCCACAGATATCCTAGGCCGGAGTTTGGCCTCATCTGCATTGTTTGGAACAAGCACCAATGATAAATTGACCAACGTCAATCTAACTACCGTGGCCATTGAACTTGAGCCAGTAAGAAACCTCGAGTTTAGACTGAGCGGCACTTATAAAACCTTAGTTTCAGCCTCCGATACATTTAGCTTGGATTTTTACACTGACGAAACTCGAACTACTACAGAATCCGAGATTCATCAGTATGAAAATTCTTTTTCTGTCTCTTACTTTCCAGGACGTAAAATGACCGGGTTTGGTGTGGAGCGCCGAATCTCAAATGATGGATTTCCAAGTTTGTTTGCACAGGTCACGCGAGGTGATAAGTCGATTTTGAACAGCGATTTTGATTATACCAAAGTGCAGTTTTCTTATATTCAACCATGGCATATTGGTGCCTACGGAAGATTGACGACCACTATTGAAGCAGGTAAAACGTTTGGCGAAGTACCTCTGGGACTTTTAAATGTGGTGCCTGGTAACCAGTCGTATTTTTCTATTTACAATACCTTTTCGCAATTGGATTACTATGAGTTTGTTACTGATACTTACACCTCTTTACATTTAGAGCATAATTTCAACGGACGATTTTTCTCAAGAATTCCGTTCTTGCGCAAGTTAAACCTTCGAGAAATTGTTGGATTTAGAGGCGTATGGGGAGAGGTCTCACAAGCCAATAGAGATTTGAATGCCTCAGGATTAACCTATCTGGCGCCTACAGACAAAATTTATTATGAATATAGCGTTGGCGTAGGGAATATCTTCAAAGTGTTCCGCATTGACTTTAACTTTAGAGGCAACTATCTTGACACCCCTGAAGCTCGCGATTTTGGGATTACAGGCAGTTTTGGATTTAATTTTTAATTCATCTCCAAAACTATTTGTCTAAGTTAATTCGTGGTATAATACTTAACGGAAACTACTTCCATAGACTCTGGGGCACCTATATCTGGATTAAAAGGATATTCCTGATCATAGGTTAAAATACAACTCGAGTTGGCAGTTATATTATGACATGGCACTGAAGCCAAATTAGAATAATTGCCAACGTATTCCATATGGTCCCCAGCTGGTCGTATCGTTAAATAAGGGATGCCTTCCACACCATAATTGTTGGGGTTGTTGAGTTTGATCTCAAATTTCAGACGCGACGTCTTATTTTTGGTATCCGTAGTAAACGTGAAATATAACACCTCATAGGTGAAGTTTTTTAATTCAGGAGGTCCTATATCTTCAGGTGCAACGAAGTCACAGGGCACTTCTTCATTAACATAATAACGGTTAAGTGTATTTTTCTCAAGAGCGTAATGAGGCATTTCTAAGGTTTTAGTACAGTCATCATCCTTAGAATCACAGCTTGTACTGATAATAATAAACATTAATAGGATTAAAAAAGTTATTGTTTTCGTCATGAGATTTGGAGTTGGTAATATAATTTAAAACCGTGTGGTTGAGTCTCTAATGTAGAAAATAAATCCATCTGTCTTGGAATTTTTATCTGACTTTATAAAAATGTTTTATTCATAGAGAATATACCCCATGTCTATTAATTTTTGTTTAGAGTTTAGATGTTTTCAATTTTTCACGCAAATAAGATGGTTCCTTTAACATAAAAGAGATTTGGCGCCCGAAAAAATGTTTTAAAAAATTGTATACCCTAAAATAAATGAGGTTGTTTGAAGTTTCGAATCCCAAGCCATATAATTTTCTAATATTTCCCTTGAGGTGAGATATCTAATTTCAAGGCTATACCTGTCCTTGAATTTATAACCTACTCCAAAACCATAGTTATTTCCGCTTTTCCCGTTTAACGGGGTTAATTTTATACCATCTCCACGTTCAAATTCGATTGACACGTCTGATCTTACATTAAAAGTATAAGAAATATTCGCGAAAATTTTGGAATCATTATTCAAGAAAAAATAGTGTCTTAAACTAATTGGTAGTTCAATTGAACGGTAATCTACACTGACGAACAGTTCTTCGTTGAAAACTTTATTCAATTTTGACCTTCCTTTATCATCAAAACGCTGGTAGGTTGGTTCAATCGAAATAGACCATTTGTTTTTATTGAAGGGTAAAATGTATTCCAATTCTATCCCAAACCCAAATCCGGAGTTGGATCCAAAATCGGTGTCTTTAGCTCTTGATGCAGGATTTTCAATCAGTAAGGATGAATTATTGAAACGCGGTCTTAGTGTTATATGATAGATATTGGCTTTTGTTTTGTTTTGATAACTGACAAAATCTTCCTCGATACATTCATTGTAGTCTTCAAATAGCTTGATTAAGCTCCTATCATTGTATTCTAATGACTCCATCCTATTCATTTTAAATGAAGGACATTTTAGATTATTCCATAATTGCTGTTTGAATTCATTGTTCTGTCCTACTTTATTATCTGCTTTCAAGAAACTTTTAAAAACTAAAGGCTCTACCTCAAGGCTGTCTGTAGTGTAAAAATAACGTTTCAAATTGCCTGCTTCATACAAGTAGAGCGAAGCTTTTCCTTCAATGAGCACATTTAAAAACTTTTGTTCTTCATTATAAATGGGCGCTTTGTCATGGGTCAATTGGTTGGCGGTTTCAGGGGAGCGATCTATTTTAACCGTGTGCCTAACATATTTTGAGGTATTAATAAGGCCGAATTCTTTAACCGTATTGATGTTCGCTATTTCAGAAGGTCCATCGGGAGTTAGTTTGAATTCAAAATTATCTGGATTGTTTTTCCAATCCATATTCTTAATATAACAGTCAATCTTTTGGTTGAGATTATTGATGTAATACCCTTTTTCATAAGAAATTTGAGAATACCCATGAAGAGTTAAGCAGGTGATTAATAATACCAAAAAGGTTTTTTTCATTTTGATTATTGGTTAATTAGTTAATAGTAGCGCGTTTTAATCAGTAAAGGCAAATGTTAATTTTACGAAGGGCAAAGTAATACTTTCTTCCTATCCTTTTTAAAAAATAATTCGATTGATTCCAATTAATCTAGTTCGGTTTATTTTCCGTAGAATCATCAACTAAATCAGGTCAATTTCACTTTCTTTTGGAAACTTCAAAACACGTCATGGAATTAAGCCTTGTATATAGTTGCACATTACGCAGAGTTCCGTATCTTTGCACGCCTGAAAAATCGAAGAATAATTAACATAAGCCACTAACAAAAAGGCTATTAAAATAGAATAAACACCATGAGTGCTAAAGGAAAAAAAACATTTGATGTATTGATTGAAATACCTAAGGGAAGCCGTAACAAATTTGAATATGATTTTGAATTAAAGAAAATACGTTTTGACCGTTTGTTGTTTTCATCCATGATGTATCCGGCCGACTATGGTTTCATTCCAGAAACTTTAGCATTAGACGGCGATCCGTTGGACGTTTTGGTTTTAGGAACTGAACCAACATTTCCAATGTGTGTAATGGAAGTAAAACCTATTGGCGTTTTCCATATGGCCGATGAAATGGGAAATGACGAAAAAATTATATGTGTTCCGGTGTCAGATCCAATATGGAATACACTTAACGACTTGTCGGATGTTAATCCTCATCAAGTTAAGGAGATCGAACATTTCTTTCAAGTTTATAAGGATTTGGAAAAGAAAAAGGTTGATGTTGGTGGTTGGGGCACTGCAGAAAAAGCTTATGAAATCGTCAACAAATGTGTTGATCGTTATGAATCAAGTGTGCATAAAACCAATGGGAACTTCACTATTTAAGACAATTCCCTTTATATAAAAATTATGAACCTCTTATCTTATAAGGGGTTTTTTATTTCTCTTTGATTTTATTACATTAGCAACCGTTTAAAACAAACCAATCTAATATTATAATATGGAATCACTGATGATTTATATGCCAATTGCAATGGCAGCCTTAGGGTTAATTTACATGCTTATTAAGAAGTCGTGGGTCTTGAAACAAGACGCTGGAGATGGTAGAATGAAAGAGATTTCAGACTATATTTATGAAGGGTCGCTTGCGTTCTTAAATGCAGAATATCGTTTATTATCTATTTTTGTTGTCGTGGTGAGTATTTTGCTTGCCATTGTTTCTTTTGTAGTGCCAACAACCCATTGGTTAATTGTTGTTGCTTTTATTTTCGGAGCCGTATTTTCAGCTTTTGCGGGAAATATTGGGATGAAGATTGCCACCAAAACTAACGTGAGAACAACGCAGGCAGCACGTACCAGTTTGCCAAATGCCCTTAAGGTTTCTTTTGGTGGAGGTACAGTTATGGGGCTTGGAGTAGCTGGATTGGCGGTTTTGGGCTTGACATCATTTTTTATTTTCTTCTTTTATTACTTTATGGGTGCCGATTGGTCTTCTGAAATGATCATGGTCAACGGGAAATTAGAAAGTCAAGGTAATTTTGATATGATCATCGTATTGGAAACCTTAGCAGGATTTTCCTTAGGAGCGGAATGTATTGCATTGTTTGCCCGTGTTGGTGGTGGAATTTATACAAAAGCAGCTGATGTAGGTGCAGATTTGGTTGGTAAAGTAGAAGCAGGTATTCCTGAAGATGATCCACGTAATCCTGCAACTATTGCAGATAACGTTGGTGATAACGTGGGTGACGTAGCTGGTATGGGTGCTGATTTATTCGGATCATACGTGGCAACCGTGTTGGCGGCCATGGTTTTAGGAAATTATGTAATTAAAGATATGGGAGGTGCCATTAGCGATGCTTTTGGCGGGATTGGACCTATTTTATTGCCAATGTCCATTGCGGGTGTTGGTATTATCATTTCAGTCATTGGAACTATGTTGGTGAAAATTACAAGTAATGACGCCAAAGAATCCCAAGTTATGGGCGCATTAAACCTCGGAAACTGGGTGTCTATTGCGTTGGTTGCGATCTCATGTTACGTTTTGGTTATTTGGATGTTACCAGAAACCATGAAAATGAGCTTCTTTGGGGAAGGGCTTCAAGATATTTCTTCAATGCGTGTCTTTTATGCTACTCTGGTTGGATTGTTTGTAGGTGCCATGATTTCCTCAATTACCGAGTTCTATACCGGATTGGGGAAAAAGCCAGTAATAAAAATTGTCCAACAATCAAGTACTGGTGCAGGAACCAACATTATTGCAGGTTTGGCAACAGGAATGATTTCTACTTTTCCTTCAGTATTATTATTTGCAGGTGCTATTTGGGCTTCTTATGCATTGGCAGGATTCTACGGTGTGGCTTTGGCGGCTTCAGCGATGATGGCCACTACAGGAATGCAATTAGCTATTGATGCTTTTGGACCTATTGCTGATAACGCCGGTGGTATTGCCGAAATGAGTGAGCAAGATCCTATTGTAAGAGAGCGTACTGATATCTTGGATGCGGTAGGAAATACTACAGCAGCAACTGGAAAAGGTTTTGCTATTGCTTCTGCAGCATTGACGTCTTTGGCCTTATTTGCAGCATATGTCACCTTTACAGGAATTGACGGCATCAATATTTTTAAAGCCCCGGTTTTAGCTATGTTATTTGTTGGTGGAATGGTGCCAGTAGTGTTTTCTGCCTTGGCGATGAACGCTGTTGGGAAAGCGGCAATGCAAATGGTTGAGGAAGTCCGTCGTCAGTTTAGGGAAATTCCTGGAATTATGGAAGGCACAGCAAAACCAGAATATGATAAATGTGTAGCCATTTCAACTGAAGCATCCTTAAGAGAAATGATCCTTCCAGGCTTGTTGACCATTGGTTTTCCATTGCTCATTGCTTTTGTACCGATGATTTTTGGAATGAATAACTTAGCCATCGCGGAAATGCTAGGTGGCTATATGGCTGGAGTTACCGTGAGTGGTGTGCTTTGGGCTATTTTTCAGAACAATGCAGGAGGCGCTTGGGATAATGCTAAAAAATCTTTTGAAGCTGGTGTCCTGATCAATGGGGAAATGACCTTTAAAGGTTCTGAGGCGCATAAAGCCGCCGTTACCGGAGATACTGTTGGAGATCCATTTAAAGACACGTCAGGACCTTCTATGAACATTTTAATTAAGTTGACCTGTTTGATTGGATTGGTAATTGCACCAATTTTAGGCGGCCATACTATAGCGGCCACTGTTACCAGTACACAGTTTATTGAAACTACCAATGGCGTTACAGAGGCGATAGAAATAGAAATGGTGGCTGTAGATACTGATAATGCTAAAGCAATTGTCACAAAGACGTTTACTGAAAATGGCCAGGTTATGAAAGAGGAGAGTGTGTTGGAAGGTACTAGAGAAGAAGTGAATTCAGCTGTTGCTAAATTGCAGGCCGATCAGATAAAATAAAAATTTGTAATAAAATTCTTAAGAAAGGCTATATCTCCATGATGTAGCCTTTTCTTTTTTCATTAACTTAGTCTTTATGAATTATGAAGATCTCACCACATTAGGAATTGCTTTTGGTCTTGGACTATTGGTCGGGATGCAACGTGAGAAACATAATACGGATCAAATTGCTGGGGTTAGGACTTTTACGCTCATCTCTATTTTGGGGGTGGTGGCTGGCTTTTTAACCCGGTTATATGACAATCCATATATATTGCCACTTATTGGTCTGGCTATGGCTGCCATGCTCATTACAGCCAATATGATGAAACTTAAGACACAGGCCGATCCAACCTTAGGCCAAACTACGGAAATGGCTGCCCTATTAATGTTTGCCATTGGCGCCTATTTGGTGGTTGGAGATCGGGTGGTGGGCGTGATTATGGGTGCCGCCATTGCAATTCTGTTGTATGTTAAGGACCATCTTCATAAGTTTATAGGCGATTTGGAAGACAATGACATCTCGGCCATTATGATTTTAGCGGGAATCAGTTTGATCATCCTACCAATATTACCAGATAAAACCTTCGGTCCTTTTGAAGTATTAAATCTTCGCAATATTTGGCTTATGGTCACATTGATTGTTGGGATCAGCGTTATTGGATATTTCGTTTATAAGTTCATCGGGAAGAAATATGGAATTTTATCCAATGGCATTTTAGGGGGAATTATCAGCAGTACTGCCACAACCGTCAGTTACGCTAGATTTACCAAAAAAAGTAAAAACATTGATAAAGCTTCTGCATTCGTCATTTTTGCTGCGGCAACAGTGTCCTTGATCCGGGTAATGATAGAGATAGGAGCCGTCATCCCAAGTCTCTTATCTAAAGTCATATTGCCCATTGTCGCTTTATTTTTACTAATGATTGGCTTGTCCGTCGTTCTTTTTTATCTCACCAATAAAGAAAACACTTCTGACGACATGCCAAAACCTGAAAATCCAGCCCAAATAAAAAGTGCTTTGATGTTTGGCGGCATATATGCCATTATCCTTTTGGCGGTTGCATTTACTGAACAGAAATTAGGTAATGAAGGGTTGTATGTAGCTGCTTTTGTAGGTGGATTGGCAAATAAGGATGCCATTACGTTGTCGCTCTCGCAAAGTATTGGGAGCGGTCTGGATACTAATTTTGGTTGGCGTTTAATTGTAGTTGCTTCCTTGTCCAATTTTTTGTTCAAGATTGTACTTTGTGCTATATTGGGGACAAAGCAATTGACAAAATGGATGGCACTCTTTTTTGGAGCAGCTATTCTTGGAGGACTGGTAATACTATGGCTCTGGCCAGAAACCTGGCATTTTTAATATGAGATTATTTAAAAAGGACCCTTTGCAGGTCATCGTTTTTCAAAGTTATGGTACTGCATCGCATTTGTATGTGAGAGGTCGCGCGCTTGAGGATGAATCTATCGATTTGGAAGGTAAACACCCCATAAAACTTTTGATCAATGCGTATAAACGGTTTGAAACCGATGAGGTAACCAATGCCACCCTGTTATTGAAATTGCCCGACGGACAGATCTTTGAAACGGTAACCGATGATAAAGGCTACTTTCTTTTGGATGAAAAAGTTGATGGTCTGGACGCCTTGGCAAACGAAGAAGGTTGGCTTTCTTTTGAAGTGGCTTTTAAAGATTTTACAAACAAACGCATCATTCAATTGGAAAACCGATTTCCGGGAGAAATGTTGATTCCATGTATCGATCAGGGTTCTGCTACCAAAGCAGTTTCTTTTGGTGTGGCGAGCGATATTGATGATACCATTATACATACCGGTTTAGTATCGACGTTAAAATGGCGTGTTATTTACAATACGTTTCTCAAACGTGCTTCAAAACGATCGCCGTTGGAAGGTGCTGCCGAATTTTATCATCTTCTGCACAGGGGAAAAACGGGTGAGGAGGCAAATCCTATTTTCTATGTGAGCCATAGTCCTTGGAATATGTATCGTTACCTCGAATTTTTTCTTAAAAAGAATAATTTTCCAAAGGGACCCATTTTGCTTCGGGAATTTGGCAAATTTCTCAATCGAAAGAAAACCAAGGAAAAGCCTCAAAAACAACACGAAATCCTAAATATTCTGAAGACCTATCCAGAGCTAAAACTCATTTTGATTGGCGATAGTGGCGAACGTGATGCTGATATCTATTTAGAAATTGCAGAATTGCATCCAGACCGAATTTTAGCCATCTACTTGAGAAGTGTCAAGCACAAAAAGAAAATGTTAAGGGTAAAAGGCTTATATGAAAATTATAAAACCACCCCTGTGCTTTTGGTGGATAGCAGTAAACAAGCGATGGCCCATGCACGTGAAAATGGATTTGTTAGTTAAACTCTGATTTGAAAAGATGCGAAGCATCGTATTCAAATTAGATAGTTGAACTAATCCCGCTTTTTAGCGGGATCTTGATATTTGGAAAGACCTAACAGGTTTTCAAAACCTGTTAGGTCTGATTTCCAATCTACGATTTCAACCTCTTGAAATACTCATAAATCTCAAATTGCGATCGTATTTCTGGCTTCTTGCCCACTTTTGCAT
>NZ_DATJCA010000020.1:0-13075 GCF_035515035.1 Gelidibacter sp. | reverse complement strand
GTATTAGTCCAATTATCGACTCCTAAGAATCCGAGTAATCAGTGAAATTCGTGTCCAAAAATGAATTTCGACGAACCGTGGCCTATTGAAGGCTCAAGTTTAATTGTAAATCTTGATTTAGTATTAGTGTAACTATCGACTCCTAAGAATCCGTGTAATCCGTGAAATTCGTGTCTGAAAAAAGAAATAAGAATTCAGACGAAAGTCAGGACGTCTTGAATACTCTATTTCGTGTTTGTGAAATAATCGACTTCCAAAAACCTGTGTAATCCGTAGTCCCAATATCGGGATATGTCCAAAAAAAAGGAGGTCCTAAAATTTAAGACCTCCTATTTGTATGTATTTAAAAACTACTAATAAAATGTAGCTCTGTTGTCAACAATATCTGCAGCCTCTTTTAAAGCTTCATAAGCCTTAGATTGCGCAGCATTTAATCTTGAGCTGTTCAAACGATTAGCAATGGCTTGGTAATTATCCAATTTTGGAGCCGCTGTCTTTTTGGTCACTTCAACCATAAATACACCTTTATTACCATCAATCAATTTAGACGTCTCACCTTCTTTCAAACCAAACGCTATGCCTACAACTTTAGGCTCTAAACCAGCACCTGATAAGGTTGGGTTTTTCATACTTACGCCGTTGGCAGTTGATACCGCTACATTTTGACTTTGCGCTATAGCGTCAACGGTAGAACCAGAAATTTTCTCACGGATCATTTTCGCCTTTTTCTCTTTTCTGATCTCTGGAATAACAATCGCTGAGGCAGCCTCAGGAGTCATCAATCCTTTTTGGTTGACACCAGTGACCTGAACAACGGCATAGCCGATACCAGGAATTGAAAAACGCTTATAATCCCCTACTTTCGTTCCCTTTTCAAAAGCCCATCGTACAATAGATCTTTGGCTTCCCAGTCCAGGAATGTTTTCATCAAGTTCCTTGATATTATTAACGGGCTTCACCTCTACACCGTTTTCTTTTGCTACATCTTGAAAATCATTTTTCTGAAGGGCAATTTCAAATTTAGAAGTTCTGTTGAACACATCATCAATCGTGTTTTCAGAAGGTTCGATCTTTTGAGCAAGCGTGGCAACTTTAACCATACGCTTCTTAGCTTTTTGATCTAAGATTTCAATCACGTGGAAACCAAAATCAGTTTTCACAACCCCCATATCCCCTTTATTGTTTTCAAAAGTATAATCTCTAAACTCAGGCACCATGGAATTATATTCGTACCAATCTAGAACACCTTCTTTCTCATTACTAACTTTATCGATAGAGAAATCTAATAAATCGACAAACTTAGAACGGTCTCTTTTAATGATATTCAACAAACTATCAGCAGTTGCTTTCGCTTGTTCTTCAGTTTGGGTGGTTTCCATATCAGCTGCACGGGATCCTATAAAAGGAATCAAGATATGTCTTGATTTCACTGAATCCGGCATAAACTTTTCCTCAACCACCTTAGTGATTTTAAACATCCCATTGTCTTTGTATGGACCGTAATACTGACCAACACTCAAGTTGAATATACTGTCTTGCGCCACATCTGGCAAACTTGATTTTGTCACAAAACTATTGGTGTACTTAATATCTGAGTTGGCGTTAATAAAGCCTTCAATATCCTTAGTAGCTTTCAAGCCCACAACGGTATCCGTCAATTTAGAAACTTCATTATACTCTACTCTTGTATTTAACAAGGCAGCAACATTATCTCTAACTGCTTTTTCATCTTCTAAAGATGCAGCTTCCTGAAATTGTACAAAATTAATATCTCTTGAAGCTTCAACTTCAAATTTCTTTTTGTGTTTACTGATATAATCTGAAATCTCCGATTTGGAAACTTTTACCAAGCTGTCGGAAATTGACGTGTAAGGCACATTTACAAATTTCAGGTCAACCGTGGCACTTTCCATGTTATATTCTACTTCCGCTTCAGAAAGTGTCGCACCAACACCTGCTTTAACCAAATTAAAATAAGTTTGTTCTTGCGCACTAACGGCAATAGCAATCTCATTATTAACCCACTCGTTATAATTAATCTGGAAATTCCCTAACTGAGCTCTCTCTGGGGAGATAGCTTTTAAATTAGCTATAAATTCATTTAATCTGTTCTCGTCAAAAATTCCAGCTTCATTTGTGAATTCTGGAAACTCTGCAAAGTTATTTCTCAAAAGGTTTCTCATTTGATCCTTTTCAACAGATAGCCCCAATCCTTCAAACTGGTTCTCCATTACAGCGCGTCTTACCTCCTGCTCCCAAACCCTGTTCATGGTTTGCGTTGTAGTGCTGTTTGGACCCATTTGACGCTGCATGTTCTCCACACGGCTCATAAAGTCCTCACGATTGATGTCATTGCCGTTAATAGTGGCGATGGTATCTTGTGAGTCTCCAAAAGCACTACTGTTCTGAAATAAATCAGAAAGCACAAAAGCGAACAACGCCAATGCGATAATTACAATGAGGAAAATAGAACGTTGTCTAATTTTATTTAAAACTGCCATTTTATTGTATAAGTTAGAAAATATAAGTGCGCGAAAATACCATTTTCTATCAAATAATAAAAGTAGAAGGCCATTTTATTAAATTAATCTTGAATTGTTTGTGATTGATTCCCGATGTAACTCGGAATATCCTGAAGAAAGGGGATGTTTTTGAACGTGCGATTCCTGAAAAACCTGTTATCCAGAGTTCTTAGAAAAGGAATGAGGCGAGGGGTCATGGAGAATTATCGATTGAAATATGAAAACTTCGGTCTGTTGTTTGGCTGTACCTCAAGCCTAAAAGCTATAACACAAAGGTCACAAAGAAAACACATTGATTCAAAGAGAAGCTATTAGGCCAACTTCACTAAATCTTCAGACAACTTGGAATCTAAAATCTTGTATTTCAAACTGAATTCCTTGCTAAATACAACAAAGCATCAGAAAACTTTGAATCTCAAACTTTGAATCCTATACCGAGCACTGTCCACTGCCTACTGAACACTGCCTACTGCCTACTGAACCCTAATCCTCATCAAGCACCTTAAGCGCTACCAGATCAATCTTTGTCGTGGAGACCTCCAAAATCGTAAAAAGATAGTTTTCTATTTGAATCTGGTCATTTACATGGGGAATCTCTTCGGTTTCGTCAACAATCAACCCACCTAAAGTTTCATAATTTTCACCTTCCGGAAGGTCCAACTTATACGCTTCATTGATATAATCGACTTCCAAACGGGCTGAAAACTTATAATTGTTCTCATCTATTTTTTCCTCAATCAACTCCATGGTATCATGTTCATCCTCAATCTCTCCAAACAATTCCTCAATAATGTCTTCCACGGTTATAATTCCTGAAGTCCCACCATATTCGTCAATGACCACCGAAATACTTTTTCGTTTTTTAGTCAGAACGTTCAACACATCTTTGACCAACATGGTTTCTGGCACAAACTCCACTCCCCTCACTACAGATTTGATGTCTTTTGGCTTTTTAAACAGTTCAAAGGAATGGACATATCCTACAATATCATCCACTGAATCTTTATACACTAAAATCTTGGATAAACCGGAGGATGTGAACAGAGCTCTTATATTTTTGATGGGGTCATTAATATCCACGGCAATGATTTCGGTACGGGGCAACATGACCTCCCTAGCTTTTACTTCAGAAAAATCGAGTGCATTCTGGAAAATCTGAATCTCACTATCCACCTCATCATGTTCTTCTACAGATTCCATTTGTTCACTAATATAGTTTCCCAATTCCACCTTGGTCATGACCAATTGTACATCCTCTTTCCCTGTTTTAAAGAAGCGTTTGAGAATCATATTAGAAATCCAAATTACAAAATCAGACACCCAAGAGAATAATCCATAAAAAAAGTATGCAGGCACTGCAAAGATTTTAAGGAGGGAATTGGCATAAATCTGAAAGAATACTTTAGGAAGAAATTCGGCAGTAATCAATATCAATAATGTTGAAATGACCGTTTGGGTGAGCAAACTCAGATCAGTCAATAAATAATTCAAAAAACCGTAATCCGTAGGTAAAATAGCTTGGAACCAATTTACCAATTTATCACCCATTAAAAAGCCGTAGACCACCAAAGCTATATTGTTGCCAATAAGCATCGTAGCAATAAACTTGGAGGGTTTAGCGGTAAGTTTTGTGAGGGTTTTGGCTAAAAAATCATTTTGCTTTTTGGCAATTTCTATGTGAATTTTATTCGAAGACACATAGGCAATTTCCATACCTGAAAAAAAAGCCGATAAAATAAGTGACAGGATAATGATAAGCGCATTACTGTCCATAAATTACTGGTTATTGTTCATTTTCTTTCTGAAATGCTTTTTGAAGAAATACATTCCAACCGCCAGAATGGCGAATACTAACAGCATAATCGCTTTCCCGTTATCTTCATTCCACCATCTTACCGACTCGTATATAAAAAATACAGCGATGAATAAGTAAGCGTATTGAATAACTTTATGAATAGTTTGCATGTGTCAATTTAATTTAGGGACAAAGATAATCAATTATTTATCTGAAGATGTAATTAAAGTTTTTTTGAAACCCACTAATTTGTGATCAATTTGAATGGAATAGGCAGGCTTAAAAGTAATAAAGTCACTCGTAGGTGAAAACTTAGAGAGACGTATCGTCATCCAAATACACCGTACTGGTCACTTCACTAATACCAAAACTGGTAAAATCACGGTTAGAATCAAAAGCATTACCGGTAACTATTTTGGTAGGCGACACATATCTTACGGGTTGATTTGAAAACACCCAATCGCGTTTTTGGTCATAAAATAACTGTTTTGCGAAAATACTGTCCTTTGTTTCGGTAGTAATAAGAACGTTCCCTCTCAAATCAATCAAGTCGGTATTGTTATAGACAATAGCGTAATCGGCAACGATGATGCTCTTTTTATTGCCTTCATCAAAAATGTGAAGGGTAACGCCATCAGGAAATTCATTATAGGAAAATTCCCTATTGGAAAAATCAAGCATTTTAGGACTGATCAAATTTGCTTTCAAGCGTCCAGAATCGGTGTACTTGAGATTCATATCTTCTGCAACACCAATAGGTTCATTTTGTCGAACACCTATTTGCTGTACTTCCTTAAAGTTGTTTTTACATGAAAAAAACATAGTCACAGCAAACGCTGTGACTATGTAGAATAAATTATATGATGATTTATAGTTCATTTATATTTTTGGAACGGTAACACTTAACCCAATCCAGCATCCAATTCTAATAGTTTCCCCACCATTTCCGGCAGTAAAAATATCAGCTCTTTGAGGCGCTTTCCCGTCATAACTAGCTGCCAAACCTTCAGCATATGATCTTAAGTTAGCATCCACTCTACCCGCTTTTCTGGCTTCACTAGCTGCCAACCAGAATACTGCTCTTTTGTTAAAGGTGGTGTCTCCACAATTGTTTGCACTGGCCGCATACATATGGGCAATTTCAATATGTGCTCTACCATTAGACGGATTCAATTCCACTGATTTTTGGTAATAATTTCTAGCGGCACCATAGTTGCCTTGAGATTTTAAACTATTGCCAAAACGCATGGCCAATCTTGATTTTTTCAATGGATCTTTTTCAAGATCATAAGATTGATCCAAATATGGTTTTGCTTCTCTTTCCTTACCTTGCTTCATCAATAAATTGTAAACAAAGAATTTCGTATCGGCAGAAGGTGATGACTCATCATAAGCCTTAACCAATTTGGTGTATAGTGGATCATCAGTACATTCTTTATTATACATTCTGCTTACCGCACGTTTCAACCAATCTGCGTCAGTTTGAAACTTTTCAAAATCTCTTGTGTACAATGGAATCAATACTTCACAATTCGCCAATATTCCAAGTTTGCTATCAATACTGCTTGAGATCTTTGCATAGTTCTCCAAGTAGTTTTCATATTGTTTTTTAAACTGGGCTTCCTTTTTGTCTAATTCCTTTCCTGCTTCTTCTTTTTCAACAAGAGGGTTCAACTTTTCAGTGTAATTATCAATCTCTTGATTGATTTTGTCCGTGACATCGTCATACTTATTAAAAACGTCCAAAACCTCTACTTCTTTGGCAGTATGCATATCAACTATAGTAGAAAAATAAGCATATAACCCTTTTGGATTGGTGAAACTTTCTGGTGATGTTTTATAAAGTTCGTCAAAGGTATCATAGATTTGTTTGTTGCTATAACCCAACGCCTCCTTGTAATCCAATTTTAACATCGCTTTATCTTGAAGATTGCCTCCTGCGGTGAATTTGTCTGGAAAGTTGGCAAGGCCTTCGTCCCAAAGTTTCATCAAATCATTGATGTAATTCACTTTCTCAGCTCCAGACGCATTTTCAATTTTATCCTTTAAAATTCTATCCCCATAAAAATAAATGGCGTAGTTAAATTTTGGGCATTTGTCCCGAAGCTTCATAAATGGCTCATATGCTTCGTTATATTTTTTGTTTTTCGAATAGTCGCTCATCATGGTCAGGTTAAGCATGCATTCCTCGTCTTGCTGAGCAAAACTCACATTAAACCCCATGAACAAAGCAAGAAGTAATAAAGTAAATCGTGTTTTCATCGTATTAAATTTATTCTGTTAGTTATATTTTCTTTTATTGAACCATCGATCGTTTAAAGATAAACTAATTTGCAAATTCATAAAATTTTCTTGAATTAAATTTGCTTTCGTAGTTCCCTTTTTCCCAAACTCAAAACCAATATTCGCATTTGAGAAGAAGTCTGCTCCAACTGGTAACCCAATCCCAAAAGATATGCCAAACTCATTAATGGTTTCATTATTTATTTCAAGGCCAGTGTTTTCAAAGCGCACACCAGCTCTATAAACTATTCGTTTCCAGTAACTTGAAAAGGATTTGAAGTCGGGAATATAAAACCCTCCAACGGCGATTGAAGATGCATCAACAAACTCAGCATTGCCTATGGTAAAGATGGGATTATCAAATTCGCTGGTTTTCTGAAAGGTATATTCGCCACCGGCAAACCATTTTTGAGGCACGCCAATACCTGCTCCAAAAGCGATTTGTGACGGTAAGGTCAAATCAGTCGTCCTAAGATTCTGCGCTTCCAAATCCGCTTCAACCGTGTTGATGGTTGCTTCTTGACCTGAAAAAGGATCCACCACGACAGTAGAGAAGAAGCGCTCATTATCAGAATTTATATTACTTTTTGGCATATAGGTCAGCGCGGTCGTCAACTGAAGCTTATTGGTAATCATGGTTTTGTAGTTCATTCCAAAATTAAGATTGATACCGCTCAAATTTGAACGATTATTCTCTCTGGAATGGTATTGCAATGGCGTTCCGTCTTGGTATCTAAATTGGAGCGCACTATTTTGAATGTTCCCAAAATTATAGCTCGCATCAACACCAATACCCAGTTTAGGCGTGATTTGGTAGCCCAATCCTACAAATGCTTTATTTAGGCCACCTTGACCTCTAAAGCGCTGGTCTAAATTGCCATCTGCATTGGATGACTCCAACTTATAACCTACTGAGGTATAAGGGACCAACCCAAAACCTAATCCAAATTTTCCAATTGGTACAGCAAGGGCCATATAATCAAAAGTGGTGGCGTTGGCGGTTTGACTATCATCATCTGTTTTCAGATTTAAATTGCTTGAGCTTCCACCCACTGTAAATTTAACAGGCCTATTTTCATTGTTCCATACCTTAAGGTTATTACCAGCATAACCAGATGGATTTCGGAAATTGACGTGGATGCTGTCCGTAAAAATACTTAAGCCGCCCATACTTCTGTTTTCCACTGTCCCTTTAAATTTTAAACTTCCAATACCGTAAAAAGAATAAGGAGATGCTGAGCCGTCTTGCGCTTGCGCTTGAAATGCGAAAACGACGATGAAAACTATTACAAGTTTTTTTATCATTAGTGTGAATTATATTCTAAAATAAAGTTCAAACCTTCTAAAAGAAAATTCGAGTTGGCAAATATGCTATTTTTTAATTGCTTTGACAAGAAATTGGCGTCACCTCCTGTTAAAATAACTGTTAAATCTGAATACTCTTCTTGATATTCATCAATAACGCCATCCATTTCCTTGATTATCCCGTTCACTACACCAGAATGAATTGCCGCTGTAGTACTGTCGCCAGTCAGGGATTTTGGCATCGCCGTATCTAATAACGGGAGATTTGCCGTGAAATTATGTAAACTCTTGTAACGCAATCGGATTCCAGGAGAAATAGCACCTCCCAAATAATCGTTTTGTTGCGTTATAAAATCATAAGTAATGCAACTACCCGCATCAATGATCAAAACATTCTCATTTGGATGCTGCTTTACTGATGCTGCAACAAGCGCCATTCTATCTACGCCCATAGTAGTGGGTGATGTATAGTGGTTTTGAAATGGGAATTTTAAATTGGAATCTAAAAGGAGCAGATTGTACTGATTTTCGAGGTCGACGATCACCTCTTTTGGCAGTCTCGCCACCGATGCGAGGATGCATTTCTTTATTTTAGGGTAGATATTTGAAATTTTTTTCAGGGTTTTTTCAAACTCAGAAAGTTCCACAATAAACTTTTCTAAAAGTTCATCTTCTTGAAAAACAGCAAATTTGACAAACGTATTGCCAACATCAACAATTAAATTCATAACTTAATTCTAAGCTGCAAATTTACAAAAGCAATTTTTATATCTTTTAGTTTTGCGAATAATAAAAATGCTTCTATATTTGCAACCTCATTAAACGAGACTGGTGCCTTAGCTCAGTTGGTAGAGCAAAGGACTGAAAATCCTTGTGTCCCTGGTTCGATTCCTGGAGGCACCACCATCAAAAACCCGAACAGATGTTCGGGTTTTTTGGTTTTTAAGCTTTCTTCTCTTTTTGAAAAGCCATATCTTTCGATCATAAATTTCCAATCCTAAATCAAAATTTTAAGTTTACAATCTTCAGGTTTCATAGGCACATAAAACCTGTGTTACATTGAAAAATCACAAATAAATAAGTAATTTCACACAATGAAAATCACAGTAATCAGTTATGATTTTTGGCAATACGACGAACATATCGTGGACGAATTGCGGAAATTGGGCGTAGATGCCCATCATATCAATATTGGCGCCTATACCCACAAAAATACCGCCGCCAAAGTGCAAAATGCGCTTTCTAAAGCTTTCTTAAATAAAAACTTAAAAAATATCGGTAGGCAAAATTTGATCTTAACCGAATTAAAAAAACTTGGAAAACAGGACCAAATCTTAGTCATCAATCCCGAATCAATTGCTGCGGAATATCACGAAGAAATCAGGAAGTTCACGCCAAGATATATTGCCTATCTGTACGATAGTTTAGCACGCTGTCCGGCAGAACATCTCCTCCATTTTTTCGATAAAGTCTTTTCCTTTGACAAAACTGACGTTAAAAATCATGGTTATCAATTGATCACCAATTACAACTATCTCCCAGAAATCAGTGTCCAAGAAAACCCTAAATTCGATTTGGTATATCTCGCCTCCTTTGATGAGCGAATCACCCTTGCAAAAGACATTGCAGAGAAAATTAGCGTATTTAATAAAACATATCATTATTTGATAGTTGGAAACAGCTCCTGGAAAAAGAAATATTTTGGATCCAAAAATCCTAATTGGTCTTTTACCAGTAAAAGATTAAATCATGAAAACATCCCAAAATTTTACTCGGAAGGAAAGGTTATTTTAGATTTGGTGAGGAAAAATCAAGATGGTCTGAGTTTTAGGATTTTTGAAGCGATGGCTTTGAAAAAGAAAATCATCACCAATAATGACACCATAAAAGATTACACTTTCTACAAGCCCGAAAATATTTTAATTTTAAATGCGGACTTTTCAAATTTAAATAAATCTTTTTTTGAAACAGATTATCAGGAATTAAAGCCAGAAATTTATAACGAATACACGCTGAAAAATTGGGTGGAAATTGTTTTTAACCTTAAATAAAAATATGCTTATCTGTATAGTGTCCTCACACATTTAACGGATTTCAGAGTATATAAGTGTTTAAAAGTTGTCTTTTTGTGAAAATTGAATAGTTAAGCTTTTATTTCATATCGTCAATTAATCAACTCCCCAAAAATTTTAAATAGAATGCTATAAAAAGAGTAATAATGACTTTAAGAATAGGTCTGTAATATTAAGTGTCACTCTAGCATTCGCAACACTTTCGGATAATAAAGCCCCAAGGCAAAACCCCTTACCACCACATAAAAGATAAAAGCCAACCATAAACCCGTATTGCCATAGTTGTTCACCAAAATAAGTCCCAGACCAATAAAGGCAATCAAAGACAGGATCGTGGCATTTCGCATTTCCTTACTTCGGGTCACCCCAATAAAAACACCATCCAACTGGAACGCTATAAAAGAAAACAAGATATAGAACACGGCATAATTCTTATAATTGGAAGCTATGGTTTGCACTTGAAGATCCTTGGTCAATAATGGAATTAGCGCATTACTGCTTAAAAATACGATGAGCGCAAGGAACACTGCAGTGCCACCTGCCAAAACCGTCGATTGCTTGACCTGAAGCATGAAAAGCGATTTGTTTTTAGCGCCAAAAGCTTTCCCCGCCAGCATTTCTACCACATGTGCGTAGCCATCCAAAAAGAACGCCGATAGCGTTACAAATTGCAGTAACACATGATTGGCGGCAAGCGTATGGTCCCCAAATTTTGCGCCTTGGTTGGCAAACCAAGCAAAACCACTCAATAATGCCAAGGTGCGAATCATAATATCCGAATTCACCTTAAATAAGGCGATTAACTTAGTCATGTCAAAAATTTGAGTTTTCAATTCCCGAACCCGTTCCCAAGGTCGGGTAATTTCGAGCCTTTTAAACACGATATATCCCGCAAAAAACAAAGTCAACCATTCCGCCAAAACGGTTCCCAAGGCGATGCCCTTCACTCCCATTCCGAAACCAACCACAAATGTGACATTAAACGCAATATTTAAACCGTTTAGAAACAGCTGTACCCAAAGTAATCGCTTGGTCCACCCCATCCCGATGAGCGTTCCCAAAAGCGAAAAGGTAATCAAAGTGGCAGGTGCACCCCAGATACGAATGTAGAAATAATCTTTGACCAACTCCTTGATTTCATCACTTGCACTCAGTAAATACACCGATAGTTCGCCAATTAATTTCTGTAAAATAACCAGCAACAAACCAATGGCTGCTCCAAGAAAAACAGACCGGTATACCAAAGCGTGAAGCTCATCATTATCTTCTGCGCCTGAAGCTTGGGCAATAAACCCGGTGGTCCCCATTCTCAAAAAGCCAAATCCCCAATACACAAAACTAAAAATCAGCGCGGCTAAGGCAATGGCACCCAAATCGGAAGCAGATGCGGTTTGACCTATCGCAGCAGTATCTACCAATCCCAATAAGGGCACGGAGGCATTGGCAATGATGATAGGGATTGCCAATTTGATAATATAGAGGTAATTGTTTTTTTTCATTAAGGAAATGGTAGTGGATAAAAAATACATCCGATTTAAACCTCAGCAAACCTACTTAACTTTTTAGGAAACACTTTAAAGAATTTTGATTTTTTGAGTCGATATTGTCCTATGAATTATAATGAATAAGTATTAATTTGTTTCGATGTTAAAGCACAAATGAATTTGTAAATTTGTTACGATGAGGATTTTAATTATAGAAGACGATTTACGTGTTGCCGAACTTTTGCAAAGAGGATTGGAAGAACACGGTTTTACGACAACCTTGGCTTATGATGGCATTTCAGGCAAAAAATTGGTATTGCAAAACGATTACGACCTCATCATCACCGATATCATCCTGCCTAAAATGGACGGCATTGATTTGTGCAAATCCATCAGACAGTCCAAACCCAATATGCCCATCATCATGTTGACCGCGTTGGGCACCACCGATGATAAAGTGGATGGTTTTGATGCTGGCGCCGATGACTATTTGGTCAAGCCCTTTGAAATGCGCGAACTCATAGCACGAATCCGAGCATTGCTCAACAGACGTGCTAATAGCAATAACAATTCCATCACCATTCTCAATTATGCCGATCTTGAAATGAATCTGCATACTAAAATGGTCAAGCGGAATGAGCAGGATATCCATTTAACGCCTAAAGAATTTAAGCTATTGGAATACATGCTCCAAAATCCCGAGCGTGTGCTATCCCGTACTGAAATTGCCGAAAAAGTCTGGGATACGCATTTTGATACGGGAACAAATTTCATCGATGTTTACATCAATTATTTACGCCGGAAAATAGACCGGGAATTTGAACACAAACTCATCCACACCAAACCCGGAATGGGTTTCGTATTGAAACGGGAAGACAGTTGATTTTTTTTAAAACAGACTGAAAGTCTGTTTGTTTCGTGAAATAGATAGTATTCCGCTGTAAGGAAACGCATGTATTCGCGCTAATTAGTGAAATTCGTGTCTAAAATTTTCCTAAAATTGAGCGATATACACTAAATAAGTCTTATTCTATAGGAGACAAATAAACACTTCTAATTTTTAATCAGTATTTTGAAAACCAGAACACGACTCGCCCTATTATTTACACTCATCACTGCTACCATTCTATTTGCGTTTGCGGCTGTGATTTATTATTCCACTCAGGAAAGTCGCGAACGTGAATTTTATGCACTGCTTAAAAAAGAAGCGGTCACAAAAGCCAATTTATTTTTTAATGCGAAAGTCAATCCACAGACCCTACAAGATATTTACCGTAGTAATCGACAAGTTTTAAACGAAGTTGAAGTGGCCATTTACGATCAGGGATTCAATTTGTTGTACCATGATGCCGTTGATATCGATTTGGTCAAGGAAACCAAACCGATGATTGACGACATCTATAAAAAAGGCGAAATCAAATTTTATCAAGAAGGTTGGCAAGTGGTGGGACTGCGATTTGAGTTTGAAGACCACCAGTATATTGTTACCGCTACTTCGTATGACCAATACGGCTATAACAAATTGAACAGCTTACTTAAAACGAGCATTTTTGTTTTCGTTATTTCCATTGTTTTTATTTATATCGCTGGGGTTTTCTTTTCAAAAAAAGCATT
>NZ_DATJCA010000019.1:0-38715 GCF_035515035.1 Gelidibacter sp. | reverse complement strand
TGACCATCTTAGGCATCAACCACGAGCAACAGCATCAGGAACTGTTGGTTTCAGATATTAAATATACCTTGTCGTTGAATCCGCTATATCCAAAACTCTACGAAAAAAACTATGTCAACCATTTTAATGACTCGGAGGAATGGCTAAAAATCGATGAGGGCATTTACACTATTGGCCATGCCACCAATGACTTTTCTTTTGATAATGAATTGGGGGTGCATCGTGTCTTTTTGGAGCCGTTCGAAATTTCCAAGGGTCTTGTCACCAATGCCGATTTTATGGCGTTTATAAACGATGATGGTTATAAACAACCTAAAAATTGGTTGGATGAAGGTTGGTTTTGGATCAAGGAGAATAGGATAGCACATCCTTTATACTGGAAGATGGTAGATGATGAATGGCACCAGTACACCTTATCTGGTTTGGAAGCTATCGACAAAAAAGCTATTCTCACCCACATTTCATTTTATGAAGCTTCAGCCTATGCACAATGGAAAGGTTATCGATTGCCCACCGAATTTGAATGGGAAGTCGCCTCAAATAATCTGAGATGGGGAACGCATTGGGAATGGACCAACAGCGCCTATTTGCCTTATCCAAAATTCAAAACTGCCAAAGGAGCAGTTGGTGAATACAATGGTAAATTTATGATCAACCAAATGGTTTTGAGAGGTGCTTCCAGTGCCACGGCGCCTCAACACAGTCGCCATACTTATAGAAATTTTTTCCATCCCCAAGCACAATGGCAATTTTCAGGAATCAGACTTGCAAAATAATCTATGAATGAAAACTTCAAAAAGGACATCGATTTTGGCTTAAGTGCCACAAATAAAACCTTGCCATCCAAATATTTTTATGATAAAATTGGTGATGCCTTGTTTGTCGAAATCATGAACATGCCCGAGTATTATTTGACCAACGCAGAATTTGATATTTTCAAAAATCAACACCAACAACTTATAAAAGCACTCAAACTCGAAAAAAACAGCTTCTTTGAACTGGTAGAGTTAGGTGCGGGCAATGGTAGAAAAACCAAAGAGTTATTGAAAGCTTTGGATGAACAGGGGTATAATTTTAAATATGCCCCCGTGGATATTTCAGAAAACGCACTTGAACAATTAAAAACAGCTCTGAACAACGAATTGCCAACGGTTGGGATCAATCCAAAACAAGGCGATTACTTTAATGTTCTTGGCGATTTTAAATCCTTGGCACATCCCATCGTCGTTTTATTCTTAGGTTCAAATATTGGAAACCTTAGTGATGCAAGAGCCAAGGAATTTATTCAAAAATTGGAGCAAAATTTAAAAACTGGCGATAAGGTATTATTGGGTGTAGATTTGATCAAACCAAAATCTATCGTGCTTCCAGCCTATGACGACGCACAAGGCATCACCAAACGCTTCAATCTCAATTTATTAACGCGGATCAACAACGAGTTGGACGCCAATTTTGACCTCGATACTTTTGAGCACAAACCAGAATACAATGAAGAAGAAGGTATTGCTCGAAGCTTTTTGGTGAGCACCAAGGATCAAAACGTTGTTATTAAAAGCCTTAGCAAAACCTTCAGCTTCAAAAAAGGCGAAAAAATACATACTGAAACCAGTAGAAAATATAATGATCAAATTTTAAACACCATATTAGAGGGCTCGCTTCTAAAAATCAGCGATCGATTGACCGACTCACAACATCTCTTTGCAGATTATATTTTGGAAAAGCTTAAATAACCGTGGGAGTTTGAGAATTTCAGTGCACTTATATCCTAGTTTTCTTTGTGCTTCTCTTCAATCCATTTACTCATATATTTTGTAGATTGAAGGAGGTGATGCTGGAGCATTTGGCCCGTGAAGTTCGTCTGTCGATGTGCTTTCAGATGACGAATGGTGTGATGGATATCATTAAAAAATCCATCGTGAAAGTTCAGCTTATTGAATCGTTGGTTAAGGACTTTAAAACCGTGGTGTTGCTTTTCTCTCCAAATAGAGTTGTTTTCATAAAGAAGAACCGCATTTTCTGCGATTAAATCTGGTGCATCCACAACAAATCCATTCGGTTCTAAATCTCCAAACATCCCTTCCGCAGCAATAGAAGTCATGACACAAGGCGTTCCATTCTTCATGGCATCAACTAATTTCCCCTTTAGACCTGCACCAAATCGCAAAGGAGCTAAACACACTTTTGATTTTGCCATGACTTCATTAACATCTGTCGCAAAACCTTTGATCAAGAACCCACTCTTTTCATGGTGTAATTGATTCACTTTTTGAGAGGCATAGGCACCATAAATATGCAATTGCGCATGGGGTAATTTTTCCCTGATCAAGGGCCAAATAGTTTCTTTAAGATATAATATGGAATTATAGTTGGGCTCATGCAGAAAGTTACCGATGGTTACAAAATGTTGTCGATCTTCAACATTAGGAAGTCGGGAAATCTCTTGATTAGAAATTAAATCGAGTTGAAAAGGTAGATAAAGAAGTAAATCCGGAGGCATCTTAAACTCTTTCTTAAGGATATCCATTTCGACCTCTGAGATAATTAAAGAGAGGTCACAGCGATAAATACTTGCCATTTCACGTTTTGAAAAGTCATTAAAAAGATATGAGGAGTTAAAGGTCTTTCCGTCCTTAAAAGCCTGCTGCCTCCCCTTTCTCAGGCAGTGCAAATCTTCAGTATCGAGAATTCTTAAAGCATCTGGACATTGTTCCGCAACCCGCCAGCCAAATTGTTCTTCGGTCATAAATCGGTCAAAAAGTACCACATCTGGATTAAAACTCTTGACAAAATGATCAAAACTGGAATGGTTCATCTCGATATTGGCTTGCACGATTCCAATTTCAGATAAATCGAATGCATTATCGCTTTTGGCACAGGCGCTGGCAAAGATGATTTCATACTCCTCCTTTTGAAAAGCATTAATGAGTTGCATCATCCGGCTCCCCGCTGCAGAACTTCTGGGCTCTGGCCACACATGGCCGATAATGAGTAGTTTTTTATTTATCACGACTTCATTTTTTAGACGGGTGATTGGATTAAGGTGATGGATGACGGACGCTCGAAGCAATCGCCATTTTCGATTTTATTAATTTGAGGCATAAAAATAAGGAAATGTTTTTCGATGGAGACAAGGCTAGAGGTATTAAAACCCAATGGCAGGAATATATCGATTTCTCAAAATTTTTATTCAAACATACTTCGCGCCTGCAACTCTTAACTTCTAACTTTCTTTCTTATCTTTGCATCTTCCTTTTAACACAACAAAACAACGCATCCCATGTCATTATCACCTTTAAATGCTATTTCTCCTATTGATGGAAGGTATAGAAGCAGAGTCAGCAGTTTAGCCGATTATTTTTCAGAAGAAGCCCTGATCAAATATCGCGTTCAAGTAGAAATCGATTATTTTATTGCGCTATGCGAAATTCCCTTGCCACAACTCAAAAATTTTGATACTTCAAAATTTGATGATTTAAGAGCGATTTATACAGAATTTACAACTGAAGATGCGCTTGCCATTAAAGCGATTGAAAAAGTAACCAACCACGATGTTAAGGCGGTCGAATATTTTATTAAAGAAAAATTTGACGCGCTTAATCTGAACGCCTATAAAGAGTTCATCCATTTTGGATTGACCTCTCAAGACATCAACAATACCGCTGTGCCTCTAAGTATTAAGGAAGCCATGAACGACGTTTATGTCCCTGAATACCTAAGTTTGGTAAAAAAATTAAAAGAACTTTCCAAAGCATGGGAAAACATCCCGATGTTGGCACGTACACACGGCCAACCGGCGTCGCCTACACGATTAGGGAAAGAAATTGAAGTATTTGCAGTGCGCTTGGAAGAACAATTCAATTTGCTAAATGATATCCCGAGTGCTGCAAAGTTTGGCGGTGCAACAGGAAATTTCAATGCCCACAAAGTAGCTTATCCAAGTATCGATTGGAAAGTCTTTGGAACCGAATTTGTTCAAGGTAAATTGGGTTTGCAACACTCCTTCCCTACCACACAAATTGAACATTACGATCATATGGCAGCGTTATTTGATAATTTAAAACGCATCAACACCATCCTTATTGATTTGGATCGGGATATGTGGACCTATGTGTCCATGGATTATTTCAAACAAAAAATTAAGGAAGGTGAAGTTGGCAGTAGTGCCATGCCACACAAGGTCAATCCCATCGATTTTGAAAACAGCGAAGGCAATTTAGGAATTGCCAATGCTATTTTTGAGCACTTATCCGCAAAATTGCCGATATCACGTTTGCAGCGTGACTTAACAGATAGTACGGTATTGAGAAACGTGGGCGTACCGTTTGGCCATACCTTGATTGGATTCAAGAGCACCTTGGTAGGATTGGACAAATTGGTATTGAACGAACCTAAATTTAAAGAAGATCTCGAAAATAACTGGGCCGTTGTTGCAGAAGCTATCCAGACAATTTTAAGACGCGAAGCCTATCCAAATCCGTATGAAGCTTTGAAAGGATTAACGCGAACCAATACCACGATCAATCAAAAATCCATTTCAGATTTCATTAATACTTTAGACGTATCAAACGTCATAAAAGAAGAACTAAAACAAATTACACCAAGTAATTACACGGGAATTTAGAAGATGAACCAAATTGATAACATAGGGCTCCTACTTACAGGAATTATTACCCTTGGCCTTTTAATAGCCGGTATTTTTGATGTGCTCGATTACTTTATAGTAAAATTTTTGCTCATTGGAACTTTCATATGTATAGTAAGTTGTATGTTCATCAGATTGTATAATAACAAAAATCACCCAGATTCGTAATGTTTCATGGGTGATTTCAATATTTTTACTTTTTTATCTCGGCTTATTTAAAAAACTCGGTAAACTGACTGAGTTGGGAATCGTTAATTTTTGCTTTATCCAAGGCAGACGTTAAGCTCATGATTTTGTTGGGATTCATGTCACTTCCTAAGACTCTAACAATAGCGAATCCTTTCTTCTCCATATTTCCAAATAGGATAAATTCTTCAATATCGTCGTCCTTTCCTAAAGTCTTTATGATAAACGTTCCATCTTCAGGATTGCCTCCCCGCATTAACTCTTCATATTTAGAATCGTCCAAGATGTTTTTTACTTTTGCGATTTCCTCTTCATATTCCAAAGTGTTATCAGGAGTGACCTTGTAAGCCAACATATTCAACTTTTGTATGGATTTATAGGCCTCTTGTTGATCTTGGGTCAAGTGTTCCTTATCCAGATTTAGCATACTTAACGGCACATCTATCGAAAGAAAATTAGGTTGTTCTTGATTGTCTACGTAATACCGTTGTAATGATTGGTTTTGGTTGCAACTATAAACGGTTACAACCAAGAGCATCATCCCTGCAAGATTTTTGATTAATGAGATCATATTTATTGTTTTTTACCTTTTCCGGCCTTTTCAAGATGCTTTCCACCAGGCACATTCATTTTATTTGTTATTTTTGAGATCTCTCTCAAATCCACATCACCTACAATGGAAACTAGAATGGTTTCAAACTCTCTCTTTTCACCATTGATTTCAACCTTGGTGTCTTTGGTCAATTCTTTCAAACCACTGATATACATTAACAGTTCTTTGACATGGTTTTCATCACGGCCTTCTTTGACATAGAACTTTACCGTTTGGTTACCATCTTTAAATCGCATCAACTCATCCAATTTTGAGCTGCTAATATACTTCTCGGTATCAGCGGCCAAGCTTGACGAAATATTGTCATCCCCAGTACTCAATACTTTGATGCTCTCAATCTTTTTGACCATATCTAAATAGCCTTGGGCTTCCTCATCGTCAAGATCCACATCAATGGTCGCAATCATTTTGAACATTTTTTGACTGATGACTCCGGAGGTGACGCCCTTCATGGATTCATATTTATTAAAAAAGCTTTGTCCAAAAGATACCATGGGCGCAATCATAAGGGCTAAGACTACGACTGCTTTTTTGCTCACCTCACTCTTCTTTTGAAAATATGCGCGAAGGTTATTTGATTTTTTCATAATTTTTATATTTAATCAGGTTACTTGTTTTTAATTATTTTATTTGTTGCGTTATTAAATTCTTTGACATAGACCAGATTTTCAGCACCTTCATTCAACTTTGTGGACACTAGATCTAAGGCTCCCAAATGGGCAGAACCTTTATTAAGCTTTGTTGAGACTAAGTTAAACACCTCCATGGTTTGGTTGTAGGCCATCAATTGTTCCTGACTTAAATCGTCCAAGGTTGTGGTCTGGTTCATTTGGTTCATTTGAAAATAAGTGCCCAACATAAGAACTGCAACGGCCGCGACAGAAATCCATTGGTACGTTTTTTTTCGTTTAGGTTGTAATGGAACGTCTTTGGTAAACTGTTCTTGTTTGGTATGCGACACATATTGAAACAATAGCTTGTACGATTCTAAATGTGGAGGCACCTCTTCTTGGGCGAAATAAGCTCTTATTTGTGCTTCTTCAGCCAAGCTTGTTTCCGCATTGTCGTATTTTTCTAAAAGTTGTTCTATATTAATTAATCCCATAGCTGTGTTTTTTAGTCAATTTTTCTCTAATTGTTTTTCTTGCCCTTGACAAGGCCACTCTCACTGCAGTCTCGTTCATTTCCAAAACCTTTGCGATCTCATCAAATTCATAATCCTCAATATCTCTAAGTTGCACAATTATTTTTTGTTGTTCCGGTAGGGCCTCCATAATCTTAGAAACCCAGTCCACACTATCATTGAGTTCCATTTGCTTTTGTAAGGACACGTTATGATCCTGATAATTGCTGTGGACAATTTTTAAGTTTTGGGCTTGTTTCGATTTTAAACGGTCCAAGCACAAGTTTTTGGTCATCGTCATTGAAAAAGCTTCCACGTTATTGTACTCCTCAATCTTTTCTTTATTGTTCCATAACTTTATTAAAATCTCTTGCGTGGCATCTTCTGCTTCCTCTTTAGAAACCAAAAGCCGTCTAGCAAGCCTGTAGACTTTATCCTTAAAGGGCAATACCAATTTTAAAAAATCAGTTTGTGTCATTATGGTCAGTTTTATAACAGAGGAGTTAAATCTGTTTCTACTCTTACGACGAGAGATATTCAGTTTTGTTACAAATATTTTTAATTTTACAATAATGTAGGTAAATTTCGAGTTAAATTACCATCGAAATAATCCTTTATAAAAAAGAAGTCCCATGAAAGTTTTAAAAGTTGCCCTTTTTGCCCTGATTATATTTAGCCTAAACACGAGTTGTTTTAAAGACAAAGATGATGAACCTACTCCTCCTGCGATCGTTAAAAATGAAATTAATGATTTTGTATGGACCGCGATGAACATTTTTTATCTCTATAAGTCGGAAATTCCCAATTTGGCCGACAATCGGTTTACAAGCGAAGAAGCCTATATCAACTATATAAACGGGTATTCAGAACCGGAAGAATTCTTTGAAAGTTTGATATACCAAAGAGAAGTTGTGGATCGTTTCAGTTTTATAACACCAGACTATATTGCATTGGAACAACAGTTTCAAGGTGTTTTTAAAAGTAACGGTTTAGAATCTAATTATTATTTGGAGCCTGGTAGCAACACTAAGGTATTTGGAGTGGTTAGATTGGTATTGAATGATAGCGAAGGAAGTGCGGCTGGCATAAAACGCGGGCAGATTTTTAATAGTATAGATGGCGTTCAAATGACCGTAGACAATTTTAACGCGCTCTTAAACCAAGACACTTATACCTTAAATTTTGCGACTTACAACAGCAACGGTACTGCAACTACAGATGATGACTTCTTAGAACCTACCTCTGAGACCGTAAAGTTGACCAAAAAACCATATAACGAAAATCCAGTTCACACCTCTAAGGTGTTGGATATAAATGGCGCTAAAATTGGCTATTTAATGTATACCAGTTTTACCGGTAATTATGATAAACAGTTAAATGAAGCTTTTGGGGAATTTAAATCGGCTGGCGTCAAGCATTTGGTTTTAGACTTAAGGTATAATGGTGGCGGATCAGTCAATACCGCAGCACTTTTGGCGAGCATGATCACTGGTCAATTCAATGGTAAAGTTTTCTCGAAATTGGTTTGGAATGAGAATTTGCAATCCGAAAACACCTCTTATAATTTCAGAAATACCGCGGCCGGAGGCGTAGGCGCGATCAATTCTCTCAATTTAGAGAAAGTTTATGTTTTGACAACCAGTAGAACGGCTTCCGCCAGCGAGTTGATCATTAACGGGCTGTCTCCTTATATTGACGTGGTTCAAATTGGGGGTAGAACAACTGGAAAATCGCAAGCTTCAGTAACCTTATACGACTCTGAAAACTTTTCTCGTGAAAACGCCAATCCTAACCACACCTATGCCATACAACCTTTAGTAGCGGTGTCAGTTAATAAAGATGATGCACGTGTACCACCTAATGGCTTTTTAAGTGCAATGACACACTTCCAAATGAGAGAAGCGGTGAATAATCTTGGTGTTTTGGGCGAACCTACGGAACCGTTTTTTGCAAAAGCAATTGCCGATATTACTGGAAGTGCACGTCCATTCCTGTCTATAGATAATAATCTGATCCCATTAACTGATCACGTGGACAAGAAGTTGTTAGATAATGAAATGTATATTGATGTACTGGACCATCTTCCCGCATTTCAAAATTTGAGATAAAAGAACATCATATAAAAAAAGCCGCTATTTTTAGCGGCTTTTTTATTGACTATAAGATTAATCATTGAAATAAATTCCGCCTGGAATCAGACTTAATGTTATTGACTTAGTTTCTGTATTAGAACTTAAGTCGTAGACTTTCAATGATCCATTGCTTGAGAAATTACCAGCATCTACTCCATAGAGACTACCATTTCGAACGTTCATACCATAAAAATTAGTATTTGAAAATTCTGGTGTGGTTGGAAATGTGGTTGAAGATTCATTCATCTTATATACAGATCCACTTGCATACATATAAAAATTCCCACTGTCAAAACTTAAGTAAGACGGCGAAGCTATTTCTTCTACAAAATTTATAGTTTGTAAAACAGTATTAGTACTCCTGTCAATCTTGATCAAATTTTCAGATGATAATACCCATAAATTTCCATTAGAATCAAATTGAAGGGAATTTGGAGAGTTCCCTACCGTAATACTTAGTTCTAACTGATCGGTCATTGAATTAATAACATCTACTTTATTGCCATTCCCAAAAATACCTGTTGCCACATATACCTTATTATCCTTTGCCACAAGTTCTTCAGGCAAATAACTTGTGCTAATTGTGCTTATTACTTTATTCAAATTAAGATCGATCACTGCAACATAATCATCATCAGAGGGTGTGAAATCTCCCCAATTAGTAACATATCCTTTACCATTAGAGATGGTCATATATCTAGGATTTGACAACCCAGAGTCTATTGTGGCCACAGATTCAAAGGTATATCTATTTACCACTTCAATTTGATTGGACCCATTGATAATAATATATGCCAAGTCTCCATTAAAAGCCATGCTTTGAGCCACAGCACCTAATGTTCGACCATTCACATTCGAGAAAATATTGTTTTCTACCGTTGACAAATCGTTGGATACATAAGAAACAGTTCCGAAACCGCCTGAGAAGTTACCTTCGTGAGTTATTAAAATTCCTTTTTCATAATGGCTTAAAAATTCTTGCTGATGGTTATCATCATCACTACTACAAGAGAATGACAACACGAGTAATGATAATGCTAATACTAAATTGTTTAAAATTTTCATAGTTTAAAATTTCAGAGTTAATTGTAATTGATAATTTCGATTGGGCATTGGACGTAACGCCACATTTTCATAGGTTGTATTATAAAGGTTATTGATATTAAACTGTAAAATTGAATGGACATTTTTGGAAATTTCGTAAGTGTAGGAAAGTCCTAAATTCCCTATATTATACCCATCCAACTGTCCCCCAATAATGTCCACTTCACCGTTAAAGAGATGCTGATAGAATAATTCCATAGCTTTAAAATGATAACCGAAGTTTATATTGGCTTTGTGTAACGGTATATAGATGAGTTGTTTGGCATTGACTTCATTTTTAGAAACCGTATAGGAATACGCCGAATTCATATTAAGATGATGGTTTCCGATTTTGTGCCTTAAGTAGATTTCCACTTCGCCACCATAACTTTTCACATTATTAATATTTCTTGGACGAAACAATCCAGTGTTATCAGGTACCCATTGGATCATATCTTTGGTGTTGATATGATAAGCGTTCAATTTTAGATCGATAAATTTGGAGGAGAATTCCTGTCCGAAATCGATTTGATAAGAAGATTCAGGTAGCAAATCCAAATTAGCTCCAGGATTCCAATACAAATCATTGAATGTAGGCACCCTGAAATTTTTGGATCCATTTAATTTTAGTGCATAGCTTTCACTAAAACGATATTCGCCATCCACAGAAAACACAAGTGGACTTTCAAAATCTGATGTAAAATCTTTCCTAATGTTCAAACCATAAACCAGACGTTCAGAAAGCTGATGTCGCCACAATCCGGTGGCGGAAAAGGCATGCCGGCTTGGATCTGAAAAGCTATCTCCGTTGCCAGAGTACTTAGCAAACTCGATAATGGTCCGCAAATCAATAGCCTCAGTCAGTTTGATATTGAGATTGTGATTTCCTATAAAACTCTGGACCCGACCAAAGGAAAAGTGTTCTGTATCTTTATTCTCATAATATTTAAATTCTTCAAGAAGATGCACCACCTTCACTTTTGAGGTGTACTGTTTATGAAAATAGCCCCATTCCAACATCGACCTGTAATTGGTATCTTCGTATTTGCTTTTTGATGGTGCCAAGAGCGTTCCTGAAAAATTACGATCTCCTATAAAACTTTGGTGATATATTTTGAATACATGCTGGTCATTAAGTAGATAACCCGCATTAAGATTAAAACTTAAATTATCGTATTGCCCATTCTTATTGGTTTTATCAGTACCCAGATATTTATAATCATTTTCTGAATCGACGTAGGCAATTCCTAAATTAACCGACCAATGCTCTGAACCTGTTGAAAGACCGTAATTTGCTCGCTTGGTATCAAAACTGCCATAACTCATTCTGACCGTATGATCGGTGTGTTTCACAAACGACAAGGCATTACTCAAATGCACACTTCCTCCTATGGCACCACTGCCGTATTGTACACTGCCTCCACCGCTGCGGATTTCAACGGAATCATAATTGGAAGTATTGATAGTATTAAAATCGACTTGTCCATTAAGCTGGGAATTGATATTGATGCCATTCCAAACCACCGCGGTCTGTGACGCATTCGTACCTCTAAAAGATGGCGAAGACACCATGCCATAGCCATTTTCCTTAAAGTAGATATTTGAATTGTAGCGAAGTAAATCGGTCAATGACCACGGGCTTTTGGTTAAAACAGAATCTTTTAATACCGTTACTTTAAAACCTGAGGCGTAGCGTTTCAACTTCACATCGCTCAAGAACACTTCGTCCAATGTTTGGATAGAATCCAGTTGTGCATGGACAACATTTACGTTGCCAAGAACTAAAATAATAAAAATATAAAGTAGTCTTTTCATAATCTAAAGGCTCTTTACCCGAAAGCCGCTTTTGATGATGAAATTGGCAGGTCTCCTGACTTGCGTCTTCATGTTCGTCTTCCCATCGCGCAATGCGTAACAGTGACTTGAAGTGTAACATGAAGCGTTATAGCTTACAGTTGCGGGAACAGTATTGGATTTTAACCAAATTCCCTTTTAATTGACATAGATTATTATATCAAACCAAATTCGGGGCAAAATTAATCATTTTTAATGGATAATGTCCGAAGGTTTAAATTGTTTTTAATCCATAATCTTCCCCTCAGGCAAGTCGCCTATTTCACTTAATAATCTTACTTTTGAGGTGAAAAAATAAGATTGTGAAGAAATCATCACTTTTATTACTGTTTTTAATCCTTGTTAACTGCAAAGAAGACAAGCCATTGCCACTGGAATCTAAGACCACTGAAAAGGGAACCACATCACTTTCTTATGCTGAAGGTTTTTCCATAGCAAACCATCCGGATTTTAAGGTATTGGAAATAAAAAATCCGTGGCCAAATTCGGATAAAACCTTTCGCTATGCATTGGTCAGCAAAGAGATGGCACCAAAAATCACTTTAAATAAAGATGAATTTGATGCTATTCTGATCACACCGATCGAAAAAATAGTGGTCACTTCCACCACTCACATTCCGGCTATGGAATTATTAAATGTACAAACCACGTTGATTGGTTTTCCAGACACGAATTTTGTGTCCTCAGAAAAAACAAGAGCTTTAATTGATAAAGGTTTGGTGAGAGAATTGGGCAAGAACGAAAGCATCAATACGGAAGTACTATTGGAGCTCCGGCCAGAATTGGTGATTGGTTTTGGCATTGACGGCAACAATAAAACGTTTGACAATATACAGAAAGCAGGAATTCCCGTCATCTTTAATGGCGACTGGGTTGAAACATCTCCTTTGGCCAAAGCCGAATGGATCAAATTTTTTGGTGTGCTTTACAATAAGGAGAAAAAAGCCGATTCGATATTCAAAAACATTGAAACTGATTATTTAGAAGCTAAAAAGATTGCCCAAGATGTCACTCAAAGTCCCACAATATTAAGTGGCGCCATGTACAAGGATATTTGGTATTTGCCTAGTGGGACGAGTTCTGAAGCCATTCTCTTGAAGGATGCCAACGCTACCTATCTATGGAGCGACACCACAGATAAAGGTAGTCTTTCCCTCAATTTTGAAGTCGTTTTTGATAAAGCTAAAGATGCCGAGATTTGGATCAGTCCCTCCTATTATTCGAGTTTGGAAGCCATTGAAAAAGCGAATCCCCATTATACCAGGTTTAAAGCCTTCCAAAACAAAGCGGTCTATTCCTTTGTCAATACCACAGGAAAAACCGGTGGCGTTACTTATTTTGAAATGGGCATGGCACGACCTGATTTGGTGCTAAAGGATTTAATTAAGATTGCGCATCCGGAATTATTAAGCGACTATGAGCCTCATTTTTTTGAGCGTTTAAAATAAAATAAATATTCAGGTCTGCCAGGTTTCTAAATCCGGTCAGGTCTTGAACACATGGAAAAAAAATATACATATCCATTCCTGATTCTGATAGCGCTGCTCATCATCTGTTTTTTCGTGAACATTAGTTTGGGATCTGTGTCGATACCTACAAAAGAAATCTTTAAGAGTTTAATGGGCGATGTTGATAATAAATCCTGGCAGTACATCATTCAAAATTACCGATTACCAAAAGCCTTTACGGCAATATTAGTCGGTTCAGGACTGGGAATCTCAGGCTTGTTGATGCAAACACTCTTTAGAAATCCTCTGGCAGGACCTTTTGTATTGGGCATTAGTTCAGGCGCCAGTTTAGGAGTTGCTTTGGTAATTCTGGGTTCAGGCTTTTTTGGTGGTGTTTTTACAACGCTATTGATTTCCAAATGGAGCGTCGTGATTGCCGCAAGTTTAGGAAGTTTTTTAGTACTCTTAGCGGTCATGGTAGTGTCTTCCAAGGTACGGGACACTATGGCCATCCTTATTATAGGATTGATGTTTGGGAGTATCACTTCTGCCGTAGTGAGCGTCCTGTCTTATTTTAGCTCCGCAGAACAACTCCAACAGTATATTTTTTGGGGTTTTGGGAGCTTGGGAAACCTCTCCTGGAATGAACTTTTTATTTTCTTTTTAATATACCTTGCAGGAGGTTTGCTGACCATAATTTCTATAAAAGGTTTAAATACCTTATTATTAGGTGAAAATTACGCTAAAAGCATGGGTTTGAATTTAAAACGAAGTAGGCTTAGGATCATTATTGCCACCAGTTTATTGGCAGGAACCATTACAGCTTTTGCAGGTCCGATTGCCTTTATTGGCTTGGCCATTCCACATATGACCCGTCAGATCTTCCATACGTCCAACCATAAAACTTTATTGCCCGCCGTGTTTTTAATTGGTGCCATAGTGATGCTTATTTGTGATAGCATTGCACAATTACCCACCAGTGATTATACTCTGCCTATTAATGCCATTACCTCATTGGTTGGCGCACCCGTGGTGATTTGGCTGTTGGTGAGGAAGCGGAAGATGTTTTTTTAAAAGTACGTAGGATTACAGATTGAATATTAACGATTGTTGATTAACGATTGTTGATTTTTGATTGGAGTTTAGGAGAAAAAATAATAATTATGAATATCGAGTTTTCAGTTTCGAATAATGTCTACACAAGTTTTAAACAGATAACTCATACAACTGAAAACGGAAAATTTTACAAATATTTCGCTTTAATCGATCCAAAGAAATCCCCGAGGGATGATATCTTTGTAACAAGCCATAACCTATAAAATCGAGCCCCATTGAAGCGCCGTTTTAAAAGTCAATTATTTGGAGAATAGTAATTTTATATCCAATTCGGAATATAGAAATATTGAACAGATTGCACACACAATAAGTAACAGACATAAACACAACACACCACCTTAAATCCTATTTGGAATTTCATCAAATAATCACGTGACAAAAGCCCAACCACATATCGTCCTCGAAACAAAAAATCTTTCTATCGGCTATGCTTCCAAAAAGGGCGCAATGATCATAGCCGATACCATCAATATTATTTTGGAAAAAGGGCAATTGGTAGGACTAGTGGGCGCCAATGGCATTGGGAAATCCACTCTTTTACGGACGCTGACCAATGTTCAAAAACCTTTATCTGGTGAGATTTACATTAATTCCAAATCGGTTTTGGATTATGAGCCCATTGACTTGGCAAAACAATTGAGTTTGGTACTTACAGAGCAAATTGCTTCAAAAAATCTCTCCGTTTTTGAATTGGTGGCTTTAGGGCGGCAACCCTATACCAATTGGATGGGAAAATTATCTCCGGAAGATATTGCCATCACCAATAAAGCGTTGGTTCAAACGAATGTTGAAGCACTAAAAACCAAAAAATGCTTCGAATTAAGCGATGGGCAACTCCAGAAAGTAATGATTGCGCGTGCTTTGGCCCAAGACACCGACTTGATCATTTTAGATGAACCCACCACACATCTGGATATGTACCACAAGGCATATATTTTAAAACTGCTCCAGAAATTAGCGAAAGACACTGGGAAAACGATTCTGTTTTCTTCGCATGAAATTGATCTGATCATTCAATTGTGTGACACCATTATTGTGATGAACGAAAACGGAGTCGTCTCAGGACAACCATGCCAGCTCATTTCAAATGGAACTTTCAATACCTTGTTCCCTAAAGATCTAATTGCTTTTGATGAAAATACGGGAACATTTAGAGTTAAAAAGTAGATTGCAGTATTCAGTTGGCAGTGTTCAGTATGCAGTAGGCAGTGTTCATATTCAGGTGTTCCGTGTCAATTTAAACTTCCTTCCCAACGCTGTCATTCAGGCGGGCAACTTCATCTTCATCTTCAACTTCATCTTCAACTTCAACTTCAACTTCATCTTCATCTTCAACTTCAACTTCAACTTCAACTTCAATGTCAATGTCAATTTCAATTCCGCACTTCCAACTCCTTGCAACTAGCTCTGCGCTTCCAGCTTTCCTCCTTCTTTCAAAAAAAAATCTATCTTTGATAAAACTCACTATTTTTAAATGAACGACAGCATTATCCTTATTATCACCATTATTATTTCTGCCGGAATTGGCTTCTATATTGGCATTACCATCAGTAAACTTAAAAGTAGAGGCCTGCAAAGTACGCTTGAGGAACGTCTTGTGAATCTGCAGCAACAGCTTCAGGATTCGCGAGTACAGCATGATTTAGAGGTACAGAAAATTGAACAGAGAAGTGAAACCCAAATCAGTTCCCTTAAAGAATCCATAATTAATATTGAAAAAGATCGCGAATTCATCCGCAGGGATAAGGAATTCCTAAACACTGAATTGACGCGTAAAAATGCCGATTTTGAAAATCTATTTCTTAAAAATCAAGAACAGAAAGCTGAAGTAGAAAAATTACAGGAAAAATTCGCCATAGAGTTTGAAAATTTAGCCAACAAAATTCTTGATGAAAAATCGACCAAATTCACCACACAGAATAAAGAAAATATAGATGCGATCTTAAAACCTTTACAGGAAAAAATACAGCATTTTGAAAAGCGCGTGGAAGAAACCAATAAGGAAGACATCACCAGAAGTGCCGATTTGCGTCGCCAGATCATTGGTTTAAAAGAACTCAATGAGCAAATGAGCAAAGAGACCACCAATTTGACCAAAGCACTGAAAGGCGACACTAAGATGCAGGGAAATTGGGGAGAATTGGTATTGGAACGTGTTTTGGAACGCAGCGGGCTTCAAAAAGACAGTGAGTATTTTGTACAGCAAAGTTTTATGACTGAAGAAGGCAAACGCGTGCTACCTGATGTGGTCATTTCTTTGCCAGGGGATAAAAAGATGATCGTTGATTCAAAAGTACCGTTAATTGCATATGAACGGTATATAAATGAAGTTGACGAATCAGAACGCTCTACCCACTTGAAAAACCATTTAATATCCGTTAGAAAACACGTCAGGGAATTGGGAGAAAAGAATTATCACCAACTCTATGATATGGAAAGTCCGGACTTTGTATTGCTTTTCATCCCTATCGAATCTGCCTTTGCCATCGCTTCAATGGAATATCCTGCCTTGTACAGTGATGCTTTTGATAAAAACATCATCATCGTGACACCTACTACCCTACTTGCCGTTTTAAAAACCATTGACAGTATGTGGCAAAACGAGAAGCAAAAGGCAAATGCCATTGCTATAGCCACGCAAGCAGGTAGACTATATGATTCGTTTGTAAACTTAACGGAGGAATTGATCAAAGTTGGGAATCAGATAGGAACGGTTCAAAAATCTTATGACAGCGCCATGGTCAAATTAACAGGAAAAGGAAATTTGATCACACGGGTGGAAACCCTAAAAGCACTTGGTGCAAAGGCCAGTAAACAACAAAACGAAAAACTTTTAAAACGCGCCAATGATGACGAATAAGAGGCAAGACGAGACAAAATTTAAAAAAGTAGATGACTCTAGAATCTTAATTTCAGAGTTGATGCTACCCTCTAATTCTAACTTTAATGGAAAAATCCATGGTGGTTACATTCTCAATTTAATGGACCAGATTGCCTTTGCGTGTGCGTCAAAACACTCCAAAACTTATTGTGTTACGGCTTCCGTTGATACCGTTGATTTCTTGAACCCCATTGAAATTGGTGAGTTGGTAACCATGAAGGCGTCTATTAATTATGTAGGCAATACTTCCATGGTCGTGGGCATACGTGTGGAGGCGGAAAACATTCGGACTGGCGAGATAAAGCATTGCAATTCTTCATATTTTACGATGGTTGCCAAGGATGATAAAGGGAATTCTGTTGAAGTTCCAGGATTGATCATCAACGATAAACATGAAATAAGGCGTTTTTTGAAGTGCCTAAAACGAACTGAGATGAAACACTTGAGACATGAAGAATTTGAGAAAAGAGATTTTTCGCCACACGACTATTTACATATATTGAAAGCTTATAAGGTTAAGGTGATGCTATGAGGATTTGTTTATCTCGGAAATATGCAATATATTTGAATATCACTCAATATGATGATAATTAAATATATCATTTAAATACGTGATAATTGAAATTATCATAAGATTAGATGATAATCAAATCACATTAAACACATTTTATGACAAGTATATTGACAGGAGATATCATCAGATCGCGATCCGTTAAAAATCCTGAGGTCTGGCTTTCTACTTTGAAGGAAGCGTTAAGCCTCTGCTCAAAAAATCCTTCCCAATGGGAAATTTATAGAGGTGACAGTTTTCAATTGGAATTGGAAGACGTTGGCGAAAGCCTGAAAGCTGCCATCTACATCAAAGCTTGCTTAAAGACCATCAAGGGTTTGGATGTACGCATTGCTATAGGGATTGGAGAAAAATCATTTACTGGTAAAACGGTAGTGGAATCCAATGGGGAAGCCTTTCAATTTTCTGGCGATACATTAGAAAATCTAAAAAAGGAAAAAGTCAACCTCAAGATCAAAACCACAAACGAACAATTGAACCAAGAACTCAATCTCTACTTGAAATTGGCTTTGACCATAATGGATCATTGGACCACTAATTCGGCAGAAATTGTAAAGTTATATATTGAGCAACCAAATGCCTTACAGGAAGAACTTGGCAAACTTATAGGCATCAACCAAAATGCAGTGAGCAGCAGACAAAAGCGCGCCCATTTAGAACTTATTATGCAGTTGGAACAGCATTACCGCCAAAAAATAAAACAACTACAGGCATGATACTCATAAAACTCATACTCGCACATCTCATTGGTGATTTTTTCCTTCAACCAACATCTTGGATTAAAGAAAAGGAAAAAAAGACATTGAGATCTCCAAAGCTCTATCTCCATGTTTTAATTCATATTGTTTTATTGTTTTTGCTCCTTTGGGATGTTACAAAATGGCCAATAATTCTCATCATCGGGGGCTCACATTTTATAATTGATGCCTTAAAGCTGATGTTACAACAGAAGAAAACAAAACGACTTCTATTCTTTGTGGATCAATTTTTACATCTTCTAGTAATTTTGGTGGTCTATTGGTTATTTATTGGCAAAGACTTTAGTTTGGATCATTTGTTGACCTCACATACCCTCTTGCTACTCACCTGTGTGTTATTTTTGACCATTCCCGTATCCATCATTATGAAAACGATCTTTTTAAAATGGAACATTTCAAAGATCGTGGAAGGGAATGAATCGCTTAAGGATGCTGGAAAGTATATTGGCATTTTAGAACGTGTCTTGGTATTTATCTTTGTGATTTTCGATCATTGGGAAGCGGTAGGATTTTTGATTACGGCAAAATCGGTTTTCAGATTTGGGGATCTTAGGGAATCAAAAGAGCGTAAATTGACCGAATACATCTTGATTGGAACCCTGATCAGTTTTGGGATTGCCATTTTAATCGGACTTCTGTATTTGGTAAGTATTCCATTACTATCATAAAAAAAGCCATCAACACGTGTTGATGGCCTTTCCATAAATTTCACATTTTAATGTTTACCAAACGTTTCACAGGCAAACCATCGTGTTGTAAAAAAAATTGACGTCTCGTTATTTACTCAGATACATTTTACGTCGTGAGTATAAATTATAAAATTGGTCGTCTTTTAAACTGTCAATAAACAGTATGCTTTCCCCAGTACTCTTCATCTCTGGTCCCAATTGTTTATTGACCGTTGGAAACTTGTTAAAAGAAAATACCGGTTGTTTAACAGCAAAGCCTTCCAATTGCGGATTGAAGTTAAAGTCTGTAACCTTCTTCTCGCCCAACATAACCTTAGTAGCATAATTGACATAAGGTTCTTTATAGGCCTTTGCAATAAAAGGGACGGTTCTGGATGCTCTTGGGTTGGCTTCAATGATGTAAACAATATCATCTTTAATTGCAAATTGAAAGTTGATCAGTCCAACTGTATTTAATGCCAAGGCAATCTTTTTAGTGTGATCCTTTATTTGCTGCAATACAAATTCGCCCAGATTAAAAGGAGGCAAAGTTGCATTACTATCTCCCGAGTGAACACCACAAGGCTCTATATGTTCCATGATACCAATGATATACACGTTTTCACCATCACAGATAGCATCAGCTTCCGCCTCAATGGCACCATCTAAATATCGATCTAAGAGCAATTGGTTATTTGGCATTTTTCGAAGTAAATTCACCACATGCTCCTCCAGTTCCTTCCTGTTGATGACAATTTTCATGCCTTGACCACCAAGAACATAAGAAGGTCTTACCAAAATTGGAAAATCAAGTACATCGGAAATTGCCAAAGCTTCATCTGCCGTGGTAGCCACGTCAAATTCTGGATAAGGAATGTCGTTTTCTTTTAATAATTTTGAAAAACTTCCTCTATCTTCAGCTAAGTCAAGTGACTTATAAGTGGTTCCAATAATTTTAATGCCATAACGGTCTAACTTTTCAGCCAATTTCAAAGCAGTTTGACCACCTAATTGTACAATGACACCTTCTGGTTTTTCATGACGGATGATGTCATAAATATGTTCCCAGAACACAGGCTCAAAATACAATTTATCAGAGATATCGAAATCTGTAGAAACCGTTTCGGGATTACAGTTGATCATAATAGTTTCGTATCCACATTCTGAAGCGGCCATCACACCATGGACACAACAATAATCGAACTCAATCCCTTGTCCAATTCGGTTGGGACCTGATCCTAAAACGATGATCTTTTTCTTGTCAGAAACTACACTTTCATTCCCTGATATTAGAGTGCCATCTGCAGCTTCAACATGATTTTCAAATGTCGAATAATAATATGGTGTTTGTGCTTTAAACTCGGCTGCACATGTATCTACCAATTTATAGATACGTTTTATATTCAATTCATCACGTTTATTATAAACCTGACTTTCCAAACAATTCAACATGTGCGCAATCTGTCTGTCTCCGTAGCCTTTTTGTTTGGCTTCCAACAACAAATCATGCTCAATGGTATCAATAGTAAAGGTTGAGATTTCTTTTTCAAGATGATACAATTCTTCATATTGCTTTAAAAACCACATATCAATTTTCGTGATCTTATGGATACGGCTCAATGGAATGCCCATTTGGATGGCATCATAAATCACAAATACACGATCCCAACTGGCATGTTCTAATTTATCTAGAATTTGATCGTAGGTTTTATACCCTTTCCCGTCAGCACCAAGTCCGTTGCGCTTTATTTCCAAAGATTGAGTGGCTTTGTGAAGCGCTTCTTGGAACGAGCGTCCAATGGCCATTACTTCTCCCACAGACTTCATTTGAAGGCCTAAAGTGCGATCCGCACCTTCGAATTTATCAAAATTCCAACGTGGAATTTTCACGACTACATAATCCAATGTCGGCTCAAATAAAGCAGAGGTTGATTTTGTTATCTGGTTGGTCAATTCGTCCAGATTATAGCCAATGGCCAATTTTGAAGCAATTTTCGCAATTGGATACCCCGATGCCTTACTCGCCAACGCCGAAGAACGGGAAACCCGCGGATTGATTTCAATGGCAATAATATCTTCATTTTCATCTGGGCTCACTGCAAACTGAACATTACATCCACCGGCAAAGTCGCCAATACTACGCATCATATGAATGGCCATATCGCGCATGCGTTGGAATGTGGTGTCAGATAAGGTCATTGCAGGAGCAACCGTAATGGAATCTCCTGTATGGATACCCATGGGATCCATGTTTTCAATGGTACAGATAATGACCACATTATCATTTTTATCGCGCAGCAACTCCAATTCGTATTCTTTCCATCCAATCAAAGCTTTGTCAATCATGACCTCATGAATAGGAGAAACCTCTAGGCCACGTGTCAGTAATTCATCAAACTGATCTTCCGTATGCACAAATGACGCTCCCTCTCCACCAAGGGTGTAGGATGCCCTAATCACCAATGGAAACCCAAACTCTTGGGCAATTTCCTTTCCTTCCAAATAAGAGGTTGCCGTAGCCTGTGCAGCCATTGGAACACCAATTTTTAGCATTAATTCTCTAAACTGTTCGCGGTCTTCAGTAATATTTATGGCATTGATATCAACCCCAATAAGTTGTACACCAAAATCTTTCCAGATGCCTTTTTCATCCGCTTGAATACATAGATTCAGTGCTGTTTGGCCACCCATTGTTGGCAAAACGGCATCAATTTGCGGATGCTCCTCTAAGATTTGAATGATTGATTTAGTAGTGAGCGGCAATAAATACACATGATCAGCCATGGTAGGGTCTGTCATGATTGTTGCCGGATTTGAATTGATTAGAATGGTTTCTATACCGTCTTCTCGAAGTGAGCGCAGGGCTTGGGTACCAGCATAATCAAACTCGCAAGCTTGTCCGATAACGATTGGTCCCGATCCGATAATGAGTACAGATTTGATGTTTTTGTTTCTAGGCATTGTGTTGAGATATTTTTTTCAGGGTTCTAAATTTGGTGTTCTAAAAGGTTGAAACTTGGAGGTTAATTATAAGTTTTGATATTTTCAAGGTGCTTTATTTTTGCAGGCACAAAAATAAATATGATTTAGGTACAAAAAAAGGCGTTACACTTAAGTAACACCTTTTTAATATCAACAATTGTTAATCATTATTTTTTATGACTTGGTTCAGAAGACACAGATAGTTTCGCTCTTCCTTTAGCTCTTCTGCGAGCAAGGACCTTTCTTCCATTAGCCGAAGCCATTCTTTCTCTAAAACCGTGTTTGTTTATTCTCTTTCTTTTCGATGGTTGAAACGTTCTTTTGCTCATTGTTTTATATCTTTAAAATAATCTTGTATAGTCTAAAATTTCGTCTTGATTCTTTCCCCAAAACTGCGGGCAAATATACAAAGACTTTTTACTCTGGCAAATCTAATATTAAAATATTTTCATGAAACTTTCATCTCCCCATTTAACCTCCAAAAATACGACTTATTTATAAGCGGTATCATCTTTAATAAGATAGAATATATCAATGCCAACTTAAAAAAAATTAGTTTCTTTGTGATTTGAAATCAGATACCACAATACGTCTTATGAAGACCTTCACCGTTTTGCTTGTTTTTCTTTCATCCGTGGGTGTAGCCGCACAGCAAATGCTTGAATATAACTTTAATGTCAATGATACTTTTCAGGTTGAACAACAGGCCAAACAACACATTGTACAAGAGATTAATGGCGTAGATCAAATTATTGATAACAATTTAAAAAGTGCCATGCGGTTTAAGGTGGTTAAAGTTGAAGATGATATGATCACTTTAGAAATGACATTTCAACATCTAAAAATGACCATGAGCTCTCCAGAACTTGGCGAATTGCTCAACGCAGATACTAACAATAAGGACGATTCTGACCTCACCTCTAAAATGTTTAAGGGCACTTTAAACGTTCCTGTAACTATGATAATGGAGAAAACAGGAAAAATCCAATCAATTTCTGGAGGGGAAAAATTAATTGCCTCGATGTTTAAAGCGGCTGATATTACTGACGAAGCAACCATTGAAGCGAACAAGGCACAATTTGAAAAACAATTTGGGAGTCACGCACTTTCCAACAGTTTTGAACAGATGACTTATTTTTTGCCTGGTAAATCCGTAACGATCAATGATACGTGGGAGAACAGTTATCAAGGGGATTTACAAGCGAAAAACAATTGGACTTTGATAGGGTTCGATGCGGACACGTACACGGTTTCTGGAAATGCGGACACCACCATGTCCAATATTGATGAAAATGTTACCATGGTCCTTACCGGAACCCAAGAAACATCAATTAATGCCAGTTCAAAGTCAGGACTATTTAAGGATATCACCGTTAAAGGAATATATATAGGAGACACACAAGTTCATGCTCAAAACATTACCATACCTACAAAAATAACATCTACTATTACTTATAAAACATTAAATTAAATCATGTACAATAAAAATATTAAACTCGTTATAACTGCGTTAATCATAGCTTATGCCATTTATCAATTTACCGAAGGCTATATCGGAAATGGTATTATGTTTATTTTACTGTCCACAATTTTCGTATTTCTATATTTTAAGAATGAATTTATCCTATTGGCGTTTTTAAGGTTACGGAAGCAGGATTTTGCTGGCGCCAAAAAATGGTTGAACATGATAAAGAACCCATCTAGTGCTTTGGTCAAAAAGCAGGAAGGCTATTATAATTACCTTCATGGGATTCTGGTATCTCAGACCAATATGAATGAAGCCGAAAAATATTTCAAGAAAGCCCTGACCTTTGGCTTAGCAATGGATCATGACATGGCCATGGCAAAATTGAACTTGGCTGGAATTGCATTCAGCAAGAGACGTCCTCAAGAAGCTAAAATACTTTTGAACGAAGCTCAAAAATTAGACAAACGTAACATGTTGGCAGATCAAATTAAAATGATGAAGGACAGCATGAAAAAAGCTCAAATGCCCAATCAGCATTACGGAGGAAACAGACAAGGACGAAGACGTTAAGCATCAAATTTCCGAAATTTCAATACAGGTCTTTTTTATCCTAAATAAGTCACCTAAATTCAAAGCATTTCTTTACGAAATGCTTTTTTTATGGAGATTAGCCGTGTTTTTTAAGCGCTTATCGAGAAGTTTTGAGATTGTTTTGAATAAAGCCTAAGTTGCTCATCCTTAACAAAAACTTCCGGCTTATGATCTTTAGAAAACTACTCCTCCTGACGTTTTTCACCTATATCCCGCTGCTCTTTGCGCAAGAGCAAAAAGTATATTTTGAAGATGCACTTTCGCAACATTTAACAAAGTTTAATATCAAGTCTGATTTGGCCATCAAAAACCAAAGGCCAAATGAGGTGGATGTTCTCTTTGATACACTCATAAAAACACATTTAAGAAACACTTATATTTCTGATTTAAAACTCAAGAAGATATCGGGAGGCATCCTAAATACAGCACAGGTTGACAAGCCCTTTTTGTTGATTACAAAAAACGCCGCCATCATTCAAACCAAAGAAGAAATAAAAACAATCAATGACCTAGCAAATGAGTATAACGGAAAGGTTGACATTATTATCTTATATTGGAGCAAAAAAGATATTGCTAAAAAGAAAGCCCGCCATTTTAATAAAAATGTCACTGTAGTTTATGCTGATGAACGTCATAATAAATTCAATCAAGCACTTTCGGCATTTAAACATTCCTTTGGAGCACCTGCAGGTTTTTATATCAATCAATACAAACAGATTTCTGATATTGACCGGAAGTTCTTCCTAAAAAATGTAAACACATTAACTAAAGAACTCTTTACTGAAAAGGCTCACAAAGGTATTTTTGAGTTGTTAGCGAGTCAAAACGACACGGCTCAATACAAGGTCACTAAAGATCGATAGAAAACCCCTATTAAAGTAATGGAGCCCACAGTCGGCAATAGGATTCTTTTAACTTTTCAATCTTTGGCCTCTTTAACCATCTGTCATGATCAATTTCTTCACTTTCATTTAAATCCTCGAAGAAGTGCGATTTGAGCTCTAAACTTTTCTCTTTGTTGTAAATAATAGCGTTGATTTCAAAATTAATATTGAAGCTTCTATAGTCCATGTTAGTGGTTCCCACCGTCGAGAACACATCATCTATCACGATGGTTTTGGCATGGATAAACCCTTTGCAATATCTGTAAATTTTAATATCAGCCTCTAATAAACATTCTATATAGGAATTTGTAGCGTGTTTTGCGGTCCAAGAATCTGAATCTTTAGGTATAAGCAACCTTACATCAACACCGCTTTTTGACGCGACTTGTAAAGCGGTAATAATTTGTTCATTTGGAATAAAATAAGGCGTCGTTAAATAGACATATTTTTCAGCGGTAACAATGGCTGTAAAAATAACCTCCATGATGTTGGCCCAATCCGTATCTGGCCCACTGGCGGCAATTTGCATAGCCACATATTCATTACAGTTTTCCTTTGGAAAAAAACTTTCCTCTATTTCAATCTTTTTATTGGAAACAAACTCCCAAGTCATCAAGAAATGGATTTGCAAAGACTTCACAGATTCTCCAATTATCCTTAAATGTGTATCTCTCCAGAATTTGTCAGAGTCGTCATAGTTGACATAGGTATCCGAAACATTGATGCCCCCTATATATCCAATTTGTCCATCAATAACTACAATTTTACGGTGGTTTCTATAATTCATTTTTCCCGTAAAGCCTGGAAAAAGAACAGGCATAAAGGAGTGCCACTCCACACCATTCTCCACCATTCTATTTTTGTTTTTTCTCGATACACTACTTCCAACATCATCAATACTCAACCTTACTTTAACACCTTCCCTGGCTTTGACACAAAGAATATCAATGACCTCCAACCCTATTTTATCATCACGCAAAATATAGTATTCCATGTGAATGTGTTTTTTGGCATTTTTTAAATCGGCAAGAAGTAATTTGAACTTATTTTCGCCGTTTTTAATGATTTGGACATCATTATTGGTGGTTAAAGGCGCATTTTGACTGCTATGCAATAGCTTAACAAGTTTAATCTTATCATCTAAAAGGTCCTCTTTCAATTCCCTTATCTCCTCTTTGTCCGGTTTTAACCGTTTACTGACGTCAGCAATTATTTTTTGATTCAGAATGTTTTTTCTGTTGAAGATTTTATTTTTCCGATATTCCTGTCCGAAAAGATAATAAACGATAAGACCAAAAAATGGAAAAAAAACCAAAACGATAATATAGGATATCGTTTTGGTTGGATTTATATTTTTGGTCAGAACGACAAATGCTGATACAATTACTAAGAGATAATTTATGGCTATCAGGATGACCCAAATGTTGTTCGAGATGGTGGCTAGCATCAATTATTGGAATAATGTCCTTTTTCAGGAATTTCTATGACGTATTCCTTTCTGGTTTTATTGTTCAAACGAGTTTCTCTTAACCAAGGATTATGAATTTTAAGAACTTTATAGTTAATTCCATATTCTTGGGCAAAGGCCGTAAAATCAGGTATTTCTTTATCTACTACAACATTGAAGGTTGGAATGTTGGCGTAGAGATCATTCTCTTCAAAATTGAAACCATAGACTTTAGGATTGGTCATGATTTCTTTTAAGGCCACAATTCTAAACATATACCGTCCTGTTTCCTCACCCAACAATAAATCATAATAATCAGTTACATTCTGTTCTTTTAAGCGTCTTGATATTCCTGCATTTCCAGCGTTATAAGCCGCAGCAGCCAAAGTCCATGACCCTAAACTTCGTTTTGATTGCAGTAAATACTTACAAGCCACTTCCGTAGATTTTTCTAAGTGGTACCGTTCATCTACGTTATCATTGACTTCTAGGCCATTTTCCCTAGCGGTTGCCGGCATAATTTGCCAAACACCTCTTGCACCTGCCGGAGAAACCGCATTGGTCAATCCGCTTTCTATAACTGCCAAATACTTGAAATCATCAGGAATTCCGTGCTTTTTCAAGATAGGTTCGATAACAGGAAAATATTTTTGAGCACGTTTGAACATCAAAAGGGCGTTAGATTGCCAATAGGTATTCACTAAAAGTTCCCGATCCATGCGTTCATACACATCCGGAATTGACAAAGGCAAAGGCTCATCTGCAAAATTAAGTTCGTCGGGTATTTTTAAAGCATAAATATTATAACCATTGTCCAATTTTTGCTCTGGCATCATATCTTTATCAACAGGAGACTGGACAGCAAATATGAACAATCCTGAAATGCTCATAAGTCCTACAATAGCTAATAAATTCTTAATAATTTTCATTTTGCAATTTTTTTTTATAAATGTAAATAATAATTCAACACTATTCACTTGGAGTCTATTATTAATTCCGGAAGATGTTTGTTAAACCATTTGTACTTTGTAACGACCATAATATGCGTGCCCCCCTTTACTACAATACAGTCTCCCACACATGAATGTGTGAAAATGGCATCTTTGTCTCCATGTATATATATGGCATTATCAATAGGTTCTTCCTGATCCCATAGCAACATTTCCTTAATTGCCCAATCCAAATACCGCTTGTCATTTACTGCCAGATAGGTTTTGTATAGATCAATACGTTTGGAAACCGTTTCATTGAAGGCGTACTTTTTAAGAACGTCTAAATTTGAGAGCAATTGTGTTGGGGCGTATTTATAAGCCTTTATAAACTTAGCAATCTTCATCCGTTTAGGTAATTCGTGGCGAGATTTGACACTGCTTACCACAATCAACTTCCTGACCTTCATAAATTTACTCATTTCCTGAACTAAGATGCCACCAAAAGAAACCCCCAAAAGTACAGGATTTTCATGGTCGATCTTTAGAATCATGCGTTTGGCATAAGCTTCCAAACTCTCATTTTCTTCCGGAATCATCCACTCCAACCAATAGATCTTAAATTGATCTTCAGGCAGTTTAATACGATCGAATATGGTTGGTTTCGCCGCCATTCCAGGCATAAGATAAACAGGTATGATGTTTTTCTCCATGTGAAATTTTTAATCTGAACAAAAATATTTTAACCTAAGACTATGCTTAAAACCTTTGCTTATAGCTTGTGTAAGCATTTACTTCTTAAGCATTTAACAGTCAAGAAACCGATTGCTAAGGTAATTTTTCGTAAATTTGTAACGCAAAGCTATATAAAAATATAGTGATCGCACCTTCCAGCCCAACGAAATAAAATTAAATATATTATTATGATTGATGCAGTAGAATTAGTTGACAATGACTTCTTACGTCAATTTGAGCTTAAAATTGAAGACGATTTGGCAAAAATTGAATACTCTCTACAAGACCGAAAAATCTTTCTAACCAAAATGTTCATTCCTGAAAGTGTTACTTCTGAGGAATTTGAAACTAATTTTTTGACCTTGGTATTTGAAAATATTTCTGAACGAAATATTAGTGTTGTTCCGACAAGTCCGGAGATAGCTAAATTTGTCAGGAGAAATAGAAAGTACCAAAAGATGCTTCCGGTAGGGATCAGAATCTAAAAATTAAAAAACCGAAGCTATGCTTCGGTTTTTTTATGCTTTCTTTTTGTAAACCAACGTTAGATCCTTACTCTCAATCACCTCAGTTAGTGCTTCATTGTAAATCTTAATGGCATCCTTGTAGACCACGGTCAGTTGATTATTCTCCACAACCCCTATGGTACCATTAAATTGAATTTCTCCATTAGTTTTTTGAGAATAATCAGTGGCAAAACCAATAGTTCCTTCAGCACAAACCTCTTCAAAGATATACACATCAGAAGAACCATTTTTTAAACGAATGGTAATTTTAGGGTTGAAGGAATCTTGAGAGATCACGATGCCATCCTTATCAAAACTTAATACTTCATTTACATCACAAGACGTTTGATCCAAAAGATTTGTAGTCACGTGTTTGCTAGCTTTTAAAGCTATAGGAATACCAACGGTCCATGAGGTCAATTGCCACCCACCAACTACCGGGTTCTTAACTTCATCCTTTGATATACTTAAGAGTATACTAAAAGTAATGGTAAGGAAAAGTAGGCGAAACGAAGTTTCCATTTTAAAATTATGAAATACGGGATCAACATCAAATTTATCAATAAGCATTGATTATTTAAAAAAAACGGGGTAAATAGCAAAAAATACGGTTAAAAACCACATCATCAATTCAAAAAAGATGATTTAGTGAGCAAGAACAGCCACAAATTCAAATCTTACGATTCCATCAGCATCAATTTTAGTGAGTTCTACTTGATGTAGTGTGTTGACAAGCCCCGGATTCCATGGGTATTTTACCTTGACATAATTTTCTGTAAACCCGTGAATATACCCTTCCTTATTTTCACCTTCAAACAAAACGGTTCTTATGCTTCCCAATTGACTTTCGTAAAACGCACGACGTTTTTTTACTGATAGGCCCCTTAACATCTTACTGCGTTTTGCTCTCACGTTTTTGGAAACAACACCGTCCATTACGGCAGCTTCGGTATTATCACGTTCCGAATAAGTAAATACATGTAAATAAGAAATATCAAGACCATTGAGGAAATTATAGGTTTCCAAAAAGAGTTCATCGGTTTCTCCCGGAAACCCGACAATAACGTCAACGCCAATACACGCATGCGGCATGACCTCTTTTATTTTTGAAACCCGATCTACATAAAGTTCCTTCAAATAGCGACGTTTCATCTTTTTAAGAATAGTATTGCTACCACTTTGAAGAGGAATATGAAAATGCGGGACAAAAGCTCTCGATTTAGCAACCAAATCTATGGTTTCATTCTTGAGTAAGTTGGGTTCAATAGATGAGATTCGCAAGCGCTCAATGCCCTCTATCTTATCCAATTCTGTAACCAAATCCAAAAAGGTGTGCTCATGCTTTTTATTTCCGAATTCACCTTTTCCATAATCGCCAATATTCACCCCGGTCAATACGATTTCCTTGATGTCCTGACTGGCAATCTCCTTGGCGTTCTTAATGACACTTTCCATAGTATCACTTCGCGAAATTCCGCGAGCCAAAGGAATGGTACAATAGGTACATTTATAGTCGCAACCATCTTGAACCTTCAAAAAAGCACGTGTTCTATCGCCAATGGAATAACTTCCCACGTAAAAATCGGCTTCCTCAATCTCACAGGAATGGACCTCTCCCATGTCGTTTTTAGAAAGGTCATTTAAGTAATCGGTGATCTTAAATTTCTCTGTAGCCCCAAGCACCAAATCCACACCGTTGACATCTGCCAATTCCTGAGGTTTTAACTGGGCATAACATCCCACTGCAGCCACAAAGGCATTGGGATTGACCTTCTGCGCTTGTTTTACAATAGATTTAAAACGTTTATCGGCATTTTCTGTAACGGAACAGGTATTGATCACATAAATATCAGCAACTTCATTAAATTCCACACGATCAAAACCTTCATCTACAAATGTTCTTGCTATGGTAGAGGTTTCTGAAAAATTCAGTTTGCAGCCTAAGGTATAAAACGCTACTTTTTTTCTCATAATACAGGATTCATTTCCTAAAAACAGAAATTTCTTCTAAAGAAAAATCTCTATCTCTAAAAGTAAAATACAAATTTAACTTGTTTTTGGATTTTGATGCGCAAAGTTACGCAATAGTTTGAAACGAATACTAATATCCATTAACTACTAATGGGAATTTACAAAGTGAAAACCAACAGTTTGGACGAAGTTAAAGAGGGTAACTGTAAAAGCAAAAAACAGGAATGTCAGAAATAGCAGTATAACATGAAATTCCTTAGGACTATCAAATTATACTTCAATCCCTTCTAAATTTTCGTGTAGCCTCGAAAACATGGTTCATAATTGCTTGGTCAAGGTCGCAGAATTCTATTTCGCGTCTGGACATTACCATTTTAGCTACATCAAATGCTTTATTGGTTTGGAAAGTTGTAAATCCAGAAGCACCTCCCCAACTAAAGCTCGGTATAAAATTACGCGGATACCCACTTCCAAAGATATTTGCGCTAACGCCTATTACCGTGCCAGTATTGAACATGGTATTGATGCCACATTTACTGTGATCACCCATCATAAGGCCACAAAACTGAAGACCAGTCCTTCCGAAACTTTCTGTGGAATAATCCCAAATTTTGACCTCAGCATAATTATTTTTAAGATTGGAAGTATTGGTATCCGCTCCTAAATTACACCATTCGCCAATAACAGAATTACCCAAAAAGCCATCGTGACCTTTATTGGAATGAGCAAAAAGAACAGAGTTGCTAACCTCTCCGCCTATCTTTGAGTAGGGACCAACGGTGGTAGGTCCGTAAACCTTTGTTCCCATTTTCACAATAGAATGCTCACCCAGCGCGAAAGGTCCTCTAACCATGGCGCCTTCCATTATTTCCGCATCTTTGCCAATATAAATTGGGCCATTGGCGGCATTGAGCGTGACAAACTCCATAACAACACCTTCCTCAATAAAGACATTCTGTGGTGCTATGATATTATTGGTAGCAGATATGGCTTGTGAGGCCCTCCCATTGGTGACCAACTCAAAATCCTCCAGAATGGCTTCACCATTTTTTGAGAAAATATCCCAGACCTGTTCCACTTTAAGAACTTCGCCATCATACTCAATAGCCTCAAAATCATTAAAATCAATATCCTCTTGAGCGTCGGTGGTAAAAAAAGCAATCACGTCCTCATCCTGAAATATAGCCTGGTTTTCTTTCAGGCTCCTGACCAATTCTACCAACTCATTATTAGGGAGGAAAGAAGCATTAATCATCACGTTCTCCTCCATTTCTACCATTGGATACTTTTCTGAAAGATAATCTTCCGTAACGGTTGTTGTTGTGGATTGCAAATGCATTTCCCATTTTTCCCTAATGGTCAAAATACCTATTCTAAGATCGGCAACCGGTCTTGTAAAGGTAAATGGCAAAAGATTATCTCTAAAAGGACCGTCAAAAAGGATATAGTTCATTTATTAAAATTAGAAGTTGGTTAGCACTCAAAATAAATATCAGAAATGGAAAAGATCCGCCTATGAAAGAAATTAAAGCTCCTCGACAGAACAACTATTTCGATTTCGAAAAATTTCAAGGCTCAAAAGTAAGTTATTTATGGAAAACAAAAAAGCCTTCAGAAAATATCTGAAGGCTTTTGCTATATTGGAAACTAAATTACTTTGAGAATTTAGCGTATTTACTTCTAAATTTATCAATACGACCAGCAGTATCAACCAATTTGGATTTACCTGTGTAGAACGGATGAGATGTTCTTGAAATCTCCATCTTTACAAGTGGATACTCAACACCATCAACCTCAATAGTTTCATTTGTATCAGCTGTAGATTTTGTTAAAAACACGTCTTCATTTGACATATCTTTAAATGCTACAAGTCTATAATTTCCTGGATGTATATCTTTTTTCATCTCTAAATACTTTAATATCGTTCAATTTTTGAAAGTGCAAATTTAAGTAATTTTTACAAATGCGCAATAGATTTGCTGTATATTTTTACTTTTTGCATTGAAATCATTTCCTCCCTACAATTTACAAAACAAAATTACCTTTTTCAAAACCCAAGATTCCACCTGAAATGAAAATTTTTTGTAACGTTTTTCTATATTTGCTTACTAACTAATATATAAACTTATTAAACCAATTTTTTATGGATATCATGGAAACAGAAAAACTTTCCCCTGGGAAGTTTGCAATTAATTACGGGGTCATCTTAGGCCTTGTTATGGTGGTTATTTCAGTTGTTACTTATGTCACCGGATTAGCTATACAAGGTGCACAATGGCCTACTGCAATTTACTATCTTATCTTTCCAATGGTTATTTTTTATGCCATTTCTCAATATAAAAAGAGCAACGCTAATCTTTTGAGCCTAAGCGATGCACTTAAAGTGGGTGTGTTGATCGGTGTGATCAGTGCGATTGTTTTCGTGATCTATTCTTTGATTTTTAATTACATCATAGATCCTGATTTTATAAACCAAATGATCGCCGTAGCTAAAGATAAAATGATTGAAGAAAATCCGGATATGACCCAAGAGATGCTCGATCAAGGGATGAAGATTGTTGAAATGTTTGCAAATCCTGCGTTAATGGGAGCATTTTGGGTTGCCATGAGCGGTCTTTTTGGACTTATTTATTCGCTTATCGGTGGTTTGGTCATGAAAAAAGAATAAAACAGTTTTGAACTAATTTTGTTACTTTTGAATGCTTACAACTTGAAACCACTTAAATGAACATATCAGTAGTTATACCACTACTCAACGAAGAGGAATCGTTAACTGAATTATATGATTGGATTGCAAAAGTTATGCAGTCCAATCATTTTTCTTATGAAATCATCTTTATCGATGACGGCAGTACAGACGGGTCCTGGAAGATCATTAAACAGTTGTCGGAAAAAGACACTCATGTTAAGGGCATTCGTTTTACGAGAAATTTCGGAAAATCACAAGCCCTACACGCTGGATTTGAAAAAGCACAAGGTGAGGTGGTCATCACAATGGATGCCGATTTACAGGATAGTCCAGAAGAAATTCCAGAGCTTTATCAGATGATTGTCAAAGATCACTATGATATGGTTTCAGGATGGAAGAAAAAGCGTTATGATTCTGTTGTTTCTAAAAACTTGCCTTCCAAACTCTTCAATTGGGCAGCACGAAGTACCTCAGGAGTGAAGTTAAACGATTTTAACTGCGGTCTCAAAGCTTACGATCTGGACGTCGTGAAAAATATTGATGTGCATGGGGAAATGCACCGTTACATTCCGGTTTTGGCCAAAAATGCCGGATTTTCAAATATCGGTGAAAAAGTAGTGCAACATCAAGCTCGAAAATACGGCACCACTAAATTTGGAATGAACCGGTTTATTCATGGTTTTCTCGATTTGTTGACCATTTGGTTTATCTCGCGTTTTGCTAGAAGGCCAATGCATCTTTTTGGTGCTTTGGGCGCGATTATGTTACTCATCGGACTTGGTTTTACACTTTATCTAGGAATCGATAAACTCTTTTTAAATACTTCCGGTCGCTTGATTACCGATCGTCCACAATTCTATATTGCACTGTCCACGATGATTATGGGTACCCAGTTTTTCATTGCTGGATTTTTGGGCGAAATTATTTTACGCAACAGAGACGACAGAAAACGGTATCTTGTTCATGATGAATTGAATTTCTGATCCATCAAATTAATAGTCTTTAATCAATTAACATTTGCTGAATTGCCTATTTTTGTAATATTAACTTTAATCAATCCGTCATGATTTATATTGAACCGAAAATTTTAGATCGCATCAACACTTGGTTGACACCAACTTTTGATAAAGAAACCCAAGATGAAATCAAGGACAGTATCGCATTTCATCCTAAAGAAATCCAAGAAGCGTTTTATAAGGATTTAGAATTTGGCACCGGTGGGATGCGAGGCATTATGGGCGTAGGTACCAATAGAATCAATAAATACACACTAGGAAGAAACACACAAGGCCTGAGCAATTACTTGCATGAGCAATTTCCAGATGAAACACCTAAAGTGGTCATTGCATTTGATTGCCGACATAATAGTAAATCCTTGGCCAAGGTTGTGGCGGATGTGTTTTCAGCAAACGACATTCAAGTTTATTTGTTTGAAGATTTGCGCACCACGCCAGAATTATCTTTTTCGGTAAGACATTTGGGCTGTCATTGTGGGATTGTTTTAACCGCTTCACATAATCCGCCAGAATACAACGGTTTTAAAGTGTATTGGCAAGATGGTGGTCAGTTGGTGCCACCTCAAGATGCAGCCATAGTTGATAAAATAAACAGTTTGGAGTATTCTGAAATTAATTTTAAAGCCAAAGAAAAATTCATAAATATTATTGGCAAAGAAGTGGATGATGCCTTTATCGACGCGTCGGTAAAAAACGGAAATTTTACTTCTCAAAAAGCTAAGGACGACATCACGGTTGTCTTTACATCGCTTCATGGCACCTCTATTGTCACCGTCCCAGAAACGCTTAAACGTGCAGGCTATAAAAACGTCCATATTGTGAAGGAACAAGCAGTTCCAGATGGCGATTTTCCGACGGTACAATCCCCAAACCCTGAAGAACCGGAAGCTTTGAAAATGGCATTGGAGCTCGCAGAAAAAGTAAATGCAGATATTGTTATAGGAACTGATCCTGACTGTGACCGTTTAGGAGTTGCGGTTAGAGATTTGGAAGGCAAATTAATCCTGCTCAATGGCAATCAAACTATGTTGGTAATGACTGATTTCCTGTTGAAGCAATGGAAGAAACAAGGAAAACTTGACGGCAACGAGTTTGTAGGATCCACAATTGTTTCTACGCCCATGGTGGAAGTCTTGTCGAAATCATACGGTGTAGAATACAAAGAAGGCTTGACCGGATTTAAATGGATTGCTAAAATGATTAAGGATTTTCCTGAGCTGGACTTTATTGGAGGTGGTGAAGAAAGTTTCGGTTTTATGGTAGGCGATTTTGTACGGGACAAAGACGCAGTGACCTCTACCCTACTGGCCTATGAGATCGAAGCCCAGGCAAAGGCTGACGGCAGTTCATTTTATGAAACACTATTGCAATTGTACGTCACTCATGGCCTTTATAAGGAACATTTAGTATCTATTACCAAAAAAGGTATGGAAGGCGCTCAAGAAATCAAACAAATGATGATGGACGCCAGAGAAAACCCGTTAAAGGAAATCAATGGTTTTAAAGTAACCAGAATTGAGGATTACCAACTTTCAAAAGCAAAAAACTTTATCACCAATAAAGAGGAAGATATCAATATCCCAAAATCAAACGTCATAATCTATTACACCGAAGATGGCAGCAAAATAGCATTAAGACCAAGTGGCACCGAACCAAAAATTAAGTTTTATATGAGCGTTAATGCGCCCTTGCCGTCTGTAGAAGACTATACATCTGTGGATGGTCAATTACAGAAAAAAATTGACGCAATGCTAAACGACATGAATCTCAGCTAAATGGAGTATCTAAAAAAATTTTATCGGTTTATTATTCCGTATAAAAAATATGCTTACCTCAACATTTTTTTCAATTTTCTTTATGCGCTTTTTAGCACACTTTCCTTTGTCGCTTTAATTCCCGTATTTAAAGTTATTTTTAGTGATCAACGCGAGATTGTTGCTGAACCTACATTTGAAGGAATAGCGCATATCAAGAGCTTTGTTGAAGATTACCTTAATTTCTTTATTTCAGATAAAATTGAAAAGTATGGCGATTTTAAAGTTCTCATGCTAATGGTGGGAATCATCATCAGCATGTTTTTACTGAAAAATCTTTTCAATTATCTGGCCATGTATTACATCACGTTTTTAAGAAATGGCGTTTTAAAAGATATACGGAATGTGCTCTTCGATAAAATAGTCACTTTACCCCTAGCCTTCTATTCTGAGAAAACCAAAGGGGATACCATCTCTCGGGTCAGCTCGGATGTGGATGAAGTTAAGAACTCATTTTTGGCCGTTTTGGAAATGATTGTCAGAGAACCTTTGACCATTCTATTTTCATTGATTGCGATGCTCATCTTGAGTGCTAAATTGACTTTATTCGTTTTTGTTTTTATTCCGATATCAGGCTTTATAATTTCAAAAGTCGGAAAATCACTCAAAAAGGGATCTTTAAAAGTACAACAGGAACAGGGGATATTCTTATCCATTCTAGAAGAAACAATGTCCGGCCTTCGTATTATCAAAGCCTTTGACGTGGAACATGTCTTTGCCAAAAAATTTGAAGATTCCAACGAGCGCTACTATAAATATTCAAACGCCCTGCTAAATCGCCAAAACTTAGCATCGCCTATCAGCGAGTTTTTAGGCATTATCGTCATTGGAATCCTTTTGGTATATGGTGGCTATCTAGTGTTTATTGACAATTCTATGGATCCGAGTTTCTTTATAGGTTACATTACACTGGCCTATAATATTTTAACGCCGGCAAAATCGATCGCCAAGGCAAGTTATGATGTTAAAAAAGGAAACGGTGCTGCCAATCGGATTCTGGAGTTTTTGGAATCTGAGAATACCATTATGGAAATTGAGAATCCCGTAATTAAAGAGAAGTTTGTGTCCAATGTGGCGATAGATAACATTTCCTTCAAATACGACGATCAATTGGTTCTCAAAAACTTTAATCTCAATGTTCCCAAAGGGAAAACCGTGGCGCTCGTTGGCCAATCTGGAAGTGGAAAAAGTACCATAGCCAACTTGATTACCCGCTTTTATGATGTGAATGAAGGCAGCATTTCCATTGATGGTGTCGATATTAAAGATTTATCACAGTCGTCATTGAGAGGCATGCTTGGTGTCGTATCTCAAGATTCTATTTTATTCAATGACACTATTGGCAACAATATTAAAATTGGCAAACAAAATGCTACCGATGAAGAAGTGATTGAGGCCTTAAAAATTGCCAACGCTTGGGAGTTTGTGAAAGATCTTCCCAACGGTATTCACTCCAATATTGGCGATTCTGGCAATAAATTATCTGGAGGCCAAAAACAACGTTTAAGCATTGCAAGAGCAGTCCTTAAAAACCCGCCAATCATGATTTTGGACGAAGCCACGTCTGCTTTGGATACGGAAAGCGAACGTTTGGTTCAATCTGCCCTGGAGAATATGATGCGTAACCGGACTTCAATTGTCATAGCCCATAGATTGTCAACCATTCAAAACGCCGATGAAATTGTAGTCATGCAAAAAGGAGAAATTGTTGAACAAGGCAAACACAATGAACTCATGGCAAAAAATGGCGTTTACAAAATGTTGGTTAATATGCAGAGTTTCGAATAGAGACTATACAAAATTAAAAGTGAGCTTCCACCACGACGCGAGTACCTCAGAGATTTGCTTCGGGCATCATGAATTCAGGAAAACCAATAAGTTAGTTTGAGTAAAAATTAATTGAAAATTTAATCATCCCAATAATTCGCGGGATTAGTATAATCATCCGTTTTCTATCCGGAGCATGCTCCTTTTCAAAACAGAGTTTCACTAATAAGAAAAGGATGCCACTACCAAGGTGCATCCTTTTCATTTTATTGTCAGTACTTGGGGAAACACTGACGATATAGTAGGTTAGGTAGTGTAAACATATTACTTTTATTATTACCAAACAAGTAAAAAATGTAATTCGTCGATAATTACTACTCTTAATCGGAGTTTTACCGTTCAACGTATTGATAATCAGTAGAAATATTTTAATAATATTTTTTACTTCTTCCGTTAAACTTTTTATACCTTCAATTGTCTTATTAAAAAACGCTTTTGTGCACAACGAAGAGGAACTCATTTTAAGATTAACATCCACCGCTACCAAAGATTCTGCTTTTAAGGAATTGCTTTCCTTATATAAGGAGCGGTTGTATTGGCATATTCGAAAGATTGTTGTGAGCCATGATGATACGGATGATGTCTTGCAAAACACCTTTATCAAAGTCTATAAAAACATCCATAGTTTTAAGGGCGAGAGCAAGTTATTCTCCTGGATGTACCGCATTGCAACCAATGAGGCACTTTCACACCTAAAGCGTAATTCAAAATTAAGGAGTATTGATAGTCAGGAATTACAAGATCATACCATTGATAACCTTGAGGCCGATGTTTATTTTGA
>NZ_DATJCA010000018.1:0-24828 GCF_035515035.1 Gelidibacter sp. | reverse complement strand
CATACATTTCAAACAGATAATTATTGATGTTGATATACGGAACAGACACATTAATACTCTCGTTGGCCTCTATTTTATCGTGTGAGATAAAATCGGTTTTAATTATTTTCGAACTGAATTTTAGATAATCCGCTGCATTGTCCTCTTCGAAAAACTTTTCGGGCACGAAATTAGAAAGCTCGTTTTGAAAAAGTACTAAAATACTATCAAAAGCATGAGAGAGTAGGGGTTCATTGGCAATGATGCCTTGCAACTCTTTCAATGCGGCTTCAGGTGTTAATTTACTTTTAAAGTTAACACGTTTTAAGTACTCAACTTCAGAGTTGGAACTGTTAAGGATGCAAAAAGAAAGTCCACTCAAACTAATTTGAATGGACAGTTTTTTAAGATTTATTAATTCCAAGTTATTAATCGGTTGAATAGTTTTTAGGCCAGTTACCAATGGTTTTAACTTCTTCCATAGATCCTACCGTAAGTTTAGGTCCGTTTACACCATCAACAGAAACCACTTGTTTTTCTTTTGCAATGAGATTTTTGTCTTCACCGTCAAGAAGGATGGCCTTGTCTACGCTAGCTTCAAAAACAGGAATGTTGTCTAGGAATCCAGCCTTCAATTCAAATTTAGCTCCCGGTTTTCCTACTGGAACATTCATCATTGTCTTATATCTTGTGTCTGCGCCAAATAAAGAGTCTCTTACAGAAACAAAGTTTAAGGTGTCGGTTATGACAATATCCTTCATTATGGTAACACCTCCAAAAAGTTTCGTTCTTTCCACGTCAACTATAGAAGAATCCCTACGTTGTGTAATAGTAAATTTAGCAGTATCAATAAACTTTACTAAATCATCAAAGTTGTCCGTAAACTTTCCGTTTACTTGTTTATATGCCAATTCAGCATCCCTGATATCTTTTAGTTTTTCAATGGCAACATGGTAGCGTTTTTCCTTAAGTTCATTGAATTTGATCTCGCCATAAACTGACATGAAAGTTTGGTAACCAAGAAAAGCAATAATAGCCCATAATACAATATGTAGAATTGGCTTAAAGTTTTTAGGGACAAATTTGTCTATCAACCAAACGATTCCAATCGTGAGAAGGATAACAATTACAATAGCAAGAATTACTGTTAGCATAGTTTGTGAGTTTATTTTTTATAATTGGTCTAACGCAAATCTACAATTTTTTTTAATTCACGAAAACCAAACCTAATAAAAATGATCTAAATTAAAAATGTATTTCAAATAAATTATTTTCACTGGTCAAAAATCCTGTCATAAAGTTCCATCAATTCGTTATAAACCTTACCTTTCCGTTTTTAGAAAATGACTTCTCTCAACATGAACGCCTCCGAATTTTATAAACATTTAAAGCAAAAATTTCCTTTTGAACCTACATTAAAACAAAATATCGTCCTTGATCAGCTGTCTAATTTTGTTTTAGACAGCGATTCTAATCAATTGTATCTTTTAAAAGGATTCGCAGGTACTGGAAAAACGAGTATTATTGGTACCTTAGTTTCCAATTTATGGCACATTAAAAAAAGTGCCGTTTTAATGGCACCAACCGGAAGAGCTGCAAAGGTAATTTCCAATTATTCAGGAAAGGAAGCCTTTACCATTCATAAAAAAATTTATTTCCCAAAAAAAGATAAAGGTGGAGGCGTTAAATTTGTAATGCAACCAAATAAACATCGAAATACCATATTTATAGTGGATGAAGCATCCATGATTCCTGATACGCCATCCGATTCAAATTCCTTTGAAAACGGATCCCTATTAGATGATTTGATGCAGTACGTTTATTCCGGTCATAACTGTAAATTATTGCTCATTGGCGACAAGGCGCAGCTGCCACCTGTAAAATCTGATTTAAGTCCAGCATTAGACTCTGTGCAACTCAATCTCAATTACAACAAAAACGTCATTTCTATGGAATTGGACGAGGTTGTGAGGCAGGAGCAGGATTCCGGAATTTTGATGAATGCAACCAACCTACGTGAAGTATTGGAAGGCCAATTTTATGAATCCTTCAAATTTGATCTAAAAGGGTATTCAGATATTGTGAGATTAATTGATGGATACGAGATTATGGACGCCATTAACGATGGCTACTCAGATCAAGGCCATGAAGAGACCGCCATTATTGTAAGAAGTAATAAACGGGCGAATTTGTACAATAAGCAAATCAGGGAGCGCATCTTAAATAATGAGAATGAACTCACCGTGGGCGATTTTTTAATGGTGGTAAAAAACAATTATTTTTGGGTAAAGCCTACTTCTGAAGCTGGATTTATTGCTAATGGCGATATTATACAAGTTTTGGAAATTTTCAATCTTCAGGATTTATATGGATTTAGATTTGCGGAAGTGAAAGTCCAAATGGTCGATTATCCCAAAATGGCGCCTTTTGAAACGGTCCTTCTTTTAGATACTATTGAGTCGGAATCTCCGTCATTGCCGTACGAAGAATCAAATAGACTGTATCAAGAGGTTCAAAAGGATTATGAAGATGAAACTTCCAATTATAAGAAGTTTCTAAAAATTAAGAATAATAAACATTTCAATGCATTACAGGTCAAATTTTCTTATGCCATAACCTGTCATAAATCTCAAGGTGGCCAATGGCATACGGTTTTTGTGGAACAACCTTATCTACCTAACGGCATTGATAAAGATTATTTGAGATGGCTCTACACCGCGATTACAAGAGCAAAAGAGAAATTATATTTAATAGGATTCCCAGAAGAGTTTTTTGTTTCTTAGGATAGTTTTAGATCCGCTATTCAAGTTTCTTGGATTTTTTAAAATGTCATTTTATGATGAAATTGATAACTTTATGCATTAATAACTAAACAAAAAGCCCGTTTGGGATTTAGGTAATCATGACAGAAACCATCATTAGTATTTGTCTCGGAATAGGTTTGGCCGCATCAGTTGGATTTAGAGTTTTCCTACCCTTGTTCGCGCTTAGCTTGGCATCGTATTTTGATGTTTGGGAGCTCAATTCATCCTGGTTATGGATTGGTAGCCTGACTGCAGTGATAACATTTGGCGTCGCCACGCTGATTGAAATTTTGGCATATTATATTCCTTTTGTCGATAATTTGCTCGATACTATTGCCATCCCGTTAGCAACTATTGCGGGTACAGCGGTTATGGTTTCAACTGTAGCCGATTTAGACCCTATCATTACTTGGGCAATGGCCATCATTGCGGGCGGAGGAACTGCCGCCGCTATAAAAAGTGCCGCAGGAGCTTCGCGAGTGACTTCAACGGTTTCCACTGCAGGATTTGGTAATCCGCTGGTTTCAACCATTGAAACGGGAACGTCATTAGTCATTTCCATCTTTTCAATATTTTTACCAGTAATTGCTTTTGTCTTGGTTATTTTTATTTTGTTTGCCATATACAAACTTTATAAAAAGATTAAACATTCCAAACTGTAAATACTTTAAAAAGCTTTATTTTTGGAAGGAAATCCTTGACCAATATGAAGATAATTTCAATGATTCCGGCGCGTTACAGTGCCACACGTTTCCCAGGCAAATTGATGAAGGATTTAGCAGGGAAAACCGTTATTCTCAGAACTTACGAAGCCACCGTTGCCACCAACCTTTTTGATGATGTGTTTGTGGTAACGGATAGTGCCATTATTTATGACGAGATTGTGAACAATGGTGGCAAAGCCATCATGAGCAAAAAAGAGCATCAATCAGGAAGTGATCGTATTGCAGAAGCGGTTGAAGATCTTGATGTTGATATCGTAGTTAATGTGCAAGGAGATGAGCCCTTTACGGAAAGGGAGAGTTTAGAAAAAGTCTTGAATGCTTTTAAAGATGACCATAAGAAAGAAATTGATCTGGCATCTTTAATGGTTGAAATTCACGATTGGGAAGAAATCAACAACCCAAATACAGTAAAAGTCATTGTAGATCAAAATAATTTTGCGCTTTATTTCTCCAGAAGTCCAATTCCATATCCAAGAGATAAAGAAGCAGGTGCACGCTATTTCAAACACAAAGGTATTTATGCCTTTAGAAAGCAGGCACTTCTGGATTTCTATAAATTGCCCATGCAATTCATTGAAGCTACTGAGAAGATAGAGTGTATTCGTTATTTAGAATATGGCAAACGCATTAAGATGGTAGAAACCCATGTGGAAGGTGTAGAAATAGACACACCGGAAGATTTGGAACGCGCAAAACGTTTATGGAAATAGATTATACCAATATAAAAGTGATTGGTTTTGACGCTGATGATACACTTTGGGTCAATGAAACCTATTTTAGGGATGCAGAACTTGAGTTCTCAAAATTGATGGCAGCTTATGAAACTGCAAATAAGGTTGATCAAGAGCTGTTTAAAAGACAAATAGAGAACTTGCCTTTCTACGGTTACGGAATTAAGGGCTTTATTTTATCAATGGTTGAAATAGCCTTGGAACTATCCAATAATTCGGTCAGTAATGAAACTATTGGCGCCATCCTGAACATTGGAAAGGACATGCTCAATAAACCTGTTGAGCTTCTGGATGGGGTAAATGAGGTTTTGCAAACATTAGCAAAAGAGTATCGATTGATAGTGGTAACCAAAGGTGATCTTTTGGATCAGGAACGTAAGTTAGAGAAATCTGGATTGATGGATTATTTCCATCATATCGAAGTAGTCAGTGACAAAAAGGAAGCTAATTACTCTAAACTACTTAACCACTTGGAAATCAAACCTTCTGAATTTCTAATGATTGGAAACTCTTTAAAATCTGATGTTTTACCTCTAATAAATATCAAAGCCAGAGCAATTCATGTGCCATTCCACACGACTTGGATCCATGAACAAATCGTTCCTAGCAAGCCGGACAACAAAAAATTTAAGACTATAGAGAGTTTATTGGATTTACTTCCAATGTTGAAAAGAATATAAATGATAAGAAGCCAATAAAATGATTTATAAAAATTTTCCCATGGTGTCCAGAGTGGTTTTTGGACGTGGCAGCTTCAATCAATTAAGTGACATCATAGGACCAAAACGATTAAATGTCAAAGCGCCATTTATTTATTTGGTAGATGACGTCTTTAAAGGAAATATATGGTTGACCTCGAGAATTTCTTTGGCCTATGAAGATCAATTGATTTTTATTTCGGCTGATGAAGAACCAAAAACATCTCAAGTTGATGAACTTGTAGAACAAATTATTTTATCTCATAAAGACCGACCATCAGGTATCATTGGCATAGGCGGAGGAACTATCTTAGACTTGGCTAAGGCCGTGTCCATCATGTTGACCAATCCTGGGGAATCTGAAAAATATCAAGGATGGGATTTGGTGAAAACACCAGCCATTTATCACGTTGGGGTGCCTACCATCTCGGGCACAGGAGCTGAAGTTTCCAGAACCACCGTCTTGACAGGACCTGAAAGAAAATTGGGCATCAATTCCGACTATACCCCGTTTGATCAAGTAATTCTAGATCCAGAGTTAACGAAGGACGTTCCTAAAGACCAGTGGTTTTATACCGGAATGGACTGCTATATCCATTGTGTGGAATCATTAAATGGCACTTTCTTAAATGCCTTTAGTAAAAGTTATGGAGAAAAAGCATATGATTTATGTGTGGATATATATGTTGATGGCAAAGACACTGAAGAAGAAATGCAGGATAAATTGATGATGGCCTCCTGGCACGGTGGGATGAGTATAGCATATTCTCAGGTTGGCGTTGCCCACGCTTTGAGCTATGGACTTGGATATCTTTTAGGTACGAAGCATGGTATTGGCAATTGTATTGCTTTTAATCACTTAGAGGAATTTTATCCAGAAGATGTTGCCTTATTTAAAAGGATGAAAGAAATTCATGATATCAAGATTCCTCAGGGTATTTGTTCACAACTTGAAGATTATGAATTTGACATTATGATTGATGTAGCTTTAGGATTGGAGCCCTTGTGGGAAAATGCATTGGGTAAAAATTGGAAACAGACGGCCACAAGGGAAAAATTGAGAAGTCTTTACGAGAAAATGTAGGATGATGGGATTGTCAAAATTATTATACTCAAACATTTTAGGTTGGAAGTTGGCAGGTAATGTCACAATGTCAAAAGACACGATTAAAAAAGCAGTTATCATTGGGGCACCCCACACTAGTTGGCACGACTTTTACATTGCTCTTTTAATGCGACAGGTCATTGGTATAAAATCAAATTTTGTAGCAAAAAAAGAACTTTTTAAATGGCCCTTTAAATACTTTTTTAAAGCTATTGGTGGCGCACCCTTAGATAGACGTCCAGGGCAAAATAAAGTAGAGGCTATTGCCAAATTATTTGAAAGTACTGATGAGTTCAGGTTGGCATTGTCACCCGAGGGCACGAGATTGAAAGTTTTGGAGTGGAAAACAGGTTTTTATTATATTGCAAAAAAGGCGAATGTGCCTATCATCATGTTCACTTTTGATTTTGAACATAAACAAAACAAAATTTCAGAACCTTTTTTTCCGACGGAAGATTTAGAAGCCGATTTTAAGTTCATGCGCAGTTTTTTTGAAGGTGTGAAAGGTAAAGTCCCGGCATTATCCTAAGGGTTCATCCACTTAGGAGCCAAAGGGTCAAAAGGCACTATTTGGCATGCAATTTGAATAGGGTTCAATGCAGCTAACTAGTGAAACATACAGTAAACAATTTTTGTCCCTAAAAAGAAACATTGGTTAATTGCGTCCCAAAAGCTATCTTGTTCCAAAGGTAGCTTTTTATTTTTATCAATATAAAACCATCGTTATAAAATCAACGTAAATATTAGGGATATAAAAGTTATTGATTTTTATATATTAACTTTATTTTCAATGAGAAATCACTGCTATGAGAAAGTGAAAGGCCAACAAGAAATTATTGGCCTTTTGTTTTTATAGGAATAAAATAAAATGATCACTATTCTTCAGTAGTTTCCTCCATCGTATGATATACGTTCTGTACATCGTCATCTTCTTCCAATTTTTCTAAAAGTTTTTCAACATCTTCAGCTTCTTCGGGGGTCAGTTTTTTGGTGACTTGTGGAATACGTTCAAAACCGGAAGATAAAATTTCAATTCCCCTATTTTCCAATTCAGATTGAATAGCTCCAAAACTTTCAAATGGGGCATAGATTAAAATGCCATCATCGTCCATAAATACCTCTTCTGCGCCAAAATCAATGAATTCCAATTCCAATTCCTCCGGATCCAAACCTTCTGCAGGAATCCTGAAATTACAGGTATGGTCAAACATGAACACTACAGAACCGGAAGTACTTAAACTCCCATCACACTTGTTAAAATAACTGCGCACATTTGCAACCGTTCTGGTATTATTATCCGTGGCAGTTTCTACCAAAATGGCAATTCCGTGTGGTGCATAACCTTCAAAAATCACTTCTTTAAAATCTCCTAGACTCTTATCTGATGCTCTTTTGATAGCGCGTTCCACATTGTCTTTAGGCATGTTTACGGCCTTAGCATTCTGGATTACCGCTCTTAAGCGCGCGTTGGTAGCCGGATCAGGACCACCATCTTTAACCGCCATTACAATGTCTTTGCCAATGCGCGTAAACGCTTTACTCATTGCTGACCATCGTTTCATTTTACGTGCTTTACGAAATTCAAAAGCTCTTCCCATGTTAAATTCTAAGTTTAAGTTTAAAATTGTTAAATTAATAGTATGTAGTTGGCAGTTGGCAGTTTTCAGTATTTAGCATCATCTGTCACCCGTCACCCGTCATGCGTCCTCCCATTTTCTGAGCAAATTTAAAAAATCAATTGATCAATCCATATCTGCACACAAAAATAATCAACTTGCTCAACGAAGTTTTGCCTTATGTGCATCCGACAATATAGCTAAGGCCTCCTGAATGTAGATATCAGTAGAAATATCCTCAATTAGGCTTTGATTTAGCTCCAGATCATTACCACTCAATTTATTTTTGGTAGGGGATGTATTTTTGACTGCCACTTTTTTAGTCGCTAAATCAAGCTTTTGATATAAATTGGTCCATAAGGTATTATAATTTTGGACATCTTCATAAATGTTTTTCAAGGTTAGCGCGTAGCTTAAATCTCGGTCAATATAGTTGGTTAACATCGACTTATTTATGTTTTTTATGGCCTTGAAACTTTCATTTCTATCAACGCGGATCTTGCTTTTTGATTGAAGTTCACTTAAAGGTAGTTTTCTATAGGAGCTATACCGAAAAGCAGGAGTTATCGCATCATTGGAGAGTGAAAAAAGACTGTGGATTTCATTGGTTTTAAAACCGTCATATAACGAGGGTAAAATGATATCAGGAACAATCCCAACCGATTGGTGGCTTTTTCCCGTAACCCGATAAAACTTTTCAATGGTCAGTTTGCAAAAACCTATATCATCGGTGTCATCCAAAGGTAAAATAACTTGTGCCGAAGCCTTGCCATGACTTGGTGAGCCAACGATAATGGCGCGGTTATAATCTTGCATTACTCCTGCAAAAAACTCAGAGGCTGAAGCACTAAAGTTATCAATTAGGATGACCATTGGCTTATTGAAAAGGGTGCCTTTAAAGTCGTCTGTTATCGTAAACATATCCCCATTTCCATATTTGAGGATTGCTAACGGACCTTTATTAATGAATAATCCAGAAAGTTCCGCGGCTTCTTTCATAGATCCTCCGCCATTAAATCTTAAGTCTATGATCAAGCCCTTAACGTTTTCTTTTTCCAATATTTGAAGTTGATTCGCGACGTCACGAGCTAATCCATTACCATCAGGAGAGTCGAAATCTGTGTAAAAGCTAGGGATGTTTAAATAGGCGAAATTAGATTTTTCTTTTATTATGAATGCGGTGCAGGAATTTTGTTCAACTTTGAGTTCTGTTTTTGTGAGGGGAATATCTTGGATAGCGCCATTTTGCTTTTTGATCTTGAAAATGAGGGTTTCGTTCTTTTCATTGGCCGTGAATGCCAAAATATCCTCGTTGGACACACAAAAGGTTTCCAATGTTTGGGTGGGAGAAGTCAGCGATTTAATCACATCATTCTCTTCAAAATTCCCATTTAAAAAGGCTGCGCTTCCGGGAGCAATGTAGGCAATGACAATATCCCCGTTTTTATTTTTTGCTGTATCAATCCCAAAGGTCAATTGGTGGTTGGACACCGAATCTTCAAATTGCGATTTATCAGAATCATTATAAAAAAATGAATTCGGATCTTGATAGTTGGCGAAAGCATTCAAAAAGGATTCTTGTGCAAAAACAGTCATCCCACCATTTTTATGGAGGAGTTCATCCAATAAGCAGAGTTGATTTTCAATTATTTTAGGTTTGGCCTCAGCTTCCAAGGTTTTAAAATTGTCTTCCAAATATGAAAAAGTACTGTCCTGTTCCACCAAATGGTCAAGAATGACATAACGAATGCGTTTATTCCAGTATTTCTTAAATGCCAAGTCATCCTTGAAATATCCCGAATTGGGTTCAGCTTTAAAATAGAGCGTATCCTTTCCTGAATAATCAAATGTTTCATCTTTTAAAGTTGCAATATAGTTTTTTGAAGCTTCAATGCGTTGTTGTAGTGTTGCGCTATATTTCTCAACAAAGCTGCAGTCATTGGAAGCAATGGCATCATCAAGTTGAAATTCATCGGATTGGAATAACAACAGATCAGACTGCTTAAAAAACTGTTTATTTTCATCCAATCGGTCTAAGAATAATTTAAACACAGCTTTGGAAAGACCATCATTAAGCGGCTTGGGGCGGAAATGAAATTCCTGTACACGCCGATTTAAAGCATTTATTTGTTTACAAAAAACTGCATCTTCTTGCGCATTAGACAAAGAAATGATGAAACTAAAAGCGATTAAAGCCAGCTTTTTCAACATAATTTAAAATGGAATTTCTTACTATTCCTGAACCTCTACTATGGCCTCAATAGCTTCTGCTAATTTGAAATCTTTTTCTGTTACTCCCTTGGCGCTATGCGTAGATAATGAAATAGTCAATATATTGTAAACGTTAGTCCAATCTGGGTGATGGTTCTGTGCCTCACATTCAAAGGCAATTCTGCTCATGGCACTGAAACAATCCTTGAAATTGTCGAATTCAAACTCCGCATGAAGGGCGTTATCATAATATTCCCAGTCAGGAAAATGCAATAATTTTTTTTCGATGATATCATCAGATAATTTAGACATAATTATGTTTTTTTTAAGTTGTTTAAAATTATTAATTAAAATTGACAAATTATAGAACTAAGAGTTATAATTCATGTAATTGTCCAATTCCTCAAGTAGTTCTATACTGCTAATGTGGAGGTGATTTGGTAGTTTATTGCTTTTGGGCATGACCGCCAAATACCGATCTTCATTGGTTGTATAAACCTGTTTGAAACTGACATGTTCTGAGGTCATCAACTCAACTATTTCCTTAATGAAATCATCATGATGGACTAAATCTGAACTTCCTAAATGGAAGACTCCATATTTGTTCCGATTGATGATATAATGGATTTGTTGGGTCATCTTAAAATCTGTGGTCACATTCATAATCAGATTTGGAAAGATTTCAATGGCTGTTTTTTCTACTATGTGCTCTTTGATTTCCTTTAGGCGAGGGGATTGGGTACCAAAAACCATGGGAAGTCTGATAATAACCACTTTCTTTTTTGGTAAACGGAGAAGCATGTTCTCAATCTTAATCTTGAAATGTCCGTATATACTATCGCTCAAGGTTGTGTCGTCTTCATAACTTGGATATTTGCTGTAAGCATCAAAGACATTAGCCGAGGAAAAGAAAATTGTTTTACAATCATGAGATGCCACATATTCAGCCATGTGCTGATGGGCAATCACCTGTGCATGAAAATCGCCACGCAAACAGGAAATGATGATAGATGGTTTGACAGCTTGGAGAATTTCAAAAATGTCATCCTCTTCCACACGATATTGGAAAAAGTGTTGGTTATTCTCGTACAATTTGTTTGAAAGGTGATACGTGCCAAAAGTTTTAAAATAGGGACCCAGTTCCTTATACAGTGCGTTCCCTATAAAGCCACTGGCTCCAAGGATAAGAATGCGATGTTTGTTGTCTGGTGTCATCATAATAAGGGGCGAAATTTACTAAAAAATAGATAATTTGGTCAAGGTTGTAAACTGTTCCAAAGCTTGCATTCCCAACAATGAATTGCCTTTCATGTTTAATCCTGGCGACCAGACTGAAATGGTAAAATGATTGGGTAATAGTGCAACAATACCACCACCAACACCACTTTTTCCCGGTAGGCCCACTTCAAAAGCAAATTCACCTGCTTCATCATAAAATCCACAGGTCAGCATAATGGCATTGATACGTTTGGCTTGGGTTGCTGAAAGTTGGTTGGTCTTTAAACAACAAGCGCCATGATTTGCAAACATTATAAAGGCTTTAGATAATTGCTCGCAGCTCATTTCAATGGCACATTGATGAAAATAGAAATCCAACACCTCATCCACATCATTTTCTAAATTCCCGTAGGCTTTTAATAAATTGGCGGCGGCATAATTGTTATAGCCTGTCAAACGTTCGGACTCGGCAACCTCTAAATTAAAAGAAATGGTATGGTCATCAACAACGGCCCTTACGTAGTTCAAAAAATCTTCTTTTGGATTTTTAAGCATGCTGACCAAAATATCTGCAATTACGATTGCTCCAGCATTTATTAGCGGATTTCTGGGGATGCCATTTTCCAGTTCCAAAAGTGACAGGTGGTTGAAAGGATTTCCGGAGGGTTCCACATCCACCCTTTGCCACAAATTTTCAGGATACATGGGCAATGCCATGGCAAGTGTTAAAACTTTTGAAATACTCTGAATGGAGAATTTCTTGTTCCAATCGCCAGTTGCAAAAGTTTGACCGTCCAAAAGTCTCAAATGGATTCCAAGATTCTGTCCATCAATATCCGCTAATTCTGGGATATAGTCAGCCACCAGTCCTCTATAAACTTCATCCTTTAAATTATGATGTATGGTATCAATGACCTTTTGGAAGTCGATCATTTATTAAACTTTATAAAATGGCGTTTTTACAATGGTTGCAGGTATGGCATTTTTTCTGATTTGAATATAGATTTTACTTCCCACTTCAGATAAGTTGGTTGGCACATAGCCTAGCCCAATACCCTTATGAAGTGATGGCGACATGGTTCCGGACGTCACTTTCCCAATGATTTCACCTTGATCATCCACAATATCATATCCATGGCGCGGAATGCCTTTTTCGTTAAGTTCAAAACCTACCAATTTATTTTTCGGTCCTTGTTCTTTTTCAGATTTAAGTGCTTCGCTATTGGTGAAGTCCTTTGTGAATTTCGTTACCCAACCCAATCCAGCTTCAATAGGAGAAGTGGTCTCATCAATATCATTTCCGTAAAGGCAATAACCCATTTCTAAACGTAAGGTATCACGAGCGGCCAATCCAATAGGTTTGATTCCGTAAGGGGCGCCGGTTTCAAAAACTTTATCCCAAATGGCTTTTACTTCGGAGTTTTTACAATAAATTTCAAATCCGCCACTTCCGGTATAACCCGTTGCAGAAATGATCACATTGTCAACTCCTGCAAAATCACCCACCACGAAATTGTAAAATTTAATTTCTGAAAGGTCATGGCTTGTCAAGCTTTGCATAGCCTCAACCGCTTTAGGTCCTTGAATAGCCAACAATGAATATTCTGGTGAAAGATCTTTAATGGTGGCACCAACGTCATTTTTGGAGTTGATCCAGTTCCAATCTTTCTCGATATTACTGGCGTTGACTACCAATAAATAAGAGTCTTCTTCCATCTTGTAGATAATCAAATCATCCACAATCCCACCTTCTTCATTTGGTAAATAACTATACTGCGCTTTCCCAACGGTCAATTTTGACGCATCGTTACTGCAAACTTTTTGAATTAACTCAAGAGCATGAGGTCCTTCTATTAAGAATTCACCCATATGCGATACATCAAACACACCAACGCCATTTCTGACGGTTTCATGTTCTATGCTGACACCTTCGTATTGAACAGGCATATTAAATCCTGCGTAGGGAACTAATTTTGCTCCAAGTGCTTCGTGGGTTGCTGTTAAGGCTGTGTTTTTCATAAATTGATTTTTTACTTTAGAGAACCTTTCTTTCGGTAGAAAGGAACGGATATTTTATTTAAAATTCTTTTGTTAAAATATAAACGATGACACTAATTATGCATAGTATCAAAAATGAATGAAGCAATCGTTTTTTAAAGTTCATGTCCGAAAGAAAACTTTCGATTGTACTTCCGAAAATCTTTACAATTCCTACTAATATATCCTCCATAATTTCATCACAAAAGTATCAAAAATTATCTGTTTTAAAAATGATTGACACCGATTAAAAATTTGGTAAAAAGTACTTTGAATGCGTTTTTAAAAATACTTTACACAAGCTCTTAATTAACTTTTGAATGGTCCTTAAAACTTGTTTCAGATGATAAACTTAAGTTAAAAGTCCATTAGAAATTGCCTACGTGTGGATAATCCTTAACTTATAGCTATGGAAAATATATTAGTAGCAGGTGCTAACGGCACCACTGGAAAACAGATTGTAAAACAGTTATCAGAAACCCGAAATTTTAAACCTGTGGCGATGGTGAGAAAAAACGAGCAGATGGCGCAGTTTGAAACGGCTGGTATTGCCACTGTTTTGGGCGATTTGGAACAGGATGTTTCTCATGCCTTTAAAAATATAGATAAAGTGATCTTTGCGGCTGGCTCCGGAGGAAAAAACGTCAAAGGCGTGGATCAGGAAGGTGCGAAACGTTTGATCGATGCATCGAAGAATTCCAATATCAAAAAATTTGTGATGTTGAGCTCAATGGGTGCAAATGCTCCAGAAAAAGCGGAGCAATTGCAGGAGTATTTGAAAGCGAAACAGAATGCCGATGAGCATTTAAAAAACAGTGGTTTAAATTATGCCATCGTAAGGCCGGGAGCGTTGAATAATGATAATGCCACCAACCGCATTCAATTAAAGGAAAAGCTTTCTCAATCAGGAGAAATCAGTAGGGCAGATGTGGCTCAGACCTTGGTGAGCGCCCTAAATGATGACATCGCGAATAAGGTTTCTTTTGAAATACTGAACGGTGACACTTTAATTGGTGAAGCTTTAGAAAAATTCTCCAAAAAATAGAGTTTAAAATATAAACTTCAATTTTGAAAGAGGCAATTTGCCTCTTTCGTTATGTTTAGGTTATACGCTTAAAAGAACAGCTTTCAATTCCTCATAGTGCGCTATCGGAATTGAGATTTTTTCTTGATCCATGACCGCTTCAATCTGCGATGGCAATTCAATTTTTTCCGGAATGACTTCTTCTACCACATTTAAAAATTTGGTAGGATGTGCCGTTTCCAAAAAGACACAATGTGCACCCTCATTATCCTTTAAATACGATTTGCAACCTAAATACCCCACGGCACCATGTGGATCGGCAATATATTTGAAATCGTTATATAATTCCTTTAGAGCTTCTCGAGTTGCATCATCAGAAAAACTATAAGACGATAAGTTAGATTTTAGTTCCTCAAAATTGTTTTTATAAATTTCCTGAATTCTGATAAAGTTACTCGGATTGCCTACGTCCATAGCATTACTGATGGTCTGAACGGAAGGTTTTGGTTGGTAAAGTTGGGTAGTGAGGTATTCTGTCACCACATTATTTTCGTTATTTGATGCGACAAAATGATGGATTGGCAAGCCCAATTGTTGTGCCATCATGCCTGCACAAATATTCCCGAAGTTACCGCTTGGCACAGAAAACACTATATTTTTATGAGTTTTATGAAGTTGTTTATAGGCAAAAAAGAAATAAAACATTTGAGGTAACCACCGTGCGACATTAATTGAATTTGCCGAGGTCAATTGCATTTTACTCGTCAATTCTTCATCTAAAAAAGCGCGTTTTACCATGTCTTGGCAATCATCAAAAACGCCATCTACTTCTAAAGCGGTAATGTTTTGCTTTAGTGTTGTCAATTGTTTTTCTTGAATATCACTTACTTTTCCACTCGGATATAAAATGACCACATTAACCCCTTTCACTCCTAAGAATCCGTTGGCAACAGCGCCTCCTGTATCACCTGAAGTGGCTACTAAAACAGTAACATCTTCTGTATTGTGTTGATTGAAATAACCAAGACAGCGCGCCATGAATCGAGCACCTACATCCTTGAATGCCATGGTTGGACCATGAAAAAGTTCTAAAGTGGACACCTTGTCATTAAGCTCAACAATAGGAAACTCGAACGATAAGGTTTCAGAAATAATGGTTTTCAAAACGTCTTCCGGAATATCTGGACTGACAAATTGCTTTATCGCTTCAAAGGCAATTTCTTCATGGGAGAAAGAATCGATATTTTCAAAAAACGAAGCGGGTAGAGGGGTAATGGTTTCAGGAAAATAAAGTCCTTTATCAGGTGCGATGCCTTTTATAACCGCATCTTTGAATGAGGTGTTGGGGGCTTTTTTGTTTAGTGATTTATAATTCATTTTGTTCTTCTATTTGCCACGAATTCACTAATGTTTTTCAGAATTTCTTTGTGTAACTCTGTGCTTCTCTGTGTAACTCTGTGAAATAACTTTAAAATTTAAATTTCTCTAATTCCTTCTGTATTAATCTTCGACACATACGTTTCAAACGCAATGGATGTTTTAGAATACACATCCCGCATTGCTTTTTCCACGTTTTTTGCATTTTCAATCCCCTTGGACAAGGCAAAAACCGAAGGTCCAGCTCCAGAGATACTTGCGCCTAAAGCTCCATGCTTTAATGCCGCCAGCTTGACCTTTGCAAAATGCGGAATCAATTGACTTCTATGTGGCTCTACAATAACATCTTGCAGACTTCTTTTCAATACCTCATAATCGCTGGTGTGCAAGGCATGAACAAAGCTGCCCAAGTTTGCCCATTGCGTTATCGCATCTTTCAATGGAAATGTCTTGGGTAAAATAGCTCGGGCATCCGAAGTTTTTATTTCGATTTGCGGATGGATGATGGTCGCATAAATATCGTCGGGTGTTGGCAATTGTAATACTTCTAGAGGTGAGGTACATCTAACTAAGGTAAATCCCCCAAAAACACCTGGAGCCAAATTATCTGCATGTTCACTTCCACTGGCTAAGGCTTCACCTTTCATAGCAAAATCCGTCACTTGGGTTTTGTTATATGGTCGTCCTAAAAGCTCATTGATGGCAAAGACACTCCCTGATGCACTGGCGCTACTGCTCCCAATTCCGCTACCTGGTTTAATGTTTTTATAGATCTCAATTTCAAACCCGAAGTTGGGTTTCGCATCCGCAAGCATCGCCAATGCGGAAACTCCAGCAACATTTTTAGTGGCGTCAAGTGGCAGATCATAGCCTTCGACTTTAGTGATAAAAATCCCTTTTCTATCTATCTTTCTGATAACCATCTCGTCACCAATCGTATCCAAGCAGAACCCAAGGACGTCATATCCGCAGGATACATTGGCTACCGTTGCCGGTGAGAATATTCTGATTTCGTTTTTAATCACAAGTTTTTATTTTTCGTCAGGTTCCGATAGCTATTGGGACCATTAACCTATATCATTTCGTCTACTGAAGCATTTACGGTATGGGAACCCTTAATACTTAGTTCTTCTTACTTAATACTAATAGTCAGTCTAATTCCCAATCCTGATGATATCCGCAAACAGCCCTGAAGCAGTCACGTCCGCACCAGCTCCGGCACCTTTAATAATTAGAGGCTGTTCTGGATACCGTTGTGTATAAAACATAACAATATTATCTTTTCCTTTTAAATTATAAAATGGATGATCGCTTGGGATTTCCTTTAAACCAACTTTTGCCTTTTCACCATTAAACTCGGCTACATATTTCAACTGACAATCATTCTTTTTCGCAGAGGCATATAACTTTTGGAAATGTTCTTCATCTTCAATTAAAGTTTTGTAAAAATCGTCAACCGAATCGCTTTTTAAATTGTTTTCGGTTAAGAAAGAATCATTTTCTATATCTTCCAAATTCATTTTTGTACCACTTTCACGAGCCAAAATCAATATTTTACGAGCAACATCCACACCGCTCAAATCGATTCGTGGATCAGGTTCAGTATAGCCTTCTTTTTGAGCTTGTTTTACGACATCATGAAACTTTGTGGTGTCATCAAAATTATTAAACACAAAGTTTAAACTTCCTGAAAGTACGGCTTGAATGGAGGTTATTTTGTCACCTGATGCAATGAGGTGATTCAACGTATCAATAATTGGTAAGCCGGCGCCAACATTGGTTTCAAATAAAAATGGCGCATTGTATTTTACGGATAATCTTTTAAGATTGCTATAGTTATCATAAGTACTTGAGCACGCAATTTTGTTACACGCAACAACAGCAATGCTTTCCTTGAGGTAATCGGCATAAACTCTAGAAACTTCTTCATTAGCTGTTACATCCACAAAAATACTGTTGCGCAGGTTAAAACTCTTGATGCGCTCTAAAAATCCTTCGAGTGTCGCTTTCTCTCCAGACGCCAATTGTTCTTTCCAGGATTTTAAGGAAAGTCCAGACTCATCGAAAATCATAGTTCTTGAATTGGATAGCCCAATTACTCTCATATTGATTTTCAAATGCTCTTTTACATACTTTTTTTGTTGATGGATTTGTTCCACGAGGCGTTCACCCACATTTCCAACACCAGTAATATAGACATTCAACTGCTTGGTCTGGTCTTCAAAAAAGCTTTCGTGAATGGTATTTAATGCCTTTTTTACATCCTTTTCAGCAATCACGGCTGAAATATTTTTTTCTGATGCACCTTGAGCAATTGCCCTTATATTGATATTGTTTTTTCCTAAGGCGCTAAACATTCGGCCACTAATGCCTTGGTGATTTTTCATGTTATCTCCAACCAAAGCTACAATGGATAAATCTTTCTCAACAATAATCGGATCAATTTTCAGTAAAGAAATTTCGTTTTCAAAAGTCAAATTAATACTTTCAGCTGCAAGAGATGCATCATTTTCATCAATTCCAAAACAAATGGAATGCTCAGAAGAGGCCTGTGTTATAAAGATGACATTTATTTTTTCCTGAGCCAAGGTCTCAAAAAGTCGCTTTGAAAATCCAGGGATCCCTATCATTCCATTTCCTTGCAAGGTCAATAAAGCGATGTTACTGATATTACTGATGCCTTTTGCGGCCTTAGAGAAACCATTGCTTTTGTCGCTGGTAATGACCGTTCCGTGGGCCTCAGGATCGTTGGTGTTCTTAATAAGAATAGGAATGTCTAAAACGAGAACTGGCTGAAGCGATGGGGGATAGAGGACTTTTGCTCCAAAATGCGACAATTCCATAGCTTCTTGATAAGATAACCTTTCAATAGGATAGGCTTGTTTTACAAGTTTAGGATTTGCGGTATACATGCCGCTGACGTCTGTCCAAATCTCCAGTCGGTTGACTTTCAGAGCAGCTGCAACAATGGCGGCTGTAAAGTCTGAACCACCACGTCCTAATGTGGTGATTTCCCCAGAATCGGATTTTGAAATAAAGCCAGGAAGGATCGTGATTTTTTGATTGGCATTCTTGAAATATTCACGGATATTCATGTTTGTAACGCCAAAATTAACTTCGGCTTTAGTAAATTTTGAATTGGTTACTAGAAGATCCTGACTATTTTTTCTTACGGCATTCAAACCTTGACTCTTCATGGTTTCTGCAATAATATAAGACGAAAGTAGTTCTCCAAAACTCACCAATTTATCTGATGTTTTTGGAGAAAGTTCATTGATTAGGTAAATGCCATCCAACAAGCTTTTTAAGATGGTCAATTTGCTTTCAATATATTCTTTTACAGTATCATTTTGTTTGGGAATAAGTTCAGATAGAAGATTGAGATGAATCTCCTTAATTGACTTAAATTCAGAAAGATAACTTTCGTTCTTTTGTTGAGCAAATTCACCTGCCCTCAATAATTTATCGGTGATGCCACCTACCGCTGAAACCACACAAATTACAGATTCCTTTTGCGAATAATTATCGAGAATGGCAATGACTTTTTTAATGTTTTCTGAGGAACCCACTGAGGTGCCTCCAAATTTCAATACGTTCATAGTTGGTGATATGATGGATTAAAAATAATAACTGAAAAATTATAATAAATGGGAAAATATAGGACGAGATAAAATATAACTATTAACCCCAAAGGGTAATAATGTTAAAAGTAATGTTGCCTTCGGAAGTGCTAAAGGTCATGAAAACATTTTTTATGTGCTGTAAAGTATGCATATCTTGTTCTATACCTTTCAAAAGTATTATTTTTACTGTAATAAAAAAATTTACAGCGCACTTTTAGAAATAAAAAATAAATAATTAGACATATCACAAAAAAAGACCATTATAATGAAGATATTCTCAAAAGAACAAATCTATGAAGGCGATAAGCTAACGGCCAAGAAACAAAATATCAGCTCTACAGAATTGATGGAACGTGCGGGTACGCAAATATTTAATTGGATCCATCAACGTATGCAAGGTGCCCAAGTACCCATTCACGTGTTTTGTGGAATTGGCAATAATGGTGGCGACGGATTGGTATTGGCCAGACAATTGATCAATTATGGATATAATGTGCATACGTATGTGGTGAACTGCAGTGATAAGCGCACACAGGATTTTTTGATAAATTATGATCTGATCAAACAAACCACAAAGAAATGGCCAATAATGCTCAATTGTAAAGCAGATTTTCCTTCTATTGGTCCTGATGATATCATTGTGGATGCCGTTTTTGGAATTGGATTAAATAGACCGCCAAATGAATGGGTGAAAGGTCTTTTTCAACATTTTAAAGCATCAAAGGCCTTTACCCTGTCTATTGATTTACCCTCAGGATTGTATGCCGATAAGATTCCAGAAGATGAAAATGGAGTGGTTTGGGCAGATTACACGTTGAGTTTTCAATCGCCTAAATTGGTGTTTTTCCTTCCTGATACGTCCAAATATACCCGACAATGGGAAGCGATTGATATAGGAATTGACCTAGAATTTTTACAACAGACAGAAACTGAAGTGGAGCTCATTGGAAAAAATGAAATGTTGCCCGTCTATATACCAAGGGAAAAATTCTCGAATAAAGGCACCTATGGCCACGGATTGCTCGTTGGTGGCAGTTATGGCAAAATAGGGGCGATGATACTTTCTGCACGGGCCATGTTGGCTTCGGGTGCAGGTTTGGTCACCACGTTTATTCCGAAATGTGGTTATATTCCCCTGCAATCAGTTGTACCAGAGGCTATGGTCCTTACTGATATTGATGAGGAGAAACTAACTGCAATCAAATTTGATTTTGCACCTACTGCTATAGGTATTGGTATGGGAATGGGGCAGGAGGAGGACACCCACGACGCGTTTCAAAAGTTTCTAAAATCCAATAGTGTTCCTTTAGTTATTGATGCGGACGGTATCAATTTGCTGTCCAAACATAAAGACGATTTAAAATTATTGAAACCTCAAACCGTATTAACGCCACATCCTAAAGAGCTGGAGCGTCTATTGGGGAAATGGAAAAACGATTTTGATAAATTGAAAAAAGCCAAAGCGTTCTCAAAGAAATATAAATGTATTTTGGTCATTAAGGGCGCCCATACCATAACAGTATTAGAAGACAAATTGTACGTCAATTCTACAGGTAACCCGGGATTGGCAACAGGGGGGACGGGAGACGTCTTGACAGGTATTATTACCGGACTTATTGGTCAGGGCTATGAACCTTTAACCGCAAGCCTGTTTGGTGTTTATTTGCATGGAAAATCGGCAGACATCGCTGTTGAAGATTATGGCTATCATAGCTTAACCGCAAGTCATGTGGTTGACTATATTGCTCAGGCGTTTCTTGATCTGTTTGCAATGCCGCCGGCTCAGCCACAGGAAGAAAACGAAGAGGTACATTTATAAAATAAAAAAACCGCACGAGATAAATATAAGTGCGGTTTTAAATCATTTTTATTTTATCAGTTTAGATACTTAAACTATCAAATAGTTCTATAAGTTTTTTACTAGACGGCCGTGGAGCGTTTGCATCAACAACATTGCCATTTGGATCTATTAAGATAAATCTTGGAATACCATTAATTTTATAGTCTTTAACGAAATCTGACTGCCAGTTTTTATCAGAAAACAACTGTAACCCGATTAAGTTTTCTTCTTCAACCATAGTTCTCCATTTTGATTTGGCAACCTCTAAATCGCCACCGCCACTTCTCATTGCATCATCAATAGAAATGCTCACAAATTGAATGTTTCTATCGGCATACTTTGCATCCAATTCTTTTAATGAAGGGATTTCCGCTATACAAGGTCCACACCAGGTAGCCCATACATCAACATAAACATACTTCCCTTTTAGGTCAGACAAAGAGGTCGTTCCGCCTTTGTGATTCTCATAGTTTTCAAAAGTTGGAGAAGGAGAACCGGCTGGGAATTGTTCTCTGATGGCAATTGTTTCAGCAAAATAATTATGATACATATTAAGCATTGGCTCTAAGTTTGCTTTAGCCATATTGGTGAGCGTTGAGTCTATATTTTCATTACGATTATAGAATGCGAGTAATTCCTTTCTAATGTCTTCAATCTCTTTATTAAGACCGTCCGAGGTTAAACTGCTCAATTTATCCTGGTCCAGTAATTTTCTTTCTAACTGCATTTGTTCCGTCAGGTAATTATTATGCTCAGATCCACGCCCGGAAAATTTTACTGTTTTCTCTAAATCGTCCATATCTGCGTTCATTTTGATGTCGAACCCATTTTTTAAGAAGATTGGCGCTGCGATGTTTCCATTAAAAAATCCGAAAACTTCAGGGGCATTGATTTTTAGTGTGTCTGAAAAAGTCCCGTCAGGAGCAACTAGAATTGTTTTGGTTAACATTCTACTTCGTAACAAAATTGAATCGCTGGTTTTATTGTCGATTTTTCCAGAAAGAGTGACATAGTCCTTAGGTTCTTCCTTACATGACACTATAGTCAATACACATAAGAGAATAAATAAATTTTTCATTTTATAATTTGAATTTTAAAATTTTTCAAAAGTAAGAGTTTGTGGACACAATAATATAAAATTTCATTAATTATTAACATTTGTTGCATAATGCAAAGGTTATGCTGATTTTTGAACACAGAAAAAACAGCCATGACATTAACACACTCCATATCTTCCCTAACATTAGAATTAGCGACTATTAGCGATATTCTCTTTTATGATAAAAAGTTAGAACTTTCAAAAGAGGCTATTACCAAAATAAATAACTGTAGAAACTACTTAGATGAGAGAATGGTTGGACAAGATGAACCTATATATGGTATCAATACTGGCTTTGGCTCATTGTACAATGTGAAAATATCTAAAGACAAACTCACCCAACTACAAGAGAATTTAGTGATGTCCCATGCTTGCGGTATTGGTGATCAAGTACCAAATAATATTGTGAAATTGATGCTGTTGCTGAAGATTCAGTCTTTGAGTTATGGCCATAGTGGCGTACAATTAGAAACAGTTTTGCGCTTGATTGATTTTTATAATCATGATGTTTTACCTGTTATTTACACCCAAGGTTCTTTAGGTGCCTCTGGAGATCTAGCGCCTTTGGCACATCTTGCTTTGCCTTTAATTGGTAAGGGAGAAGTGTTTTACAACGGGCAGGTGCGGCCTGCTCAAGAGGTTATGGACGCTTTCAAATGGCAGCCAATTACGCTCTTATCCAAAGAAGGATTGGCCCTTTTAAATGGCACCCAATTTATGAGTGCTTATGGTGTCCATTTGCTATTGAAATCTTATAAGTTGTCGTATTTGGCGGATTTTATAGGAAGTATTTCCTTGGATGCATTCGATGGAAGGATTGAACCATTTAACGAATTGGTGCATTTGGTAAGGCCCCATAATGGCCAATTGAAAACAGCCAAACGCATCCGAGAGTTCCTGCAAGACAGTGAACTTATTTCACAACAAAAACAACATGTTCAGGATCCTTATTCTTTTAGATGTATACCTCAAGTTCATGGCGCTACAAAAGATACTTTGGAGTTTGTGCATAACACCATAAAAACCGAAATCAATTCGGTTACAGACAATCCCAATATATTCATTGAAGAAAATGAAATTATATCGGGTGGCAATTTTCATGGGCAACCATTGGCTTTGGCTTTAGATTATTTAAAGATTGCCATGGCCGAATTGGGAAATATCTCTGAACGACGTATTTATCAACTCATTTCTGGTCAAAGGGGTCTTCCAACGTTTCTGGTAGATAATCCTGGTCTCAATTCGGGATTTATGATTCCACAATATACGGCCGCAAGCATTGTAAGTGCAAATAAACAGCTGGCCACCCCGGCAAGTGTGGATTCCATTGTTTCTTCAAACGGTCAAGAAGACCATGTGAGTATGGGAGCGAATTCCGCAACACAAGCACATACTTTAATTTACAATGTTGAGCGCATTTTGGCAATCGAATTATTGAATGCCGCCCAAGCAATTGCTTTTAGAAAACCTGCAACATCCTCACCATTAATCGAATCGTTCTTAAAGAGTTATCACAGTGAAATTAAATTTGTTACTCAAGATGAAATATTCCATGATCTTATAAAAAAGTCGATTCAGTTCATTACTGATTTTTCTATTGACAATGATCTACTTTTCGATTGAAAAAAAATGGGATCATTCTTCATGATTTAAAATGGACTTTGTCCAGGAAATGGCTTTGGCCATATCGTCGAAAATTTCAAATGGCTTTGTAAGAAATAACTTCTCCACTTCAGCGTTGGATTTTGCCTTGTAACCTTTTGAAACCACAGCAAAGCCTTTAAGGTTTTTAATCTTTGAGGTCTCAATATAGGTTGCTGGATCCACGGCATAGGAGTTTATCCGATGTGATATATAAACAAATTTCTTGTTGCGAAAATACGTTTCCACCACGTTGTTAAGTTCAATATTGTGTTTAGGAGAAATAATTATGCCTTCGTTGATAGTGACAATAACATAGGAATCATAAATGTGCATCTCACAAAAATCAAATTTTAATAAATCTGTCATATCTAAAGTTAATCAATTACCAAATAAACGCAAAAAAGCATCTGCTAAATTACAGATGCTTTATTTTACTTATGAGGAACAGTTAAGACTCGGTTTGTGTTTCAGGTTTTTCAATCTTAATGACCAATTCATTTGTTTCTGAATCCAAATCCATGGTTATGGTATCTCCTTCACTTATTTTAGCAGAAATTATTTCTTCTGCCAAGGTGTCTTCAACATATTTTTGAATTGCACGTTTTAAAGGTCGAGCGCCATATTGTTGATCAAATCCTTTCTCAGCAATATAATCTTTAGCTTCAGAAGTGAGGATAAGTTCATAGCCTAAATCTTTAATGCGAATGATCAATTTCTCCAGTTCAATATCAATAATTTTATTGATATGTTCTTTTTCTAAAGTATTGAATACCATGACGTCGTCAATACGGTTCAAGAACTCCGGTGCAAATGCTTTTTTAAGTGCATTTTCAATAATGCTTCTAGTATTATCACTGGCCTGAGCAACTTTTGCAGCTGTTCCAAAACCAACACCTTGTCCAAAATCCTTTAATTTACGAGCCCCTATATTGGAGGTCATGATAATGATGGTGTTTCTAAAATCAATCTTTCGACCAAGACTATCCGTCAGGTAACCATCATCCAAAACCTGTAAAAGCATATTAAATACATCCGGATGTGCTTTTTCAATTTCGTCCAGTAAAACCACTGCATACGGTTTACGTCTAATTTTCTCG
>NZ_DATJCA010000017.1:0-27082 GCF_035515035.1 Gelidibacter sp. | reverse complement strand
GACAGTTGTATTGTGAGAGCGCAATGGCCAAAGCTTTGCCAATGCCACTTGAGGCGCCAGTAATCCAGATTGTTTTGTTGCGGAAATTCATTTATGCTGAAGTTGAAACTGAACAAACCACTCAGTTAATTAGTTAATACCGACTGTCGAGCCGTTCGGACGTGCTTTTTTTTGCTCGACTTCAGGCAAGCCGCTGGTGCAGGCGGACTACTGACTGCCAACTGCAGACCCGCCCGAACGTACCTTTTCGGTACGGGCAGGCTGAGAACTGCCCACTGATTCCTCCCATTCTTTTCGTAAATCATCACTCATTTTTCCTGTGCCGTCATGTCGCCATCCGGGAGGTTTGACCATATATTTTGCGCGATCCCATATTGATTTTTTTCCCAATAACACGTCTTTGCCCATGGCTATCCATTCGTGAAAAGCCACTTTCAAAGGATTGTGGGTGTTGATATTGTTGACCAAACCATAAATTACTTTTTCATCCTTAAGCTCTGGCTGAAAGGTGCCGAATAACTTATCCCAAATAATAAAAATACCGGCATGGTTTCTATCCAAATATAACGGATTGCTCCCATGGTGAACACGGTGATGGGACGGGGTGTTCATCACGTTTTCAAACCATTTAGGCATTTTGTCGATAGTTTCCGTATGGATCCAAAATTGATACAGCAAGCTCACCGACATCTGCAATAAAATCATCCCCGGGTGAAATCCAACTAGCGGCAACCATAACCAGAAAATGAAGGTGTAAAATCCGCCGGACCAAGTTTGTCGTAAGGCAGTGCTCAAATTATAATGTTCTGAAGAATGGTGCACCACATGAGACGCCCAAAACAATCGGTTTTCATGAGAAATCCGATGGAACCAATAATAGGAAAAATCCTCCGCAAATAGCAAGAGCACAAAACTCCACCACGCAAAGGGAATGGTGAAAATTCGGAAGTTTTCATACATCACCATAAAAACCAATAAGACTACGGCTTTACTTAGGAATCCTAAAAATACATTTCCCAATCCCATGGCGATAGAGGTAAAGGCATCCTTGGTTTCGTAAGTTTTTTTATTTTCCTTAATACTGACATATAGTTCCAGCAACATCGAAATGACGAAAAAGGGAATGGCGTAAAGAATAATATTTGGAAACTCAGGCATCATTATTAAGGTGTTATAAGTTCTTAGATTTTTTTAAAATGTTATGTCCAGCACATATCGTAATAAACATAAACATTCGCGGTGCAAGTCCTCTTTTCATTTCTTAAAAATACAAAATTATTTGACTATTTTTGACCATATTATGATAGCAACCTACCAAAAATACGTACTCAACTTCAAACAAGCCAGTGGAACTTCGCGGGGTATCCTTAAAACCAAGGATACATGGTTCATTATTATTGAATCTGAAGGCAAAAAAGGCATTGGGGAATGTGGTATGTTTAGAGGCTTGTCTATTGATGACCGACCAGATTTTGAGAAAAAATTACAATGGGCTTGTCAACATATTCATTTTGGTTTGGAGGCTCTGGTGGCTGAACTTGTGGAAATGCCAAGTATTCAGTTTGGACTGGAAATGGCATTTCTTGATTTAGAAAACAAGAATGCTTTTGAATTGTTTCCTTCCAAATTCACTAAAGGCGAGGATGCGATCCCGATTAACGGATTGATCTGGATGGGATCGGAAGCCTACATGAGAGATCAGATCAAAGAGAAAATTGAAGCCGGTTTCACCTGTATCAAACTTAAAATTGGAGCCATCGATTTTCATGCGGAATTGGATTTGCTTAAATCTATAAGAACCCATTTCTCACCCTCCGATATCGAATTGCGTGTGGATGCCAATGGTGCATTTTCACCAGACGAAGCTTTGGAGAAATTAAAGCGCCTGTCTGACTACCATTTGCATTCTATAGAACAACCCATCAAACAAGGACAAGTGGAGGAGATGGCAAAACTTTGCCAAACCACACCTCTGGCTATTGCATTGGATGAAGAGTTAATTGGCGTTTTTGATGTTGCAGATAAGCATAATTTACTGCAAACCATTAAACCACAGTACATTATTTTAAAACCTACGTTGGTTGGAGGATTTCAGGGAAGTAATTCTTGGATTGAAGTTGCCAAAACTGGCAAAATAGGGTATTGGATTACGAGTGCATTAGAGAGTAATATCGGGCTAAATGCGATTGCACAATGGACCTATACGCTACAAAGTGATCGACCTCAGGGACTTGGAACTGGTGGTTTGTATACCAATAATTTCGACAGTCCATTGCGAGTTAAAAATGGTACTTTGCAGTACAAAAATAAAACAGATTGGAATTTTAATTTATAAGTAAATATGTATATAGCTCAAGCGTTTAAAGGTTTACATGAGTTGTGGCGTTATGTAGTAGGTTTGATTATTGCCATTGCAGGGGTGTTTGTTTTTTCTATTCCCCACGGTGTGGCTATAATGTTTAAAACAATGCAAAGCGGCAGTATAGATCCTTCAAAAATGAATGATCCCGCATATATCATGCAGTTATTTGAGTCTAATATCAACCTGGTTTTTATACTATTGCCTTTTGCCGGCGGATTGTTATTTTTACTCGGTGCCGTTAAATGGTTGCACAAGCAATCCTTCACCTCACTTACAACCGCAAGACCAAAAATTGACTGGAAACGTTTTTGGGTCATCTTTTTTTTCTGGGGAATTCTATCTTCAAGTTTAGTATTGATAGATTATTATATGTCGCCGGAAGATTATGTATTCAATTTTAAATTGCAGCCATTCTTAATTCTATCTATTATCGCCATTCTTTTGGTACCTTTACAAACCAGTTTTGAAGAGTATTTGTTTAGAGGTTATTTAATGCAAGGGATTGGCGTTTCATCCGTTCATAGATATTTTCCGTTTGTATTTATTTTTTCATTACTTGGAATTTTTGGATACCTATTTTTGTCTAGTTATTTTGATTTACTGTTGTGGGAGACCTCATTATATTTTATTGGATATGGCGGCTTTATGTTATATTTTTTAAATTCTAAAATAGCCGAAAAAGTTTCAGAATCAGAAGGTTATTTGAAACTGTATTCAGGCTTAAAAAGAAATTTCACACCGCTAATCATTACTTCTGTGGTCTTCGGATTGTTGCATATTGCCAATCCAGAAGTGGACAAACTTGGTCCAATTATCATGGTGTATTATATAGGCACCGGATTGTTTTTAGGAATCATGACGCTGATGGATGAAGGTTTGGAACTATCTTTGGGCTTTCATGCAGCCAATAATTTATTTACGGCCTTATTGGTGACTGCCGATTGGACCGCCTTTCAGACCCATTCAATTTTTAAGGATTTATCAGATCCACAAGCTGCAGAGTTTATGGATATTTTCATGCCTGTATTTGTCATGTTTCCAATTATGCTGTTTATTCTTTCACGCGTCTACAAGTGGACGGATTGGAAGGGAAAACTATTCGGAAAAGTTATTGAGCTTCCAAAGGAAGACGACAAAGTATTACAAGAGATCAATGAGATTGGAAGGGTATGATTTTCTATATTATTTAAGGATAGACAATTCAATTCCGCCTGAAATCAATACCTTAGCTAACGCAAATAAATAGTATTAAAAAACCCATAAAATGACGCCAACGTTTGATAAAATCCATTTAAAATTCAAATTAAATTCTAACAAATATACTGCTGAAGAACTTAAGGAAGTTGCTTATAGTTTAGTAAAGGAGGGCGCGCCATATGAAAAAGTAATGGGCGACTTTTTGATGGATTGGTTGGATTCTAAGGATTATATCAATGTACGGACTTCTGGTTCTACGGGAAAGCCTAAATTGATGAAGGTGAGCAAGCAGGCAATGGTCAATTCGTCCATTGCAACTGGTAACTATTTTAAAATGGAACCAGGTCAGACCGCATTATTGTGTTTGCCTACCCATTATATTGCGGGGAAAATGATGTTGGTACGCGCAATGATTCTTGGGTTGGAGCTTGATTTTGTAGATCCTACTACCGAGCCTGCTTTTGACTATGACAAAACTTACGATTTTTGCGCCATGATTCCCATACAATTAAAAAATACATTTGGGAAAATCCATAATATCAAAACCTTGATCATTGGAGGTGCCGCTATTTCTAAAACTTTGGAAGCATCAATCCAGGGTCTCAAAACTAAAATCTATGCCACTTACGGAATGACTGAAACCGTGAGTCACGTTGCGGTAAGACGGATGAATGGAAAGCAGAAAATGCAGTATTTCAAGGTATTTCCAAAAGTTAAAATTTCTCAAGATGACATAGGCTGTTTAATTATTGACGCTCCAAAAGTGGCCTCAGAGCGTTTAATTACAAATGATGTGGTGAAATTGCACTCAGCTACAGAGTTTGAATTGATCGGTCGTATTGATAATATGGTCAATTCTGGGGGAGTTAAATTATTTCCTGAACAAATTGAAGCGAAACTTGTGGAGCAGATTAAAGAGCGCTTTTTTATCGCTTCTGAACCTGATGTAAATCTAGGCCAAAAACTAATTCTTATTTTAGAAAGTGATAAAAACACTTTAAAAGCTTCAACATTTAAAGGTCTTGAAAAGTTCGAAATTCCTAAAGAAATCTATTCGGTTCCTAAGTTTAAAGAAACTGCAACCGGTAAAATTCAACGTCAGGAAACCCTTAAATTGTTGAAAACGGATTCTCAATAAAGTCTTCTACGTTCATGCGAATTGCAGTTTTTAGTCCAAACCTTTCTGTTTCGGATTGATAACTTTCTTTCTGGTGATTATCGAGAACGCCAATGCGGCACAGAAACCAACTAACGAAAAAATAGCCATCGCTATAAAAACGTGCTGATGTCCTAACTCGCCTGGAGAATTATCTAAAAGGACACCTATCATGGGTCCGGCAAAAATATCTGGGGTATACCCAACTACTGAAATAAATCCTACTGCAGTGCCCGTTATTGCCAATGGTAATTTGGCCTCCTCCATGATTGCAAAATAGAGCACTCGTGTGGCATATACACCAATGGCCATGAAAATCACCGATATGATAAATAAGTATATAGTCTTATCAGAAATAACGCCCGACGCAAAAAACAAGCTGCTCAGCATCATAATTAAAAAGCCAATAATTATCCACAGTGATGCCCGAGTCCTATCAGCCAAAAGTCCGATGGCCACTCCTGTTACAGGTCTAATGTAGAGTAGGTAGGTGCCGATCTTAGCTGAATCAATATCGTCATAACCTAATACGTCTTTGGCGTACAAACTAAAAATGTCCGTGGTTTTATAACCCACGTAAGCACACAGAATTATGAGCATCATCAACCAAACAGTTGGATATTTTAAAACCGATTTAAAATTTTCAAGTGTATATATTTTTTTCTGATGATGTAATTTTTCTAGGTTAGCGGATATGGGTTTGAGGAAATAGTAAACCAGCATTGCAATAAACATGATCATTGCAGAAGATGCCCATATAACATATTTAAAGGCTTCTTGATGATCCAATAATGATGCTTTGGAAACATCCAGGGATAGCATATAAGAAAAGACCACTACGCCAAGAGATCCAAAACTGGCGGCAACGAGTCCTCTGCCGCCATCTAAAAACCCAAAGGCGAGACCCTGCTTATCTTGTCCGCCCCAAACTCTGGTGGCTTTGATCATGGGTGCCCAAAACAGAAAAATCGTGGTAAATCCGTAATAACCAAAAAGCAGTCTCATAGCAAAATAGGAGGGAAAGGTGGCCATATAAAAACCACCAATGGCGGTCATGAAAAGCGCCACCGCCATTAATGTTCTGGGTGCGTATTTATCGGCTAATGAACCGCCAAAAAAATATGATATAAATGCAACCACTCCGTAGACTGAGAAGCAACTGCCCAATTCCAAATTATTGAGGCCAAAAACTTCTAAAAAAGTGGGTCTAAAGATACGTGCCAATACAAACGGAAGCACAAAAATGGCCTCTCCAGCAAAAATTAATAAGAGAATGACAAAAATGGGCCGTTTGGATCTTAAGGTGTCCATTACACCTGCAAAATGCCCATATTAAATTTCTTTTCAATAGGTGAATGATTAGCGGCTTCAATGCCCATGCTGATCCAAGTTCGTGTGTCCAACGGGTCAATAATGGCGTCCGTCCAGATTCTTGCCGCAGCATAGTAAGGTGACACTTGCGCATCATAGCGGTCTTTGATTTTCTTGAAAAGCTCGTCTTCCTGCTCTTTTGTAATGGTTTTACCTTTCTTTTTAAGGGATGCCGTCTCAATTTGGAGCAATACTTTTGCGGCACTATTGCCACTCATGACAGCCAATTCTGCACTCGGCCAGGCGACAATCAATCGAGGATCATAGGCTTTTCCGCACATGGCATAATTTCCGGCACCGTAACTGTTTCCAATGACAATGGTGAATTTTGGGACTACAGAATTGCTCACCGCATTGACCATTTTTGCGCCATCCTTAATAATTCCGCTATGTTCACTTTTACTGCCCACCATAAATCCGGTGACATCCTGTAAAAATACCAACGGAATTTTCTTCTGATTGCAATTGGCAATAAATCGGGTCGCTTTATCGGCCGAATCATTATAAATCACTCCTCCAAACTGCATTTCTCCAGATTTGGTCTTTACTAATTGGCGTTGATTTGCCACAATACCAACTGCCCAACCATCAATTCGCGCATAAGCTGTAATGATGGTTTTGCCGTAACCTGCCTTATATTCGTCAAATTCAGAATCGTCCACCAGTCGTTTGATAATCTCATACATATCATACTGATCGGTACGGCTTCTAGGAATAATACCGTAGATATCTTCAGGGTTTTCTTTAGGTTTTATAGGTTTTGCACGATTGAATCCAGCCTTGTCATAATCGCCAATTTTGTCAATAATGTTTTTAATGGTGTCCAAGGCATCCTTATCATCCTTGGCTTTATAATCGGTCACACCAGAAATCTCGCAATGGGTTGTGGCACCTCCTAAAGTTTCGTTATCAATAGTTTCGCCAATGGCCGCTTTCACCAAATAACTTCCTGCAAGAAAAATACTTCCTGTTTTATCCACAATTAAGGCTTCATCGCTCATGATAGGTAAATAAGCACCACCTGCCACGCAACTTCCCATAACTGCAGAGATTTGCGTAATGCCCATACTGCTCATAATGGCGTTATTTCTAAAAATGCGGCCAAAATGTTCCTTATCTGGGAAAATTTCGTCTTGCATAGGTAAATACACCCCGGCTGAATCCACTAAATAAATTATTGGCAATCGGTTTTCAATGGCAATTTCTTGGGCCCTTAAATTCTTTTTGGCGGTAATGGGAAACCAAGCTCCTGCTTTTACGGTGGCGTCATTGGCAACCACCAAACATTGTTTTCCTTTGACATATCCTATTTTTATCACCACACCGCCTGAAGGACACCCGCCGTGTTCTTCATACATGTCTTCTCCTGCAAACGCAGCAATTTCAATGGATTTAGCCTTCGGATCCAACAGATAATTGATGCGCTCACGTGCGGTCATTTTACCTTTCTCATGTTGTTTGTCGATGCTTTTTTGTCCGCCGCCCAATTTAACCTTGGCAAGACGTTGGCGTAAAGAAGAGAGTTGAAGTTTATTGTGATCTTCGTTTTTGTTGAAGTTAAGGTCCATTGCAGTGTTTTAATTTGATGTAAAAATACAAACTTTAAAACTCTTACAAAAGCGGGAAATTATTCAAAAATCAAAAAACTAAAAAAATGAGTTTTTAGAAAATAGTTTCCTCAATATGGCATTTTTTATTTCGTAGATTTGGAATCCAGCAACAAAAAGTATCATAGTTTTGAGGGGCAACACAAAAAGTTGTGGAGTCATAAAAAGAGAACGGACTATTATCTAATTTTAAACTAGGTTCATCCTGGATATAGTTGTTCTAAAAATTGTAATGAACTATATGTGATAGGTATAGCGTATCAACTCCATGGATACTCCATGGATACTGTATGGATAGTGTATGGAAAGGATAATCCAAATGAGTCGAAGAAAAGAAATTGTTCTGTACAGTGAGAAAAAGATAGTAACGAAAATTTATACCTATTCATAACAGATTTTAATAATTTTGATTATGCCACAACTCTTTGACTTGATCCGGTTTTTAAATGAATACAGATCGATATGTACCATACTGCCCGAGGGCTGGTGTCTCAAAGTATTAGAATGAGAATGGACACTAACAAGAAACAAGAAGAATATTTAATAATCACCGCACTATATGAGGAAAATTTTAGCGTTTGCAGGTAGTAATAGTAAAGATTCCATCAACAAACAACTTGCTATTTATGCTTCAGGATTAATTGAGAACGCCCAAGTGACTGTTTTAGATTTGAATGATTTTGAATTGCCTATTTATAGTAAGCATTACGAAAAAGAATATGGGGTTCCTGAAAACGCATTGTCTTTTTTGAATTATATAAAAGAATCTGATGGTATAGTGTTGTCATTAGCTGAGAATAATGCCGCCTATTCTGCAGTGTTTAAAAACTTATTTGATTGGATGTCCAGGGCAGAAGCTAAATTGTTTTATGGTAAACCCATGTTACTTATGGCCACTTCTGATGGGAAAAGAGGCGGAATTTCTGTTTTGACAATGGCTAAAGAGCGTTTTCCACGTCATGATGCGCAAATAGTAGCAAACTTTTCATTGCCATCATTTGAAGCTAATTTCTCCAATGGTAAAATTTCAAATCCTGAATTAGATAATGAACTAAAACGCAACGTAGAACTCTTAGAAAAATACCTGTAATTTTGGAAATTCAACACTCAGATAACGGAAAGGAAGGTTCATTTTTCATCAAAATAGACGGACAAAGAGATGCAGAAATGACTTATTATTATAAGGATAAAAACACCATTGATATTGACCATACTGAAATATCGAAATCTTTACAGGGAGAAGGTATCGGTTATGAATTAATTGAGGCAGCGGTGAGGTTTATGAGAAACAAAAACTTAAAAGCGGTTACCTCCTGTTCTTATGCAAAAGAAATTTTCGAGAAAAAACAAGCCGAATATCAAGATGTTATTATATAATTGTGCACCCTATAAAAGTAGATTATGCCCCCCTTCCAATTTGAGTAAAGTAGGAGTCAAGAAGCATTTTACGACGTTAAATGCGTAGTGTCTTTTTTTGACTGCCGATTCTTTAAAATATATATGGAAAAAGCAATAAGAATTCCCGTTGCTGCCATTGCTGCACCTACCCAATCGGCAGAAGTGTAGCCATAACCCATCGCAATAGGTAAGCCTGCAAAGTAAGCGCCCGACGCATTTCCAATGTTAAAAGCACTTTGATTAAGTGAAGACCCTAAAGTTTCAGAACCTTTTGATGATCGAATGATCAGCAATTGTATAGGCGTGGAAATCGCAAAGGATACCAATCCGATGATAAAGGTCATGACTAAAATCATCGTTTTATCTGTGGATAAATAGGCATTGAGCGAAAGACAGATGACCATCAAGGTCAGAACAATTGTAACGGTGTTTAAGGGTGCGAATTTCTCAGTCAATTTGGCGCCTACAAAATTTCCTATAAACATACCTAAACCAGCCAGTACCATAGCAAATGCAACCACATCTTCTGAATGGCCGGCAACCTCAGTAATCGATGGGGAAATATAGCTGTACCATGCAAAAAAACCGCCCGTGCCAATAGTAGTCAATAAGATGATAAGCCACAATTCAACACGTTTAAAAATTCGAAATTCTTTTAAAAAATTACTTTCAGATGATTTTTTGAGAGCGGGCATCCAAAATTTGACACTTAAAACGGCCAAAACGCCAACCACGCCAACCATTAAAAAGGAAACGCTCCAATCAAAAGTTTTGCCTAAATAGGTTCCCAACGGAACTCCTAACAGATTGGCAACGGTCAATCCGCTAAACATTATCGCAATGCCTTGGGCCTCTTTTCCTTTTTTTGACAGTTTGCCGGCAACTACCGCACCAATTCCAAAAAACGCCCCATGTGGCAAACCTGATAGAAAGCGTAAAACCATAAATGAATTGTAGTCTGTAGCAAATGCCGACAACGTGTTAAACGCGGTGAACCATAACATGAGTACAAAGAGCACTTTGTTCGCGGGCCATTTGCTACCAAAACCTGTCAATATTGGTGCCCCAACCACTACGCCAAGAGCATAAGCAGAAATAAAATGTCCTGCCTCGGGAATGGTGATGGCAAATGCTTGCGCAACATCTGGTAAAATACCCATGATTACAAATTCGGTCAATCCAATGCCGAAACCACCAATGGCTAATGACAACAAAGCTTTATTCATTAATATGACTTTTTTTAGGAAAAAATAATTTGCGAAATTAAGAGTTAGGCTCCAACTAGACGTAGAAATTATGATAATAAAAAGTTAATTGATACCTTGTGAACTGAATATTAAGGTCTTGAATAGCTTAATGTTCAAGGAATTTTCCAAAGGAACATCAATGATGGCATTGCAAAAAAGGAGGCAAATTACAGTTGGTATCAACCCATCCTGTTATTAAGAATCCTTTTAAAAATCCACTTTGACAGCTGTTTTTATGTTAAAATAATCGATATTTGCAATTCCCTTAAAAACGAAGATTTATGGCAATGAATAAAAACACCGTGTTGGCTTGGGCCACAACAATTATGATTATCGTTGGATTGGCATTGATTGCACTTGGTGCTTTCCGTTATGATGATGTGGCTGGTTACGGATTTGCAGCAGTAGGCATTGGCTTCTTCGCCATCGCCTGGGTATTCAACGCGCTTAAAGGACGCGTATAGAACCTTAATCATTAGGCGACTCAGACTCCTATGAATTCCTAGGAAACTGCAGTAAATTAATTTTATAATAACTAATAACTTATTTCAAAAATGAGCGACGATAAAAAAGTCATCTTTTCGATGCGGGGTCTTACAAAGACTTTTAAAGGTGCAGATACACCAGTATTGAAAAACATTCATTTGAGCTTCTTTTATGGAGCTAAAATTGGGATTTTAGGCCTTAATGGGTCAGGGAAATCCACGCTTTTAAAAATTATTGCAGGATTGGATAAAAACTATCAAGGCGATGTCACGTTTCTCCAGGATTATTCTGTAGGCTTTCTGGAACAAGAGCCTCAATTGGATGACGATAAAACCGTCATGGAAGTGGTACGCGAAGGTGCGGCAGAAACAGTCGCCATCCTTGATGAATACAATAAAATCAATGATATGTTTGGTTTGGAAGAAGTCTATTCTGATCCCGACAAAATGGAAAAGTTAATGAACCGTCAAGCGGAGTTGCAAGATAAGATAGACGCGAGCAATGCTTGGGAGCTCGACACGAAATTGGAAATCGCCATGGATGCTTTAAGAACTCCTGATGGTGATAAAAAAATTGGCGTGCTTTCCGGTGGAGAGCGCCGTCGTGTGGCTTTATGCCGTCTCTTGTTACAAGAACCTGATGTGTTGTTATTAGATGAGCCTACCAACCACTTGGATGCAGAATCTGTTCATTGGTTAGAGCATCATTTGTCTCAATATAAAGGGACAATTATAGCAGTGACCCACGATAGATATTTCTTGGATAATGTTGCCGGTTGGATTTTAGAACTCGATAGAGGTGAAGGTATTCCTTGGAAAGGAAACTACTCGTCTTGGTTGGAGCAGAAGTCGACACGAATGGCTCAAGAGAGTAAAACGGCATCCAAACGTCAAAAGACTTTGGAGCGTGAGTTGGAATGGGTGCGTCAGGGTGCCAAGGGACGACAAACCAAACAAAAAGCACGTTTGAACAATTACGATAAACTGATGAGTCAAGATCAAAAGCAGCTTGATGAGAAATTGGAGATCTACATTCCAAACGGTCCTCGTTTAGGTACAAATGTGATCGAAGCCATTGGTGTCAGTAAAGCTTATGACGATAAATTGCTTTATGAAGATCTGAATTTTAATTTGCCTCAAGCAGGAATCGTTGGGGTGATCGGTCCGAATGGCGCTGGAAAAACCACTATTTTCAGAATGATTATGGGTGAGGAAACCCCGGATAAAGGCGAATTTAAAGTTGGAGATACTGCAAAATTGGCTTATGTTGATCAAAAACATGCAAATATAGATCCTGAGAAATCTATTTGGCAGAATTTCAGCGATGAGCAGGAATTGGTCATGATGGGCGGAAGACAAGTCAATTCAAGAGCCTACCTAAGTCGTTTTAATTTCTCGGGAAGTGAACAAAATAAAAAAGTAAAACTCCTTTCTGGTGGGGAGCGTAACCGTTTACACTTGGCGATGACGCTAAGGGAAGAAGGTAACGTGTTACTTCTGGATGAGCCTACCAACGATTTGGATGTTAATACATTAAGGGCATTAGAAGAGGGTCTTGAAAATTTCGCAGGGTGTGCCGTAGTGATTAGTCACGACAGATGGTTTTTGGACAGAATCTGCACCCATATCCTGGCATTTGAAGGGAATTCTCAAGTATATTTTTTTGAAGGCAGCTTTAGTGAGTATGAAGAAAATAAGAGGAAACGTCTTGGGGGCGATTTGACTCCAAAACGACTTAAGTATAAGAAATTAGTTCGATAATAATCACCAATAAAAAATGCCGCTCATTAAGCGGCATTTTTTAATTCAGTAAAGAACTATTATCTGTTTTTATGAAATGATTTTAATTTTACCTTAAGTTGATATACCCTATAAATATACAAACCTAGAAAGATCAGCAAAGTAACAACAGCTATTGATAATAAGCTGACCATTTATTCAGATCTTGAGTGCTTGCCAATGAATTAATGAAATGCCACCTAATGCCTGAATTATTTAGTTGTTATCATATAAATGGCCATCCGTAAAATCCTTATAACTCTCATCAACTTCTGCTTTAAAAGCATCACTGTCGATCAACCGCTTATTCTCGGCCTTCAATTTGTACATTTTGACTACGGCTATGGCAATAAAAAACAAGAAGACACCTGCAGTTATAAGTAAAACGATGGTGAGTTGCTCTGTACTTACTATAGCTAAATGGGAAATTTTATATAAGATAGGTGACATAATTTGAAATTATTAGATTTGTTGGCTGCTCAAATATACTCTTTTATTTAATCCGTAACTATGTCATACTAAAAAAGTTATGAAAATAGTTGTTTTTAGTTATAAAATAAATTCGATAAAGCGCTATTTATACCAGTTTAACTGCACGGTTTCAATATTTGGATTATTCTTATTAATAATGGATTTAAATTTTTCAACATCACTCATCCCGTCAGTTCCTCTATAATGATACGGATACACCTTTTCTGGTTGAAACTCCAATACTGCACTTGCGGCACTCTCTACCGTCATCGTATAAGGCAAGTTCATACATACAAATGCGATATCAATATTTTTTAAATTTCTCATTTCAGGAATGTCCTCCGTGTCACCAGATATATAAATTCTTTGTTCATCCCACGTTAATACATACCCGTTACCTCTACCTTTTTCATGATATTTTAGGGCTTCTGGTCTTAAATTGTACATAGGGATGGCTTCAATAGAAAAAACGCCAAAATCCTTGATGTCACCGTTGTTCATCACGATAATTTCTTTAGCACTCAATTTTGGCAGCTTTTCTTTCACTGCTCTCGGCACAATGAGTGTCGTCGAATCCAGAACCATACTTTTTAAAGTGGATAGGTCTAAATGGTCCCCATGAATATCTGTTATCAAAATATAATCTGGATTTTCTTGCTCAGAAAATGCTTCGATACCACCAACAGGATCGACATAAACAACTTGGTCTTTATGTGCTAAGATCATGGAGGCATGGGCTATCGGAATGATTTTAATTTCTTCAGGTTTTGTAGTCTCATACAGCTTGTTTGCTGATTCGGACGCCATTTCTACAACTTTTTCCGTGCTGTTTTTACAAGTAAACAACAGGACTGTAAAGAGTGATGTTATGAGCTTTGCGTGTGTCATATTAATAATTTTGATCTCTTAAAGATAGAGATTTTAAAACTTATTTGTTAGGTCTGTAACAATTATGTAACAATTCGTACATATAAATTAAAGAGTAATAATTTTGAAACTGATATATTTTAACGAAATTGCTACTCACAAACTTATTTGAACACACTTAATACAAAACTATATGTCTGATGATTTTGATTTATTAGAAACCAATTCTAACGAGAAAACCGGTAAAGTGGATGTCAATTGGGGTAAAGCCATTGATACCATGAAATCTAAGTTAGCCCAAGAAGATGATCCACAGTCGCGTCAAAAAATTCTCAACGCCACGCTTGACGACGTGGTCCATATGGCAGAAAAGGATAGAACAACGCTTTTGGATGCCATTAAGGACCTTACAGATTATCAGGACGAAGTAGGAATCATCTTTGAAAAATTCTCTTCTCTCAATCCTGATGAACAACGTGTCATAGATGATGCCCAAAAAGCCTTGGAACGTGCTCGTATTGAATTGGAAGATGCACGCAATAAACCAGATACTTGGTGGAATAACCTATGGGGGCGTAAAAGCAAAATCAAACAAGAAGAGCAAGAATTTAAGGAAGCCGAGAAAGTTAGGGCAGGTGCGGACAACAAGGCGAAAGCCATGTTTCAAGAACGTATTGAAAGTGCCGATGTACAAACCCTTTTAAGTGAATTGTCTTTTAAAAGTCAGGCTGCGGTATCCCGTTTAAAAAACAGGGAAGTTGAAATTAAAGAGGTAGAAGACAAGCTTCAAATTGCTATAGTTGAGGCTACTAAGAATCATACCCGTGCTTTAGAAAAGAAAAAAGAAGTTGAAGGAAAGCTCGATGATAATTACGCTTTGTTAAGGCAGGCACGTCAACAATTGGACGAGATTGTGGACAAGCAATCGGCGGATTATGCCCAATCTGTAGGTAAGGTGACTACTTTAGAACAAAAAATTGAAGAGTTGGAAGGTCTTAAAAATGCCTATACCACTTTGGCGGCAAGTAAAGATAGTTTTGTGCATAAACACAACCTGACCATTAAAGTGTTGACGTCTTTACGAAGCAACTTACAAACACACCGCGCTAAATTAAAGAGTGATACCGAAGAGCGTCTTAAATATTATGACGGTTATGTCGTGGCACTTAAAGCGCGAACAGATCAGGAGTTTGCAGCTATTTTGGAACATTTGGGTGTCAAAACCGACGAACATATTGGCGAAACTTTAGCTTCAATGCATACGGCAAGCGCTAAAGCCCGTCAGGAAATGATGGATAATATTCCGGTGCACGAAAAAGTGATGCAAGGTGTTTACAGTAGTTATGCAGAAGCATTACAGGAAATCCGTACAAAAGATGCCGATATCCAAAAGAATTTTGCCGAGCGTTACGGGATTGACATGAAAGAAATCTTTGAAGATTACTATAAAGCAGATGCCACTGCGCCTTCAGGAAATGACGATGATGGAAAACCTGCCGCAGCTCCAAAACGTGAAACTAATAGCGACGATTTATTGTCCTGATCAATTCCCACGTAAGTGGGAATCTCATGAAACAAAAGATCGATTTTTTGTTCAGGGCGTTCCCACGCGAAAAAGCGTGGTCAGGCCTACCTGCCGGCAGGCAGGCTTTCAGCAGTCGCTCTCTTCGAGGAGCTCCAACAATGCCTCAAATACGGAGTATTCACGAGCTCTTAATGATCAAATAAGAATGAGCGAGTAATCCTTATCGCAGATTTAGCTTAAATCAACCCGCTCGACAATTAAAGAAGACCTTATTACAAATTTTTAATTCAAAAAAAGTGTCCATAAATCACATCGTAACACCATTAGATTCTGCATATCTCGACTCCAAGGAGCAGTATGTGTTTTATCATAAAATGGTCGATTTTGCGCTGAAAGAATTAATTGTGAGTGCACAACGTGAAAACTTGTGCACCCATCAGGAACTCATTTTTTTTAAACAATATGCTGATTTGCTGCTCTATTCCATTGAAGCCATGCGTGTCAAGTATATGTATGATGAGGAAGAAAACATGAAAGTCGATTTGACCGAATCTGGTTTCCCCAACTATTTGGAATTCCGCTATTTGTTCAATGATTTGTCATTAAAGGAAAATTATATCAATAAGCTCAAAGACGTGAGTGAACTGCAGGAAGAGTTTTTAGATACTTTGCTCCGAAAGAAAGAGCCCATTAAAAAGAGCAGATTGTTTCAGGCAGCTTCCATTGTTTATTACACATCTGTTGAACAAAAGTTTATTTTCAATCGGTTTGTACAAGGAAAAATCATAAAAGCCCCGGAAAATTCAGAAGCGGAATTTATGACCAGTTGGAGTTTTTTTGACGTGGGCTGCAACCGACCTTTTGTGTGTTATATGTATTTTGATTTTGAAGGTACCAATATAGAAAGTATTAAAACTCAAATTTACGACGTTTTAAAAAACACCGCAGATAGAGAAATGAACTTGGATGTCATGGCCTATGGGATTGATAGAAAATTAAAGGATATCAAACCAAAGCACATCAAACGCATTGATTTAGGTCCGTTTCACAACGTATTTGCAAAAGATGAAAACCAAATTACCCATGCTATATTAAAGAATATCGCAGAAAAAGTAGTGCCCCTGGAAAGTTTTGCCCTGTCCTTAAGCATAGATGAAGTGTTTTCAGGCAGCGAATTCAGTGAAGGTGGCTATTTCTCAAAACAAACCTTACAGAAATGGAAGGAACCCATTCATCAAAGTTTTGTATTGGCGCCGCATCGCATCATTCAGTTATTGTACAGTAAAACACCAGAAATCATGAATGGGTTGGCAAAACCACCGATTCAGATAGCGGATTTGAAAATATTGAAGTGAGTTTTCAGTCTGCAGTCATCAGTTGGCAGTCATCAGTTTTGTGAAATATGAAAAGTAAAAAATAATTAATTTACAACCACTGAAATTACAGAAATGAGTTTTAAAAAGCTATTGGCATATTAGAAAGGATTCGATTTAGCAATGGATATTTTTCATTTAACAAAGGAATTTCCAAAATCTGAACAGTTTTTGTTGGCGTCGCAAATGGTAAGATCAAGTAGAGCTGTGTGTTCTGCGATTGCTGAATCCTATAGAAAAAGACAATATGAAAAACATTATAAAAGTAAATTATCGGATGCTGATAGCGAAAATTCAGAAACCCAATTGTGGTTAGACTTTGCATTGGCTTGTCAATACATTGATGATAAACAGAGAGAGGAACTACAACTAAAGAATGAAGAAATTGGAAGACTCTTAAACTATATGATTAATAACCCAGATAAGTTTGGATTAAAATAATAATGGCATTCACCGACTTGACTGAAGACTGAAGACTGCCAACTGAGGACTAAAAATTATGCAACAAAACTCAACATTTCCCATAAAACAAAAGGACCTCGATATGCTTCGCGATGAAGCGGCATCGTATCTAAAAAGTATCCAATGGGAGCAAGGGCAACGTGCCAAAAACAAAGATAAGGACGTCAAGGACGATTCCATTCTGCTTTATCTTTCCAGAGCCAATAATGGCTCTAATATGGCGGAGACAACATCGGTTTCCAAAACGATTTTAGATCTTAAAAAACGTTTGTTACCGGATTCCATAGCCATTCCCGTATTGCTCAACCAAACTTTATATGCCGTTCAGGAAGGCTTGACTTTAGGCATCTGGATCAAGGATAGTTATTATAACGCTTCAGGATTATCCAGTTTAAACGAGCGTAAAGCGTCATTGGACAGTTTGGGTAAAAGGGAGTATGAAAGTAAAATGCATACAGCAACAGCTTTCATGTTGTTTTCTGCGGCTTATAATATTTTACATAATTTAAAACCTTATGCGTCTGACGATTTAAGCGTCATGAAGCAAAAATTCGCAGGCATTCCTGAAGTTTCTTTTTTATCACCGTTAAAAGGTGTTGCCTGTACTTTATTTTATTATGACAAATATTTGGCACATCCTGATATTATCAAAAGCGATAAGGACGTAGCCGATTTTTCTGTGGTTTTCTTTGAAGCTTTGATTGATGAAATTCAAATGCGAAAAGCCACCTTGGAGCATCAAGAAACTATTGTGGATAGGACTTATAAACTGGAGCATTCCGAATTTGCAATCTCTGGGTGGAATAATGTTTTCGCTGGTGCTGCCCAAAGTATTGAATTCAACAAAATTAAATTTGAGCAGATTGTCGGAAACAAAGACGCCAAACATTTTGCTCGCCGCTTGACCGAACGCATGTTGAGTTATGATTTCACCGCAAAAAAGAACCCGTTTCAGGAATTGGGCGGATTTATGCCCGTTTTTATGGGCTATGGCATTCCTGGAACAGGAAAAAGTATGCTCATTGCTGCCATTGCGACGAAATTAAAGGAACATTGCGACCATTTGGAGATTCCGTTTTTATTCCATCCAATGCCCGATACTTTGATTTCAACCTTTCAAGGCGGTTCTGCCGAAAAAATGGTGGAATGGATGAAGCCCATGCAAGATCCGACAAAACTGATTTTCGCACCAATTGATGATGCTGAAAACAACCTGCAGGAACGAACTGCACAAGGTGTTTCTGCAGGTGTTAAAGAGGTTATTGGCGTGTTTTTGAGATATACGGAAGGGGCGTATGCGGTGAATTACGGTAACAGTTCTATAGGATTATTTACTAATTTACCAGAAATGCTGGATAAAGCAGTGATTTCCCGTGTGCAAGGTCGTTTTAAGATTGACGGTGCAAGAACCGCACATGATTTTTTGGATCAAGATCATCTATGGTGGCGCAAGTTGCAGAAGACGATGCCAGATTTCGTAAATATGAAAGATCCAAATGATTATAACTATCTTCAAGATCAAGGCTTGGCAAAAAATATGGGAGAGATTTTAAGCGCAGTCGATAAACCTTCCGAAGAACGGGTACATGCCGTTTATGATCGTGTGGAACAACAGTTTGAAACCAATGAACATCAATTTTACGCCAGCCTATATAAGGAAATTCAAAAAGTCTTCCCGTTCTTTTCATCAAGGGATGTCCGGAATATCCAATCGGCCATATCATTGCGCTTAACCGATTTTGATTTGGAGTCTTCATGGTTTGATACTCCTGAAATCTATTTTAAACAAAGTTATGAGACCAAATTCAATATGCTGCAAGAATTAATGCGCGCTAATATGAAAGGACTTAATTTTTCTGAGATAAGACGCCAGGAAGTCGTGCGTTATTTAGATAATGTCGCCACAATTGCTGACACTGATTTCAAACGTCAAGTCGATTCAAGAGTCAATCAACTCCATATAGAATTGGAAGCACGAAAGAAGTTTGAAAGTTAAGAATTAATTATTGTTTTTTTTGGAACTTTAGACAAACAGAAACAGACAACAGACAACAGACAACAGACAACAGACAACAGACAACACCGAAAACAATGTCAAACAACATAAAAAACATCGTCATTAAGACCCTTTCCAAAGCTTGGGCCACTTTAGTGGAGATCAATTATGATTATCAGTTCAAGGATGGGACATGGAAACGCGTATCGAGAGAAAGCTATGATCGTGGGCATGGCACTGGAATTCTTTTATACAATATTGAAAAGGGCACCATTATTTTGACCAAACAATTCAGGATGCCAATTTATCAGACAAATAAAGATGAAGCAATGTCCGTTGAAGTCTGCGCTGGAGCTATAGATAACAATGACTTGCCTGAATCCACTATAATTAGAGAAGTGGAAGAGGAAGTTGGTTATAAGGTAAAAGCTGTTAAAAAGATAATGGAGACGTATATGTCACCAGGTGCTTTAACCGAAAAGATGCATTTGTATGTAGCGCCTTATTCGGAAAATATGAAAGTCAATGAAGGTGGAGGATTGGCTAGCGAACATGAAGAGATTGAAGTGATGGAGATGCCATTTTTCAAAGCGCTAGAAATGATAGCAACTGGAGAGATTCAGGACGCCAAAACCATTATTTTATTGCAGTACGCGCAATTGAATAATTTACTAAAGAATTAACTTACGTGTCGGCATGGCATAAAGAATTATTTTCATTTAGAAACAAGCCTTCCTGTCCCCAGCTTTTGCGAAGGCGGGAAACAAGAAAAAAGAAATAGAGATTCCCACTTTCGTGGGAAATGAATATGGAAAAACTAAAAGCAGCTCAATTATTTAGAAATGACCTCATCCCAATCAGTGGGAAATTGGTAGAGCGCTATAATCAGTGTCTTAAAACTTTGGGTTTTACTGAAACAATGCTCACAAATTTTTCAATCGATGGTTTAGGTTGGAGTCCTGAAATCGCTGAAGAAAAGAAAGACATCCATTATCTTAATAATGGTGAAGCCAATCCCAATGGCATTATCATTACGCCATTACAAAAAGGAAAGCCGGTATATATGCCTTTTCACACCTTTGACAGGGAAATGATGCAACTAATTTTTAAGACCCACGGTGATCAGATAAATGACATTACAAGGGATTGTGCTATTTGTGTAGATTTTGACCAATATATTGATGCCTTTTATGAACCCTTAGACGTGTTAAAATACAAGGATATTTCCATTAGCTTTAAACTGATCAACGATCTTGATAAAATGCAAAAACAGCAGTTTCAGTTGATTGATACCTTTAAACAAGGACATAATTTTATCGATGAACAGCTGCACCAACGCTTGTTGGATTCTGCCAAAACTTATGGCGACTTAAGGCATAGAAATTTAGAACTTAATGAGCTTTATTTTTCAACAGACTCTTTTTACACAAAAGCCTTTGGAGGTGTTTATGTTTTGCGCGATTTTATCACGCCAATCTTGGTGTTTGAAGATGAAAAATGGCATAAGGAAGCTATTAAAGACACCTCCCATGACGTGTTGATTTACCATCTTTCACAACCTGAGCTATTGGATAAGCTACGCGACCATTTGATTATTGAATATAATTTGGATGATGTAGTCAAGACTGCACGTTATGATCGGATTAAAAAATTCATGTTTTCGCAGTTTCTAAAGGATACTCAACATCCTTTAAAAGATATCTTGGATGATAAAATATTGTTCAAAGGCTATTTGAACAGATTGCCCATTGAAGACCGGAAAAGGGTGATGAGTGTTGAATTGTACCTTGAAAAGATGGAAGTCAGTAATCAATATAAATTGGTAGATATAGTAGATGTGGAACTTTTTGAAGCTTTACAACAGCCGCATTCGTCCCTAAATGCAAAGCATCAAGATTTGATCTGGAAATTGTTAGTGAATATTTCGTCTTTGGATGTGTTATTCCTGTATTGGTACGACAAAGAACAGTTTTATAAGAATTATAAAGATTGGGATGATTCCTTGAAAGATTGGGTAATTGCGACGATTCGTAACAATATATAAATTTTTTAGACTAATTTTAAAGGAGATGTATAGATACAAGTTTTCTTTTCATGTTCATTGAGTTTGTCGAATTGACTTTGGATTAAATCAGAGAGAAAGTCCTTTAGAAGAAGAATAAATCAACCACCACGTCTTCATCCCGTTTTCTCGGGATGAATCCACTCCTCCTTCAAAGGAGGAGAAGTATTGATTTTTCTTAAGATATTAGTTTTAGAAATTTTCAAATAATGATCATTGAAAAAATTCCTTCCCTTGAAAGGGAAGGTGGATTTTGGCTTGGTAAAGAGCCTGAAGACGGAAGGGTTTATTTGTAATGATATCAATATAATCAAAATGGATATCAACATATTCTTCATCGTTTTGAACGTATAACGTTTCTTCTTTGGAAGGAGCTTAATTTATAAAAACAAAAAAATGACCTTAGAGATTATCGTTTTCATCGGCTCAATATTATTTGGAATCCTCCTTTATTGGAGAGAATCTACAGGTAATGGATTCTATCGCTTTTTCAATAAAATGATGTATTCAAAAAAACTTCAAATGTCGCCAAATGACCCTACTGGTTTTCTGTATCAGCAAAAATTTATTTTACGTTTGGTATTTATTGCCATGATTTTTCTGGTCGGGATTTTAATTGCACGCTTCTTAATTCCGATTGATATTGCAACAATCTCCGTATTTGCCTCAAGTATTGTCGGAACACTTTTGGGAACTTATATCGGAGGCTTTATTTTAAAATCTGAAAGAGTCATCGATGAACATAGTGATTCTTTGGAGGAAAAGTTTGATAATGCCATAGAACAAAGCAAAGATTTTGTCAAGGATATCACGTCCAGAGAACCAAAAGTTGTTGAAGAAGCGAAAAAAGAAATTGAAGAAGAACCACAACCGCCAAAAAAGAGTGCCAGAGAACGATTGAAGGATAAGGGATTGATGTAGGTAGATATAAATTACAATTTTCGATTGAAGAATTACGGTTTCTGATTGCTGATTGAAATCATTTACTCATAACATAAGAAAACAGACAACCCACAACAACAGACAACAGACAACAGACAACAGAAAATAGAAAACCATGATAAAAAACTATTGGAATAGAGGACCTAGACAAAAAACCATCACCATCATTAGTGCCCTGGTTTTAATAATATTATTGTTTTTCCTTCGGGATGATTACCAACCCTTTCTATTATTCATTAGAAAATACATCTTTGTATTTCTTTTGATAGGCTTGGTGCTGTTTTTCGGATTGCGAACGTTTAGAAACGCTGTGGGAATTGGTCGCAGAATCGGGATCTTAGGACTGTTGATTTTGTTTTTTGGGTTGCTTTATTTTGTTGGATGGCACTTTAAAATGTATGACTATATGAAAACTTATAATGTTTTCAATCATTTAAATAGAGTTGAAATCAACCAATTGCCATTGACCCAAAATGAACGCATTCAACCTTTAAGAAATATTTTTTCTATGGCTAATGAATCGGTTGGAGAAACAAAAGATGTGTCTTTGCCACATTTGGTTAGAGTAGATGGTGAAAATAAATGGACTATGGCTATTCAGCCTTCCGAAAAATACACCATGCAGCAAATCAGTGAAAATACTGAAGAGATTTTCTCTGTTTCCAGTACTTCGCCTTTTCCGAGATTTTCTAACGAAAATCGAATACCGGTGACTTTTTCAATTGGCGAATCCTTAAAATTTAGTCGTAACACTTACAATGCCGTAGTGCAGCGTTTCAATATTTTCCAATTATTTACCATGGAACCTGGTGATACGTTTTACATGAAGAATGACGCTGGAAATTGGGTGGAAGTGGTGAGTTTGATCAAGTGGAAAGGATTCTTTTTTCCCTATCCAACTTTTGGTGGTGTGATGGTGATTGATAGTGGGAAACATAATTTCAATGATTATTTGGAGCGCGTATTGATTGGAAAGGGTACCTACATCAGTCCAGGTGAAATGAAAAACCATCCATTTTTGACCAAACAAAATACCTTATCAGAAACGGTATCGCGCTTACAGGCCGAATCTTTGAAGTTTTTGGGCGGATTTACAGATCCTTTGCCCTGGAAAATGCAAACTGCGGTTAAAATTCCAGACATGCCGGATGATCAGAATGAACAACCTTTTGTAACGGATTTTAATTTTGATGATGTGGATGCAAATGCTTATAGTGGTTTATACCATTGGTTTGGATTGGAGCCAATTGGAGAGGAACGCTCAAGTTTGACCTACAGTGTTTTTGTCCCAGCGGATGGCACTGACAAACTTTATTATTATGACCATGCCGCTAAAAAACAAGGATATGCGGGCGTGTCTGCTATGCCATTGAAGATTATCGAATCGCGTAAGGAATACGATTGGTCGGTTAATAAACCTGTGGAGTTCAGACCTTATATTAAAGATATTGCAGGACGCAGACGCATGTTTTTCTTGGGAACAGTTTCCGCTGTAAAATCCGATTCGCAACAATTTGACGGTTCAGCAACTCCTGATTTGGCGTTGATTGACAGTGAATATCGCAATGTGATCTGGATTGATGTCAAACATCCAAGTCAATGGGACAAAACGGTGTACGAGGAGTTGAACGAAGCGTGGCGAGCAAGTGAAGGAATTGGCTACTTTTATGACGAAATCACAGACCCTTCAGATTTAGATGTTCAAAGAGTCATAGATTCTATACAATCAATTCCTAAAGTCAATGCCAATGCTGATGAAATCGAAAAACTGCAACGTGCAATTGACTCTTTAAAATCAGTGGGGAACTGATTCATTCCTAATTGTAAACACATAAAGATGGTTTAGCTTTTTACTCAGATTTAAATCTTCAGTATATATATATTAAAAAGAGAATAGATTTAAGCTCTAAACTAAGGTGGTATATCCAATCATCACTGCGGTCAATAAAGAGAAGAGCAAAGTTAGCATGACTAAAGATCTACTCGCGTATTTTTTCATTATAAACCTAAAAATAGCAATTAAGGGTATGAAGGCACCCATGATAAATATGGGGATGGTAATCCATTCCATAACCGATTTGAACGCCTCTTTTCCCGAATCATCAAACATAAGGTTCATGAACAATAGGAACAGTAATACTGCTATACTGCCCATAAATAACCATAAGTCGATACGATATTGTTTATTTTGTTTCATAGATTGATTGATTTGCCCTCATAAAATCGGTAATTAAATAGGTAATTAGTTTGCCAACAATAGTTTCTGTTTCAGGAGTAGGCGCTGCTTCACAAATATGCAAATAAGCGGCATTCGGTTGTTTCCCAAAAAAAGTCACAAAAGACCTAGCTTTTTTAATACTGAATCCGCTTGGTGTCATGGCGCTACTTGGAATATACTTAATGGCATCACAATCCACCTCTACACCAAAAGGTTTGCCAGCAACATGTTTGGCAGCCCGTGCCAATTCAGCCTTAAATTTTTTATCTTTTCTGATGGTTAACGCTTCAAAGGTATTGAATTGAAGCGCTTTAAATCTGTCTAAGGTTTTAAAAATATGGTCTGAAGTGTAGTTTTCATGCAGTCCAAAAATGAAATATTTTTTCAAAAAGCCTTCTACGTAAGCGTAGCTAAAACCATTGCCACTATGGCGGCCTTCCTCACGTCTAAAATCTGAATGGGCATCAAAATTAACAGCGTTTATAGGCTTTTTAAAAGCTAATGAAGTGCCTTTTAAATTACCATAGGCATTATTATGTCCACCCCCAATAATGATGGGTTTTTTTCCCGAACGTACAATTTGATAAACTAAATCCGTGACATGCTTATCAATTTTTTCGGTAAGTTTCCTGGCCTTATCGATTTGTTTTTTATCGGCAACGTCATATTGGTCAATCTTAGCCATCTCCTTAGAAAAATCTAAATGGCCAAGGATGAGTACTTTATTGGCATTTGTAAAGCCATTACTTTGAATGTTTAACAAAACCTTTAGAGTTGCATTCCATGCCTTGGCTGTACCTCTATGTCCATAGTTTGCAAACACACCGACATCTTCAGGAATTCCGAATATAACGTAGTCAACGTCCAAAGATGTTAAGGATTCGTATATATTGGAAGGATTGGAAAGTAATTGAATGTGTTCTCCAAATTTGGATTCATTAGCTCTTATTTTGAGTAAGGTTTCTAAATCGTTTTTATTAAATAGAACAAGTTTCTCCATTTTTGGGATTTTAATTTTACATTTGAGGTATTAAAATTACATTTTTTATTTTTTCCAGTAATCAAAAATAACAAAACCAGTGTTAATTTAAGTATCAATAACTAAAAACAAAACTTATGGAAAGTACAAACAGTAACAAAAATACCGGATTAAAGATTGCCTTAGGTATCTTATTAGCCTTGTTTATCGGAACAGGCTTTTATACCTCAAAACTGTATAACGATAAAAAGAAAAATGAAGCTGAATTAACCAAAGAAAAGCAATTGGTTATGAGCGATTTAAGTAATATGGCAAAGCAGTATGACATTGCCATTGGAGAAAACAAAATAGCAAATGAAGATTTAACGGAAGCTAGAAATAGAATTCAAGGATTAATGGATTCTTTGAAAATATCTCAAAACAGTGTCAATAGCTTAATGAGCTTCAGAAAGAAATACTTGTCATTACAAGAGGAAATGAATGTTCTTTTAACTGAAAATGATAAACTTAAGATTCAAAATGCTCTATTAGCAACCTCTTTGGATAGCACGAATGTAAGATTGGCAGAGCGTACCATGTTTACCGACTCATTATTGGTACAAAATACAGAGTTGGCAACTGTGGTTGAAAATGCTGCGGTATTACAAACTGTAGGTCTAAAGGCATTTGGTGTAATTGAGAGAAGTTCAGGAAAACTAATCCCAACCGAAAGAGCACGTCGTAGTGATAAAATTAGACTTTGCTATACGGTTGCAAAAAACACTTTGGTTGGTGCAGGTGATAAAGAGTTGTATGTACAGGTCTTGGATCCAAGTGATAATGTTTTGGGTGCCAATGAGCAGATTCAATTTGGTGAAACGGTATTGAACTATAGCTTAGTGAGTAAATTCAACTATGAAAATAGAAACTTGAATATCTGCGAATTTGTAGCTCCAAAAGGTGAGTTTTCCAAAGGACGTTATATCGTAAATATTTTCAACAAGAAGGAATTGGTATCAACTACAGAATTCACATTAGAATAGCTAGAAGCTATTTTATATACACAGAAACCCGAAAGTCAATTGATTTTCGGGTTTTTTTATGTTTTAATTTGAAGCGTTTATGCCGGTTTAAGTGTAATATTCAGGACGGTTGATTCAATATTTTTCCTCTAATAATGACCGTGTCTATAAGATTATCGCCAAAGGCATAAGGCAGGTTATTATAGCTTTCTATTTTTTTGGTGATGATCAAATTCGCCTTTTTTCCTCTACAGATGCTTCCATATTGGTTCGAAATCCCCATGGCATAGGCGCCATTTATTGTAGCGGCATTAATGGCTTCTTCTGGCGTCATTCGTAATTTGATACATGCGGTACTCACCACAAAATTCATATTACCACTAGGTGTGGATCCAGGATTATAATCTGTAGCCAATGCCAATGGTAACCCAGCATCCATAATTTGACGTGCAGGTGAATACGGAATACTTAAAAAATAGGAGCAGGAGGGAAGCGCTACAGGCATTGTAATGCTGTTTTTTAAAGCCTCAATGTCTTCTGTTCTCATTTCTTCCAGATGGTCTACGGAGAGCGCCTTATGCTTC
>NZ_DATJCA010000016.1:0-9972 GCF_035515035.1 Gelidibacter sp. | reverse complement strand
AGAAAGTACAGTGAAGAAATGTCATTGGCTGCTGCTCAAATGGAGTCATTGAATAGCCTTTATAAAGTCCAAATGGATTCTGCAAGTCGTCAAGCTGCCATCAACGAAGAAGCTGTTGAAAATGCCACTAAGCTAAAAGATCAAATGCAATCGTTAGCCTCTAACCTTTCATCATTAAATGGTGTCTATGGTGGAATGCTTTCTGCAATGAACAGATCTAACTAGTAATTAGTAGAACGTAACCAAATCAACAACTAAAAACTATTTAGAAATGGCAGGAGGAAAATTATCCCCAAGACAAAAAATGATTAACCTGATGTATTTGGTGTTCATCGCAATGATGGCACTTAATATGTCTAAAGAAGTGCTTTCCGCATTTGGGTTAATGAACGAAAGAATCACTGATTCTAATGCATCGGCTGCGGTTCGTAACGCTGCATTTATGGAAGGTTTAGCGGCTAAGGCTGAAGAGCAACCAGCTAAATATCAACCAATAAAAGCAAAGGCAGATGCCATTGACAAACTTTCAACAGATTTCTATTCTTATATAGAATCCGTTAAAGGTGGGTTATTAAAATCCGTTAAAGATCCAAAAAATTATGAGGAAATGGATAGAACCGATTTCCTTGATGAGCAATGGTTCAACGGTGATAAATTGACTAAAGCTGGTCAGGAATTTTTAGACAACATCAAAACCTATAGAGAAGGTGTCATTCAAATTTTAGGTGAAGAAAATCAAGAAATCCAGGATGATATTCTTAAGAAATTCTCAACCAATGAAGAGACGACTAATGAAGGCATTAAAAAAGGATGGTTAACCTATCATTTTGAAGGATTTCCAATGGTTGCATCGTTAACCAAGCTAACGCAAATGCAGGCTGATGTCAAGACTATAGAATCTGAAGTATTATCTAACATGCTGGCAGGCGAGCAAGTAAAACAATTGTCAATGAAAAACTATTCAGCAATTGTGATTCCAGATAAAACTGCATTTTTTAGTGGTGAGAATTTTAAAGGAAAAGTTGTTTTAGGCCGTTTTGACAATACTCTTAATTTTGAGAAAATTGTTATTAATGGTAGAACATTGGATAATGTTGAGCAAGGTCAAGTCGTGTTGGACTTTCCAGCAGGTGCTGTGGGTGAACGTGATATTACTGGGACAATGCAGTTTAAGGAAGGTAATGAGATTGTTGAAATTCCTATTACTAGTAAATACGCGGTAGTTCCAAAACCAAACTCTGCTACTATTTCAGCAGATAAGATGAATGTGGTGTATAGAGGTGTTGACAACCCTATGACTATATCATTTGCCGGAGTATCAGATAATAATGTTTCTGCATCAGCTCCAGGTTTAAATAAGCTATCAGGTTCTGGTAAATATGTTATGAGACCAACTTCAGGAAAGGATGTAACGATCAATGTTACGGGAACACTACCTGACGGTTCTAAAGTGAGTGATAAATCGACTTTTAGAATCAAGGACATTCCAAAACCTTCTGGTACTATTGCAGGTCAAGCTGATAATGTGAGTTTGCCAAAAAGTAATGTTGAAATCGCAACGGTTAATGCTAAATTATTCGATTTTGATTTCGATTTAGATATCAATGTAACATCATTCAAGATTAAAGTACCTGGTCAACCAACAGTTACCGTTAACGGGAATAAAATGAATGATCAAGCAAGAAGTGCACTGCGTAAAGCCTCTAGAGGAGATGGTGTACAGATCTTTGAAATCAAATCTGAGATTAAAGGAAATAGCAGCATTAAATTGCTTCCTGCATCACCAGTATTTATTGAAATATCAAACTAATATAATTTAGGAACACTTGTCACGTTGTATACATCAAGATATTAATGTCCCAAATAATAATTAAAAAGATGAAATTAAAATATTGTTTATTAACCGTTTTAAGTATGGGGTTGGCAATGAGTTCAGTTGGTCAAACCAACTTGCTCAACGCAAAGACACCCGAAGAAATTGGTGTAAAATCTGAAGCGCAAATAGCATTGGATAATGACAGACCGCTTGAATACGGTTATGTTGATGATAGGGATATCATGTTTTCAAAAATGACTTGGGAAAAAGTTGTTCTTGATGAGCGTGTCAACTTTCCATTATATTATCCAATTGACACCAATAATATTGGCGCTAACAGACGCTCTTTGTTTGATGTGTTATGGAAAAACGTAAGGGAAGGAAAAATTGAAAACGTTTATGACGATTCATATTTTACCACCAAACGCCAGCCAAGAGACATTCAATCCATTATGTCAAAAACAGATACTTTGGATATTGGATACCAACAGTACAATTCAGAAGGATTTGTATCTCCAGAATATATTATTAATAGAGATATCCAATCTTATGATATTACTGCTTACCTCATTAAAGGTTTATGGTATTTTGACAAACGTCAAGGTGAATTAAAATACAGACTTTTAGGTATTGCACCAGCAGCACCTGATGTTAACTTTATTGACTCTGATGATGAGGCAAATAAGGAGCCTATTGCACTGTTTTGGGTATTTTATCCTGAAGTAAGACAAGTTCTTCATGAGGCAAAAGCTTTCAATAACAAAAATAGCGCAATGCCATTTTCGTTTGATCACTTGTTGAATTCAAGACGTTTTAACGGCTATATGTATAAGGAAGAAAACGTATATGGAGATAGAGAAGTCAGTACCTATGTGGCTGACAACGCACTCATGCAACTCTTGGAGTCTGATCGTATCAAGGATAAGATAAGAGATTTTGAACAAGATATGTGGTCGTATTAATAATAGATCATTAATATACATGAAACGCTCACTTTTTTAGTTGGGCGTTTTTTTATGCTCACTATTTTTTTAAAGTTGGTTTAAAATCATAGAAATTACTGAAACTTATTAGTTATAGGTCTTGATAAAGACTGTCGTCTCTAAAAATAATCTTTAGTACTCATTAAAACTTCCATATTTTTGCTGTTATGAAAGAAGTGGATTATATCGTGGTTGGTTGCGGATTGGCGGGTATCTCTTTTTGTGAAGAACTCAGGGCGCATGATAAATCCTTTGTGGTATTTGATGATCAATCCCAACAATCATCAATTGTTGCAGCGGGTTTATATAACCCGGTAATTCTAAAGCGCTTTACTGCGGTATGGAAAGCTGAGGAGCAATTAGAAATGGCTTTCCATTTCTATGAGGATCTGGAAAATTTATTGGGTGTTAAATTAGATTACAAACTGTCCGTCTATAGACGATTTGCATCAGTTGAAGAACAAAATGATTGGTTCAATGCTTCAGATAAACCTGCATTGGAGAGTTTTCTTTCCCCGAAGCTTATCAAAAATGACAACCCTGAAATAAATGCCCCCTATGGTTTTGGTGAAGTCCTTCAAACGGGTCGTATTGATACATCAACTTTGTTAAAACATTACAAGCTCTATCTAAAGACGATCAATAGCTACAGCAATGAAACTTTTGATTATTCTTTGTTAATCATTGGGAAAAATCATATTACCTATAAAAATGTCAAAGCTAAATTTATTGTTTTTGCTGAGGGATTTGGTATGGTTGGAAATCCGTTATTTGGAGATCTCCCACTGAATGTAGCTAAAGGTGAAGTGTTAACCATCAAAGCGCCCGACTTAAGGATGGATTTTATTTTAAAGTCATCGGTTTTTGTGGTTCCGGAACTTGACGATTGTTATTCTGTGGGTGCGACATACAATTGGACAGATAAGACTCATAATATTACTGAAGACGCTAAAACAGAATTGCTAGATAAATTAAGGAATCTCATCCGTTGTAATTATGAAGTGGTCAATCAAGTGGCTGGCATTCGACCTACCGTTAAAGATAGAAGACCTCTAGTTGGAGTACATTCAAAGTACCAAAACGCCGCCATCCTGAACGGCTTGGGAACACGTGGTGTGATGATTGGTCCCTATGTCGCCAAACAGTTGTTTTTACATTTGGAAAATGGATGGCCTCTGGACCCCGAAATAGATATCAGGCGTTTTCAATCTTAAAAATCTTAAAAAACGAATTCTGTTAGTTGATGAAAATTCAAACAGGGATTAATTTTCAACTTTTTCAACTTTCTGAGCGTTTTTAGCTAAATTTTCATCGTAATGCATGAAGAGATTGATCCAGATGTTTCTTGATATGCGCATAATAAATGGCATAAAAACAACGAGTGTTACGATAATGACAATAAATGACGTGGTTAAAGTTAAACCTAAAATAAGATAACTTATGATAAATGCCGCAACTGAAAAAGCCACGCCAACACCATAGCTGACGTACATGGCTCCAAAGAAGAATGATGGTTCCATACGGTATTTGGTGTTGCAGTTACTACATCTTTCACGAATTTTTAAGATGTCCATCAACGCGAAAGGGTTTGGATTAACGTACATAGATTCTTCATGGCATTTTGGACATTTACCAGTTAATATACTATACAACTTACTTCCTTTATTTATCATGGTAATTGATTACTTTTGCATTTTCAAATAAAACGCAAAATTAAGGTTTTTAAAACCAATGCTTTGTAACAATCCTTATAAAAATGCTCAACATACATAATCTTTCTATTTCTTTTCAGGGCGAATACCTTTTTGAAGACATCACTTTTATGCTCGGAGCTGGTGACAGAATCGGTCTCATCGGCAAAAATGGTGCTGGTAAATCGACCATGCTTAAAATCCTTTCGAAGGAAATGGAACCAGACACGGGGCAAATTGCCGCCGATAAAAACTTGAGCTTTGGCTTTTTAAAACAAGATATCGATTTTGTTTTGGGTAGGACTGTGCTTGAAGAGGCCTATGAAGCATTCAAGGAAATAAAGCAACTGGAGGCCAAGATTGATGAGATCAATCATCAATTAGTGGAGCGCACAGATTATGAAAGTGACATTTATCATCAGCTGATGGTTGATATTAGCGAAATCCAACACCAATACGAAATCATAGGAGGGTATAACTATCAAGGCGAAACTGAAAAAATTCTACAAGGCTTAGGTTTTAGGCGTGAGGATTTTAATAAGCTTACGGATACGTTCTCCGGAGGATGGCGTATGCGTATTGAACTCGCCAAATTATTACTTCAGAATAATGACATCCTACTTTTGGATGAGCCTACCAACCACTTGGATATTGAATCGATTATTTGGCTGGAAAATTTTTTAAAGAATTATGTTGGTGCGGTGGTGATTGTTTCGCATGACAAGATGTTCCTTGATAATGTAACCAATCGTACCATTGAAATTTCACTAGGAAGAATTTACGATTATAAAAAACCTTATTCTCAATATTTAGTGCTTCGGAATGAACTGAAGACTCAGCAATTAGCATCGCAAAAAAATCAGCAAAAACAAATTGAACAGACTGAAAAACTGATCGAAAAGTTTAGAGCAAAGGCTTCCAAAGCGACCATGGCACAATCGCTCATCAAGAAATTGGACCGTATGGATCGGATTGAAGTGGATGAAGATGACAATAGCGTGATGACACTTAATTTTCCAGTATCTGTGATTCCTGGTAAGGTTGTAGTTGAAGCGCATCAAATTTCAAAAAAATACGGTGATCTACAAGTGCTTAAAAATATTGACCTAAATGTAGAGCGCGAAAGCAAGATTGCTTTTGTTGGTCAGAATGGTCAAGGGAAGTCCACTTTAGCTAAGATTATTGTTGGAGAATTAAAACATGAAGGCCACTTAAAACTTGGTCATAACGTGCAAATCGGTTATTTTGCCCAAAATCAGGCCGAATATTTAGATGGTAGCAAAACAGTTTTGGATACCATGATTGATGCGGCCAATGAAAAGAATAGGAGTAAAGTGCGCGATATTTTGGGATCTTTTCTTTTTAGAGGTGAAGAAGCAGAGAAATACGTAAGAGTACTTTCGGGAGGTGAACGAAATCGATTGGCTTTGGCGAAGTTATTACTGCAACCTTTTAATGTTTTGGTGATGGATGAGCCTACCAACCACTTGGATATTAAATCTAAGAATGTGTTGAAAGAAGCTTTGAAAAGGTTTGAAGGCACCTTGATTTTGGTATCTCATGATAGGGATTTTCTTCAAGGTTTAACAAAAAGTGTATACGAGTTTAAAGATCAAAAAATTAAAGAGTATTTGGGTGATATTGATTTCTATTTAGACCAGCGGAACGTTGAAAATTTAAGAGAGGTAGAGAAACGTGATGTAGTTAAAGTAGAACCTAAAGAAACCAATAAACAGACTTACGAGGATCAAAAGAAACTTAAATCTTTGAACAATAGGTTAAGCAACGTAGAAGCCAAGATAAGTCAGCACGAAAAGGAGATCAAGACCATGGACGTGGCATTAGCCACTAATTATGATAAAACGGTTGCTGATCCTAAGTTTTTTGAACAATACGAATCGAAAAAGAAAAAACTTTCCAAGCTGATGACCGAGTGGGAGTCTGTACACGAAGAGCTTGAACATCTCAATTAACATCCTTATGGAAGAACATTTTTTTCAATGTCCCCATTGTTGGGAAGACATTTCAATGCTTATTGATTATTCCATTCCTCATCAAAGTTATGTGGAAGACTGCGAAGTTTGTTGCAATCCTATTCAAATAACCGTATCCATTTCTGAAGGTGAACTTAGAAGTTTCAATGCTGAAAGTATTGAGCAGTAATTGCCTCCACATTTTACTGATTGAAAATATCCATTTGACAATGTAAAAGTGACTCGTAATTGTCTTATTTTTAAGGATATGCAAGAGGCTTTTTTACATTATGTATGGCAATTTAAAAAATTTGATACGTCCAACTTAAAAACAACAGTAGGAGAAGCTATTACTTTGCATAACAATGGGCAGCCAAATTTAAATAGTGGTCCAGATTTTTTCAATGCTCAACTTGAAATTGAAGGACAATTATGGGCTGGGAACGTGGAAATCCATATAAAGTCGAGTGACTGGTACGTCCATAACCATGAAATGGATCCCACCTATGACAATGTCATTTTACATGTTGTGTATGAGCATGACACGGATATCTTCAGAAAGGATAATTCCATAATACCTACCTTACAATTAAAGAATTTAATTCACGCCAACGTATTTAATAATTTCCAAAAACTGTTGATGTCACCTCACAAATGGATCAATTGCGAACCGGATTTTGCTGAAGTTGAAGATTTTGTGATCTCCAATTGGTTGGAACGTTTGTATATTGAACGTCTTGAACGAAAATCAAGAACCATTGAAGTCTTGCTAAAGTCATCAAAAAATGATTGGGAGGGCGTTTTATTTAAACTTTTGGCTAAAAATTTCGGGTTAAAGGTAAATGGTGAGGCGATTTTAAGTATGGCCAATTCTTTTGATTTTTCTGTGGTCAGAAAAATGCAGTCACAACCACTTCAATTGGAAGCTTTATTTTTTGGTCAGTCAGGATTATTGGAAACACCTGTGGAAAATGGATATTTTCAAAACCTATCATCGGAATATCTATTTATAAAGCAAAAGTTTAATCTGTCAAACGATCAAGTCATTCCACTTCAGTTTTTTAGATTGCGGCCTCCAAATTTCCCTACCATAAGATTGTCGCAACTGGCGATGCTTTACCAGAAACATACTAATTTGTTTACAAAATTAATGGCAGCAAATACCATCGAAGATTTATATAAGTTGTTTCAAGTTGGCACTTCTGAATTTTGGCAAACCCATTTCACCTTTGAAAAAGCATCTCGAGATTCTAAAAAATTGTTGACCAAAAACTTCATTGATCTGTTGTTGATCAATACCGTACTTCCATTAAGATTTTGTTATTTGCAACATCTGGGTAAACCAGCCTCAGAATCTTGTCTTTTGATGGCACAAAATATTGCGTCTGAACAAAATGGAATAATAAAAGGGTTCAATAATCTGACCCCTATTTCAGATTCTGCTTTGACATCCCAAGCCCTGATTCAGCTTAAAACAGAATATTGTGACAAAAACAAATGCATGGCTTGCGCTATTGGTAATTCACTTTTAGCTAGGCAGTAATTGAGTTTAATCAATAAAATCAGTAATTTGCAGTATGAATATTTTTTATAGATCCTTATTATATTTTCAAAAACGTGGTTACTACGTATGTCAACGCATTGCAGACCGATTGGGGATTAGAGCAAAAGTAGTTCGGACGTCTTTTATGTACCTTACCTTCGTAACACTTGGCTTTGGATTTGCTTTATATTTGTTTATCGCATTTTGGATGCGTATCAAAGATTTAATCTACACAAAGCGGTCTTCTGTCTTTGACTTATAACGGTTTTAGGATTTTGATCCACAAATTCAAAATCTTTATTATTTAGGTAACAGCTTAAGTATAAAACAGGTAAATTTAAAAATCCAACTCGATTTTTGACCTCGGGTGATCTGCATTTCATTTTAACAACCAAATCTTTATAAAATCATTTTTTTTTAGCATCTTGTGGTGTTTTTTAACCAATTATTAATAACTAACTAAAATCCACCCATGAAGAAGTGTCTTCTTACCTTATTTATTACATTATTACCAATTTTAATTTTCGCTCAAGATTTTGATGTTAAAGGAGAAGCAATCAATCCCTCCGATAAAATTAATGACGGCATTATCAAAGTTACTGCATCCGGCGGAGTTCCACCTTACACTTACCGATGGAGCAATCAAAGCACACCTTTAAATTCTAATGAAGCGGTAGGTCTTACAGAAGGAATTCCTTATACCGTGGTCATAACGGATGCGGTTGGAGATACAAAAACTGTTGTATATACGGTAAAGACCCAAGCAATTACAGAAGTATTTAATGGAACAATGACCCCTGCAGTAGCCACTTTAGGAGCAGTTTTATTTTGGGATCCATTTGCTACAATAGGAGTATATGATCCAGTTGTATATGCTGATGCCAAACAAATAGGGGTTCCAGATTGGACAAATGAGGTAGAAAATAAATATATTCTTAAGGAATGGCTACAGCCAGAAGGAGCACGAGTGGCCAAAGATGTGCCAATTGCAATTATAACAGACAATGAAGGAAAGGAGATTACCATCCTCGCACCCGCGCGTGGAGAATTAAAATATCTAACTCAGGCCGGACAAACGATCTATAATTCGGATAATAAAAAGCATATTATTGAACAAGGGGCTCACTTTTTTGGCCAAATCCTATATGATAAGCCATTGGTCTTAACACATCCAAACGGTGATCCATTAACAAAACCAATTCCATTCATTGTGATATGGTTGGTATTAGGTGCTTTGTTTTTTACTTTGAGAATGGGCTTTATAAACTTCAGGGGATTTAGACACGCCATTGATTTAGCCCGAGGAAAATATGATGATCCTGATGCCCCTGGTCAAGTAACCCATTTCCAAGCATTGGCTACAGCAGTCTCTGGCACTGTTGGTTTGGGAAATATTGCCGGCGTTGCGGTAGCGATTTCATTAGGGGGTGCAGGGGCAACATTTTGGATGATTATCTGCGGTATTTTGGGTATGTCTACAAAATTTGTAGAATGTACTTTAGGTGTGAAGTATAGAGATATTTTACCAGATGGCCGTGTGTTTGGTGGTCCCATGAATTATTTACGCTATGGACTCGAAAAAAGACAAATGAAGGGTCTTGGTAAAGTTCTGGCTGGTTTATTTGCAGTTTTAGCGGTTGGTGCCTCTTTTGGAGGTGGAAATATGTTTCAGGCCAACCAATCTTTTGAACAGTTAGCTGGTCAATTTCCAGTGTTGGTAGGTCACGGATTTTGGTTTGGGATCGTTACAGCGGTATTGGTTGGCGTAGTTATTATTGGTGGAATCAGTAGTATTGCTAAAGTAACAGGAAAGGTAGTACCAATTATGGCTTCCATATATATAGTTGCAGCATTGGCAGTTATTATTATGAACATTCAAAACGTTGGGCCTGCGTTCGCAGCTATTTATGACGGTGCATTTAATGCATCGGCTTTAAAAGGAGGTGTCATTGGGGTTTTGGTAATT
>NZ_DATJCA010000015.1:0-4495 GCF_035515035.1 Gelidibacter sp. | reverse complement strand
CTTCGATTTACCACTTCACCCGCTATTGCCACATACACGCTGTTATCGCTTCGGTGTTCTTTTTCGTCTGTCAGTTTATCTTTCATATTACTGCTTTCTGTTGTGCGTTGGCTTGGTGGCTCTTTTGCAAAACTTGGCTTTTTGCATTGGGCTAGAAATCACTTTCTGTTTGATTTGTGTAATTATGTTGTGCTAATTCTTTGCCATACCTAACTACCATATTTTACACTCGGCTCTGCTGCCATATTCAATCTTTCTTCTGCTTCTTGTACTGCGTTACCGTGAGCCTGCCGAACGGTTACCTGACCATTCATCAACATGGGTAACAACCAGTCTCGCAAGGTGGTGAGGTGTTGGTTTTGTTTGTGATTAATCAAAATCATTTGATTGAATTTTGAAACAGTTTGATTGTACTTTTTGAGCAAGTCATCCTTAGGGTAAACCAACTTCAAAGAATGTAAATCATCTTTAGTAATTGAGCCGAAAGTTGTACCTGCATTATTTCTATGGTCAAAGATTTGTTTAAAATATTCCATCACATAATAAAGGTAGCTGTCATAACCTGATTTGCTGTTTAAAGCTGTCAGACCACGACCTATACAACAATCATTATCGGCAATGTTCAATGTTCCGACTGGTGCTCGAACACTCAATAAAATGTCCCCGCTTTTTGCCATTCTGCTTGGTTCTGTTGTGTATTGCCTAATTGTTGGATATCGCCAACCAAAGTCAGTCGAACCTTGAAAAAATATTTCACCAATGCCATCGTCATTATAAGAACTACCTGATGGTGATTGCCCCATAGTGATATTTGCAATCTGCGACAACTTCTTCACCGCCCACCCTTCAGGAATCTCTCTTTTCAACTCGGCATTGTACACCATTTTTCCACCTGAGGATTTGTAGGGTTTGCCGTTGGCATCGGGAAAATCAAACTGCACAAACCAATAGTCGTAGAGCGTTTTTGCCATTGCTTCCAACTCTCGGTTGATTTTGTTGTTCAGCTCGATTTTTGCATCTAAGTCGGAAAGGACTTTGGCAATGGATTTTTGGGTGGGGAGGTTTTTGTATGCAATTATTTTAATTGGGTGCAAATGATTTCTATTCATAGTAGGTACACTAGACCCACTTTTCTTATCACCAAGTTTTAAATTTTTAAGTAGGTAAAAAATATATTCAATATCATTTCCTTTAAAATCTTTGACAAATAAAGTTGTATTGTGCGGAAAAAAGTTTAATTTAACAAGATGAGGCAATCCAACTGTTCCACTTCTTCCTATAGTTATTCCAGGGCCTTTAACTTTAAATTCATTATGGTATCCCAAAACACCGTTTGAAGCTTGGACAGGGTATTCTCCTTTAATAAATTGAGATTTAGGTAAATCATATCCTCTCTGAAATTCAATCAAATCACCTAATTTGACTCTTGAAATACTATTCATATCCTACTCCCTTTTAAATTATTCTTTGTGGCTCTGCGGCTTTGCGTGATATATTCTCTCGCTAAGTCGCTAAGTCGCCAAGTGTTATTGTTTTTCATATCGCAACTCCTTTAAATTATTCTGAATTTTGTTAGTTGTGCCTTCGACAGGCTCAGGCACCGATGGCTCAGGCACCGATGGCTCAGGCGCCGATGGCTCAGGCACCGATGGCTCAGGCACCGATGGCTCAGACACCGATGGCTCAGGCACCTCATCCTTCATCGAAATCATAAAATCTTTTGGATATTGTGTATGGTTTTTTGAAAGTAAGGGCAAATCTTCCGGACGATTCCCAATCAAAGCTTCCTTCTTCTTTCTACTCCATCCTTGCACTTGCTTTTCTCTATAAAAAGCCTCGTCAATTCTTGAAAATTCTTCATAATAAACCAATTTAACAGGAAGTCTTTTTTTGGTGTGGTTTGCTCCTTCACCGGCTTGATGCTGAGCTAACCGCAATTCTAACTCCTTAGTACTTCCTGTATAATAGCTACCATCACTACATTCTAATATGTACAAAAAACCTTTCATAACACTTCGTTTTTACTGGGGGCTGAGCTTGTCGAAGCCCAATCCTTTTAAATTATTCTGAATCTCCATTTCCAGTTCCCTGCCCTCAGCAAAGAGTTGGTTTAGGTTGTCTTCAAAGCCTTTCATCTTGGCGGCAAATTCTTCTGCGGTAATGTCCACATATTCAATTTTCACTTCAAAATATTGCCCGGCACTCAGAGAGTAGTTTTTCTGCTTTATCTCGTCATAGCTTACCACTACCGAGAAATCATCCACGGCTTTCCGTTGGTTAAAGGTGTCAATGATTTGCTGTTCTTCGGCAGGGGTGAGTACGGTTTTTTGGTTTTTGCCTTCTTTTACCGTTTCGCCCAAGTTAGAAGCATCTATCAGCACCACTTCGTTTTTGTTGCTTTTGTCCAAAAATACAATGCTTACATTCGTACCCGTGGTGGCAAAAATATTGCTCGGCATACTCACCACGCCTGCCAGCATTTTGCTCTCTACCATTTTTTCACGAATCTTTTTATCAATGCCGCTCTGTGCGGTGATAAAACCTGTAGGCACTACTATGGCGGCTTTACCTTTTTTGCTCAGCGTGTGCATAATGTGCTGTAAAAAGAGCAGGTAAATCGCCATTTTGTCTTTGGCTTTATTCGGTACTTTCGGAATTCCCGCAAAAAAGCGGTCGTTGTTTTCTTTGCTGTCCAAATCGTCTCGATAATCCGAAAAATCGAGCTTAAAAGGCGGATTGGAAACGATGTAATCGAATTTCTGCAAGTTGCCTTCTTTGTCCTTGTGGTAAGGGTGCAAAATGGTATTACCCTGAATGATGTTTTGAATGGAATGGACCAGATTATTCAAAATCAGGTTCAATCGCAACAAGCTCGAAGATTTTTGACTCACATCCTGCGAATAGATGGTGCATTTGTCTTCGCCAATGGCGTGGGCAATGTTCATCAAAAGCGTTCCCGAACCTGCCGAAGGGTCGTAAACGGTTACATCTTGGTCGGGTTCGTTCACTAAAATAGCCGCCATAATTTTGGCTACCGCGTGGGGCGTAAAGTACTCGGCATACTTGCCACCGCTGTTGGTGTTGTAGTCCTTAATCAGGTACTCGAAAATGGTGGCGTAGAAATCGAATTTTTGGTGGAAAATATGCTCAAAGCTCACACCCACCAGTTTGTTGATGATGGCTTTGGCAAAGGCATCCCGCTTGCTGCCGTCACTGATGTATTCGGTAATGCGGTCGAAGAGTACCACTTTGGCACCACCATCTGTTTTCACCGAGAAAATATCGTTGTTGGTAATGGCAATGTCTAAAAGTGTATCGTCAAAGAGTTTGGCAAAATCGCTTTCGTTTTGTCGGCTGAAGAGTTCGGAGATAAAATGTTGCGGTTTGAGTTTGGCCGTATCGGCTCCCAATTGCAGCAGCAACATTTCGTAATCATCATCCGAATAGGATTTTACGGTTTCTTCCCAATTGTCTGCATTCTTCAATTTCGGGTCAAGTTTCTTCAACTCAAAGGCGAACTTGTCGTTCATAAATTTATACAGGAATACCTGCGTAATGATTTTGAACTCGTTGCCATCATTGCCCAGGCCATAGTTGGCACTGATGCTTTTGAGGCTATCAATCAGGGCTTTGGTTTTTTCTTTAAAATCTATGTCGTTCATATTTCTATTTACTCTTTAATATATATTTCGCACCGTTGGTGCTTAATGGTATTTTGTCCTTTATACCTTGGGCATTGCCCAAGGCTATTGATGTGGCACCTTTGGTGCTAGTTCTCCTATTCATTTGTACAGAGAAAAAAGCACCATAGGTGCAATAATCATTAACATGGCCCGATAGGGCCATGAAATAATGCATCTGACCTACGCCAAGCACCAAAGGTGCGCAATCAATCCCATAAATATCGCTCATCATATTCTACCTTATACTTTTTCAAAAACGCCAAATATTCTTCTTGAAATGTCTTTTTTTTATGATGTTCAGACTGATTCTCAATGTACCGAATCACCACATCAATCTCTGCCGGGTTGACCGAAAAACTTCCATAGCCTCTCTGCCAATAAAAGTTCTTGTATTTCTCACCTTTAGTCTTCATCCATTTTGATGAATGCGCTTTAGCTTCTTCAATTAGTTTCATCAGAGCAACTTTACGAGATAGCACACAAAGTATATGAATGTGGTCTTTATAGCCTCCAACTATAACGGGTTTAAAATCCATATTTTTACAAATGCCTCCAATGTATTGAAATAATTCATTTTGAATTTCTTCATCAATAAAAGGAAATCTGTCCTTTGTACTAAAGGTAATATGACTATAATTATATGCTATTGACTGTGGCATTCACTTAAATTGCTCTTCCGTAAAATTCATTAATGTATTCGTTTACCACCAAGTTGTTGATGTACTTGGATGATTCCGCATTTAGGTTAAACTTGTTTTTGTTTTTAAATTGGTCAATCACCAATCGCATCATTTGCGTGCTGAAATAACTTT
>NZ_DATJCA010000014.1:0-5232 GCF_035515035.1 Gelidibacter sp. | reverse complement strand
ACCGAACCGGATCCAAAGGGTAATTGAAGCTCTTGCTGATAGTGGTTTTAAAAGTATGACCCTGTCACAAGCAGAAGGCACGGGAGCGTTCAAGGCAAAAGGCGCAAGACCGTCGCTGGATTTTCACGTGACAGATAGTCCAGTGGTCAAGCTGGAACTGGTTTGTCAAAATGAGGAAGCCCAAGCCGCAATTGAAACAATTCTAAGAAATGGTAAAACGGAAGAACCAGGAGACGGGATTATTTATATCGCAAATATAGAAGATGCCTTTCACATTAAAACGGGGGAATCCTTAAAACGTTTCGACCTGTAAATCAATTTATAAACAAATGGAAAAAATAGTTCAATTTTTAGAAAGCAAAGGAATAAGGCCTACTGCAATGCGCCTTTTGACCTATAAGCGGTTGGCAGAGTTGAATGTGGCCATCAGCCTTGGCGATTTGGAAAAGGATTTTAAGGTCAGTGAAAGAAGTACCCTATTTAGAACTATGAAAACCTTAGAAAAAAAAGGTGTTGTGCATCAAATTGAGGATGGTACAGGAGTCATAAAATACGCTCTTTGCGAAGAAAATTGTGAGTGCGAGGTCGGCAAGGACCTTCATTTACACTTTCGTTGCAACAATTGTAATGAAACGGTCTGTTTAACAGAGCATAAAATCCCTCATATCAACTTACCCGATGGTTATATCACGGAGGATATCAACTTAGTAGTAAAAGGTATTTGCGAAAAATGCAGCGGCCATTCCAGAAATTAAAAGAACAGTATTATGGCTGAACTAAAAAAATCATTGGGAACCCTTCGCCTCACTTTTTACGGTGTAGGTACTATTGTGGGCGCAGGAATATACACGGTAATTGGTGCCGCAGCTGGTCAAGCTGGAACAGACCTTTGGTTGAGTTTTATTTTTGCGGCTATTGCGGCAAGTGTGTCGGCAATGTCTTATGCTGAATTATCCTCAACCTATCCGAATGCGGGTGCGGAATTTATTTTTGTACGCAAGGCGTTTCCTAAAATTGATATTCCGTCTTTTCTCACGGGCTGGACGATTGCGTTCCACAGTTCGGCCACCATCGCTGCGGTGCTACTGGCTTTTTCAAGCTATTTCAACACTTTTTTTAGTATTCCTTCCCTACTTGTCAGTTATGGTGTTTTGGTTATGCTCTCGTTGATAAGCATTACGGGCATCAAGAAATCATCTACCGCTAATATCATTATGGTTAGTATTCAGCTCTTGGGATTGTTCCTTCTTATAGCGTTCGGACTTTTGGAAACAGGCCCACCAAAAGCAGCATTTTTTAAAGTTGAATCCTTTTCCGGTACTTTGGCGGCAACGGCTACCTTGTTTTTTGTTTATACTGGCTTTGAACATATGGCGGCTTTGGGTTCAGAGGTAAAAAACCCTGGCAAGACAATTCCTCGTGCCTTTCTATTGACAATGGTTTTTACAACCGTCATCTATTTGCTCATATCTTTTACGGTACTCAACATTGCCGACCCGTCAGAACTGGCAAAAGTGGATTCGCCACTTTCACTTGCGGCCTCCAACCTCAACAGTTGGTTGCCCGTTGCCTTGGCCGTAGCAGCACTTTTCGCCACTGCCAATGCGGCTTTTAGTGGTATAATTTCTATTAGCAGGTTGCTTTTTGGAATGGCAAGCGTGGGCGAACTACCAAAATTTATGACCAAAACCAATGCACAGAAAGTTCCGTGGGCAACTACCCTTGTAGTTATGGTAGCAGTTGCTGGATTTATATTGTTGGGAGATATCAAAATCGTAGCGGGAATGTCATCTTTGGGTGCATTGCTTGTTTTTGTTGCCGTGAACATTGCACTTATCGTATTGCGTTTCAAAGCACCCAATAAAGAAAGACCATTCAAAGTTCCTTTATCCATTGGAAAAGTTCCAGTATTGCCCATATTGGCGATACTCATTAGTTTGTCCTTGGTAATTCAATATGATTGGGAAGTATATTCAGCATTTGTGGGAGCTATTGCAGTAGGCATTATCTTGGATTATTTTTTGGACAAAAAGTCAAAAGATGAAATAGACCCTGAAAAAGAAAAGGAGCTTTTTAACCATTAATCTAATGTTATGGACTGGATGTTTGAAGATTTTAAAACCGAACTGGATAACCTAAATCCTTACGAAAATGGTAACGCGATCATTGAGTTTGACGATACTAAAACGAATGAAGGTGAAAATTGAGGAAGCAATTAATGCAACAAATTACAAGGTAACAAGAAAAAATAAAAATCAATGGAAGCTATATTAAAATCAGAAATTACCTGTCCAAACTGCGGACACAAAAAAGTAGAAGATATGCCAACAAATTCCTGTCAATTCTTTTATGAATGTGAGAAGTGTAAAACTGTTCTAAAACCAAAAGAAGGTGATTGTTGTGTGTATTGTTCTTATGGTTCTTTGCCCTGTCCTCCTATCCAGTTAACAAGAAAAGATGAATGCTGATGCAAATGCAATTCCTGTGCATAACCTTTTAAAGTATCTTTAAAGAAAATTTTAATAAAATGAAAGCAGCTACATCCCGGCCCTTAAGCCCAAAAGTTAATAAAGAAAAAACAGGCTGGAAAACCCACTGGGACCTTCTGCTTGCCTTGCTGATTTTGGTTATACTGTTAACATTGGAATATGGGTTTAACCTCGACATACCCACTATACCTTTATTGGCAATTAACCTCATTGCTTATCTTCTCGCCGGAAGAAAAGTTTTAGATCTCGCTTGGCGAAAGTCAAAAAGAGGCGATTTCTTCAATGAATTTGTATTGATGAGTGTGGCAACAATCGGCGCATTCATCATTGGAGAATATGAAGAAGGTGTTGCCGTAATGGTATTTTACCAAATAGGCGAATGGTTTCAGGACTCGGCAGTTAAGCGCGCCAAAAGAAGCATTAAAGCCTTGCTTGATATAAGGCCTGATGAAGTTATCGTTCTAAGAAACGGAAAATCACAGGTTATACATCCTTCAGAAGTAGAAATAGGAGAAAAGATACAAGTGAAACCTGGTGAAAAGGTTGCCTTGGATGGTGATCTCATTTCTGAAAAAGCCTCTTTCAACACTGCGGCATTAACAGGGGAGAGCAAACCAGATACCAAATATAAAGGTGAACAGGTACTGGCCGGGATGATCAATCAAAACACACTTGCAGAAGTAAAGGTAACCGCCCTGTTTAGGGATAGTAAACTCAGCAAGATCTTGGAAATGGTACAGGATGCCACCGCACGTAAATCACAGACCCAACTCTTCATATCCCGTTTTGCCAAAGTATATACCCCAATCGTATTTTTCCTTGCACTGGCACTTTGTGTAACCCCAATATTTTTTGTGGATGATTATGTGTTTCGGGAATGGTTTTATCGTGCATTGGTATTCTTGGTGATCAGTTGTCCCTGTGCATTGGTTGTTTCCATACCTCTGGGCTACTTTGGAGGTATCGGCCTTGCTTCCCGAAATGGAATCCTGTTCAAAGGCGGAAACTATTTGGATGTTATGACCCAAGTAAAAACAGTGGTGATGGACAAAACAGGCACCTTGACCAAAGGGGTCTTTAAAGTTCAGCAAGTAGTATCCGAAGGAATTGAAAAAGAAGAACTGATCAAAGTAGCAGCAGCTTTGGAAAAGAACTCGACCCATCCCATAGCCATAGCTGTAACGGATTATGCCGATAATAAACACCAAGGCCTACAAACTTCAAACATTGAAGAAATAGCAGGACACGGCTTGAAAGGCATCGTTGGTAATAAGGAAGTATTGGCTGGAAACCTTAAACTTTTAAAGAAATATGACATAGCTTATCCTGCCGAAGTCGAACAGATTGTAGATACCATAGTGGTATTGTCCATTGATAATAAGTACGCCGGTTATATCACTATTGCCGATGAAATAAAGGAAGATGCATATCAGGCCATCAAGGAAATGCACCGTCTAAACATAAAAACCGTAATGTTATCTGGTGATAAACAAACAGTGGTAGATCAGGTGGCAAAAGTTTTGGGAATTGATGAAGCTTATGGTGGACTGCTTCCGGACGAAAAAGTGGAGAAAGTGGAGGCTCTTAAAAAAGAAGGAGTAAAATTGGCCTTTGTAGGCGATGGTCTTAACGATGCTCCGGTTATTGCCCTCGCCGATGTTGGTATTGCAATGGGCGGTCTCGGTAGTGATGCCACCATCGAAACAGCAGATGTAGTTATTCAAAACGACCAGCCGTCAAAGATCGTTGCAGCAATAAAGGCGGGTAAAATCACCAAAAACATTGTCTGGCAAAATATCATTCTCGCTATGACAGTCAAAATTATAGTACTTGCATTAGGTGCAGGCGGTGTTGCTACTTTATGGGAAGCCGTTATCGCAGATGTGGGTGTAGCTCTTTTGGCTATATTGAATGCTGTGAGAATACAACGGAAGGATTTATAACATCCGCATACTTATCTTGGCTTCAAAAAGATTGTTTTTCTCGAACGAAAAAAATGTTCCTTGCTCTAGCGGTTGTTGCTATGTTCGCTTCAAAAACTTAATAGACAACCCAGATGTCATTTATAAATTGCTCATTCCTCTACTGATATTTTTCATTGTGATATTTATTATTGGTCAAATCCTCAGGCAAATCCTTAACGTTTAGCTATTCAGACAGGGTAAGCCTGACATTAACTACTACGGCAAGAAATTCACCTATTTCATTAGCCATTGCCGTTTCTGCTTTTTCTTATGAACCATTAATAGCATTATCATTAATTATTGAACCATTGGTTGAACTTCCAGTTTGGTTTTGACATCACAAATCATATTGTATTATTGTGCTTAATATACTGACCCTAATTTCCTCACCACTAAAGCTAACCTTATTCCTTCTATAGCGGAATTAGATGATTCCAATTTAAGGAAAAAAACCCACCGCACAGCCATTTGCTTCCAGTCGGTTCTTTTCGTTCGTTCGTGCCTCACTCTCTACAATCACCCACTTCCAGCAACGCGCAGCAAGAGTACTCCTTCAATCGGTTCCGTTACTCTCCACCTCAATCAGTCGCACCCTTGCTTTTTCCCACGCGCATCCAAACGCAGGTAAAGCGGTGTTCGTCAGTCGTTCCGCTTTGTTCCGCAAAAACATATCTGCAAGGGTAAAATGAACTCCCTGCGGTCGCCCTTGCATATACCGTTCACTTACCAGGTGGTTTGTGCTCCAGTAGGTGCTCACCACCTGTCGTTCACTTGTTTTG
>NZ_DATJCA010000013.1:0-17448 GCF_035515035.1 Gelidibacter sp. | reverse complement strand
TTGAAAGTGTAATCTCAAAAACAACTTGAGTATTGTTGATGTCAACTTTATTTTCCTTGATAAACATGTCATAAGATTTCTCAAACATGTCTATGTTTACTTTGGTTACGGGTCTAAAACTTCCGCGCAAGGCCAAAATATTCTTTTTATATAAAATTCTAGCAGGCAGTACGTTATTGCCATCAGGGGCGAACATGACCGCGTCAGTCATATTGTTTTTAACAAGTTGCAAGCTCATCAATCGGTTATCCACATCTTTAAATACGGGACCCGAGAAGTTGATAGTGTCAATTTCAATTTGATCTTTATCTAAATGATCGTATAAATAACGTAAGATTTTTTTAGGTTCATTGTATTTATAATACGCACCATATATGAGATTGGTACCTAAAATACCTAAGGTTTCCTGTTGGAGCCGTGCATCATTTTCTCTAAAACGAAAATGCAAAATAATCTCATTATAAGCCGTAGGGTGTGGTTCAATTTGATATTTGATACCTACCCAGCCATGGCCCTTATATTTTTTAGCAAAATCAATCGTCGCCACCGTATTGGCAAAAGAAAAGAACATTTTATTAGGATGCTTGTCTCTTGAAAGGCGTTCTTCAATTAATTTGATTTCATGATTTAACATTTTTCTCAACCGCTCTTCTGTGACATAGCGCCCATCTTCTTCAACACCATAAATGGCATCACTAAAGTCTTTGTCATAAGCTGACATAGCCTTAGCAATGGTGCCAGATCCACCGCCAGCTCTAAAAAACTGACGCACAGTTTCTTGACCTGCACCAATTTCAGCAAAGGTTCCGTAAATATTTTCATTAAGATTGATACGAAGCGCTTTGTTTTTAAGCGATGGAATCTCTTCAAATTCTTTATCGCCCTTTAAGGTTATCTCCATATTGTAGATTGAGTTTTGTAAGCTACAAAGGTATCAAATTGCTATCTTAAACAAAATAATAAACTTACTTTTGTTGTAAACAAAGCACCATTGAGAGTTATATTTTTAGGAACAGGTACATCCCAAGGAATTCCGGTTATTGGGAGCACTCATCCTGTATGTTTAAGCGATAATCCAAAAGACAAACGTCTGCGGGTTTCTGTGTTGATTGAATGGAACACATATACCTATGTTATCGATTGTGGCCCCGATTTTAGGCAACAGATGCTCAATGCTAAATGTACCAAGTTAGATGGTGTTGTATTTACCCATGAACATGCTGATCATACAGCTGGTTTAGATGACATTAGACCATTTTATTTCAAGCAGGGTGATATTCCCATCTATGCTCATAAAAGGGTTTTAAAAGCACTCAAGGAGCGGTTTGCTTATATTTTTGAAACCCAGAACAAGTATGCTGGGGCGCCAGGAGTGATGCCTATCAGAATTAAAAATGAACCCTTCCGATTAGGCGATTTAAATGTCGTCCCTATCAACGGGATGCATTACAAACTCCAGGTTTTTGGCTTCAGATTTAATGACTTCGCCTATTTGACCGATATGAAAACTATTGCAGACGAAGAACTTGAGAAATTAAAGGGCGTCAAGGTTCTTGTGGTGAATGCTTTAAGAGAGGAAGAACATATCTCTCATTTTAATTTGAGTGAAGCTCTAGAAGTTATAAATAAAGTACAGCCAGAACGTGCGTATTTGACCCATATTAGTCACATGCTTGGATTTCACGACGACGTTGAAAAAAAACTTCCTAAAAACGTTTTCCTGGCTTATGATAACTTACAAATTAACCTATAAAACTTATGAAAGGTAAAATCTTTATGTATATGTTCGTTTTTGCATTGTTGTTGATAGTATTTCAATATGTGAATTCTAAGAATATATTTGAAACGTATCAAGAGAAAATGACAAAAATGATCGCAAAAGAACAAGTACTAAAAGATTCTATCAATCATTTAAACAGGGAATTGAAAGCGCTCAAAAGTCAACTTCCTCAAGAGTAGAGCCTTAAAAAGGTTAAAATTGCCGGCACGCCGCATTATTTGCGAAAAGGTGGAAAATGAAATTGAAGTTGAAGTTGTAGTCTCCGCCCCGTATTACTGAAACTGCAATTGAAAACTGTAAATGCGACCGTAGATTATAATTATTTTCCCGCAGATGCCGCACATGTTCGCAAAACTACTTGAACATGTTTATTGCTCCGCAACTACAACTGAATTCGGCGACCACGACTGAAAACTGAAATTATTTTCCATACGAACCTCAGGTTTCGCAAACATGATGTCTACTGCAGATTTCGAACCTTAAATTTTGAATCTAGACCTTCGAACTAATTTTCCAAACGCTTATTCAACCAGCTCCTTAATTCATAAAAGTTCTCAGGTGCGACGCCATGACCCACAGGGAATTCCTTATAGGTGTTTTTTATGGACAAGGCATTTAAAAATTGGGGTACTTTTCTCGCCCATTCTACAGGAATGACTTGATCGACGCTGCCATGGGAGCAATAAAACGCCAAACGCGAATAATCTTTAGTTTCAATATCATCAGGAAGCATTTCAGGGCTGATATAGCCGCTTAGCGCAATAACGTTTTTTATTTTTTCAGGATAAGTAAGTGCTACGGCATAACTTAAAATAGTACCTTGACTGAAGCCTAAAAGCGTTAGGTTATTTTTATTGATGGGATATTTTTCTTTTACTTCGTCAATGAAAGTGGCGATCAAATCTCTCGATTTCAGGGCTTGTTCATTGTCATTCCATTTGTTCATTTCAGCATCAAAATTAATGGCATACCAAGCATTTCCGTAGGGTTGCATAGGGTAGGGCGCTCTTGCAGAAATAATAAATAATTCTTCAGGCAATTCAGATGCGAAACTAAAAAGATCATGTTCATCACTTCCATAACCATGGAACATAATGAGTGCAGGTGCGTTTTCATTTAGAGTTGAAGGCCTTGTGATATGGTGTAAAGAAAGTTCAGACATTATTAATTAATATTTTTAAACCATTCTTGGAATTTTTCACCAAGAACAGGAATGAGTTTATATTCTTCTTTTATGGCAAAATAAATAGCAAATACCCAGCATGCAAATGTGATGATCCAAAATGCAGTTCCCAAAAGACTATTGACATATTGTTCTACTAAATTTGAGAATATCAACATAATCATCAAACCAAACATCTGTCTAATGTGAAAAAACGTAAACGGGTTTCGTTTTTCTAAATTCATGATAATGGCAATAATTAGGCCTATGAAGGTTAAATAACTGATAATGGCCAATGTTTTGCCTTCTTTAATCACAGCATCTTTCATATTAATTTAGAACCAATTGATTGTTTGAGTAAATACCGTAAACCTTGCCTTTTAATTGATAGTTTTCAAAGATGGCATTTTTTGATGTAGAAAGGATCATTCCCTTATCAAATTGATAATTTTGATCAGGATTGAACAAGGTTAATTTCGCTTTACTGCCAATGGCTATAGGGGTTGGAACAATCCCAAAACGTTCCCGACCTTTGGTTAGTAAATCGATGGTCTTTTTCATCGTAAAAACCGTATGTAGGGCACCAAAAGCTGTTTCCAAACCGATTGTGCCGTATTTTGCATAATCAAATTCTATCTTTTTATGCTCAATGTCAATCGGATTGTGATCACTGGTAACCATATCGATAGTACCATCTTTAAGGCCTTCAATAAGCGCATCGCAATCTGATTGGGTTCTTAAAGGAGGTGTGACCTTAAATCGCGTGTCAAAGGTTTTTAGTTCATCGTCTGTCAAAATCAAATTATGAATGGCAACACTACAACTCACATCCAATTTTTTAGATTTTGCATTTCTGATCAATTCTACAGATTTCGAAGAAGAAATCGTCGGAACATGCAATTTTCCTCCCGTATATTCCAACAAAAATAAATCGCGCACAATCTGTAGTTCTTCGGCCAAAGTTGGGTTTCCTTTTAAGCCCAATGACGTGCTCATGATATTTTCATTCATGACGCCAAGACCAGAAATTTTAGATTCCTGAGGGAAGGAAAAAACCAATCCTCCAAAATTACCTGCGTATTGCAAGGCCAATTTCATCAAGTTAGGATTTCTAACCGGTTTTTGGTAATCAGAATAGGCGATGGCTCCAGCGTTTTTCATATCGAACAGTTCCGCCAAATCTTCACCATCACTGTTTTTTGTCAAGGCACCAATCGGATATAAGTTAACAGGATTACCCGCGGCTTTTCCTTTTAAAAAGGATATATCAGCATAACTGTCAATCACAGGATTGGTGTTGGAATTCACGGCCACATCCGTAAAACCTGAATGTGCTGCTGTTTCAAGTCCGTTTGCGATGGTTTCGCGCTCTTCATATCCAGGTTCTCCAAAACTTACGCTGCTATCAAACCACCCTTGGGAAACATGTAGGTTATCAAGATTTATTTCCTTCATTTTAGAAGGGTTTTTTATCTGTTCTGAGATTTGGGAAATGATGCCTTTTTCTATAAGGATATCGCAAGTTTGATTATGGAAATCGCTTTTTGGATCTACTATGGTTGCAGATTTTATCAGTAGGTTCATTTAAGGAATTTTAAGATGAGCATTTCAATAATTAAAAAAGCTATTGCAAAAATAACAAACCATTTCCATAGCTCATTAACATTTGTCGTACTTTTTATATCGTCAATGGCAGAAGCAACCGACCTGTTTTTTAAACTATTTGTTACTTGAGACAGGTTCATGTAATTGAGTTGGCTTTCTTTTCTATCGTAGTTATAACTTAGATTTCTTACCACATTGTTTTTATTTTTGACCTGGAAAGTTCCTGCTGTATTGGGATACTCGCTTGTAGTCAATTGAACTTTTTGGCTGAAGGTTTGTTGCATAGGTACAATAGAAACATCGGCATTGTCCAATCTCAAAATTTCATCTTGGAGCAGGCTAGTGTTGATGTCAATGGTATTTAGTTTTCCTATGGTATAATATAACCTGGGTAATTTTAAACTTTGCTTGCCAATATTATAAAGCACAGGAACAATTAACGGTGAGTTCTTAAAATTGGAATTGCTGTCATCTAGGCTTGCGCTAAAAGCAAACACCGTATTTGATTGGTTTAGAAAAGCGGTGTTGTCTTCATAGCTTAAAATGTTTGCACCGGACGAATTGGATAAAGTATAGAATGAATTGACCTTAGGATATTGAAAATTGTCTACCTTTTTATCGAAAACATTCGCTAAAAGTGGGTGGGAAAAATTGATTTTCGTAATGCGTTTTTCTGTCGAAATTTTAGACGAATAGCCTGGTAGTGAAAAGGAGTTAAGTAGTTGACTGTAACTCTTTAAGTCTGATTCAGATGAAGGAATAGTTAATAGGCTTCCACCGTCCTCTGTAAAGGAAGTTAAAGACCTAATTAAAGCATTTGGAATGTTTTTTAACTCATTGAGCACAATCAAATTTTGATTGCTGATGTTATTATAATTTAGTTCTTTAAAATTAACAATCGTTAAATCAAATTCGTCGTCAGTATATAACTTTCTTAAAAAATCAGGATTGCCTTCATTGATAACCAATACTTTTATGCGATCTTTTTCATCAATATTGAAGTATAAGGTGTTGTCATATATTAAATTAGAATCTTCAATCGAAATCTTTCCTTTAAAGGTTTTGTTGTTGGGAATTGTAAAAATTGTTTCTGATTTTTGATCTATAGAAACTGCACTTTTTGCAATAAGTTGACCATCTTCAAAAAGGGAGACCGGTAAGGTTTCAACTGGCTTATTCCCTTGATTACTCAAAATGACCGTCAATTCTAAGGTTTCCACCGCATTTTTGGAAATATAGAGGGAATCAATACTAACATTACTAATGCTTTTTGGTGGTAGCTGTACCAATCTATATGTGACAAGACTGTCGCCTTTAAGAGATAGAACATCATTTTTTTGTTGAAAATCAGAAATCAGAATGAAGTTTTTAATACTGCCTTTATCTTTAGAGAATGTTTTTTTCGCTTTTAAAATCACGGCTTCATAATCCAATTGATAAGCGGAATAGGAGAGCTGTATCAAGTCATTTTTAATGGCCTTTATACTGGTATTGTAAAAGTTGAGATCATTGGTAAAAAGGCTCAGCATTTCATTTTCATCTACGTGCTCAATTAAATCTTGCACAGCAGCATTTAATAAAGTGCCATTATTACCTCTAGCCTGCATGCTGAAAGAGTTGTCCAAATAAATGACGGTTTCATTCTTGGTAGTGAAGCTATTTTGATTGGCTTGATAAGGTTGGGCAAATGCGAGGATTATACATGCCAAAAGCAACAATCGAGTCAATAAAGTTAACCATTTCTTGATTTGTGAACTTTTACGCGTTTGTAAAGTGATGTTTTTAAGGAACTGAACGTTGGTAAAAGCGACCTTTTCAAAGCGTCGTAGTTGAAATAAATGAACAATTATAGGAATAATGAGCAGCAGTAGGGCATATAGAATTTCTGGATTTTTAAACTGCATTCCTTTCGTGGTTTTGGAGGTCTAACAAGCGGGTCAAATATAAAAAATACATAGTGATTTGAGCCTTCGGATTTTGAGAAATTTAACGTTAATAACTTGAGTTTGCTAACAAAAGAAGAAATAATCTTTGGCTTTTAATAAATGAAGTTTTTCTAAAACCGTAGCGATCCAATTTTGTGATTTTTTATTGGCCACGGTAACGATGACCTGCGGTTGGTGCAACTGATTTATTGTAGAAACAGCGTGTAATTTCACATTATAGATATGTTTCCCAATTTTCTTAGGATTATTACAAATCCAGATAAACGGCACCTTGTTTTTCTTTAATAGTTTCGCGCAAAATTTACCTTTGAAACCAGCACCCCAAAGAACTAGTGGGCGTTTGACATTGTAATCAAGTTCTAAAAAATAATGCATCTTTAATTTCAGGAAATGATTGGCTGCGTAATGATCATGAGTTCTTGAGGTTCTATTCTGATAATCTCTCCAATAATGGAGCACGTTGTTGGATGGAATACATTTTAAACCGTTTTGGTAGAACCGAAATGCCAGATCATAATCTTCAGGATAGACATTTCTTTCAAAAGCACCACACGTTATCAAATCCTCACGCGATACCATCCAGCAAGGGGATGGAATTACACACTCCTTGTAGATTTCTGTGTAATTTGTTCCTGATTGGGTTAGTCCATTGAGCCATTTTTCATAGTTTTGATACCCTTCTCCAAGTTCTCCTTCACAAAAATAGCTGACCAATCCTAAAGCGATATGTCCATTTCCGTGAGTTTTTAAATCATGAAGCATTAATTCCAGTTTATTGGGAGCCATGAGATCATCGCTGTCCATTCGGGTAATGTAGTGGCCAGAGCTCTTTTTAAAAGCCAATCTTAAGGCATCAATAATCCCGTGACCGTTAGTCTTGAGTAATTTTATGCGATGATCTCTTTGCGCGAATGAAGCTACCAGATTATAACTTTCATCTGTGGAATGATCATCAACAATTACCAACTCCCAATGGGCATAAGTTTGTTTTATGATAGATTCGAGATAGGGTGAAATAAAAGCCGAACTATTTTTAAAAGGCGTAAGAATGCTGATTAAAGACTGTTGCATCCGGCAAAAATACGATTTCTATCTAAACAGACGGTTCAATCAAATTAATGTTTGGTCTGTGATTTTTTTCTTAGAGGGAATTACCTTCTTGTATGTTTTACTTTTAAGTGATAGAATAAAGTGCCTAGTTAATTATTGTCCCAAACTTAGGTGAAGAAGGAAATTATGGGCTAGAAATAAAAAAACCTGATAATTTTCTATCAGGTTTTTCGAGATTAATATTTTGCGGCTTCACCGCTTTTCGGCGTGGATTCTATAATAAACTGCCTTATATCTTCGGTAGCTTTCTTAAGATCTTCTTTTCTTAGATACATCATATGGCCACTTCTGTAGCCTTTAAAAGAAACGCGATCTTTCATTCTGCCACTCGGATCCATTTGGCCAACAGTATATTTGGCAGCAAAATAAGTTGTTGCGCCATCATAGTAACCTGATTGGACCAAAACTTTCAAATAAGGGTTTTGAGCCATCGCCTGGCGCAGGTCGTCTCTTGTGCTATCATATTGTCGGTCCCAAGGATGTACGTTGCCAAACATATTGTATTTGATGTCCGTTTTAAAATTAAGCTCTTCACGGATGTAATAATTGATGGCAGGAGTGAAGGAATGCAGCCATGAGGTTAATTCCGCATTATAATCAGGAGAGTTTCCAGCGGTCATTTTATCGATTCCTAAATACCTAGAATCCAATCTTCCTACGGTATAGCCTTTATCTCGTATGAGTTCTTTCCAGAAAAAATTTGTAGGAACATTCAAATTGTGATCAATAATTGAAGATTTACTTAATCCAGAATAGAGGCTCATTTTATCTGCTACTTCATTTCTTTCTGCTTCAGAAATAAAACCTCCTTTTGCAATGGCTGGCATGACATGGTCTATAGTATATGCTTCCACTTCTGGTAATATGTCCAATAAATCTTTTTGTTGAAGCGCAGGAGAAAGTGCTTTTTGATACCATGCCGTGGCAGTAAAATATGGTAAATTCAGTGCAGAATAAATCGGTTGATCGGTAGAATAAATTTTATAATCGGCTGGAGACACTAAAATGACACCATTTAAATACATCCATTGATTGTTTTGCAACTCTTTTGATAATCCCATAACTCTTGGACCACCATAGCTTTCACCAATTAAATATTTAGGAGATTCCCATCGGTTTTTTCTTGAAACAAAGGTATTCATCCATTCTGCTAAATATTTAATATCGGCATTGATCCCAAAAAACGTTTTTCTATCTGGCAGTTTTCCATCCTTATCCTCAACCATTCTGGAGTATCCCGTATTTACAGGATCAATAAAAACAATATCTGCCACATCTAAAATAGAATGCGGATTGGCTTTCACCCCATAAGGTTGTACAGGATAACCTTCGTCATCTATATTCAAAATCACAGGACCCGTATAAGCAATGTGCATCCAAGCTGACGCTGAACCTGGTCCACCGTTAAAAGAAAAAACTATTGGCCGTTTTTCTTTTTCGCTATTAGTCTTTTTGTAATAGGTGTAAAACAATGTGGCAATGGGTTCGCCTTTGGCATTCCAAACAGGTTGTGTTCCTGCTATTGCTTGGTAAGAAAGGCTTTTACCATTTATGACAATGGAGTGATTGGTCACAGCCATTGTGTCTAAAGGGATTTTTTTGACTTGCGAAAAGAGCAAGCTCACAGAAAAAGTGGCAATTAGTAAAAAATAGTTTTTCATAAAGTTAGAATTTTGAAGCCTTAAAGATAAAAGGATTTATGAGAAGCTATTTTGAAAATATGTTAAAATAGGATAAACTTTGCAATGTTGAACGGCTGAAAAATGGACGTAACGATCTCTTTTGAAGTCGCTGGCTATACCAATGAAGATTTAGGCTTCAGGATGGGCTTTATGTAATGTCGGTATTGAGTAAAGTGCGGATTTTACACCTTACTTGGCAATCTTAAATGTGAAAACACTCCCGACACCAACTTCAGAGGTAACCTGAATAGCACCACCTAATTTGTCGATTAGATTTTTTATCGTGCTCAGTCCAATGCCTGTGCTGCGCTTAATGTTGTCATGAGGGATAATGGCAAACAGGTTAAATATTAAATCCTGTTTATCTTTTTCAATTCCTATGCCATTGTCTGAAACTAAAAACTTGTGGAATTTAGATTCTTCCACATAAGCAATCTCTATTAAACGTTTTTCTGAATCATTATACTTAAGGGCATTGTCCACCAAATTGATCAGGATTTGTGTTAAAGCCACTTTGTTTATGTTTTTAATGACATCCTGTCCAGTATATGAAAGTGTATCATTTTTAGAGAGTAACAATTGGCTTATATCTTCAGATAATTTAGAAAGTTGGACGTCTTCTTTTTCTTCCTTAATAAGTTCGTCCGCTTTATAATGCAACAAGATTCCATCAATATAATCTTTAAGGATCAAAGCGGAGTCTTCAATATACTCAAGGTATTCCAAAGAGGAATCAGAATGTTTGCCCTCTAGATCCTCTTTTAAAAGTTGCGACAATGAAATGATATTGGCCAAAGGCGATTTTAAATCGTGTGAGACATGGCTGGCAAATTTTTTTAATTGGATATTATGCAGAGTGAGTTCGTTCTTAGCGGCTTGTAATTTTAAATTCTGTCTTCTCAATTCTAAGGAATTGACCACTTGCTTGCCTAAAGTGATGAGTGCATGTTTTTGTGAATCTGTTAATATTCTCGGCTTATGGTCAAATACACATAGGGTCCCTAAAGCATAACCTTCCGGATTTACCAAAGGTACGCCAGCATAAAAAATTGCTTTGGCCCCTTCAATAAGTGGATTATTAACAAACCGCTCATCCAATCGGGCATCTTGGATAATAAAGATTGGACCATCTCCCAAAATGGCGTGTCCGCAAAAAGAAATGTCTCTTGGGGATTCTTGAAACGGAACACCGTGGTGCGATTTAAAAAAATTGCGTTCCTTATCGAGCATTGTAATTAATGACATAGGTGCGTCGCAAATTGAAGCCACAAGGCTTGTGACGTTATCATAATCTTCTTCAGGTAGCGTATCGAGTAATTGATATTCTGATAAAACACTTAATCGCAAGCGTTCGTTGGTAGGTAATTTGGGGCTTTGCATGGTATGTATGTTTGTTGATAAATTATAGTGGTAAGAACTTATATCTTTGAAAACCCTTCAAAGACGCCCAGTCCAAAGAGGGCAAAATCGTATTTTACAGGATCATCTTTGTCCAACGCTCTTAATGCCTTATCCAGTTCCTCTAAGGCTTTAGCATCATTTTGTTTTCTTTTTAAAATTCCTAAGGATCGTGCCACATTCCCTGAATGTACGTCAAGCGGACATGAAAGTTGGGCAGGTGAGAGGCTCTTCCAAACGCCAAAGTCGACACCGTTATTGTCGTCCCTGACCATCCATCTTAAAAACATATTGATACGTTTAGCTGCTGAATTTTTAAATGGATCACTCACATGTTTTTGAGTTCGGGTTAAATGGTTAATCTCAAAAAAATAATTTTTAAAGTGATGAATAGCGCTTTGGGTGGAGAAACTTTCTGAATGTTTAGAAAAAACAGCTTCCAATCCGCCGTGATTTTTATAAATATGATTTAAGCTCTTTATAAATTGAATCAAGTCGTCTTCGTTAAAGGTCCTATGGACAAAAGAACGAAGGTTTTCCAAGTCCGATGAGGAATGGTTGCTCACAAAATCAAAAGGAGCATGGTCCAATAGAGCCATCATCTTTTTAGCGTTCGTGATAATGCTTTTCCTATTTCCCCAAGAAATAGTTGCCGTCAAAAATCCTGCAATTTCTATATCTTCCTTTTTTGAGAATTGGTGTGGAATTTGGATTGGATCACTTTCAATAAATCGTGGATGGTTATATTCTGTGACTTTGGCATCTAAAAATTCTTTCAGCTCTTGTTTTTTCAATGGTGATAGATTATAATTTACTTTATGTAAGCTTACCTATGCAATTTCCCTGCCACATACCTAATAACGAAGAATCAAATTACAGACGAGCAGATCTCAGTTTGACGCAATCCAATTTATTTTAAACTCAAAACAGATTTCTATTTTAGGAGTCATTTTAATTGGGTAAATTAGAGCCTCTCATTAAAATTGGATACAAATGAAATCTATTATAAAAGTTGGTTTAAAATCTGCAATTGCACTTTTTGCCATTGGCATTGGAACCAAACTAGGCAAGGACGCCATAAATGATTTAAAGCAATTTCAAAACGACCGTAAAAATATAAAAGATGGAAAATAATAATGACGATATACTTGATTCAACTTTAAACGTGGTCAGCAACTCAATAACTAATTTTGATAATGTGTTGGGCCATGTCCCGCTTTATAAAAGTGGTCACAATATTGGCGCTGCCATTAGCAAGTTAATTGATTCAATTGTGGATGTTATTCCAGATATCAAATAAATTAATTAAACAATTTTCCCATCCACCATCACCAATTTTCGATCGGCCATATCTGCCAACTCCTCGTTGTGAGTAACAATGACGAAAGTTTGGCCAAACTCATCGCGTAGTTTGAAGAAGAGATTGTGCAGATTTTCGGCACTCTCACTATCTAAATTACCGGAAGGTTCATCGGCGAAAATCAATTCAGGGTTGTTGATCAATGCTCTAGCCACTGCTACCCGTTGTTGTTCTCCACCAGACAATTCACTAGGTTTATGATGGTATCTATGGGTCAATCCTAAAAAATCCAATAACTCTTTGGCGCGTTTTTCGGCTTCCTGTTTGGATGTATTCTTTATAAATGCCGGTAGGCATACATTCTCCAGTGCTGTAAACTCTGGCAGTAGTTGATGAAATTGGAAGATGAATCCAATATGTTCATTTCTAAATTTTGCAAGGTGTTTATCTGTTAAGCTAATAATATCAACATCATTGACCTGCAATGTACTTTGGTCTTTGGTTGATGCTCTATCCAAAGTGCCCAAAATATGTAACAAAGTGGTTTTTCCTGCTCCTGAGGCGCCTACAATGGATACAATCTCTCCTTTATGAATGTTAAGATTGACACCTTTAAGGACGTGGAGATCGCCGTAATATTTATGGATATTGGTTGCTTTTATCATAGATGAATAATTGCGACCAAGTTAGCATATTGTTTGCTTTTGCACAATTATGAAGAAGAATTATTATTAAAGAGCACCCAGATTAGAGAATGAAGCAAGCGATCTATTGGCTGTAAATCATGATGTTTTTGTTAGGTCTAAAGTTATTATGGATTTAAAGATTTTAATTTTCACTTAAATCCTTTACTTTTAACATAACCTAAATTACATATCATGGCATACCAGCACTTTGAAGAGTATAACCTTAAGGTTACGGAAGATGTTAAAGAAAGATACAAACGCATTATTGAAGATCTTGGTGAAGATGTCAGTCGGGAAGGACTTTTAAAAACGCCAGAACGTGCTTCAAAGGCGATGCAGTTTCTCACCCAAGGTTATAGTCAGGACGCTGCAGAGATTTTGAAAAGTGCTATGTTTAAGGAATCTTATAATGAGATGGTCATTGTTAAGGACATTGAAGTATATTCTCTTTGTGAACATCACATCCTTCCGTTTTTCGGAAAAGCACATATTGCCTACATCCCGAATGGACAGATTGTCGGGTTGAGTAAATTGCCGAGAATTGTGGACGTGTTTGCTAGACGTTTACAGGTTCAGGAGCGTTTAACGGAACAAATTTTAGACTGTATCAATGACACACTCCAGCCTCAGGGCGTTGCTGTTGTCATTGAAGCTTCCCATATGTGCATGATGATGCGTGGGGTTCAAAAACAAAATTCCGTAACCACGACTTCAGGATTTAGAGGCCAATTTGAGAAGATTGAAACCCGTAATGAGTTTTTAAAACTGATCAGTAATAAATTCTCTTGAGTGATTTTTTGGTATATTTCTTGTTATAGATATTTTAAATTAAAATTTATACGATGCCATTAAATAATCTAAGCAAAAACAAAAAACTCGTTCTAGGGATCTTTTTGGATTTCATTGGAATGATCACTTTTATTGATATCATTTGGGCGCCCATATCGGCGCTATTGATGTCAAAAATGTATGCGGGAAGAAAGGGTAAAGTTGCTAGTATATTTTCATTTATTGAAGAAATTTTACCAGGCTTCGATATTATTCCCTCCTTTACCATTATGTGGTTTTACACCTATGTGTTCAGTAAAAAACCTAAAGTTATAGAAGTAAGATAAAAAAAATCCCTTTCAGCGTTTGAAAGGGATTTTTTGATTTTTATAAAGTATAGGTCAATCCTATGTTGAAGTTCCGTCCAATATTAAAGATGCCATCCGATTTTAAACGTGATAAATGATTGATATAGGTTCCATCTGTTAGGTTGCTGCCTGAAAGTCGGATATCCAAATTGTTATTAAAAAGATGTATAGTGCCTCCAAGACCTGCACCTAAAAGGTTGTACCCATTGGTCGGAGTTTCAAATGAGCTCACGTTATTTTGTTTGAAATGGGTCCTCATTCTTACAAATCCGTATAGTTTTTGAACAGATTTTGTTTCAAATTCCACTCTAAGGGTGTTGGACATGGAGTTAGCTGGGATGAGCGGCAAATAATTTTCATTTTGTTGCTTTCCCGTAACCGTTTCAAAACTACTTTCAAGGTGCAACCAATCTAGAGGATGAGGATGGAGGTGCAATCCTATTTCTCCACCGTACAAATAGGCATCTGCCTGTAAATAATTATAAACAGGTGTGTTGTCAAAAAATTCTCCATTTGGTGAGATAAAAATATAATTGTTCACTTTGTTATAGAAACCATTGGCGAAAACTTCAAAATGCTCACTTTTATATTCCAAAGCTAAATCTACTTGAAAGTTTTGTTCGTTTTTCAAATTTGCATTCCCAATTTCATAACGGTTGGTGCCTTCATGCGTCCCATCCGAAGTAAGTTCCGCCAAGTTTGGTGCACGATATCCTGAGGCAAAATTAATTCTAGATGTGATTTTTTTAAAAAACTTTGTTTTAAAGCCAAGTGCACCGTTAAAACTAGAAAAATCTCTATTTAATCCCGAGATGACATCAATTGTACGGTGATCGAAACGTGCACCAATTTGTATGTCAGAATTTTCAAAATGGATATGTGATGTGGCAAGAACTCCAAAATCGTTTGTGGTAGCATCCGGAATCAATTGTTCTTCGCCATAATTGTTATTACTTTGGGTCATACCTTGAACTCCAACAATGGTTTCAAATCTACCAAGCGTTGGCAAATTGTACTTTACATCGTAGTTAAAAGTCTTTAACTTCATGTTTAGTGCAGCTTCTAGACCGTCATGGTCTTCATCGTCATTATCCCCGTGATCATGATGGTGGGCTTCAAATTCTTTTCTTTCGTTATAGAGCAAACCTAAGCTGATATCCAAACTTGAGTTTTTAAGAAACACAGTCGATTTTGAACTCAATACATGATTTGTGACCTCTTGGAAGGGCAATAATGGCGTTTTGCTTGTGGTTTGTTCTCCAAGTTCTCCTGGAATACCAAGTTTTGAATTGTTGATATTATAGCGGAGCTCCGTTTTGAAACCAGATTTCTGATATCCTAATCCAGTCTTAAAATCCTGTTCTCTAAATCTTGAGTTGGTCACTCTATAGTCCGCAGTGTTATAATCTGCGTGTTCGGCAAGACTTCCCCTGAATAAAAATTTAAATTTTTCACCAGAAATTTTGTAACCTGCATCGGTATTAAAACCTTTTGTACTGCTAAAATAATTGTAGCTGGCATCTGCTTTATCTGAATTGACTTGTGCGAATCTTTCAGGGTTTAGATAAAGGACGCCACCAAGTGCATCACTGCCATAGAGTAGGGAGGCAGGACCTTTTATGACTTCCACGCTTTCAATTCCAGCGTCACTTAAGCCGAGACCATGCTCGTCACCAAATTGTTGGTTTTCCAGTCTCACGCCTTGTGTGTACACTAAAACCCGATTGGAGCTCAATCCTCTTATGACAGGTTTACCTATGCTGACGCCGGTGGTGATACTTTCTACACCGGCAATTGTGGTGAGACCTTCGGATAATGTTACAGCACCTTTTGATTTTAAATTGGCAACTGTTTGACGTTCGACCTTCATTACGTTTTCACTTTGTAATTTATGAAATGGTGTTGAAATGATGATTTCCTCCATTTCAATTGCTGAAGGGATCAATGCAAGATGTAAATGGTCGGTTGATGGAAAGGTTATGTTCTGTGAAAAGGTCTCATAACCTATTATGGAAACCACAATTGGAAAGGTGCCATTTGGAAGGTTGGAAAGTGTAAAGTTTCCATCAAAATCAGATGTTGCACCTTTTTCGAGTTGCGGTATATAGATGTTTGCAAAAATTAAAGGTTCTGTCGTGTTCTTATCGATCACGCTGCCTTTTAAAGTGTTTTGGGCGTAAATGGATGGTATTGCCAGTAAGAGCAATACTACAAAATTTTGTTTCATAGGGAATGTGTAGATTAATTTAATACGAATACATTCTGAATTTATTTCAGAAGAAATTAGATTAAATTAATCGACGGCGGACCTCGACGTGTAAAGTGTAGACGTTGGTATTCACTAAGAAAGCAGTATTCTTTGGTGTTGAAAATGTTGATTTCAGGATAAACCGTTAACGCAGTGAGATTTTCAGGTAATGTGAATGGAGTGTTTATCTTAAACTTATAAAACTCACAGTCAACATCTAACGTATGGAAATGTGCATCAGATTCACCATAACACACTTCGTGCTGATGGTGCTCAAAAATATGCAAAAATTTGACAGCTGAAGGCAATAGAAAGGCCAACACTAAAATGAGTGTCAAACCTTTGAATAGGATATGGTGTCTTAGAAAACTCATTGTCTTAAGAACTTCTTGAATCCTAATCTGCCCAACATTTTCTTTTCAAACGCCCAGAAAAAATTAAACTGACCAAATAGCCATCCAAAAAAGACAAGCATAATTTGATAAAAAATGAGCCCAACAATAATGTATAAAATCCAGTAAACAGTGGTGTTTAAATTGTCTTTTGTAATTCCGATGAGTGCCATGATGGGTTTTCCAATAAAAACTGATGATGAACCGGTAATAGAAAACACAATAAATACCCGAATCATTTCCCACCGATGCTCTAAGATCCATTTATGTTCGAGTTTTTTAAATGAAAACAAGGTCAATCTTAAAAGCAACGAAAATAGAACGACAGAAGCGATTAATACCAAAAACAGATTTACGTTCCCAACGATTACATCTGCTAATCTATAGGAACAATATCCTAAAATGAGAATACCCAAAACCGGAAAAAGTAACTGCCAGTTATGTTGTATTTGCCAATTTTTCTTGAAATTTTCCATCGTACTTTTTTGCGATGCGAAGATACTTCAAATTCCTTTAAATCCTAGGAGCAAAAGTCCCTAATCTCTGTTTGTAGGTTAACTGGAAGTAAATGAAGTAATTGTATAGCTTGTAATTGACCTCATAACCATAATCAATAAAGGGCTGATAATCAATTTGAAGTTCGTATAGATTGCTGTCATAACGCAGCGGTTGCAATACGCGTTGGTTCCATTCTATAACATATTGTCTGTTTCTGGCTTCCATATATTCCTGTGAATAGAAACCTTCCGGTTTTGCAGTAGTGGCAAGCCATGAGTTGAATCCTGGTTCAATAATAAGGATTTCATATTCTAAGGAATCATTTGCAATCCTGACGGTGTCTTGTTCTTGGTGGTTAACTTGTGAAGCCGTCTTATAAGCGGTTTTTGTCGAATTGCAAGAGATCATGAATAGGGTAACAAAAAGCAGTGTGGCAAATGTTTTCATAACAGTTTATTTACTCTATAAGTTACAAAAATCATACCTAATATTTTCGAAATTGAAT
>NZ_DATJCA010000012.1:0-6570 GCF_035515035.1 Gelidibacter sp. | reverse complement strand
CCCAAGAATTTGGATGTTTTTAAATTTAGACATTTCAATCAATCGCATTTAAGCATCAATTTTAGCATAGATCGCGTTTTTCTCAATAAAATCCCTACGTGGTGGCACTTCATCCCCCATTAACATAGAAAAGATCCGGTCTGCCTCTCCGCCATTGTCAATTTGAACTTGACGTAAAGTACGATAATCAGGATTCATGGTGGTATCCCAAAGCTGTTCGGCATTCATTTCCCCAAGACCTTTATAACGCTGGATCCCTACGCTTCCACCAAATTTTTCGGCTATTTCATCACGCTCCTTATCACTCCATGCATATTCTTTACGTTGGCCTTTTTTGACCAAATATAATGGTGGTGTGGCGATATAAATGTGGCCGTTTTCTATCAACTCCTTCATATATCTGAAGAAAAACGTCAAAATTAGAGTAGCAATGTGGCTACCATCAATATCAGCATCACACATAATTACTACTTTATGGTAACGCAGTTTTGAAAGGTTCAACGCTTTACTATCTTCTTCCGTCCCTATGGTGACGCCCAAAGCGGTGTAAATATTTTTGATCTCTTCATTTTCAAAGACACGATGTGACATGGCTTTTTCAACGTTCAAAATCTTACCTCGTAAAGGTAAAATGGCTTGAAAAGCTCTATCACGTCCTTGCTTTGCAGTTCCACCTGCCGAATCACCCTCCACTAAAAACACTTCGCACAACGAAGGGTCTTGCTCAGAACAGTCACTGAGTTTCCCAGGTAAACCACCAATGCTCATGACCGTTTTACGCTGCACCATTTCACGCGCTTTTTGAGCTGCGTGACGTGCTTGTGCTGCCAACATGACTTTTTGAACAATGATTTTTGCATCATCTGGATTTTCTTCCAAATAATTGGTCAACATTTCAGATACTGCTTGACTTACAGAAGCAGAAACTTCACGGTTTCCTAGTTTAGTTTTTGTCTGTCCCTCAAATTGTGGTTCTTGGACCTTTACCGATATAATAGCAGTCAAGCCTTCGCGGAAATCATCACCTGCAATTTCAAATTTTAGATTTTTGAGCAATCCAGAATCATCGGCGTACTTTTTAAGTGTGTGAGTCAAACCACGTCTGAATCCAGATAAATGCGTTCCACCCTCATGAGTGTTAATATTATTTACATAAGAATGCAAATTTTCCGCATAACTCGTATTATAAATCATGGCGACCTCTACTGGAACCCCATTTTTCTCACCTTCAAAAGCAATGACTTCACTAATTAATGGTTCACGATTCCCATCTAGAAATTTGATGAATTCCTTAAGACCTTCTTCTGAATGGAAGGTTTCTCCTTCAAATGAGCCATCTTCTTTGGTATGACGTTTATCAATTAAATGAATTGTAATGCCTTTATTAAGATAAGCCAACTCTCTCATTCGGCTTGCTAAAGTATCGTAGCTATATTCTATAACATGGGTAAAAATTGTAGGGTCAGGCTTAAAAGTAATTGCCGTACCTCTTTTATCGGTTTCTCCAACCTTTTTAACAGGATACATAGGTTTCCCCTTTTCGTATTCCTGTTCCCAAACCTCACCGTTTCTATAGACTACTGCGGTTAAATGCTCAGATAAAGCATTCACACAACTCACACCAACCCCATGCAATCCACCAGATACCTTATAGGAATCTTTATCAAATTTTCCACCGGCACCAATCTTTGTCATTACCACCTCCAGCGCTGAAACGCCTTCTTTTTTGTGTAAGTCAATTGGAATACCACGACCATCATCTTCTGTGGTTATAGAATTGTCCTCATTGATTGTTACGGTAATATTATTACAATGCCCAGCCATTGCTTCATCAATGGAGTTGTCCACCACTTCATAAACCAAATGGTGCAAACCTCGTGTTCCCGTATCTCCAATATACATGGAGGGACGCAAACGCACGTGCTCCATACCTTCTAAGGCCTGAATGCTGTCTGCAGAATAATTATCCTTATTAAACTCTTCTTTCATAATATTATTTTGCTTATTCTTATTCTTTATTGTTATTTTTTATTAAGCTTTCAAACATTATTTCAATCGTTATTATTAATGGTGAATAACACGAAAGACCGATGGAAAACTTTATTTAAACTGATTGTACTCCATAAAAAAAATGATACTTGCGCATCATTTTTGGATACTTACAAAGATACGAAATAAGGAGGCATTTTGAAAGTATTTCATCGATTAAGTGCATTAATTATCAACATTTGTTAATTACTCGAAAGTCTCTTAAATCGCTTAAAAAACGCCTTAAATTGCATTTTGATGAACTTTAACATCTTTGAAAAAGAGCAAAAACCACAAAATCTCGCTAAGACGAGATTTTGTGGTTATAAAATATTAGGTGATATGGAATTTAAACCTTCACATATGCATCAGTATGCACCTTTGAAACTGCACGTCCACTTGGATCGTTCATGTTCTTGAAGCTTTCATCCCATTCCAAAGCGATTTTGGTGCTACAAGCTACAGAAGCCTCCTGTGGCACACTCAACGCAGCGGCATCACTTGGAAAGTGTTCTGCAAAAATGGAACGGTAATAAAACTCTTCCTTACTGGTTGGCGTTTGTATTGGAAACTTGTATTTAGCATTTGCCAATTGCTCATCACTCACTTCATCGGCGACCATTAATTTCAGCGTATCAATCCAACTGTAACCTACACCATCACTAAACTGTTCTTTTTGTCTCCATGCTACACTTTCTGGCAACATATCTTCAAATGCCTTTCTGACCACCCATTTTTCCATGCGTTCGCCGTTGATCATCTTATCCTGTGGGTTGATGCGCATGGCAACGTCCATAAACTCTTTATCTAAAAACGGTACGCGACCTTCAATGCCCCAAGCCGCCAAGCTTTTGTTCGCACGTAAACAATCGTACATATGAAGTTTGCTTAATTTTCTGACCGTTTCCTCATGAAACTCCTTAGCATTTGGCGCTTTGTGGAAATAGAGGTAGCCGCCAAATAATTCGTCTGCTCCTTCTCCTGATAAGACCATTTTAATACCCATGGATTTGATGACGCGCGCCATTAAATACATAGGTGTGCTGGCACGAATAGTGGTCACATCATAAGTTTCAAGTTTATAAATAACATCCCTAAGTGCATCCAAGCCTTCTTGAATGGTGAATTTTATTTCGTGATGAATTGTTCCGATATGATCCGCAACTTTTCGGGCAGCAGCCAAATCTGGTGAGCCTTCCAATCCTACAGAAAAACTGTGCAACTGTGGATACCATGCAGTCTGCGTGTCATCCGATTCAATCCGTCTTTCAGCATATTTTTTAGCAACGGCAGAAGTAATGGACGAATCCAACCCGCCTGAAAGCAATACGCCATAAGGCACATCACTCATCAATTGCCTGTGCACAGCAGCTTGCAACGCTTCTTTTATGGCGGTTATGCTGGTTTCGTTATCTTTAACGGCATCATATTCGGTCCATTCACGTTTGTACCATTGGACAAATTCCCCATCCTTACTGGACATATAATGGCCTGGAGGAAATAATTCGATTTTAGTGCAATAGCCTTCCAAAGCTTTCAATTCTGAAGCCACATAAAAAGTTCCGTTTTGATCCCAGCCAATATAAAGGGGAATAATGCCCATATGATCACGAGCGATGAAATATTCATCCTTTTCCACATCATAAATGGCAAATCCAAAAATACCGTTCATTTCATCTATAAAGTCAACACCCTTTTCTTTATAAAGAGCCAATATAACTTCACAATCACTTTCAGTTTGAAACTTGTAGTCTGGAAATTGCTTTCTTAAATCTCGGTGGTTGTATATTTCGCCATTGGCAGCCAAAATTAATTGCTTATCTTCACTAAGTAAAGGTTGTTTTCCTGAGGCTGGATCAACGATCGCCAAACGCTCGTGCACCATAATAGCCTTGTCGTTATTATAGATGCCGCTCCAGTCTGGTCCGCGATGACGGATTCTTTTCGCCATTTCCAACAATTGAGGTCGTAAATCTTCAGCTTTCTGTTTTAAATCAAAGGCACATACAATTCCACACATGATACTATACTTTATTATTTATTATTATTTCTGTTATAAAACTTAGGCAAAGATGCGCCTATCATTTCAAATATGAAACTAATTAACCTTAATTGATTACAAATAACAACTAAATTGGATTTAATTCACTAAATAATAAAGTACTATTACTCAAAATGGTATAATTTTTGAAAAATTGTAAACTTTGACCAGGCGATCTAACTTTATAATAACTTTAAGATAATAAACCTTAAATTGAACCCAAAATTAAATTCTATGAAAACAGTTATCAAAGCATTAGTATTCACGTTGGCATTCGTATTTTCCCATAGTGGCAATGCACAAAAATTTGCAGATTTAGATCCAAGTCCCATGGATGCTGCAACTTTTCCAAGTAATTATAAAATTGCCGATAAAGCAATCAAAGTTATCTACAGCCGTCCTCAATTAAAAGGTCGGGATGTTGCAAAATTAGCACCTAACTACGAGGTCTGGAGAACAGGCGCAAACGAGGCCACTGAAATAACATTCTACAAACCCATTATGTTTGGAGGTGTTAAAGTTAAGCCAGGTACCTACACGTTATTCACAATTCCCAATGATAAGGAATGGACGGTAATTTTAAGTTCAGATATTAATGTTTGGGGTGCCTATACCTACAAACAAGATAATGATGTTGCGCGCATCAAGGTTCCTGTAACTCAAAGTAAAGATATTTTGGAAGCGTTTTCAATTACATTTGAAGAATCAAAATCGGGCGCAGACATGTATATGGGCTGGGGAACACTCCGAGTAAAGGTTCCTTTCACACTATAAGGCCGCCCCTTTGAAATAAAAAAAGAGTTTAGCAATCCTAAACTCTTTTTTTTTATGGAATGTTTAAATATTTATGAGTTTGAAGAGAGACTTTCCATTGCGGATTTGCCATAACGTAATCCACAATTTCCGGAATCATTTTATCACGTTTGCTCCATTCTGGCTGAAGAAATAAAATACAATTCTTATTGACCTTTGCAGCTTGCTCTTCAGCAAATCTAAAATCATCTTTATTATAAATAATTACTTTGAGCTCATGCGCCTTATCGTAAACGGCTTGAGTAGGGAGTTTTAATTTCTTAGGCGACAGACAGATCCAATCCCAAGTCCCAGTCAATTCATAGGCACCAGAAGTTTCTATATGTATCTGCAACCCTTTCGCCTTTAACTTAGAAGTTAGCGGATCCATATTCCACATGAGCGGTTCACCGCCAGTAATAACAATTGTATTACTAAATCTTTCGGCATTTTCAACAATAGCATCTGCCATTGTTGGAGGATGCAGTTCTGCATTCCAACTTTCCTTGACATCGCACCAGTGGCACCCTACATCACAACCGCCCAATCTTATAAAATAAGCAGCCGTTCCTTTATGGAATCCTTCGCCCTGAATGGTGTAAAACTCTTCCATCAATGGCAACAACAGACCTTGATCTATCAATTCTTGTTTTTCACTTTTAGTCATAGCGTGCAAAGATACTTGATAATCCTAGAAGTTGGAGTTCAGATAATAGAAGTTTTTATCGCGATGCAATCACCTCAATTTCTATACTGGCATTGAGTGCCAATCCACTTGCAGCAAAGGTTGTGCGCGCCGGCTTATTAGGAAAGTAATCTTTATATATCTCATTAAATATCGCAAAATCATCCATACTCCTTAATATGACGGTACACTTTACCACGTTATCCAACGATAATTGGTGATGTTCCAAAACGAATTTAATATTTTCAATACATTGTCTGGTTTCCGCTTCAATTCCGCCCTCAACCAGAGTACGTGTTTTGTGATCCAATCCCAACTGACCGCTCAAAAATAAAAAGCCATTACTCTCCACCGCATCACTAAACGGTGCATCCTGTTTTTTGACTTCATGAGATTTATGAAAAACAATCGGCTGGGACGATATTTTGCATCCGAAGACAAAGAACATGAGGAAAATGATGGAGAAAACAGATTTAAGTTTCATTTTTTATGTTTTAAACTTGAATAAAATTACACTATTTTTATGCAAAATTTAGAATTTATGGCCAAAAAGGATGATTTCCTCAAGCATATACAAGACGGAAACACCAACAAAGGCGAGTTTATTACCTTAGGTGCTGCCATGTTGGATGGAGAAACCATTACCAATGCCTTTGTAAATGTACCACTAAAGACTTTAAACAGACACGGGCTTATTGCAGGTGCCACAGGAACTGGGAAAACAAAAACTTTACAAGTTTTGGCAGAAGGGCTGTCAGAAAAAGGCATTCCTGTATTATTAATGGACATTAAGGGCGATTTGAGCGGATTGGCAGTAGCGGGTTCGGCAAATGCTAAAATTGATGAACGTCACGCCAAAATTGGCCTTCCATATGAAGCAAAAGCATTTCCCGTTGAGATTTTAACCTTATCGGAACAAGATGGCGTCCGATTAAGAGCAACGGTCAGCGAATTTGGCCCTGTACTCTTGTCCCGGATCCTGGATTTATCAGAAACGCAGTCCGGAATTGTATCCGTGATTTTT
>NZ_DATJCA010000011.1:0-9384 GCF_035515035.1 Gelidibacter sp. | reverse complement strand
TTGAATTTTACTGTAGGACAGCGTTACTGTTGGATTTTATATCCTCAAAAACGTGAGAACGGTAAGTTCTGTATGATAACTTCAAAGAAAATTAATGAGCAAAGTTTTCCATTTGATGGAAAGGAAAAGTTTCCTTTTCATAATGATTTTGATGACTACAATTTTGCTCTTGCACACAGAGATAGAGCCTATGAGGCAATTGAGAGAGAATTAGAACGAACGAAGAAATCGGGATACTACAAGCATAATAATGAGACCTATAGACGAATGATTTTTGACAAGGAATACCGAAATCATATTTTAAATACTGCAGAATACAACTTATATACTACTTCGGGAATGGAAGAAAGAAACCCGCAATTTCCTTTAAATCAAATTCTATACGGCCCTCCGGGAACTGGGAAAACCTACGAGCTAAAGAAGGAGAATTTTCCGAGATACACCTTGAAAGAAACATCTATAACAAAAGAGACCTTTTTTGAAGAAACGGTAAGGGAATTAACGTGGTGGCAAGTGATAGCCTTGGCTTTAATTGAAGGAGGAACTTCAAGGGTGAATGATCTTTTGAAAAACAAGTGGGTGGCAGCAAAAGCTAACATGTCTGAATCTAAAAACGTGAGGGCTACGCTCTGGGGAAATCTACAGATGCATACTATTCATGAATCGACGACGGTGGCTTACACACAAAGGCAGGTACCTCTTATTTTTGATAAAAACGAAGATAAATCATGGAGTTTAATGGAAAGCGAACTCCAAGAGCAATCTCCTGAACTCTATGATATTTTAGAATCAGTTAATAATTTTGAGGTAAATCCACAGAAAGAGATAAAGCATTATGTGTTTACTACTTTTCATCAGTCATTTTCATACGAAGACTTTGTGGAAGGTATCAAACCTAAATTAAATACTGAAGCTGAAAACAACGAATTGAGTTATCAAATTGAAAATGGAGTATTTAAAGACCTGTGTTTAAGAGCACAAAATGACCCTAATAATCGCTACGCAATTTTTATAGACGAAATCAATAGAGGCAATGTGTCTGCCATATTTGGAGAATTGATAACGCTAATAGAACCAGATAAACGTCTCGGTGCTGATAACGAAATTAAAGTGAGGTTGCCGTATTCTAAAACCGATTTTGGAGTGCCGAACAATGTGGACATTTATGGTACTATGAACACCGCTGATCGTTCTGTGGAAGCATTAGATACTGCATTACGACGACGCTTTAGCTTTAAGGAAATTATGCCACACCCTTCCTTGCTTGAAAATATTGAGTTTAACGGTTTCAATTTGAAAGAAGTTTTGCAGACCATTAATGAACGTGTTGAGTTTTTATTGGATAGAGACCATACCATTGGCCATTCGTATTTTATGAATGTAAAGAGTGGCGATACCAAAGCACTGGAAGATGTCTTTAAGAATAAAGTAATTCCATTATTACAGGAATATTTTTATCATGATTACGAGAAAATTGCTCTGATCTTAGGAGCTGGTTTTTTAAATGTAAAAACCAATCATGCTATAAAATTTCCAACATTCGATGGCATTACTGAACCGGACAACGTGACCCTGTGTACTCTGATTGAGAATATTGAAGATATTGAAAAAGCCGTCACCCTTCTTTTAAATCAAAATGCGTCATAAACCCATACAAGTTTTTGAACATCAAACACTTTACTATGATAAAGAGTACGGTGGCGTGGCATTTACCCAAAAACATTTTGAAGCTTTGGCAAAGCTCAACATGTTGCATGACAATAAGTATTTTACTTTAGTCCATAAGGGAATTAAATTTTCGCAATATGTGGGTGTGGTACAGATGGATACCTTGACCATAGAGATTTTACCTAAGGCGGATAAAAACTCTGGCGATACCAATGTTTGGCGGAATGTGCTTATCGATATGCTTCGTGCCACAAGAAAACTTCGGGTCAATCAAGTAGGAGAGGCCAATGTGAATAAGCAGAATATCCATCTGTTGGATATTTACTTCGATTGGTTTCTTCGAGAAGTGGAAACACTCATCCGTCAAGGCTTAATCAAAAAATATTATAAAGAAACCAAAAACGTCACCGCCTTAAAAGGAAAATTGGAATTCGCAGGTCACATCTCTAAGAATTTGATTCACAAGGAACGATTTTATACCACCCATCAGATCTATGATAAGAACCATCAACTGCATCAAATTTTAGATCAGGCGCTCCTCATTATCGAGCAATTGTCTAAAGGTAGCTATCTCTATCATAAATGTAAACGGGTACAATTGGACTTCCCAGAGGTCTCCGGTATTCGGTGCACGGCAAGTACTTTTGATAAACTAAAACTCAACCGTAAAAGTGAACCCTACAAAAAGGCTTTGGAAATTGCACGCTTGATCATTTTAAATTATGCGCCCAATATTTCCTCTGGTTCTGAACGGATGATAGCACTGCTCTTCGACATGAATAGTCTATGGGAGGAGTATATCCTTATCCAATTGAAAAAAGCCTGCGTAAACACCCCATACAAAGTAGAAGGGCAACAATTGAAGACCTTTTGGGGGAGTATGAGCTTACGCCCAGATATCATCATTAAACAAAACAATGAAACCCAAATTGTAATTGATACCAAATGGAAGCAAATAGAGGGCAATAGGCCCTCAACCACCGATCTGAGACAGATGTATGTCTACAACGATCATTGGGAATCTAAATTCTCAATTCTCTTATATCCTGGTGCCCATCAAACCAATATTTTCCATCATAAATTTGATCACCCCGACCATTCCTGTGGGATTTTAAAAATGAATGTTTTGAATGCTGATCATAAATTGGATCAGCAACTTGGTGAACGAATGCTGCGGAGTTTTGAGAGGGAGGGTTTTTTCAATATTCTCGAGCAATGAAAATGAACTAATAAACAACTCTAATGGTTTAACTTAAAAACAAAAACCTGCAAAATGATCACTAACCTAATAATCATAATAATTCTGCTGCTGGGCGTCATTTACTATTTATATATTAAAATCGGAAAACCTCACATCACAACTACTGATAACGAGAAAGCTTATAAATTAAATAAACAATTCTTTCTGGAAAAACGTGAAGTGTATGTTGAGGATGTCGAAGAAGTGATCGAAGAACATGAAATTGACCATCTTTCAGGGAATGATTTAAATGTCGAAAAAATATCTAAAGCCAAAGCCATCCAGTTGATTAATGCTTCAATAGGCCAAAATGTGCTATCAAATTCCAATACTAATTTTGCGAGTATAAACAAAGCGATCCCTATTTGGTGGTTTGATGTAAATCAAAAAAGATTTTTAGAAGACCTGCATTTGATTCTTGCAAAAAATGAAGGCTTTATATGGTTGAAAATTCCAAAAGGTACGGTGAAAGATCCCAAGAAAATTTTCTATATCCGTGGGGACAACGGATTGGTCCAACTTAAAATATCTTCAGAACGCTACAATTATTTAAAGGATGTATCCAGCGGGGAAGGGCGTTTTAATTATAAGGAATATGTAGTTAGAGAGTTTCCTTAAAACTTACTGTTGACGCTTGAAACATTAACTGGGGAGACCCACCAAAAAATATTCTATGACCGTCAGATTAGTGATACTATTGTTCAGTTCTTAATGCTTTATAAAAAAAGGGTTAGATTTTAAGTAAAACCTAACCCAAGTATATTTTTTGATTTACACCCCTCAAAAGACATTACAGATAGACCTTAACTATCTCATTCAATTTTTAGCCTTACTCCAATTCTTCTTTAAAAATAGGTTTTGAGAATGATGTTTCTCCGTTAGAATTTCTTCCGGAAAAATGGCAATATTTCTCGTTATAGTTTTCATCTTTGAATTTATTTCATGATTTAAATGCCGCTTCGGAAAATGGCTTAAGAGTATTGATTGGGAGCCTTTCCTTAATGCTAATGCAATAACCATAATCAGGATCATTATTCCTTTTTGAAAAATTATTTTTATTTGTTGTAATGGGGCGTTTAAATATCTCTTCTAATTCATTGACTTCAATTTCAGAGTCGATATATTTTTTTGTAAACCCAAACAGTTTGTCATCTTAAAATGGAGCTCTCTTATAAAGAGTTTTACTATTGGTAATAACTTGATCGAAATATTCGTAAGCCTCTTTGTCTAAAGTGTCTCCAAATTCATAGAACTTAATAAAGCTGAGATTCAGTGGCATAATATTTTGCGTGTAATCTAGGTTCGTATATTATTTCAATGTTTGAAAATTCTTTCAAGAAATTAAAGTGCTCCAGATTTAAGCTTTTTGATAAATTATCTCCGTTTTTCCCAAAAACAATAATTTTTTCTAAACTATCGTTATTTTCTTTATTTCAAAACGTCAAAAAATCTAGAGTGTAAATTTATAAATGGGGATATAATCACTAATCAATAGTTGTACCATTGCAATTCTTACTTAATACTTAACGTTGGTGATGTTTATGAGAAGAACTTCAACTATACATTCTCAAAAAACTTTACAGCGTACTTACAATAATCAATAATCAAGTCCTTATCTGTATCAAACTCTTTTCGGTTGCCTAAATAACTTTTACACGTTGAAGTAATTTCTTTTCCCGCCTTGAGTTCTAAATAAGATATACATTTTATATGCTTTCTTGTAATAAGGACAAAGAGGGCATTTTCAAAAGGATAATCACCATATTTTTCGATGTCATTCAATTTAAGTTCGCCACTGGCTCGATATTTAACTTCAATAAAATGTGCTTCATTGTCTTTGAAAACTACAAAATCAGGCATTTGTCGAATGTTTTTAGAGACATCCCCTCTCACTCCTTTTAAGAGATCTTTGATCCCAGGAATTGAGTTTTCCATTCCATAGCTAAAAACTTGAAATCCAAGGGAGCGAAATAGTTCTTCAACTATGGTTTCAGCAATACGCCCTTTGATAACTCCTGAAATCCAAGGATTGTCTTTTGTTTGCGATTTAATTTTATTCTTTTTCGGTTCTTTTTCAATAACAGTAATTTCATCTTTTTTTTCCTCCTTTTTAAAGCATGAATAACAAAATGCTCCATTAAATTTTGTATATCCACCACAATTTATACAGTCTGCCATAATTATTTTAAAGTTTAGATTAGGGGTTTTTATCCATTACATTAGAATGTCATATACAAATCTAATAGATTTTAAATAATATTAATATGACTTCATTGGAGTTAATGAATAGCTTGTTTTTAATTTCATAGGTAATACACATTAATTCAGATTGATAAAAGCAGATTGGAACGTCATATTAAAAATAGAAAATTACATACAGCTTGACCAAATTGATTTTTAAAAAGGGCACTCATTAATTATTGAAATTCAATCTTTCCGTTTAACGCTCTTTCGCAAAGAAAGACTGACTACCATAAGATCTGAAATGCACTAAGCACAAGCGTATCCATATCATGAACAAACTTCCCCCACTACATAAAGGAAAACATTGCAAGCTGCTAGTGTCTTTGGATTATATATTTAGCGTTGGCTAATAAAACTCAAAAGCCCTAAAAAAGGGCTTCTACAAAATGTGATTTTACACATCTAAATAAAGCTAAATGCACCTTACTTCGTATAAGGTATCCGTCTAGAAGTTTTTCTCATTAAAATATTGACCAAATCATCGGAAGTAGAACCAAGGCCGCCCTTGATGTTTTTATGGTAGTTAACCACAACTTCATTGTCAAGATGCATAAAGTCGAGATTAGCGGTGGCACTTTGCGTAGCGCCACCAACTCCCAACAACGCCAAACCTAGGGCGGCGCCAGTAGACATGGGTTTGCTGGTCGAAAAACTGCCGGTAACGATGGTTTCAACATCCAAAATTCCGCAGAGGTCTTTAGGCAGTTCTTCATGGGCTTTTAAGACGTCATATCCTGCTTTTTTTAATAAGGCGTTGGTCAGGGTCGGATTTTGAACCTCCACCAACAACGTCCCTCTTTTCTTTCTGGTCAGGAACCAAGAATACATGGCTTTCTGAATGCTTAAAGCTTCGGCATTTTCCATCTCGGTAATCTGTTCTGAAGTAAAATTCTTTAACTCCTTTGGTCGCAACTTGACCGAGGTTTTTAAAGGCAGTATGGCCAAAGTTTTGGTGTTGGAGACGTAATTCGCGGCGTCAGGATGCACATACAGTTTTGTTTGTGCAAATAATACAGAGGTAATAAGTAGGCTTAAAATAGTTAGTTTTGTTTTCATTTATTTTCTTAAAAATAGTTGACCTACTCCAAAATTCAGTTGGCTTTTCGGCTTGTTCCCAACATATAAGATTTCTAAAATTTCAGTTTTTTGAGACTAAGGGATTATAAAAAGATAAAATACCTTAAGTTTTGTGAGGGAAGATCCAAACATACTAATTTTTTATTAACCTGTATGCATTAACTTACAAATAATGACAGTTTACACAAGTAAAAACGTCGATAATCGAATAAATACTTAAAAAGCAGTGTAAAACGATGTTATGGGGCTTTGAAGGGGTCCTGTTTGCTGAGGCGATTTTGCGCTCCTGTATGTTTAAAACATCCTAAAGGGTAGGAGAAAAAGATGCGGAATATTTCAAGTAAACGTCTCATAAGCGCTAAATAAGCCAGTTGATCTTGCACAAAACATCCACAGACCCAAACGACATGCTCCCGTTAGTTTTTAAATGTAAAGTTTGGCCTAATGAGGGGTTCTAAGGTGAGGTCACCCGCTAACCTGGGCTTCAAGTTCCTACAACAAGGGGCCTCAACCCGTGGCATGGGGTAAAATCTTCAGCCCCCGCAAAGTCTCTAGCCCATACACCTCATTGGCAATGACCTCATAATACCGGATGCCCAAAAGAACGATCCCCGTATGTGCCGGCAACCTCAACAGATCAGGCACCAACTCAAAAGACGAAGGCCCCGCGCCAATTTCCAAAAACCGAGTAGGGGAGACCGTTAAGGTGCTTTCTAGGCTGTCAAAGTCAAAGTCCAAAATCCCCAACGTGACCCCAAGATGGGTGGCCGTTTTTGGGGCTTTATGACCCGCCAGATTAAAATTGCTGACCCGTAAGGTTTGGGACGGGCCATCAAAGGCGGTCCTTTTGTAGAGGGCATTTAAAACGGAGTTTTTAGGAGTCACGTCATAATGCCGTAACACCTGCTGCCCCTCGGCCGTTTGCAACCCTTGGTAGACCCGGCGTTTGCCGCGCTCAGAAACAGGATCCAACGCTTTGATCTTTAGGAAGACCTGCATCATCCGCGAATGGAAGGTCTGGTCTTGACGGGGATTAATAAATGGTAGTAGTGCCAGGCGAAACTGTTTTTTGACGCTACTGCACTGCCCAAATTCGCTGGCATTCTCCCGCACCCGCCGCATATTGTCTTGGGTACGGATGGCATAGCCAGAAAAGCCGCCCCCGGCTTTTCGGGAGTATCCCACCCCTTTAGTGATGAAGAAGTTGATCTCGCCAAGGGTTCCTGAAATTTTAAGTGGTCCTGTCTGTAGTGCCATAGTGTAGCTAATGTAATACAAATCAGTCATATAAACAATAGATAGCTAAACAATAGGTATAGCGTATATACCCCGTGTATACTTCGGGTATACTTCGGGTATACCTCGGGTATGGCCGCGGTTCGTCCCATGCCATCCTCGGCTAAGAGTTGCCCCGAACGGGAAAGGGGAGTGGTCCAGGGTGGTTATTTTGAACTGACCTGCTAGGCTTTGATCTTTAGAACGATAGCTGCGGCCGTCTTCTTTTTCTAAATTGATCTTAAATGTTGGAATTAAAGTTTAAAATTTTGCCTAATTTTGTAGGCTAACGCTATGTCACCTAATATTAAATCGGTTCTACTATCCATGCTCTTTAATGAAGCACTGCATTCTTGTAAATCTCCCCTGGTGGTATTACGGCCTACACCGCCAAAAAGGAAAGATTCAAGAGTGGATGTAAAACCTAAACCGTCACTTCCCCAAATTGAAAATGATCTTAAATCAAATGCCATCGAGCCACCATGCAAACGGCGCTCTTATGCTATGGGGAATTTTGGGCAACGCGGGTTGCTTTTCGAGTGACCATCAACCGACCAATTAAGCAGGGTCTGTCAATAGATAACAAGTTCAAAGCTGAAAATATAATGTTCCAAATCCTTACAATTTTTTTAATTAATCAAGTGTTTTAAATTATGACATTACACGAAGCGATACAACAAGCCTTATTAAAAGCAGGAAAAGCCTTAACTGCCTCAGAAATTGCCGAAGTTTTAAATGCAAACAGCTGGTACAGTAAAAAAGATGGTTCCGACATTAAAGGAAGTCAGGTTGCGGCGCGGGTAAAAAGCAATTCGCATCTGTTTAGTAATATGAATAACCTTATCGGTTTAAAGACCACCCAGGGTCTCGTGGCCCAAAAATCGGTGCCAAAGCAAAAGCAGATTTCTGTAAAGAACATAGGCTTGGACGATAACCTCCTGATGAAAGTGTTGATCAATCAAAAGAACTTTAAATCCCTTAGCGAGACGGAGAAGAACATTCCTGATGCCCCGGGACTGTATTGCGTGCGCATCAAGGATCCAAAAGCATTGGATGCCGTGTTTTTTAATGTTTTAACTGAACGGAATCACACCATCTTGTATATCGGCGTGGCCTCCAAAAGTTTGCAAAAGAACTTTTTTGAGGAAGAATTGAGAGCTAAAGGCCACGGCACCTTTTTCAGGACCATGGGGGCCGTTCTGGGTTATGTTCCCGAGGAAGGCTCATTGGTAGGGAAGAGCAATCAAAACAATTATAAGTTTTCTACAGACCATGAGCAGGAAATCATCACCTGGATTGAAGAACATTTGATTTTTAACTGGATCGCCACCACCACCGATCTGCATGCCGTACAGGCCAAGTTGATCAAAGAACATTTGCCTTTGCTGAACCTTGCCGGAAATCCAGGGGTGATCAATAATGTCCGCGTGTTAAGAAATAAGTGTAAGGCCATCGCCCGCGGCACGAAATAAGGGCTAATTGGTGTCTTTCGCCAAGCGTTATAACGGTGCTCATCTCTTTAGCGAATTATCACACTCGTGTTGGTGTTTAGCTGCCATTGCGCTGCTTTTCACCAACAAAAAAAAGGTCATGATCTTCTAAATTGCCTCCATTTAAAATTTCCCTTCCAATATTCCCCAAAAATTAGTCCGGGCGCGCTATGCCGTGGCTTCTTTTTCTTTTTGTTAATACATTTTGAATGCTGGATTTAAAGTTTAAAATTTGCCGAGTTATAAGTCCTAAGTCTATGTCTTTCAAAATGAAATCGGTTTTGCTGCTCCTGCTTGTTGTGGTCGCATTGCATTCGTGTAAATCTCCCAAAGTGGTCTCCCGACCTGCACCTCCAAAGAGGCATATGCCCCAGGTAGTGGCTAAACCTA
>NZ_DATJCA010000010.1:0-24040 GCF_035515035.1 Gelidibacter sp. | reverse complement strand
CCTCAATCCTGCACAAGAAAAAGATTACAGATATTTAGTTGACCACAGAAAAGAAACCGAACAACCACTCAAACCCTACGTTCAGGTATTTGATGACAAGCACGGATTTATTTCAAATTTGAGCATTCTTGATTTAATTTTTAATGAAGGTCCGAATGCCTTATTGTATCTTGAAAAACAACAATTACCTCTATAATGCTGCAATCGTTTACACATTACGGAATTCATTTTGGCTTACCCTTGGTGGTGGCATTTTTCTTTTTTAGATCCAACTGGAAATCTGCCTATTTGATCATGATTGCCACCATGCTCATTGACCTAGATCATCTTTTGGCAACTCCGCTTTTCGATCCTGGACGCTGTAGTATTAACTTCCATCCATTTCATACTTATTACGCGATGATTGTATATGTTGGATTTTTATTTTTCAAGAAAACTAGAATTTTAGGCATTGGACTGGTCATCCATATCCTTGCAGATGCAACGGATTGCTGGATGATGACGTTGTGAATTCAAGATTCAAGATTTTTAAAAATAAAAAAATAGTCGTGGAAATGTTAATTTCGCGAAGTTGTTTCCGCGAATATTTGCGGAATCCGCGAGACAAATTCAATCGAATAATTATAACTAAGACTGCTGACTGCCAACTGAAGACTGAAAACTGCCCACTGAACCTCCTAACTCCCAACTTGTTTAACTTTCACCTTACTCATAATCGGGAAGTGGTCTGAAAGTTTGACATCAAAAGTTCTAAATCCGTTGATTTCAAAATGGTCATCCACCAAAATAAAATCGATCCGCACCGGAAAGAATTTAAAATCGAAAGTCCGTCCAAAACCATTTCCAGCTTCTACAAAGGCATCTTTAAGATCGTTTCCTTTAATTTCCTTGTAAACATAAGAGTAGGCTGTATTGTTGAAATCGCCACAAACTATCGTCTTAAAAGCGCTCTTGGCCTTATGTTCCAAAAACAGATCAGCTTGGGCCTGCTGCAGCCTAAAAGTGCTACCCACACGTCTAAATAAGTTTTCCGCCGCTTCATTTTTCAAAGGGTCGGTATTCGCATCAACTTTTAAGGATTGTAGATGTACATTATAGATCCTAATCGTATCCCTTCCTCTCACAACATCTGCAAAAATAGCATTGTTATAGGTATTGGGGAATTCAATGGAACCTGTATTGATAATTGGAAACTTTGAAAATATGGCCTGGCCGTTTTTAATTTTTTTTCCACTAACAGCTTCAAACCTATAATAGCCTTTTAATACCAATCCATCATCAGGTCTATATTCCTGCATGCTAATGATATCTGGTTTCTTATCATCAATAAATTGACTGATTTCTTTGGTCGCTTCAATATCTGGAATCCATTTAAAAACATTGAACAAACGCACATTATAGTTCATAACGGCTATATTATCAACATCATCAACTTGTTTTGATCCAGATAACTTATACAAGGATGCCACATGATTAAAACCTATAAGAAGGACTATCAAGGATAAAAGCAGCTGTTTTTTGACCTTTAAAAGCCAATAAATTACAAATAGTAGATTGACAATAATTAAAAAAGGAACCGTAAGGCTTAAAACAGATAAAAAAGCAAAACGTTTGGGCTCAATGTATGGCAAGATATAAGCCAATAAAAGTAAAGTTGCCGCAATTGAATTGAAGAAAAACAAAAGCTTATCAATAAGATTCAGTTTTTTCATGGTTATTAATCTTTAGCTTTAAATAAAAAAGCTTTTTCTTCTTCCGTCAGGCTTTCATAACCACTTTTACTGATTTTATCTAGAATGAGATCGATTTGCTTTTGCTTACTAAACTCTTTAAACTCTGATTTATTATGACCTGCAACCGTGCTTGATTTTTTTCTATAAACTGTTTTTAAAGGCGATTTCTTTCCTCCTTTAAAAAGATTAGTAAAATAATCCATAAGTTTCTCGAACCCCTTTCCTATGTCATGACCTTTGATCAATTGATTGGCATAAAAATAGCCCAAAGCAACCCCACCCAAATGGGCAATATTACCACCTTGGTTTGACCCAAAAAGACCAATGAGGTCAAAAATCACCAGGGCAACACCTAGATGCCATAATTTTATATTGAAAGCAATCATTCGTACCTGAGTATTTGGCATGTAGGCACATAAAAAAATCAATAATGCCCTAACACCTGCAGACGCACCAACCAAAGCCCCAGCTGGTTTCAAGAAATTTTGAGGCAACACATTATAGGCAAAAAGAAAAAAGAGTCCGCCCATTATAATGCCTAAAAAATAAATGTTCAAAGTAAGTTTAGGACTGAATAGATTGAGCATCATTTGCGAAACAAAGTAAAGCACCATCATATTAAACAGGAGATGTAAAAACCCGTAATGGGTGAAGCCATAGGTGATAATACTCCAAGGTCTGAAGATAAAATCACCAGCGTCCTTAGGCAGTTCCAACCAATATAGGCTCCCGCCAATCTTTACAATCATTGAAAGCAGCAGCCCAACTATAAAGACCACCACATTTATGGCAATTATCTTTTCAAGTACATTGAGGGTTCTCAACTTCTGCTGAAGATCTTGATTTAATGATTTCATCTATCCCAACGGTTTTTATTGAACTGTGTTTTTTTCCAATACCACATTATCAAAAAGCCCGTGAGCGCCCCACCAACGTGTGCCATATAGGCTGTATTGCTTGGGCTGAAAAATGACTGTCCAGAAATAGCAGAAATAACATCTAAAAGAATGATGCCGGGAATAAAGTATTTCGCCTTGATAGGAATAGGTAAAAATATCAACATCAATTTAGCCTCAGGATTCATCATCCCAAAGGCTGCCAAAACTCCCATAATACACCCCGATGCTCCAACCATACTTGCGCTAGCGGCAACATTCATTTCAAATAGCGCACCAAACGTTTGGTTAGTAAGGACATTAGGATTCACATTATATTCTGCAAATAAAGGAATTAATTTATTCTGAAATAGCTGGCCCTTGATATATCCACCTTCTACCGCATTTATATTGGCAATCTTATGAATGAGGTCAGAACTTAAATTTAGATCTGCAATATGTTGATACGCATTATAATACTCAAAATAGTTATAGCCTAATTGAAATAAAACCGCTCCCAACCCTGCCGATATGTAAATAAACAAGAACTTTTTAGAGCCTAATTGTTGTTCTACAGCAACACCAAACATCCAAAGCGCAAACATATTAAACAACAGGTGCATCGTGTTGCCATGCATAAACATATGCGTGATAATTTGCCAGATCTTAAAGGAATCGTTTACAGGAAAATGTAGTGAAAACCAATTGTAAAATATGCCGTTTTGTATGGTAAGGGTCCCAATAAACATCAGTACGTTGATGATGAGTAAATGCTTTACCGTATCTGTAATTCCTCTCATTCTTGTTAAATCTTTTCTTTTAATTAAAATTACATAAATTTTCTGTCAACCTCATCAATTGACAACGTAATAAATGTGGCTCTATTGGTGGGTGAAACAGATGGTTCTTTACAGGCAAATAGGCTATTCACCAAGTGTTCTTGTTCTAAATTTGACAGGGATTGTCCTGTTTTTATAGCCAAACTTTTCGCCATGGATTTTGCTAATAAATCTGTGGCACTAAAATGGCTATCGGGAACTTCCTGCTCTACATCGCTAATAAGCTGCTCTAAAATCATGGCAACCTCGCTATCGGGCACATTGATTGGTAACCCGGTAATTTCAACCTGATCTTCATCAATAGTCGAAAAAACGAATCCTGTAGCTTCCAAATCGTCCTTCAGCTGCCTCAAAATGGTTAATTCTGAACCTGTAAAATGCAATTGCAGCGGAAACAACAATTGTTGGCTCACCGCTTCCTTGACCGTCATACTTTTCAACAATCCTTCATATAAAATACGTTGGTGCGCTCTATTTTGATCGATCATCAACATGCCAGATTTTATGGTGCTGATGATGTATTTGTTTTGAAGTTGATAGGTGCTTTGCGTAGTTTCAATTTGAGATTTGTCATCAAACAAAGACGATTTTTCAGGTTCACTTTCAAATTCTACCTGACTGAAATCTTGAGTATCCCGCGTGCCTTTTGACTCCAATCCAACGTACAAACTATCCCAATTGTTGGGGGTTTGCTTTCTAAATGCGGTGACTTGCTTGCCAGCAACACGCTCTTCACGAAACGGATTGTAATTCCTGTCCACTTCAACGGTTGGCGTTGAAGGGCCTTTATCCTTATAATTATAGGGCGTATCCAAATTGGTGTCATAGTCAAAATCTAAAACTGGCGCAATGTTGAATTGCCCTAAACTATGTTTTACAGACGATCTCAAAATAGCATATAGCGTATGTTCATCGTCAAATTTGATTTCTGTTTTTGTGGGATGGATATTAATGTCAATCGATTTTGGATCGACCGTTAGATTTAAAAAATATATGGGATGATTTCCGTCTTTGATCAAGCCTTCAAATGCTGCGTTGATGGCATGGTTGAGATACGGACTTTTAATAAAACGATTATTAACAAAAAAAAACTGTTCTGTCCTACTCTTTTTTGCGAACTGCGGCTTGCCCACAAATCCTGAAATGGTCAAGACTTCAGTGGTTTCCTCAACTGGAACGAGTTTCTCATTAGTCTTCATTCCGAAAATATTGACCACGCGTTGACGGTAATTACTTTCGTGCAAATTAAAAAGTTCGCTACCATTATGGTACATGGCAAAAGCAACTTTCGGGTGTGCCAAAGCCACACGATGGAATTCATCAATAATATGTCGCAATTCGACCGTATTCGATTTTAAAAAATTACGGCGTGCTGGAATATTAAAAAATAAATGTTTTACGGCAATTGATGTGCCGGTTGGTGTTACGGTTACTTCTTGAGTTTTAATTTCACTCCCTTCAATGTTTATGAGCGTTCCAAGCTCATCTTCAGCCTGTTTTGACCTCAATTCTACATGGGCAATTGCAGCAATACTTGCCAAAGCCTCGCCTCTAAATCCTTTGGTATTCAAACTGAATAGATCATCTGCCGAACGGATTTTTGAAGTGGCGTGACGCTCAAAGCTCAATCGCGCATCGGTTGCACTCATCCCTTTCCCATTATCAATCACTTGAACCAAAGTCTTGCCAGCGTCCTTGATAATCAACTTGATCATTGTAGCATCAGCATCAATAGCGTTTTCCATCAATTCCTTGACCACAGAAGCGGGACGTTGTACGACCTCTCCTGCTGCAATTTGATTAGCAACATGATCTGGTAAAAGTTGAATAATATCTGACATTAGCCCTTTGGAAAGAATATTGACAAATCGAAACCGATGATCAATAGAAAAATGAATATTAAAATTCCAATGATTATAAGAGTTCTCCTGTTGACCGAAGCATCAGGTGAATTTTTATAGTCATCCCAAGCGTTTTCGAATTTACCTTTTAAGCCCACTTTTCCAACCGTCTTTCTGTGCTCTTCAAATTTATGCTTGATCTCAAAAGGATTCTCCTCACCTTTATAGTAGCGAGGGGTATAGCTAAATTTTTTATTTTGACGTGTTTTAAAGATGCTCATAATTTCTAAATTTCGTAGTTACTTAAAACATACCAAATAACAATTACCATACCCAAAAAAATCAGGAGCATAGGTAATGTTCGCGCTTTTTTCTTGCGCTGTGTTTTTTGACGCCATTTAGGCTCAAATTCACTTGAATTGTCCTTATGAAGCTCTTTGAGATGTCGTGGCGTGTAACTGAAACGTTTAGGTTGACGCTGTTTAAATAAATTCACTGTTGAACGCTTTGCCTTTGTGAACTTCAAATGTACTCAAAATACGAGGAAAAACGATGCATTTACTGCTAAAAATTGTTAATGGAAGAGTGGGAAGCTTGAGGCACGAAATTGGAAGTTGGGATGACCGATGACGGGTTACCGAAGACGGGTAATGACCAGTTGCAAATAACAGTCTGTTGACTTTTCATTGTCGACAGGTTTGTAAACAAATATTTTATCGAGACTCTGCTAAAAAACAAAGCTATTGAAACCCTTTTGGAAAGAATCTACTAACCCCGAATACTGAGGACCGCCAACTGAAGACTGAAGACTGAAAACTGAACTCAACGCTGACGCAACGCCGCCATCTTGATCGCAACTACAGCAGCTTCAACACCTTTATTGCCGTGTTTCCCTCCTGATCTGTCTATAGATTGTTGCATAGTGTTGTCAGTAAGCACACAAAAAACGACGGGAGTGTCATGCAATACATTTAAATCTTTGATACCAAGTGCAACGGCCTCACATACAAAATCAAAATGTTTAGTTTCACCTTGAATCACGCACCCTATGGCAATCACTGCATCAACCTTTTGGTCTTGCATCTTTTTGCTGCCATAAATCAATTCATAACTTCCCGGAACATGCCAACTGATGATGTTTTCTGCCAACACTCCATGTTGGGATAAAGTGTCAAGAGCGCCTTTATGAAGATTATCAGTGATATTATGGTTCCATTCTGAAACAACAATCCCAAATCGAAAGTCCTTCGCATTTGGGATTGTGTTTTTATCGTAATCTGATAAATTTTGTTTTTTTGCTGTCATTGGTCTACAAACTTGCTTGTGCTTTTCCAATAAACACATCAATATTGCTAGCCTCACTAGAGTTTGGATAGCTTTCTTTTATGGTTGTAAAGTGATCAAGTGCTTTTTTGGTTTTACCTAAATTAAGTGCCACGCTTCCGGCTTTAAACAAAAACATTGGCGTAGTGTAATCATTTTTGTTCATGTTCGCCGCTTTTTCATAGTAATTCAAAGCGTCTTCTGGCTGATTCAATTGAACAAATGCATCTCCAATTCTTCCATTGGCAATAGGTCCCAACATTTTATCTTTACTTGAAAATTTACCCAAATACTTAACAGTGTTTGTGTAATCGTTCAAACTATAATAGGCCATTCCAGCATAATAGTTAGCCAAATTGGCCGCTGGTGTTCCGCTATATTCATTAATAATATCCAACATTCCATATTTCCCTTCACCTCCATTTAGAGCTAAGTTGTATAATGAATCTTTTTCTGCTGCACCATTAAGGGCTTGCTCAAAATATTGTTGTGCTTTGAACATTTCGTTCATAGCCTCACTGGCCTTAGGTTCTGCAACAAATTTGTTGTAAGCCAAATACCCTAAAACAACAACTACAATAGCCGCAACCGCACCAATAATATAATTTTGGTTTTTAACTGCCCATTCTTCAGTTCTTGAAGCGGACTCATCTAAAGTATTAAATACCTCAGCCGTTGTTGAGTTTTCTTCTAAAGCTTCTGTCTTTTCAGCCTTTGTTTTCGGTTTGTAACCTCTTTTCTTATAAGTTGCCATATCGTCATAATTAATGCGCCGCAAAATTAAAATTTTTATTGGTATATAAAAGGTATATTATTTGTTATTTTTCAATAATTTGCACTTCCTTTCGCAATGTTGACAAACAATCTTACTTAAAAGCGAAATTTTACATGATTTTAAACTCACTTTCATTACTCAATTATAAGAATTTTGACAGTCAGAACTTTATCTTCGACCATAAGATCAATTGTTTTGTAGGCGCCAATGGCATAGGAAAGACCAACGTTCTGGATGCTATTTATCATCTCTCTTTTGGGAAAAGTTACTTCAATCCAATTGCGTCCCAAAACATTAAACATGGTGAGGACTTTTTTGTTGTGGAAGGCATTTTTGAAAAAGATAATCGTGAAGAAAAGATTCTAGTTTCACTTAAAAAGTCGCAAAAAAAGATGATTAAGCGAAATTCTAAAGCTTATGAGCGATTTAGCGACCATATTGGCTTCATTCCTTTGGTCATTATTTCTCCCGCCGATAGAGATTTGATCATTGAAGGCAGTGAGACCAGACGGAAGTTTATTGATAGTGTGATTTCGCAAAGCGATAAAAACTACCTCAATCAACTCATTAATTACAATAAAATTTTACAACAGCGCAACGCCCTGTTGAAATACTTTGCGTTGAACAATACGTTTAATGCACAAACCTTGGAAATCTATAATGAGCAGTTGCATAATTTTGGCTCAGAAATATTTACCATACGGAAAGCATTTCTGGAAACCTTTATCCCAATTTTCAAAACGCGTTACAATGCAATCAGTAATCACCAAGAACCAGTTCACCTCAGTTATAAAAGTGATTTGTTTGATAACGATTTGAATTCACTTTTAAAAATCAACATCAATAAGGATAAAGCGCTTCAATATACCTCTGTTGGGATTCATAAAGACGATCTAAGTTTTGAAATTGACGATTTTCCCATTAAAAGATTTGGAAGTCAGGGCCAGCAAAAATCCTTCTTGATTGCCTTAAAATTGGCGCAATTTGATTTTATCAAACAGAAAAGTGGGGTCTCTCCTATTTTGCTTTTAGATGATATTTTTGATAAATTAGATGAAAATCGCGTGGCACAAATCATTGAGCTGGTCAATAATGAGAATTTCGGCCAACTTTTTATTAGCGACACGCATGCCGATCGAACGGAAGCGATCATCAAACAAGTCCATCAATCTTATAAGATCTTTAAGCTGTAATGAAAAATTCCAATATTTAAAATTTACTATTCCAATCGCGTTAAATATTTTGGAGTTTTGTACTCGAATTTTGAAAATTAAATGTTTAAAAACACTATGAAAAAATATACAATTTTAATTTTTAGTCTTATTTTATTAAGTTGTTCCAAAGATCCAAATTCTTTAATCAAACATTTAAACGGGTATTGGGAAATTGATGAAGTGATTATGGCAGATGGTTCTAAACGTGAATACACTTATAACGACACGGTAGACTTTCTTAGCATTTCCGACAGTTTAACAGGATTTAGAAAAAAAATGAAACCAAGTTTTGACGGGACCTACACAACTTCTGACGACTCTGAGAGCCTAAGCTTAAAAATAGAAAATGACAGTTTGCACATGTATTACACGACCCCATTTGCCAACTGGAAAGAAACTGTTTTAGATGCTACCGATGAAAAACTTCTAATTATAAATGAGCAAAAGATAAAGTATCTTTATAAACGTTTCGAACCTATTAATGTCGAAAAATAAAATTTCCTGTATGTCGACAGGCGGCAAATAACAGATTCAAAAAAACTGAGTTCCAAAGAGCAAAATAACAGATTCCAAAATGGCAAGACGCAACAAAGACAATCTATCAATCAGTGACCTTCTCAAAGAATTTGTAGACACCAATAGACTTCAACCAGGTTTGGATAAAGTAAATGTCAAGGACGCTTGGGCTCAAATGATGGGAAATGGCGTCAACAATTATACCACCGCCATACAATTGGAACGCGACACCCTTTATGTACAACTTAGCTCTAGCGTATTAAGGGAAGAACTCAGCTATGGCAACCAAAAAATTATTAAAATGCTAAACGAAGCCCTTGGCAAAGAGGTGATAAAAAAATTGGTACTTCGCTAAAATAGTCTTCTGTTATTCTATAATTTACCCGTGTATTGAAGTGCTATGACTAGTTATAGACATCAAATGACCTTTAATAAATATCTCATTTGATGTTTTAAGACCTACCATTTATTATTAAGTCAATCAAAACGAACTAAACCATGAGTTCGTCTAAAATTCGGACATTAAGCTTTGTCAAACAGGGTGTTTGAACAAAATTATCTTGCCATTCATAAAAAAACATGGTCTAAAAAGTACTTTGTATCCTTTTTGGCACTATCTTTGAACTATTATATACAATTAATTTAATATTTTATTACAATGAGTAAAGGAACAGTAAAATTTTTCAACGATGCTAAAGGCTTCGGTTTTATCGTAGAAGAAGGAAACAACAAAGAACATTTTGTTCACATTTCAGGATTAATCGACGAAATTCGTGAAGGCGATGAAGTTGAATTCGATCTTACAGAAGGAAAAAAAGGATTAAACGCAGTTAACGTCAAAGTTATCTAATATATAAGCTTTTTTAAATGATAAAGCCCCGCAACTGATGTTGCGGGGCTTTTTGCTTTTAAATGTGTAAAAAAAAAGACTTGAAACAAATCGTTCCAAGTCTTTTCTATTTAAGAATTTTAAATCTATTAAAACATTTCTCTTCCAGCAAAATGGAATGCGCTTTCAATAGCAGCATTTTCATCACTGTCACTTCCATGTACTGCATTTTCTCCAATAGAAGCAGCATAGAGTTTACGGATAGTACCTTCCGCCGCATCAGTAGGATTTGTAGCCCCGATCAAGGTTCTGAAATCTTCAACAGCATTATCTTTTTCCAAAACAGCAGCCACAATCGGTCCGCGTGTCATATATTCTACTAATTCGCTATAAAAAGGTCTTTCGCTATGTATAGCATAAAAGGCCTTTGCATCAGCAGTAGTCATATGAGTTAATTTTAAAGCCACAATTTTAAAGCCCGAAGCACTTATCTTATCCAAGATTGCGCCAATATGTCCTTTTTCGACTGCATCTGGCTTGAGCATTGTAAACGTTCTGTTAGTTACCATATTTATAATTTAATTAATTCTGATTAATATTAGGAATGAGGATTCTTTCTTCCTTATTCTCTACTCTCTATTCTTAATACTTGATGCTTGATTCTTACAAGCCACTCATATATTTCGTGCAAAAGTACGGCATTTATCACTAAAACCATAATATGAAACTTAAAAAATTGTATCTTCGCACGCTATGACAGAACAGGATATCAAAGAAATTAAGGCCTTATTAATTGCGCCAAAAAACATCGTCATTGTGCCACATAAAAACCCTGATGGAGACGCTATGGGTTCCACATTGGGCCTATACCATTATCTTATTAAGAACGATCACAAAGCGACAGTTATCGCCCCAAATGATTATCCAGACTTTTTGAAATGGCTCCCAGGTCAAGACAAGGTCATCATTCATGAATCTGATAGAACCACGTCCGAAAGCCTTATAGAAAGTGCAGATCTTATATTTACATTAGATTTTAACGCGCTTCATCGCGCTGGAGAAATGGAAACGGCTTTGGCGAATTCCAAAGCTATAAAAATCATGATTGACCACCACCAACAACCTGACACTTATGCGAAATACATGTTTAGTGAGGTGTCCATGAGCTCTACTTGCGAGATGGTGTATCGTTTTATAGACCTGCTTGAGGATAAGGATGATATTGATGGTCAAATTGCGACCTGCCTCTATGCGGGGATTTTAACAGATACAGGATCATTTAGATTTCCGTCGTCTACAAGTACAACTCATTTAGTGGCCGCTGATTTGATTGATAAGGGCGCTGACCATGCTGAAATATATAATTCCATTTACGACACCAATAGTTATGAACGCCTCCAATTGTTAGGTGTAGCGCTTAAAAACCTAAAGGTCATACCTGAATATAGAACGGCATATATTACCCTCTCACAAGAAGAATTGAATGCTGCCAATTTCAGAAAAGGTGATACAGAAGGCTTTGTAAATTATGGTCTATCCATCAAAAATATTATTTTTGCAGCAATATTTATTGAACATAAACAAGAAGGTATCATTAAGATTTCCTTGCGGAGCGAAGGTGATTTTTCCGTCAACGAATTCTCGCGACAAAACTTCAGCGGTGGTGGGCACACCAACGCCGCGGGTGGCAAAAGCGACCTCAGTTTAAGTGATACCGTTGAAAAATTTATTAGTATATTACCACGTTATAAAAACACCCTAAATTCATGACAAGAACCATTCTTATCATTCTCGTCTTAGCCCTTGGCGTCAGCAGTTGCAAGTCTCCTGAAGCTAGAAGGCCAATTTCACAAAAATCAGGTTCCTTCATAAAAATCTCCGCAGAACGCAACAAAAAGCTAAATACTGAGGAGCTAGCACAAATTCAAAACATCATCGAAAAAGACACTTCAAAGACGTATATCGCGTCAGAAAGTGGTTTTTTTTACTATTATAATACTAAAGTTGAAAAAGACACCATCACCCCTACTTTTGGTGATATTGTCAATTTTGATTACGATGTCAAAGACATCAATGGCAACGATATTTATTCTGACAATGAAATCCATCCGCGTGATTATGCCATGGATCAGGAAGAAATATTTACAGGATTGCGAGAAGGTTTAAAATTGATGAAACCGGGTGAAACCGTCACTTTTTTATTTCCATCCCAAAAAGCTTATGGTTACTATGGTGACAAAAACAAAATTGGCACCAATACTCCAGTCATCTGCGAAGTAACCGTAAATTCAATTATTCAAAACCAAAACGATTAAAACTATGCGATTGATTAAAAAGGCATTTGGCCTCGTATTATTAATGCTTCTTGTATCGGCAACCGCCTGCAAGGACAAATATCCAGATTTAGAAGATGGATTGTACACTGAAATTATCACCAATAAAGGCACGATGGTCCTCCGCTTGGAATACCAAAAAGCTCCTGTAACTGTGGCGAATTTCGTTTCTTTGGCCGAAGGCACCAATACGCTTGTGGACAGTGCCTATATTGGTAAAAAATTCTACAACGGATTGATTTTTCACAGAATTATTGACGAGTTTATGATCCAAGGTGGTGACCCTACAGGAACAGGAAGTGGCAGCCCAGGATATAAATTCAACAACGAAATTTCTGAAGATCTTTTGCATGATAAAGTAGGCACTTTATCTATGGCAAATTCAGGACCTAATACAAATGGAAGCCAATTTTTTATCACTGAAGGTGCAACTCCTAATTTAGATGGCGGCTACAATGTTTTTGGATATTTAGTTATGGGAGAAGATGTTTTGCACACCTTGGCGGGTGTAGAAACTTCAAAGCCTGGTGACAAACCTTTAGAGGATGTGATCATGGAGGAAGTCAACATTATCCGAAAAGGTAAAGATGCCAAAAACTTTAATGCACCGGTCATTTTTAAGGATCATTTTGCTGATGCTGAAAAAGCCGAAAAAGAGCGTTTTGCGAAAGAGGAAGAAGCACAAAAAATAAGAGCTGAAAAAAGTGCCGCAGCTGCAGCTGACATGAAACCGGCATTGGAAACTTATGAAGGTAAATCAAAAACGTTGGCTTCAGGTCTTAAAATGTTTACTATTACCAAAGGAACTGGGGCAAAACCAAAAGCTGGCAACACTGCTATGCTTAATTATCAAGGCTACTTTACGGATGGACGTCTTTTTGATAGCAATATTAAATCGGTAGAAGAGAATTATGGCGCATATAACCCGGATAAGGACCAAAGGCAAATGTACAACCCAATGGCAATGAAAATTAGTCCTGATGCACAAATGATTCCTGGTTTTAAAGAAGCAGTCAATCACATGCAAGTTGGCGACAAATCGTTCTTCTATTTACCATCACATCTGGCTTATGGCGAACGTGGTTTTAGAATGATTCCACCTAATACAGATTTGATTTTCATCATTGAAATGGTAGAAATTCAAGACTAAAATTTAAAAAGTCCATTTCATATCTTGGAAAATAAAAAAGCAGCGTTGAAAATTTTCATCGCTGCTTTTTTATGTGTAAATGTGAATTTTTACTTAATACTTAATAAAAACCCTACTTTTTAGGAATATTCTTCAAAATCTCCAAAACAAATTTCCAATATTTCTGTGTTGATGAAATTTGGGCACGTTCATCTGGAGAATGCGCACCCTTAATATTAGGACCAAAACTAATCATATCCATCTCCGGATAATTTTGTCCTAAGATTCCACATTCCAATCCCGCATGACAAGCCGCCACATGAGCTTCTTTACCATTTAAATCTTTATATAGTTTTGACAACACTTTTAGTATTGCCGAATCCATATTGGGCTTCCAACCAGGATAATCACCGTCAAAGTTCACCTCACATCCAGTCAATTCAAAAGTAGCACGTAGCATATTGGCCAAATCCCATTTTGAACTCTCCACAGAAGATCGAGTTAAACACATAATTTTGATGTCGCCATCTTTTACAATCACTCGCGCAATATTATTTGAGGTTTCTACCAAGTCAGGAATATCAGGACTCATTCTGTACACCCCATTACAAGCGGCATAAAGCGCGTGCGTCAGACCTTCTTGAACACCTAAGTCCATCATCAATTCTGGAGTTTCTGTTTTGGTGATCTCTATGGTCAGATTTGGCTCCATGGTTTTTAATTCGGTTTTGATATCGTCAATAACCTCCTCCATTTCAGTTTCAAATGCCGCCGCACTTATGGCATCTACCGCTACAATCGCATTACTTTCCCTGGGAATAGCATTGCGGAGACTTCCGCCATCAATTTCAGAAATACGCAATCCGAAGTTTTCAAATCCGTCAAACAGTAAACGGTTCATCAGCTTATTGGCATTCCCAAATCCTTTATGGATATCCATTCCTGAATGGCCACCTTGTAACCCTTTTACGCTAATCTTATACCCGGTTTTAAATTCAGGAACTTCCTCTTCCTTATAGGTTCTTGTGGCTGTCACATCAACTCCTCCTGCACATCCAACGCCAATTTCATCATCTTCTTCAGTATCGAGATTCAAAAGAATATCGCCTGTTAACAATCCGCCTTCCAATCCTTTGGCACCCGTCATTCCGGTTTCTTCATCAATGGTAAACAACGCTTCAATAGCAGGATGCGGAATGTCAGTACTTTCTAAAATGGCCATAATTGTTGCAACACCCAATCCATTATCAGCACCAAGCGTTGTGCCTTTGGCCTTAACCCAATCCCCATCAACATACATTTCTATGCCTTGGGTATCAAAATCAAATTGGGTATCATTATTCTTTTGGTGCACCATATCCAAATGCGATTGCATCACCACGGTTTTACGGTCTTCCATTCCAGCAGTGGCCGGTTTTTTGATGATGACATTGCCCACCTTGTCTTCTAAGGTTTCCAAGCCTAATTTCTTTCCGAAATCTTTCATAAAGGCAATCACGCGTTCTTCCTTTTTTGAAGGTCGTGGGACGGCATTTAAATCGGCAAACTTATTCCAAAGCACTTTAGGCTCTAATTGTCTTATATCTTTATTCATATGTTGGTGTATATTATTCTTTATTGGTCCTATGTAATTCGCAAATCTTCATTCATTTTTGTGCCCGAATTTTTAGTCATGCTCATTTCATACGTCTATTTTATGTTGTTGTACAAAGGTAGGGATTCATAGAGGTTTTATAAAACTATTTTCTATTTTTGAGGCATGCGCAAACACACCAAATTCATTATTGCCCTATCCCTGATCTTACAGATTTTGCTCATAAAACTATTGGCAAATTTTCCGAATTTTGTTGAGGACTATTACAGCAACGGTATTTATCAATGGATTTCAAAAGGAATGCATTTTGTATTTGGATGGATTCCATTTTCGGTTGGTGACCTTCTTTATACCATTGCAGGTATTTACATCCTTCGATGGTTTTTCAAGAATAGAAAACGACTACGAAAGGATACCAAGAATTACTTTTTGGATATCCTATCGGCGGTTTCTGTAGGATATTTTGCTTTTCATATCCTTTGGGCTTTTAATTATTATAGACTACCCTTGCACCAATCGTTAAACATTGATAACGATTATTCTACAGCACAATTAGTGAAATTTACCGAAGATCTCATTTTAAAAACAAATCTCATTCATGGCATCATCGAAAAGAATGATACCACCATGGTTGTGATGCCATATACCAAACGTGAACTTATTAAATTGGCGCCAAAAGGCTATGACCAACTTGCCAAAGAATATCCAAATCTGGCTTATTGGCCAAGTAGTTTGAAACGATCTATTTATAGTTTGCCTTTGACCTATATGGGTTTTAGTGGCTATTTGAATCCGTTTACCAATGAAGCGCAAATTGATGGGCTCATTCCCACTTACAAATATCCAACCACTACAAGTCATGAAATAGCGCATCAATTAGGCTACGCCGCAGAAAATGAAGCCAATTTTATTGGTGCCATGGCGGCCATGAAACATGAGAATATTTACTTTAATTACTCTGGATATTCCTTTGCCCTGAGGCATTGTTTAAACGATCTCTATTTGAGAGACCCCAATAAATATGAAGAACTTATTATGAAAGTCAATATTGGGGTTTTAAAAAATTATGAGGAAATGCGCCTGTTTTGGCGATCCTATGAAAATATTTCAGAAATTTTCTTTAAAAAGACCTACAGCGGATTTTTAATGGCCAACAATCAAAAAGGCGGCATTGAGAGTTATAGTTATGTAGTAGCACTTTTAGTCAACTATTTTGACGAGAATCCACTATAAATTGTTAAAACTATCTTAATAACCTGCTAAAATCTCGATATTCTTTATCTTTAGAACTCAATTTCTAACTAATCTCAACCCTATGATTAAAACAATTTTGACCTTTATGACGTTCGTGTGCAGTTTTTCAATTCTCGCACAGGACTACTTTCCAAAAAACGATGGTGTAACGACTAGAAACACCAATTACACCGCAATAACAAATGCAAAAATCTATGTAACTCCCACTCAAGTGATTGAGAAAGGCACCTTACTGATTAAGGATGGTAAGGTGGTAGCTTCAGGAACTTCGGTAAACATCCCGAAAAACTCGACGCAAATAGATGCAACTGGTAAAAGCATCTATCCTTCTTTTATTGACATGTATTCTGATTTTGGAATTGAAAAACCAAAACGCCCGGCTGGCGGCAGAAGTTCTCAATACGATGCCTCACGATCTGGCTATTATTGGAATGACCATATCATGCCAGAGAATAATGCCATTGACCAATTCAAGTACGATTCCAAAAAAGCTGAGGACTTGATCAAAGCGGGCTTTGGTGTCGTTAACACACATATTCAAGACGGTATCGTTCGTGGAACGGGGACTTTGGTGGCCTTAAATTCAAACGACGATAATGCGATGCGTATTCTGGATGCGAAATCGGCACAGTACCTTTCATTCAATAAGAGTGTTAAATCCAATCAGGCTTATCCTTCTTCAATTATGGGTAGTATGGCCTTATTGCGTCAATTATATTATGATGCCGATTGGTATGCCAAAGGCAATATAGCCACTAAAGACCTTTCAATTGAAGCCTTGAACAACAACAAATCCCTAGTTCAAATCTTTGAGGCAGGCAGTAGAGCCAATAATTTACGTGCTGATAAAGTAGGTGATCTTTTCAACATCCAATATGTTATTTTGGGTGGTGGCGATGAATATGAGCGTATGGATGAAATCAAGGCCATGAACGCGCCAATGATCATCCCTATTAATTTTCCTGATGCTTATGATGTTGAAAATGCGTTTTTAGCTTCTACCCTTTCAGTTCATGACATGAGAGCTTGGAATCAAAAACCGACCAATCCCAAACTATTGGCAGAAAACAACATCACATTTGCTTTCACAACGCACGATTTAAAATCGGCCAAAGAATTTAAATCAAATTTATTGAAAGCTATTGAAGCGGGACTTTCCAAAGAAAAAGCTTTAGAGGCTTTAACTACTGTTCCAGCCCAATTATTAGGAAAATCAGACAAAATAGGGTCTTTAAAAAATGGTACTTACGCTAATTTTTTGATCACTTCAGGCGATATTTTCGATAAGAAAACAACGCTTTATGAAAATTGGGTTCAAGGCCATAAAAACACCATTGAAAACAGAGATACTGTTGATATTACTGGGAAATATGAGTTTACTCTTGCGGGCGAAGTTTACGAAATGACCCTTTCGGGGGAATTGAGCAAGCTGAAATCAGAAATCACTGCCAATAACAAAAAACGTGGTTCAAAAATAGCTTATGCTGATGATTGGGTGAATATTGCTTTCACGACGCAAGACAGTACAAAACAAGAATTTGTGAGGGTTATTGCGAATGTAGACCCTAATAAAAACCTAACTGGAAGAGCCATTTTGCCAAGTGGTGCTGAAATGGGCTTCTATGCAAAACAAACAGAAGTTAAAAAAGATGCGGCTTCGAAAAAAGAGGATTCTGATGAGGATAAAAAAGATGCAGTTGCCAGCGTATCTCCAATCACCTTCCCTAATAATGGCTACGGATTTGAAACATTGCCCAAGACTGAAACCTTGTTGTTTACAAACGCCACTGTTTGGACCAACGAAAAGGATGGTATTTTAGAAAACACCGATGTCCTTATCAAAAATGGTAAGATTGCTAAAATTGGAAAGAATTTATCTGAACGTGGCGCAACATCCATTGATGCCACTGGCAAACACTTGACCGCCGGTATTATTGATGAGCATTCACATATTGCTGCGGCGTCCATCAATGAAGGTGGGCAAAACTCATCGGCAGAAGTGACTATTGAAGATGTACTTGATGACACAGATATCAACCTCTACAGAAATTTAGCTGGCGGTGTCACCTCCATTCAAATTTTACACGGTTCGGCAAACCCAATTGGAGGCCGCTCTGCCATCATCAAACCAAAATGGGGACATGCAGCCAAGGATTTGATCATTACCAACAGTCCGAAGTATATTAAATTCGCTTTAGGTGAAAACGTTAAACAATCTAATTGGAGCGGTGGTAGATTTCCTCAGACTAGAATGGGTGTTGAGCAAGTGTATGTCGATTATTTTACAAGAGCAAAAGAATATGAAGCGCTTAAGAAAAGTGGCAAACCATACCGAAAGGATATCGAAATGGAAACACTTGTAGAAATCCTGAACGGTGAACGTTTTATCAGTTGCCACTCTTATGTACAAAGTGAAATCAACATGTTTATGAAAGTTGCGGAACAATTCAACTTCAAAATCAATACGTTCACACATATTTTGGAAGGTTATAAAGTAGCCGATAAAATGCTAGAGCACGGTGTAGGTGGTTCAACCTTTGCGGATTGGTGGTCCTATAAATATGAGGTTAATGATGCCATTCCTTACAATGCCGCAATTATGCATGATGTAGGTATTACCGTTGCCATTAACAGTGATGATGGTGAAATGAGCCGTCGATTAAACCAAGAAGCTGCAAAAACCGTGAAATACGGTGGAGTAAGTGAAGAAGAAGCATGGAAATTTGTCACTTTAAATCCTGCAAAATTGTTACATATTGATGATCGCGTAGGCAGTATAAAAGTTGGTAAAGATGCCGATGTGGTACTTTGGACGGACCATCCTTTGTCGATTTACGCCAAAGCGGAAAAAACGATTATTGAAGGCATCACTTATTTCGATTTAAAGCGTGATGAAATGATGAGAGCACAAATCAAAAAAGAAAGAAGTGAACTCATCAATGACATGTTACAAGCCAAAAACAAAGGTTTGAAGACGCAGCCAATTAAAAAGAAAGAAAAGGAGATGTTCCACTGTGACTCGGAATAGTTAAGAGTTCAGAGTTTTAAGATGAAAATTAAAAAATTCGCGCATTCGTGCCCAATTAAAATTATACAATGAAAATAAGTTTCATATGAAAAAAATAACAAACATACTCATAGCAATTTTGTGCACCTCCTTTGGATTTGCACAACAAACACCTGCATCTAAGCAATCCCAACCCATTGCTATTACCGGTGCTACCGCACATTTAGGCAATGGGCAGGTTATTGAAAACAGCCTGATCATTTTTAAAGAAGGTAAATTAACCACAGTGTCAAATGCATCACAAACAGATCTTTCTGGAATGGAAGTCATCAAAGCCGATGGTAAACACGTTTATCCAGGTTTTATCGTGCCGTCTTCTACTTTGGGCTTGACAGAGATCGATGCCGTAAAGGCCACCGTTGATGAAAGCGAGATTGGAGAAATGAATCCGCATATCAGAAGCATCATAGCTTATAACGCCGAGTCTAAAGTTATCGAATCCATGCGCCCAAATGGGGTATTGATGGGACAGATTGCGCCACAAGGCGGTCGTATTTCCGGAACTTCATCAGTTGTACAATTTGATGCTTGGAACTGGGAAGATGCTACCGTTAAAGTGAACGATGGCATTTATTTGAATTGGCCCAGTAGCTTTACTCGCGGCAGATGGTGGTTAGGAGAAGACCGAGGGTTAAAGAGCAACGAGAAATACAAAGAACAAGTGGATGATGTCACCGCATTTTTTAATGAAACAAAAGCGTATGCGGCAGGAAACAAAACCACGACTAATTTACCGTATGCAGCCACCCAAGGCCTATTTGATGGTTCAAAAAAATTATATATCAATGTAGATGACGAAAAGGGCATTACAGACGCCATTCATTTTGCTAAAAACAACAAGGTGCAGCATCTGGTCATTGTTGGCGGCAGTGAGTCTTATAAAGTAGCCGATTTATTAAAACAACACAACATTCCGGTCATTGTACAACGTATACATTCACTACCTTCAAAAGAAGATGATGATTATGATTTGCCGTATAAACTGGCGACTTTATTAGTAAATAAAGGCGTTTTGGTAGCTCTAAATGCCAACGGATCCATGGAGCGTATGAGTTCTAGAAACTTGCCATTTTATGCAGGAACTACGGTTGCCCATGGCTTGGATAAAGAAGAGGCTCTAAAACTCATTACCTCAAACACCGCCAAAATATTAGGCATCGATAAAGATTACGGCACTTTGGAAGAAGGTAAAAGCGCCACATTATTTATTAGCGAAGGAGATGCATTGGACATGCGTACCAATCAATTGACCCATGCGTTTATTGATGGTCGTTTGATAAGTTTAGAAACGCACCAAACGAAATTGTACCATCGTTATGATGATAAATATAAAGCTGAGAAGAAATAAGGAAATGGGGAACTTGAAGCATGGAGCTTGAAGTTGGCTGCTTTCTGTTTAAAAAAAATAAATCTGTCATTCTCGACGTAAAGAGAGTGACAGATTTTATTTTTATGGGTTAAAAATGATGGAGAAACACTCAATAATGAATTCTATCGAGATATCTATTATAAGTAAAACAGGTCCTTGTTCTTTTGCAATAGCTCTTAGCCGTGTCAAATAATTAGAAGTGAAAGCACGGTGCAATTAAGTACATTCCAACCCATTCGTTCAGATAGATTTCAACTTTATTTGAGACCAATGAAGGAAACTCAATACAAATAAAGTTTCTTTAGCAATATGAAAACTTATTTAATTTGTTAATCTTGTTCAAAATTTCAGAGATTATAATTCTCTTATCTACTTTTTTATTTAAAGGACTTATTTTATAATTTTTCACAATCAAGTCTTTGTTCCCCGCCTGCCGGCAGGTAAGTTGATTCTATAAGCGGAAGCGGTCTTTGTTCTATTTACTGAATCATCTCCGCACCCTCTGGTCGGCCATAAACTCTCGAGTCCATTACTACCGTTGTTAACATCGGGCTTACAAATTTTGTTTCACTTTTTACGGTAGTTGGTTTGTTATTCTCCACATTATACCACACCATAGTTTCAGGCAATAATAAGCCTTCAACCTCTTGCCAATTACTATATTTGATATAATGAAAGTCTTTACTTTTTTCGTCTTTACCAAAAGTTACGGTGTAAGCTAACCAAGCCATTTTATTGGTTTCTGGATCATAATACATGATATACTCATCATCTGGAGACTCTCCCACGCCACTTTCGTACGAAATTTGAATGCCCGGATAGGTTTTACCTTCAAAATCTAAAGGTTCAGCTTCTGCATACATAATACCATCATCGGCCAAGACAAAGGGCATGGCATAAAAATAAAACATCAAATTGTAGTAAAACTTCGGATCACCTTCATATGTGGTGTTGTCTCTATTCTTCATCCAAAGCACTTCGCCATCAAATCCAATGGTGTGTTTTGGCATTTCTATCAACGTATACCGATCCTTTAAATCGGTAGTTGTGATTTCATAACCGCCCGGCTTTTCAACGGAGAATTCTAAAGTAGCCATCTCGTTCCAAGCATCAAGTCCGCCGTGGGCATCAAAAACTTTGGTAATATTTTCAGGATAGGCACTTGTGGTGACATCGAGTTCTTCATCTATATAAGGCTCGCTTTCAACTTTTGATTCTGGAGTTTTGTCTTTACAAGAGACCATGAATGCGATAAGCATCACTAAATAAAAGGTGTTTTTCATATGAATTTCATTTTTTCATTTTCATTCCCCCCACCGATCTGTCGGCAAACCGACAAGAGGAATAGTATTAGTGTTTTAGGGTTCCGAAAAAACGGAAACAAGTATAATTAAATCGATGACAAATTAAGGATTATAAAATTAGGTAAAAACAGAAAAAGATAGGTATCCCAAAACTTTTGCTAACAACACGTTAAAAATAGACGCCAAAGAATCAAAATCAGTGTGTATTTTTCGAATTGGTGCCTAAAATTAATTCCTTGCACTAGCATATTCTCCCTTCAATTCTTCTTGAATATGAGATTTGTTCTTTCATATTCAGTAAATTTGCGACAGCAAAATACTATTAATCTGTGAATAAAGAAATAACTAGCGTTCAAAATCCTTATATCAAAGAACTCTATCAGCTCAAAGAAAAGTCCAGGGACCGTAAAAAATCGGGATTGTTTTTAATTGAAGGTGCACGCGAAATTGGTTTGGCCATTAAAGGCGATTATCATATTGAAACCATTTTGTATTATCCTGAGTTATGTTCTGAAATTCAGCTAAACAGTCTAAAAACCCATCAACTATCCATCATACAGATCTCAAAGGACGTCTATCAAAAACTGGCGCACAGAGACACAACTGAAGGCGTTATTGCCGTGGCCAAAACGAAATCACACGATTTAAAAAATATCGTATTTAAGTCGGAAAACCCATTAATTCTGGTAGCAGAAGCCCCTGAAAAGCCAGGTAATATTGGTGCGCTCCTAAGAACTGCAGATGCCGCCAATGTTGATGCGGTTATTATTGCCAACCCCAAAACCGATTTGTACAATCCTAATATCATCCGCAGTAGTGTGGGTTGCATTTTTACAAATCAAATTGCTATGGGGTCCACCTCTGAAATTATTGCCTTCTTAAAAGAAAAGCAGATTTCAATTTATTGTGCTGCCTTACAGGCCTCTGAAATATATACCAGTCAAGATTATACTAACGCAACCGCAATTGTGATGGGCACCGAGGCTACAGGTTTGAGTGACGAATGGCTAAAACAATCCACCCAAAACATTATCATTCCCATGCAGGGCGAAATTGATAGCATGAACGTGTCCGTTGCGGCAGGAATCCTTATTTTTGAAGCCAAAAGACAACGAAATTTTTCCTGATAATTGCAGACTGACGACTGCTTACTGAAGACTAAGAAATGACTCCTACCTCCCTATTCTACATCATCATCGCCATCATCATTATCGATTTTATAGTCGACAAAATTTTGGATGCCTTAAATGCGAAACATTATAATGATCCGATTCCTGAGGAATTGACGGATGTATATGATCAGGCGGAATATCAAAAATCACAGGACTATAAAACCACCAACTATAAATTTGGGCTGATTACCTCCACGTTTTCATTGGTATTGACTTTAGTCTTTTTAGGGTTTGATGGTTTTGAATTTGTCGATACTATCGCACGAAGTTATAGTGATCATCCTATCATTATTGCATTGATCTTCTTTGGGATCATCATGTTGGGCAGTGATCTCATTAATACGCCATTTTCCTATTATCAAACCTTTGTTATTGAGGAACGCTTTGGTTTCAACAAGACTACAAAAGCTACCTTTATTATGGACAAACTTAAAGGTTTGCTGATGATGGCTCTTATTGGCGGTGGTCTTTTAGCATTGATCATTTGGTTTTACGACGTGACTGGAACCCACTTTTGGCTGTATGCTTGGGCACTGGTAGCGGTATTCAGTATTTTCACCAATATGTTTTATGCACGCCTTATCGTCCCAATATTCAACAAGCAAACACCGTTGGAAGCTGGCGACTTAAGAGATAAGATTTCAGCATATGCCAATTCTGTAGGTTTTAATCTTGATAAAATATTTATCATTGATGGTTCCAAACGCAGTACCAAAGCGAATGCTTATTTCTCAGGATTTGGCAGTGAAAAACGCGTCACCCTCTACGATACTTTGGTCAATGATTTGGAGGACGAAGAAATTGTTGCGGTTTTGGCACATGAGGTTGGGCATTATAAAAAAAAGCACATTATCTTTAATCTGATTGCCTCAT
>NZ_DATJCA010000009.1:0-1715 GCF_035515035.1 Gelidibacter sp. | reverse complement strand
GATAGCCAAAGAAGAACTCAGTGAAGCTGAGATGGCAGCACTTGAGAAATCAAAAATAAAATCGGCAATCATAACAGATTTTATATTATCGGTCGAAATTGTCATTATTGCACTGGGAAGCGTTATGGGCATTCCTTTGCTCAATCAAATATTAGTGGTTTCTATTGTGGCCCTCATCGCAACCGTTGGTGTGTATGGTATTGTGGCGCTTATTGTTAGGATGGATGATTTTGGGTACAGTCTTATCAATTTTAATGGAAAAGACCGAAGTATTTCCGACTTTTTTGGACATCTGTTGGTCAATGCTTTGCCTTGGGTTATTAAAAGTTTGGGTGTTATCGGGACAATTGCCTTACTGCTCGTGGCTGGCGGGATATTTGCTCATAACCTCGATTTTCTACATAAATTCCTAGAATCTTGGCCTTCTATTATAAGAGAATTTGTTATTGGCATAGCTTTCGGAGTTGTAGCCTTGTTGGTTTTTGAAGGCATTAAAAAGATTGTGGCATTGCTAAAGAAGTGAGTTGATGTTTAGTAGAGTTGTTGGTGGAAAGACACCAATAACAGCAAAGATTTTGTATTTTAGTAAAAACTATAAGTTTATGGATACACTTAGTCTAAGAAGAAAACTTATAAAGCAATTTGATGCCATGATCAATAATGATGATAAACTTATTGCTTTGGAAGGGGTTTTTGATGTTTTAAATTCTTCCGATCCTATTTCAAAAATTCCAGATGAGCATTATGATATAATAAGTGAAAGTAGGGAGCAATATTTAAACGGCAGGATTGAAGGTGTGAGTTGGGAGGAACTAAAGCGAAATTTGAATTCCAAATATGGAATATAAAATTATAATTCTTCCATTAGCGCAAAAAGAAATTGACAATGCATTAGTCTGGTATGAATCCAAGCAAAAAGGATTAGGCGCTGATTTTTTGACTTATTTAGGAGGTTATTTTCTGGCAATTAGACAAGGCTTTGCCATTTATCAAGTAAAAAGGAAGCCGTATTTTAGAGAGTTGCCATTGAAAAGATTTCCCTTTGTGATTATTTATGAAATTAATGGTGACGAGATCATCATTTTTTCAGTATTCAATGTGCATCAGGATCCAAATAAAAAACTTAAATCATAAAGTAACTTAGCCTCTAAAAAAAGAGTTTCTTTTTACGCAATTCAAAATTCTGACCTAAATACACTTTACGTACCATTTCGTCTTCAGCCAATTCCTCAGGAATTCCTGCTTTTAAAATATTGCCTTCAAACATTAAATACGTTCGGTCGGTAATGGCAAGTGTTTCTTGTACGTTATGATCGGTGATCAAAATACCAATATTCTTTTTGGTCAATTGTGCCACAATGCGCTGAATGTCCTCAACTGCAACAGGGTCGACGCCTGCAAAGGGCTCGTCTAATAAAATAAAGTTCGGATTTGTAGCCAGGGCACGTGCAATTTCGGTACGTCGGCGCTCACCACCTGATAATAAATCACCTCTACTTTTTCGGATATGTTCCAGTCCAAATTCATCAATCAGTGATTCCATTTTGTCGTGCTGTTCCTTTTTGGAGAGTTTAGTCATTTGCAACACGCTCAAAATATTATCTTCGATACTCAATTTACGAAACACCGAAGCTTCTTGTGCCAAATAGCCAATACCGTGCTGCGCGCGTTTGTACATCGGAAACTTGGTGATTTCTTGCTGATCCAGAAAAATT
>NZ_DATJCA010000008.1:0-16262 GCF_035515035.1 Gelidibacter sp. | reverse complement strand
GGAGTTCTCATCTTCGCCAAGAAATATGGTCTTGATTTTCTTTGCTGTTATCAGCTCACCTTGAAATTTTAGGTCCTGATATATCTGAAAGAGCAGTACCCGTGTTTCCTCAAGGTAATGATTGATCTGTTTGGCTTCGGAAGAATGGCCCAAAACCTTCTTGTTCTTACCGTCCCACAAATCGAGGGGGACCTTTCTCTTTAAACTGATTTCTACTCTTTTCTGATTGACCGTTACCCGGGCATAAAGTAATGCACTGTTGTTTTTCGCTTTCTTGGGGTTCGCCCAGAAGCGGATGCTAAATGTTTTTGAAGTACGCATAGTTGTCGTCTTTAAATGAAACAATCCTTTAAGACGAAAGTCAAATCAACTATACCAAGTAAATTTAGTTATTTTTCCTTAAAAGAGACCCGAGGTCTCTTTTAAAAAAAAGGTCCCCTTTTAGCCACCATTTTAATTCGAACCATATAAATTCAAATGAACCTATAAAAACTTAAAAACCAAGCAAATCCTAAAACTTGCTTGGTTTTGTTACCATCTTTAGAAGGTAAAAGTGACCACGAAGGGATTAAAACAACAAAGACCGAACACCCAGCAAAACAAGGCAACACCCTTAAAACATCATATAAACACCTAAATTATTGATGTTTAAGGACACCCAACTAAAACCAACAAGACACAACAAAAAACAAGTTTTGCGGACTAAATGCGGACTAACTTTTGTATATTGCCAACGTTCAATAAAATCACTCATTATGGCAATCACTTTTTTTACCCAATCAAAGAAAGACCTCGCACCTATTTACATACGAATTAGAGAAGGTCATGAGAAAATCGATGCTAAGGCTCGAACTCAATTTTCTGTTAGTCCTGAACGATTAGCAAAAGGAAAAATCAAACTTCACAGAACCCCTAACGGTGCAAATGCAAAAACCAAAGCAGATTGCAAGGAGCGCAACAAGCCACTAATACAACTTCAATCGGAGTTAGATGATCTTTCGGAATTAGTAAACAGGAAACTAAATGAGCGCAACGACTATGAGATAATTGACTCAAATTGGCTCAAAAGGGTTGTCACACCTCGAAACAATGAAACGCCCACGAACCTAATCGGCTATTTTGACATCTATTTAGAAGATAAAAAGACCACTTTAAGAGAATCCACAGTCAAGAAAATCAAATCTATTGTCAATCGTTTGAAAAATTTTGAGACGGACAAGGGCACTATCTATTTAGCAGAGATTAACCACGAATTTCGATCTAAATTGTCCAAATGGCACGACAAGAAAGGCTATGCACACAACACTAAAGTAAAAGCCTTAAAAGTGGTTTCTACAATTTGCAACCATGCAAGAGACAACGGTCTAAAAGTACACCCCGAATCAGAAAGACTAACCAAAGGTCTAAAATATGAAGACACCCCTCATGTGTACCTCAACTTCAAAGAACTTGCAGAAATTGAAAAACTCTCTTTTATTGATGCAAGGCTCGAACACGCCAAAGACTGGCTTTTGATTAGTTGCAACACCGCTCAACGTGTATCAGATTTCATGAAATTTTCAGAGAAAAACATAATTCAAATTGAAGGCATTCATTTTCTTGACATTAATCAAGAGAAAACAGGCACACCTATTTACATTCCATTGAATGAAACGGTAACACGAATTTTGAAAAAATATGATTGGAATTTTCCCCCTCAGTTTTCAACAAAAATTGGAAGCAATGAAACCCTATACAACAGACTAATAAAAAAGGTTTGTCATGAAGCAAAAATTAATGAATTAGTCAAGGCAAATCTAAGACAGACCGACACAAACCGTTACGAAATTAAAGAAGTTCCCAAATGGAAGGCAGTTAGTTCCCACATTGGCAGACGTTCATTTGCTACCAATTACTACGGCAAAATTAACACCGCATTGTTGATAAGTGCTACAGGTCACGCATCCGAAAAACAGTTTCTTACATACGTTGGAAAGAAACCACAGGACAACGCATTAGCCCTCGCAAAAGAACTCAAACGGCTATCAATACAGCAAGGTAAAGAACCTCAATTAACTGTCATTAAAAATGCTTCAAATGGACAATAAGACATTATTTATAGCAATGGGATTGGCTCGTATGAATTCCGAAAGTATTGGTATTATTTATAAAGAAAAATTAGAACGTTGGTTATTTACTTCGAGTCACAAAAAAGAATATCATTATACTCATGAATATTTTCCCGAAGAAAATAAAACTAAAAGCAAACGCCATATTGTTTGGTATTCGTCCATAGACGAAAACGGTTTTGACTTAACCGAAAAACAATTTATTGAAAATGAACTTCGCAAATTATCAGGTTTTAAATACAAGTTTGACATAAGAGACCCCAAAGACCTAAAGTGGCGCAAGGTTAATGAGTACAAAAAGTTTTTAGAATTAAAACTAATCGAACCCTCATCAAAAAAGATTTACATAAACTCTAAGACAGGCAGACCGTTCGATTACGTTTTAATAGGTGCTTTGTTTGCTCAAAACCTTATCAAACAACAAGGTCAGACATGGTACTACGGCAAAGAAATTTTTCCAACCCCTAAAGAACTCGCTACATTTATACATAACAATGAACCTAAATTAAAAAATGTCAAAGAAAAAACCATTTACACGATAGTCAACAGCACATTAAGTGGTACATCAAAATCAATTTTCAAAGATAATAGGCAAATGAAAATTATTTTAGCGTACTGTAAAGACAATAATATTAACATTGAAAGTTCAGAATTTAAAAAACATCTTGAATCATAAGTAATTGAATTTAAAGTATTTGTAATTTAATACCAAACTGATACCGTATTTCAAGAAGTACAAATACAGTCTTTCTAAGTTTGTTATAATAACTAATAAAAAGGTTGATTATGGCAGACTTGACACACTCAGAATACCTCACAAAAAAGGAAGTTTCTCAACTTCTTAAGGTTTCAATTTCTACAATCGATAATTATTCAAAACAAGGTTATTTGCAACCCTTGTCTATTGGGCGTCGAATCCTATTCAAAAAATCCGATGTCGTTAACTCATTGATTGCCTTGTAATGAAACCAATCACTCATACATATAAAGAAGTCAACGTTGGCAAATACAAAGAGGTAAAACACTTTGAATTGGTATCATGTAACGGTCAACAGGCATTAACCAACCTCATCAACATAAGCAAAGACAGACAATTTGCAAAAATCAGTCCTGTTTATTGGCTAAAGAATCACAACGGCAAAAAGTGGACAACAGCCATAACAGGACTGTTTAGGGTTCCCCATCAAAACAACGTATTTTTTGGCGATTTAAGACGAAAACAGGATTTACTGATAGTAAGAATTAAGGAAAATCCATTAGGCAATGAAATGACCTTTTATGTGTACCCTAATTACTATCCGTTCAATAAAAATTTATTGCCTACACAGACAGGTAACGAAATATCAAATATGATGAATAAAAAAAGCACCTCAAGGGTCTAACTTTCAGGTGCTTTAATTTGTTCAATAAAATTTTAAATATGGTGCTTTCTCACGGCTCGACCATATCAAAACCTCGAGCGACAAGATACAACAAAAATCCGAAGTATTGATTAGGCAATATTTGTTGTAATACAGTTTTTTAACCGAGTTGCTAAAGGGTGCAATGTTATAAGAGGTAACAACACTTGACCGAAATGCACGACTGTAATAGTTGAACTGGATAGGCAACACTCAAGGCAGGGAGGGCATCAAAAATGATGTCGAGTTTGAGGTTAAAGGCTAAAAAGAAGTCATTTTTCGACTTTTTCAAATTCTATGCTTTTACTTATAGATAGTGTTCTATTCTATAGTTAAATGCAGGGAGTAATAGACCTCTTGTATCTAAACATGAACGACGTAAATAAGTGCCTAAAATAAAGACCATGAAAAAAGAATTTGATTTCAGCAAGACCAAAGAACATCTAAAGACCATTGACAAGTTAGAAGATAAGATTGAACACTTATTAGAGGTCAAAACAGACTATTTGCAGACCGAAAACTATTGGGAGTTAGGAGTAGTTCCATTTGATAAAAAATGCGAGTTAGAGATTAAGAAACTCTACGAACTAATCGAACTTAGAAACATGAATCGAACGAATCGAACAAGTAAAAAACAAAAATTCTAAACGTAAATTAATACTATCATGAAACAAGAAAATTTTAAACCGCAATTTCTATTCAAAGACGACGTTGCAATGACCAAAGAAGAAACCAAAGTTATCAACGGTGCAAAAAAGTTGAACGACTTTATCAATCAAATTGAATCAACGTTATCGTTGACGTTGACCAACCGCGAAAAAGAAGCAATTCAAGCCAACGGACTAAAACCAATCTACGATGACCTAAAAACAAAATTCCCGTTCCCAAACGCATCAAATGAATTTAATTTACAGGCATTAGGAATTGATTTAAAGCCTTTAGAAAGACTTTATATTCGTTCAAGTGCTATGTGGTGCGATTATAATTACCAACTGAATAAAGAGGGCGTATTTGAAGCAACCAAAGAAGCACTCAAAAACGCCATTGATAGACATATTTACTATACAACCAACGATAATCAAAATTTGGCGTTGAAACTTGCAAAAGAACTTGAGTTAATGTTTTCCAACGTTGAAACCGCAGGGCATTTAAAAAAGTATAACAGAAATATTATTGAAGAAGTCACAGGTTTACTTGAATACTCCTTTGACAAAAACAAGCAACTAAGAATTCAACCCGATTTTTACTATATTAAAAACTTAAAATAGTGTTTTGTTTTGTTTTTTGATTGAATGACCACCTCGAAAGGGGTGGTTTTTCTATTTAATGAAGTTTGCAATGAATACCGATAATGTGATTACACGAAATTACACACTATAAAGTATTAAAATTTTAAGATTAATAATCCTCATAAATTTCTAATGTCTTAAGTCTCTATGTTATGAAGTTAAATTGCCCTCACTAACCTTAAAAATAGCATTCAGGACTAAATACGGACTACATAACTTAAAAAAAGAACGCAACTAACTGTAAATAAGTTAATTGCGTTTATTAAAAGTGACCACGGCGGGATTCAAACCCATTCCGGCAAGCCGCATATTTGTTGAGTTTTTATGATTGGAAGACGTATTACTAACCGAATAACTACCTTTTTTCTTGATATCGTTTTCTGCTATTTGACTTCAATCTTAAGGTAAAGATAACATTCGAACTACTAATAACAAAACCAATTCATAAAAACCTGATTCTAAACAGCTAACTGAGAGGACATCTGTGAATATATAAAATAGACCTAGATCCGATAACTTATATCACAAGTACCTCAATGGCATTTATGGTTCAAAAGTGGCGGATGAAAGACTACCTCCTCATTTTAAAAACAATCAATTAGAATGATAAAGTATAATTTTATTTTTATTTTTCAAAATCAGGATCCATCTCAGGAGTGCGTAGGCCAGCTACTTCATTTGCCATTAGAATGAACACATTCCAACACAAGCCACGGGTGGACGGCCACCAAGAATCGGTGGTTTCCCATTTGGTCGGAATAAACTCTTTGCTATATGGCCATTTGGGATTGAGGTTGATTTCTGCCCAAGCACGGTTTTCCATAAGAGCTTTTGCTTTCTTCCAGCCGTGCCTATATCCAACGACATACCCACAATATTCGGGTCTCATCCAACTTCCTCCGTTATAATAGAAGCCATCTCTTGTACCGTCTTTATAATTAGCCTCTCCAAATTCCCTAAAAGGCTGATAATCTGCAGTCATATATGAATACCCATTTTCGCTATTATTCAGGCGAACAGCCACGGGAGCTGTAGTTCCGAATTCTGGGTGCGGCGAATTTGGCACTTTGTTTAATATGGGGATTTGTTCCAAATGGTTGATCACCATTTCGTCCGTTAACATGGGTTCATTAAACAACCATAACGAAAAGAATTCTGGCTCTAAATCGGTCATCGTAATAATATCCGGATAACCTCGATCAAATACGATATGTTTTCTATCCACATCATAGAAATTGAGATAACCTGTTATGGCTTTCTGAATATATTCATCTGATATGTCATATCCAAGCTCCCTCATTGTTTTTAAGGCAATGGCAAATATTCCCTGATTTACAGCCAATTTATCCGTTTTAGGTTCATATTCATTAACATCGATTTGACTTAATGTAAAATGGGATTCACAGATACCATCACCATCAGGATCAAATTCATTAAGTACATAGGCAACCGCTTTATCTATTTTATCCTTGGGCAGGACTGCATTAAAACGTCTTTTATTCAGCATGGCCCAAATTAAAAACTGAATGGTCGCTTCGTTGTCCTTAGCTTCAATTGTTCCCATATAGGGCGTAATGATAGTAGCCACAGCACCTTTGGAATTTTGCGTTTTTGCCCATTGCCCCCAAATTTCCAGATTTAAGTCTTCATTGTAATTGGACACTACGGAGAAAAAGGAATCCCGATTATACATGTCTGGCGCATAATTCAAATTTGGTACATTCAAAGGCGTAAAATCGTCAACAGAGGTGATCCATGTGAGCATATTAAAGTTGGCATACAACATTTTTTCAATCAAAGTCCCTTTGAACCCTTTTCCCTCAGATAGACGGGATTGTGAGGCAATCACAAAATCATGATGGCCCACCCAAGGTTCAATAAACACATAGCTCGTTTTTGTGGTCTTCTCACCCATTCCCATTTTATTGTAGGCTTGTTTTAAAGGTTGATGCTCTACAATCTGCAAATCCTTAATTTGAATGGTCGCTTCTATCCCTGACTGTGTCCCCAAAAACATCGATACCCCGTCATTTTCTATATAGGGTACCATAATACTGCCTTTAAACAAGGTCCATTCATTTTCCTTTATAGGGAATTGATCAATATATTTAATGCCATGCTCCAATTCGACCGTCTTCTGACCATTTTTAATTCTAAAAAGCTTAAGGGCTATGGGAGAATTTCCTTTGGCAAGGAACGAGATGGTATATGTTTTTTGATCTTCGAAAGGCACAGCAACTTCAAATCCTGAGCGATTTCCAGGTTTGCAATGAAGTGTTATTGATTCAGATTGATGTTTAATCCCAGCACCTCCGATGTGTTGAAAATCAGAAGAGATCTTTAGGTTGATTTCTTTGCCCTGATCCAAATCATATAGTTCACCAAATTTCTGTTGGATATAATGTTTGCCCTTTGCTCTTTCGTCCAACGTAGCAACGGAAAGCAATTCGGGATCGGGCAATATTCGCATGCCTACAAAACCACCGCCATGACCATTAAACCGTCTGCGTGTAGATCGTGTATAGTGATTTTTATAACCTGCATCCATCAAGACACCGACCAACTGATTATCGGAGGTCACAAAACCAGCCGAAGGAAATATTTCGTGGGCAAATCCACCTGGAAAATCATCATATTCAAAAGTAACATATTTGGATGGAGGATTTGCGGGTATAAAATTCTCTTCCAGAGTATAGTATAATGAAGGCATGCCCGACTGCAACAAATCAATGCTCTTTTTGACCACATTGGAATTGATGACTTCATAAGTGACCGACATGGATAAGTTCAAATCAAAATCTGACAAATAGATTTCGTTTGAGAGGATTATAAAATTATCGGTACCTGTCCATTGTGAACCCTTCCAATTACTAATTTCAGTGGTTTCACTAAAATCCAAATTGGTGACTTTAAGCTTAAATTCTTCGGAATTATGGAGGACTAATTGGTTGCCATTATAAATATCCACATTAAAACCATCTTCAGCATTCCCTACAACCTTGAGCTTGATATCTTGGCCCCATCCAATGGCCCCGTATAGACAGAACAATAACGACAACCATACTGTTCCAATTTTTATATAAAACTTAATCATTTTTAAACCGTTTAATTTTTTGAATATCTATAATCTATGACGACGCCATCAGCATATAATTTTCCGTCCTTTTCGGATATTCCTGCAGTTTGGGGAACCATCACCAAAAGCGCTGCATTTTCCCTTGAGATATCAAAAGTGAAGTCGCGTTTAACATTTTCCCTAATAAACCTTCTTTGTATGGCATCATAAATCTTTAACGATTTTTCACCCACAGAAATGGTCACAGATTTTGCTTCTTGGTTAGGGTTATAATACAGATATGACGGCAATGCCGCATTGCGATAAAAATCGGTCGCCAATAAATCCAATTGCAATATATTATCCACATTTGTTGCTGAAATAATTGCTCCCGCAATCCCCACGTGCCCACTTCCATAAACGCTAAATTGGGACACATCAGGATTTCCATCTACCCAATGTGGACCATCACCAATCGCGATGGGTGCCTTGATATGCTCATACTCCTCAAAATGCGATTGTTTGATCAGACCTTCATAGGCAATAACACCTTTCGTATGGTGTTTAAGTTCTGGGATGGATTGATGTTCATCAGGTATTTCATAAGGATAGAATAATTTTAATGCATTGCTGGCGTTCAACATCCATTTCCCAATTGCATTTGCATAACGCTGGTCGTATCTGACCATTGGTACCAGGGGCCACATGGTGTCATAAGTATTCATTAAAAAGCCAAATCCTCCATGATCGACAGTACTTCCGACTATTCCAGAAATATCGTATCCGTTCCAATTGCCTACCAACACGCCCCATCCCTCTCTACAGACTGAGGTACCGTCAAACGTCCATTCCAAAATTTTAGTGTAGTTGTAATCAGTTCCTTCTTCAGCGTTCAATCGTGCAGCCACATAGGCTCCAAATGGCATTAGAATTTCATAAAAACGATTATCTTTTTGTGCCAAAAGAGCCTCTAAAGAATTTTTGGCCCCAATCAAATATTTGGGCTCTTTAAATTTCTGATAGGCAGAATACAAAACATAGGCATGACCTGCTGCCGCATCCTCTTGTTTACAGATCCAATTATCTTGAGGTTCCAAGGTGGCATAATCAAAAAAGGAATGTGAATAATTTCCTTCTAAAACCGTGTTGGCGTCATAAAATTTCTCCGCAACCGAATGCATAATTTCTGTATAATGCGTTTCATCAGGATAAAAGTTTGCGACACCATAAAATAATACGTTTGGATATACATCATACCACCAATCCCTTCCATATCCTCCACCAAGCATTGCTACTTCAGGAGAGGTGTTGTTCATTACAATATCCCAATTGGTTTCTGAATTAAAATAGTTCTTAAGCATGGACACATAGTTTTTTCCATTTTGGTTTGATTTGTCGATACCCACAAGAGTTGCTCCAAACACAGAACCAACAGTTGCTAAAGACTCATGAAAAATCCCATCGTTGTTATGTGGCCCCTGTCTTAAATCGCCCATTGCCGTATAAATCCCAAAGGTTTCCTGATCAAAATTTTTCCGGGAATCGTCCATCCAAATGAGAGGCCAATACTCTCCCGTTTGAGTCTCATCATAAACCAAGGCATCAAACTTTTTCGCCATGTCTTTAAAGTCCATGACCTTAAAAGGCTCTGGCAAATTAGGCATGGCATCTACTCGACTTAAATGAAGCTGATGGATCGAATTATCATCCGTGAACTGAGATGATCCCGTTTTGCAAGAAAAAAGTAGAAATCCGATGAATAGAGCCAGAAGGTAATTTTTAACAATCATTTTATTTTACGCTTATAGGGTTAGTAATTACTTTATCTTCATCAATTGGTTCCTTATTTAATAGTTCCTTCTCCAATAATTCCTTTTCTAAAGTTGATTGTTGCTTTAACAGCTGCTTGGCAATAATTATAGAAAGTAATTGAAGACTCCCAATAATCAATAAGGCATAACGTAAAGCAATATCCGCATTTATAAAAAATGCAATAATCAAAAACGTACTTGCCCCTATAAAACGACCAACAAACAATCCGAATTCGTGATTTAGAATGTACGAGAATTCATTCCTGTTTTCCAATTTTGATAGGATATCAATGACTTTTAATTGAATCGGAAAATAGGCAATATCCAAAATTGGTCGAGCCATCAACAATAAGAACATAAATAGAATGACTCCTGTGGTATTGAACAGTAGCCCATTAAAAAAGGAGGCAAGGAAAAATGAAATCAATCCAACACTAAAAATAACCAAACGATGTTTAGGCTTCGAATATTTCCCCAAAATCAACATGATTACTGCCGCAATGACAGCTCCTATGGAAATAGCAGTCCCTAATGCGCCTTCAGAATGGAAAAACTTCATCATCAACATGGCTGGAGCTGTTACGATAAAACCTTGTGCCAGCCCTTTCAATACAGACAACTGAATCATTTTTTTCCAAAGTTTGTGAAATTTGAAATAAATAAATTTTTCACTCTTTGGTTTTTCGTAGGTTCCCAAATGAAATACAATGGAGGCAAGAAGCGTAATTAGAAATACGATCGTGGTAATAACCCTATAACCTGAATTTACAGCTTCATTAGAAATTGACTCCGAATTCCCATGTCCCTTCATTAAGTACCAACCAATTAAAAATGGCACAGTGGAAGCAATGATGGTATAGATAAAAGTCTCCAGTCCATAATAAAAATTTCGGGTTCTGTCCTGTGTTGTGGAGAGTACCAAATAATCCCGATTGGCCCAATAGAGACCAAAGGACATCCCCATAATCAACCCAGCGCCTACCAATCCAAAATAATTGATTTCCTTTAATGACATCATGAACACCATGGATACACCGCTCAAAAGCATCCCTAATGAAAACAATCTTTTAATGTTTATTTTATTCAACAAATACCCATTAATCAGAAACGTAATTGGAATACCAACATAAATTGCCAATTGGTACAAGATGACTTTGGAAGGGTCATTTGAATTTCGCATAATATATGAGGCCACGAAAATATCAATGACCGGAAGTACAAATGCATAAATTGTATTGGTTATGATCAATATCTTCGCACTTCTCGTAAAATCTTTTAATCCAACCTTAGCTAAATCTATCATTATAGTCCTAATGTTTTTAATATGTCCGTGATTGAAAAATCAGCCAAACAAACATGTTCATCTGATGCCCCGTAATACATTTTAATGGTGTCTCCATCAACGATATGTCCATTAGTGAATACCACGTTACCAAAAAAGCCCGTTTTCTCATATTCCGCAATCGGTTCCATAATGGGTTGTTCAGAACGCGCAATAACGATTGATGGGTCGTATAAATCCAATAAAATAGCACCCAAACAATATCTATTTTCTTCAGTGGCACCATGATAGATCTCCAACCAGCCCTTTTCCGTTTTTATAGGTGCTGCGCCAGCGCCCAACCGTTTGCTATCAAACTTTCCTGACCTGGTCTTGGCAATACATTTGTGATTCCCCCAATGACAACCATCTGGCGATTCTGCCACCCAAATATAATTGCCTCCCAATTCAGGACTACTTGGTCTGTGGAGCGCGTAATATTTACCGTTAATTTTCTCTTCAAAAATGGCACAATCCTTATTGTGGGGACTGAAGATCATGCCCTTCCTATCAAAGGTCTTCCAGTCCTTTGTGATGCGCAGCCCCACTCCGACACCGTTTGGTGAAACCATGGTATACGTTAAATAGTAGGCATCGTCAATTTTGGAAACTCTGCAATCTTCAATGCCATACGATTCGTAGACTCCCTCTCCAAAAAGTGATGGAAAGGATTTATTCTCATAAAAATGGGTGCCGTCGTCACTAAACAAAACCCTTAAATGCGATATGGTAGTCAAATAATCGACACCTTCATAGTTTATCACTCGGGCATCCGATGCGTCTAATTTGGGATCATCCATCTTGAAGTTCAAAAGCTCAACTTTCCCGAGATGATCATATATGGGTACAGTGAGAAAGCCCTCTTTTTGAATGGTTCTTTCTGCTACCCTAACCAATAATCCTATTTTATCCTTAAATTGAAATACACCAGGATTTAGCAAACACTCAATAATCATATTTGGATTACTGGGGCTTAGATCCTTAGGTGATAAAATTGGATTTTGATGATATCTTAATGCAATGTCACTCATTCCATATTTGATTTATTGGTTAATGAAATATTCTATAAAAAGTTATTAATGAAGAAACCTTGAAACCATATCGCTTTGAAAGGAGAGGATTATCCAAATCATATCGAGATCTCTTATCCTTGAAGGATTGGCACTTTTAACTAAATTCCAGAAATCGAGCTGCACTAAAAAAAAGAGAAGTAGGATATCTGAGAAATACTACTTCTCCTTAATTAAAAACTAACTCAAACAATTCTTAATCTTATACTCATTTAGTAACCTGGATTCTGCGTAATGGTCCCTGCGGATTTATCCACTTCACCTTGCGGAATTGGGTATAAATAATTTTTGTCCTGGAAGTTTTTTCCCAAACCTGTTAAAAAGGATTTTGCAATTCCCCATCTCTTAAGATCATTGAATCGTTGTGATTCAAAACCGAGTTCAACACGTCTTTCATGAATTAACCAATCCTTTATTTGAGCAGCATCTGTTGAATTTGGTCTATCCGATAAAGTTCCAGAAGGTATTGCAGAACCATCGGCAGTGGGTGTAGTTCTGGCTCTTTCCCTTATATCATTTATAATAGCTATCGCCCCATCATAATCTCCAATTTCATTGAGGGCCTCGGCTTTCCAAAGTAGGACGTCCGCATAGCGAATAAATATTTTGTTGCTTGGGGCATCATCATTTCCTTTATTATTCCCCACAGTATTGCCCAACAATTTTGAAACATTTTGATTCGGTACATCCACTGTGTATAACAATCGTGGATCATTAGGTTCGAATTCGTTTATAAAACTTTCCGTTGGTGCTATAAATCCCCATCCAATCAGTGCACAAAGGCCATTTCCTTTTCTCGGATTCTGACTGGAAACATGATCGTATGCAAAAATGACTTCATCATCCGAAAATTCCTTATCTACATCGAAACTGTCAAAATAATTCACATTTAGACTATAAAATCCAAGAGCATCCAATTCGGACACCAAGCTTATGACAGAGGTCCAATCATTGTTGTACAAGGCAACTTTAGCCTGCAATGCTATGGCAGCGCCTTTTGAGACTCGCCATGGTTCGCTAGGTGATGGATATTTAGCATTTGGCAATAAAGTCTTTGCTTCCATTAAATCAGAATTGATCTGCTCCCATATTTCAGAATCGGGAACTCTAACCGCTGCATCGTATGCCTGGGCAAAGGAAGTCAACGGTTCGGTCAAAAGAGGTACACCCCCAAAATTATTCACCAGATCAAAATAATAAAACGCTCTTAAAAAGTAGGCCTCTCCCAACAATTGGTTTTTACGAGCTTCGCTGATACCGACTGATTGGAGTATTTCCGGATCTGTCAAATAACTTACAGCGAGGTTAATTCTATTAATCCCCTCGTAGTCGTAGAGCCAAATTCCATTAAATGCCCCGTTATCCGCAGTAAAACTATAGGCACTAATTTCATCCATCCAGGCTTGATCGCCATCTGGATTCCATTTTTTGTTCATATCACCTGAGGCAATATCATGTAAAATAAAATCATTGCGTGTGACTGTTCCATCATCCCACTGCCATTCACCAACAATATTCAATGTACTGGAAAGCAACTGATAGGAAGAAGTCACCGAAGATTCCAAAGTATTTATGGTAGGATTTGTATCCACCTGATCCAATGTCAACAGCCCGATGGGATCTTTTGTTAATTCGTCGTTACAACCGGCTAATACTAAAAAGATACCAACTGCAATTAAACTTTTATATGTTGTTTTCATAACTGTATTTTTAAAATATTAAAACTTAACATTGACACCAAACAAGACTGAAGATGACAATGGATAAGTTCCTTTATCAACTGTATCTGTAGATTCTGGATCTAAACCTGAATACTTTGTTACTGTAAACAGATTTTGACCTGAGATATAAAGACGGATATTCTGAACCCCCAACATCCCATTCAAGGTATATCCGATTTCTGCATTTTTGAGCCTAAAATAAGAGGCGTCCTCAACATAAATACTGGATTCCTTACTGCTACCATTATCCTCAAAGGTAACTCTCGGAATGGTATTAGTACTACCTTCGCCATCCCATGCACCTAGAATATGGGTTGTATAATTAAAAGGCCGTGTATCATAGTCTACGATTTTTCGAGCATCATTATATTTGTCGACCCCTTCTACGCCTTGAAAAAGACAAGAAAAATCAAAGCCCTTATAGCTTGCCGACAATGACAGTCCATAAGTAAGATCCGGTATGGCATCCCCGGTAAATGTTCTATCATCCGAATTGATGATACCATCGTTGTTTAAATCTGCAAACTTAATATCACCCGGTTTCGCAGTGGGGTTTAATGTGCCACTTAAATGGTTATCGATTTCGTCCTGATTTTGGTAGATACCAATCATTTTATATCCATAAAAGGAATTCAAGGATTGTCCTACCTCCTTAGTTTGCAATCGTTCAACGCTATTGATCAAAGTGCCAAAATTGGCATTGATACCGTATTTGAATTCATTGTCCGAGTTTCGATAGTTTAAGGTAAACTCGAAACCTTTATTAATGACCTCACCCGCATTTACAATGGTAGGTGAGACATCTCCAACAATACTCGGTAATCCCACAGGCAATAAAATATCTGTTGTTTTTTTTACAAAATAATCTGTAGAGATGGACAATTTATTATTAAAAAAACCAAAGTCAATACCAAAATTGCTCGATTCGGAAGTTTCCCATTTCAGATCGTCGTTCCCATAGCGTTTGACAACAACCTTACCATCGGTTTGACTTATCAAGGTTAAATAGGCATAATTGTCAATCTCTTGATTTCCCAAACGGCCCCAGCCACCTCTCAACTTCAGATTTGATAGCCATGATAGATCTTTTAAAAAGTCTTCATCCGATATTTTCCAACCTGCAGAAATAGAAGGGAAATAACCCCAACGATTATTCTCTGAAAAGCGGGATGAGGCATCAGCCCTGAAATTGGCCGTAACCATATATTTCGAATCGTACACATAGGTACCGGAACCGAAAAATGAAAACAACGCCCATTCCGATGCACTTCCACCATTCCACAAATCAGCCTCAGTACCACCATAATCTATATATCTAAAGGTTTTGTCAGTAATATCAAATCGCATCCTACTTGCTCCTATGGACGAATCGTAATTTTCAATAAATTCAGTTCCAACCAAAACACTAATGTCGTGTTTATCATTTATGGTTTTTGCGTAATTAAGTGTGTTGTTAAAGGTAATCGTACGAGATTCACCACGATCTTCGTTTAAATTATTTGGACGATTTTGTCTCCCCAGACCTTTGTCTGCATCACTACCACCACCATCGTCATCACCAAAATTTTCGTTGAATCTTTTATTGTGGAAAAATGACAAGTCGACCCCCACATTGGTTCTAAAGGTGAGTTCCTTGTTTTCTAAAAACGAATATTCCGCATAGATGTTCCCAAAGGTTCTAAAATCCTTCCGCACATCATCTGTAAAGTAAGCCAATGCTATTGGGTTCTGGGACCATTCGTACTTATCGCTTTCCCAGCCGCCATTATCCCTATCATTATGGACATAAAAAGGCAAATCGGTAAAAGGATCCCTCACGGAATAGGTTGGATCGTCAACATCCTTATAGACGCCCAACACAGGAGGTCTCAATAAGGCATGTCGTATAATACCTGGTTCATCACCTTTAGAGGATAGGGCATCTTGGGTTGCATAGGTCAACTGAAGATTCGTTCCTATTTTCAAACGTTCTGTTAGATCCACATTTAGGTTTACCCTATAATTTAATCGTTTATAGCTGTCATTATCGTATACCACAATTCCATCTTGATGGTAATATCCCAAGGATGTCAAGAACTGAATCTTATCACTTCCGCCACTTGCGGTAAATTGTAGATTTTGGGAACTTCCCATTTCAAATAACTCGTCCAACCAATCGGTATCAGAAAAATCAGTTCTGCCCCTATCGGCAGTATAAGGATTGGCACCCGTTCTACTGGAATTATTCCAAGCCTTCTCCACCGTATTTATATATTGTTCCGCGTTCAGCATCTTTGGAAGATTGGAAGCGTAATGGATACCTGTATAATAACTCACATCAAAACTCACTTTCCCTACCTGACCGCTTTTTGTTGTTATCAAAACCACACCACCTGATGCCCTCGATCCATAGATAGCTGCAGCCGATGCATCCTTTAAGATTGACATGGACTTGATATCCGCTTGATTCAAAAAACTAATATCCCGTGTAGGAATCCCATCAATAAC
>NZ_DATJCA010000007.1:0-14092 GCF_035515035.1 Gelidibacter sp. | reverse complement strand
CTTTTCCAAGCCGTGTTTTTTACGAATGCCATTATCCAATAAAGTTCGCTCGTAATGAAAGGATGGGAAAATGTCATCTCTAAAAAAAGTGCCGTTGCCTAATATTGCCGTTTCAGGATCTGAAGAAAAGCCGTGGGTAGTGGCTTTTGTTTCAATCACTAAAGAGGCGGTTTCCTTTGGCAACAAACTTGTTGGTAATTTATAAATGAACATTCGGTATTCGTCATCTTCTAAAAAAGGTTTTAATTCCGTACCGTTATAGACTACTTTGGTGATTCTTGTATCTGCTATTGGGAATTTTACTTCCATCAACAGCGTATCGATAGGGACTTCATAATTGTTGACGACCTTAAATTCTCCTTTGGCCTCTACGCGCCTATCTTCAGGGTAAATATCGATAAATGCTTTGAGATCGGTGACTTGAATGTGCGGTCGGTCAATGTATTTTCCATATTTCTTTTCAGCATTGGCATTGAGTTTTTCACTGTAGTTACCATCTTCCAATTGGTTCAGAACTTTTAAATTATAATAACTGTAGGCACCCACTGAAACAAATGCAACAATAAATAACAGCATGACACCTAAGGTTTTTCCGCTAAAACGTTGTTTTGCGATCTGCAAACGCTCTTTAACCGAAGAAAAGAAACCACGATTCCAGAAAACAATGCCCAAGGTAGCCAAGATGCAAGTCAATAATATCCAATACAGGTTCAACCAGAATCTTCCATACAAATAATGTCCAAAACCATTTAAATCACTCAAAAATCCACCTACAGATCCACCAAAAATCACCAAAGGATTCGAGGTTTTTAAAACCAACGCCAATAAAATAGGGAAACCGATATAAATAAGAATCACAATAAAATGGCCTAAAAACTTATTATTGACCAACACATGAATAAAAAACGCTAAAAGTACGGTCATCACATAAGAGGGAAACACATTCGTGAAATTATAGGTCAAGTACATGCCTAATTCATAATTGAAGTAGCCGTTGAAGGTTTGATATAAGATTCCTACGACCACATTGAGCAAAGTCAACACGACCGAAACACCAATCAATGAAATAATCTTAGAAAGATATAAGGTGATATTGCTGACAGGTAAGGCATCGTAAAATTCAAATGTTTTATTCTGCCGTGTTCTATGGACGGCTTCTCCGGAATAAATCACCAAAATTATAATTGAAAACAAGGAAATTCCACCCGAAATTTGGGTCACCATATAGCGGGTCAAGGGCAGCGATGGAGTACCATAAACCTGATTGGATTGGTAGGCCACAAATCCTGCAACGATGATGCCCATAACCATCAAAATGACAAAAGCAGTTTCTTTTACAATGGACAGAAATTCAATTTTACTTAATGACACTAAATTTTCACGACGCGCTTTGGCGTTGAAAACCTGGGTGATGTTTGGAACAAAGGAAGCAGGTACATAGTCTTCTTTGCTTTCTTTAGACGATTTCTGTTTGGAAGTCGTTAAAAATCCTTTGTATGAAAATTTAAACAAGGTAAAAAAGAAAATCCCAAATGCCATCCCTAACCACAATAACCGGTTGAGTGCAAATTTACCCGAAAGTGATAATTGATTGTGATTTAGTTCATCTACGGTCCAATACTTAGTTATAAATCCGTGGGCTGCCTCTCCAAAAGGATCTACATAAACACTTAACCACTCCGTATCCAAACCAGATAATAATTGTCCTGATGCAATAGTCAGAATAAGAATGACAATACCTCCTAAATACAGAATTGACATCCTTTTGAAAAAGGTCATCAAACAAAAGAACAAACTTCCTATAAAAAACGCATTAAACGTCAATAGATAAACAAATGGCAAGACATAAGACAATAAGTTAAAGGAGGTGTAGGTACCGTAATCTGGTCGTTCTAAAAAAGCCCCAATCCCAAAACCAATCATCGTTCCAATAACTGCCCCAATATTCATTACCGTAACAATGGTAAAACTGCCAAAGAACCGTCCTAAAATATAATTCTTTTCCGAGACAGGAAATGTAAAATAGGTTTGTGCCGTTTTATGCTCTTCATCGCGGTACACCGCAACGCCCATAATGGCCGCATAAAAAAATAAGCTTATAATGCTCATGCCACCCAAAACACCTACAATGGCATTTGGACTATTGGTATATTGAGCCGTAACTGAACTTTCAAAAACACTCAATAAGAGCGGAATTAGGAACATCAAAAAAATGTAGATGTATGTAGCTGGTCGCCTTAACCGATATTTCAGTTCAAATAAGAAAATCTCCTTCATGATTATACGGTTTGAGGTTGGTTAATGCTATAGAAATAAAAATCTTCTAAATTATTGTTGACCACTTCAAAACCGTCTCCGGGATGTACGTCACTAAAGATATTGACATTCATATTTCCACTTCGTAAATAGGTGGAAAGCACAGTGTATTCCGATTGATATTTTTCAATCTCGCTCTTTTCAATGCGTTTGCGATATATTTTGTCGTTCAACGAATTGGACAATTCTTGCGGATGGCCTTGCACCACAACTTGCCCGTCATTAAAAACGGCCATGTTGGTACATAAATTTACCACATCATCTACAATATGGGTGGATAGAATCACCACGGCATCTTCGCCCAATTCACTTAGTAAATTATGAAAACGGTTACGTTCCAAAGGATCCAACCCAGCGGTTGGCTCATCCACAATAATTAACTTAGGATTCCCGATCAAAGCTTGGGCAATTCCAAAACGTTGGCGCATGCCACCAGAATAATCTCCTAGATTTCGTTTTCTAAATTTGTAAAGATTCACTTGATTTAAAAGATCGGCCACATAGGCTTTACGGTCGGTACTACTATGGATCCCTTTGATTTTCGCAATGTGATTGAGCATCATTTCTGCGGATACTTTAGGATACACGCCAAAATCCTGAGGTAAATATCCCAATACTTTTCTCAATTCTTCAGGTTGATTAAATACATCAATCCCATCAAAGGTAATGGTGCCAGAATCAGCTATTTGCAAGGTGGCAATGGTGCGCATTAAGGTCGATTTACCCGCACCGTTGGGTCCCAGAAGACCAAACATCCCTTTATGAATTTCGAGATTGACATTATTTAAAGCCTGTGTCCCATTAGGATAAGTTTTATTCAGGTTTTGGATAGAAAGCATGGTTTTTTGTTTAGAAGTTTACTATTGTAACAGTGTTAGTAGGTGTTTTATAAATTTTGTTACAATCTAAGCTTTTTTATGGCTTTGGATTGGAAGTAGAAGTTTTGTGTCTGGGGTTTCCTTAGAGCTCTTCCCTCCCGAATAGTTTAGGCATAGTAAATGGCCCCGAACTGCACAAATTTAATGTTCAACCGGGAATAAAAGTGATATTTCAACTCTTATTGAATGGATTGGTAAACAATCCCTACTCGCGTTTAATTTTTAGGGATTTTAGGGCATTATAATTTTCCGTAGCGATACTTTCTGCATCCTTAACCATATCTTTACCTATGGAAGAAGTCAATAAAAAACCAACTGTTGACGAAATTGCCGCCCCAATAAAAGGAAAGTATTTTGAAGCGGATTTTGCAGCAACCGCTGCTCCTGCCCTTCTTAAAAGAAGAATAATCGCATCTTTCCCTAAATATTTGACACTAAACTGTAGGGCTTTTGCAGTTAACACCTTGGCGTTATTTTTATCCAATAAATCCATGATAAAATGTTGCTGTTCCTCGCCCAGGCAGTAGATATCCCTAACATGGACCCCCATTCTTGTAAGTAAGGAGATATCCACTCCAACATCCAATCCCGGAATAGGATTAACCCCATTCACCGCCGAAAGCGCTGAATGGATGCCTACCATCTTATTTGCTAGTTCTTTTTTTTTTGAAAGGATTTTCTGGCTGGTAATGTTGATATCGGCAACAAACCGCTGCTGTTGTATTTTTCCCAAGCTCGAATAAATATCCTCCAAAAGTTGGCCTAAATCATATTCTTGTGGATAATCGGCAGAGGTTAAATAAATACCATTGAGTGGGTAACCCTTCAGGTTTTGCTTAAGATCATTCATAACCGTAGTATAAGTTTCCTCCTCCGTAATATTACGTCTCAAGGCGCGATCAATTGAAAAATCTATTTTTGTGCGAACCGCAAAGACGGGCATTTTAATTTTTAAAAGTTCATTTATTAAATATAAATCGTCTTCGTAAAACCGATCTGAAGTTACCAAAATGACACAATCAAAATCTTTGATATTAAACTCTTCAAGATACCGTTCCTTCGGAAAATTGATAGTTGAGCACCCTGGTAAATCGTAAAAATTCAGGCCTCTATGCTCAATGGGCTTCCCCACTTCCATGGTTGTTTCCACTTCCCCAACTTCCGCAATGTATTCTCCAACAATGGCATTAATCAGAGATGATTTGCCCACGCCACTTCTACCAATAATACCACACTTTATTTTTGCAGCTTCAAAATTATCGAGATCGGCCTTCAGTTTTTTCTCCAGACTTGCAATTTCTTTGTTTTTGCTCATTTTTTGATGGATTCACAATGGTATTAAACCAATTTATTTAGTAATAGAACCTGCAAATTTAACGAATTTTAAACGAATTGAATTGACATTTCCCGATTGTATCGGTGAGGTTGAGCTAAGTTTCATGAGGCCTTCGAATGACCTGCGATGGCATGCCATTATATACAATCAACCTTTCAACTTTTGGTATTTAAGATCCCTTCAATCAAGTTTAGTTCTTCTTTCGAAAAATCCAAATTGTTTATGGATTCTACGTTATCCCGAACTTGCTCTGGCCTACTTACGCCAACCAACACTGAGGTGATACGGTCGTCTTTTAATAGCCAGGCTATGGCCATCTGCGCCAAACTTTGCCCTCTGCTTTTAGCGATTTTATTCAATTGCGTCACCGTGTCCAATTTTTCTTTGGTCAGCTGTTCTGCTTTGAGATATCTTTTGTCCTTTCCTGCTCTTGAATCTTCTGGAATTCCGTTCAGATACTTATCAGTTAATATACCTTGGCTCAAAGGTGAAAAGGCAATAGCTCCCGTTCCTTGACGTTCAAGTTCATCCAACAAGCCATCCTCCACCCAACGATCCATCATATTATAGCGCGGTTGATGGATCAATAGTTTGGTGCCCATCTGCTCTAAAATCTTACTGGCCTGTCGGGTTAAATCTGCTGGATAACTGGACACCCCAACATAAAGTGCTTTTCCTTGTTGTACCATTTGATGTAAGGCGCCCATGGTTTCTTCCAATGGTGTATCGGGATCAGGACGGTGATGGTAAAAAATATCCACGTAGTCCAGACCCATTCTTTTTAAACTTTGATCGAGGCTCGCAATTAAATATTTTTTAGATCCTAAATCGCCATAAGGCCCATCCCACATATCCCAACCTGCTTTACTTGAAATAAGCAATTCATCCCGATACCTTTTAAAATCCTTCTTTAAAATTCTTCCAAAAGTTTCTTCGGCAGAACCATAAGGCGGACCATAATTATTGGCTAAATCAAAATGGGTGATGCCACTATCAAAGGCAGTTCTTACGATGTTTCTAGCATTTGTAAAGTCATCGGCATGCCCAAAATTATGCCAGAGTCCTAGAGAGATCGCCGGTAATAGGATGCCACTCTTCCCACAACGGCGGTAGAGCATATCCTTATAACGGTTTGGTTGCGCTTCATAGTTTGGAATGGATTGTTGATTCGTTTTCATCTCATTATATTGCTTTTTGTAACTGTTTATTTTATTGTCCCACTTTCTCGAGAAACCTGCCGTACTTTTTTGTTTTGCCATAATCTTCCTCAAAGGTGTCGTTCTTTAAAATTGTATTCCCACCAACCATCACTCTTGAAACGACCCGGTCATTTCGATTGACCAAACGTTCGTAATTATCAAACTCTTTTATAGGAGCGATTTCAACGTTTTCTGTGATGTTCTTAAATTTTTCAGGATCTAAGATGACTAGGTCAGCCATTTTTCCTTGGGCTAAATAGCCACAATCCAGATCAAACCAATCGCCTTGTTCTTTAGTTAGTCGCCAAATACATTTTTCCATGGTCATGATCGGATTTCCCTTCTTTATGGAATCGTGCACCATTTTAATCATTTTTAAAGGAAAATTATAGAATGCCATATTATTGAGATGGGCACCGGCATCCGAAAAACTAATTAAATTGTATTTGAAATTGTAAAGGTTTTTATATTTTTCGGTTCTATCATTGGCAATCGTGGTGGTCCATCTCATCTTTTTATCATATTTTATTATTGTATCCAGGAACGCATCGACAGGATGTTTATTGGTTTCTTCAGCAATGTCATAGAAGTTTTTACCTATTAAACTTTCGTCAGGACAATCGATTATAACGGCTTTGCTTAAATCTTTATGCCACACTTTTGGCGCATATTTTTTCTTGATCTCTCTTTTAAAATTCTCTCTAAATTGAGGATCATTTATGAGTTCATCTCTTTGATCCAATTCTTTGGCTAGATGCCTCAAAGCCTCTCCACTTGGGAATTCCTCAAACATGACCGAGTCAACGCCATCGTAATACACCGTAAATGGACAAGGTGGCGACTGCATCCTAAAGTTGGCATTTCCCAAACTATTGATGGCTTTGGAACCAAAGGCCACCATGGGATAAATATAGCGATCGCCAATTAAATCCATCATGGCAATCATGGTAGTTTTAAGCGGTTTTCTGAAAATACCCGCACTCGCCAACATATAATTGAGCGCATTGATCCGAGTGACCAAATTAGGGGCGCCTTGAAGAATTGCATCGCGTTCTCGAAGTAGATTGATCAGACCTTTTCTTTCTTTCCACGAAGCATAAAAAGAGGGCGTTTTATGGGACCAATACCGGTCACCATCCATTTTGTCCCAAGGATTATCCATGGTTGATAAGCCTATAAAACCTTCGTCAAGCGCGTCGTCAAGCATATTCAACATCAGTTCTTTTTCTTGAGGTGTTGCCGATTCCTTATCGCTTAAAGAACGCTTGATTCCCATGGCTTTCATTCGCATATCAGAATGGCCGATAAAAGAAGCGATGTTGATTCCTAAAGGTAATTTGCTGATGTAGGCTTTCCATTCTTTTGGAGTGCTCCACGATTTCTCTTTTTCCAACAAGGGCAACATGACCTCTCTCGGAATCGCTTCAACCCTTGTAAATGAATCGGCAGTATCTTCCGCCGAATTATATACTGCCGACACTGAACAGCTTCCCAAAATGATGGTGGTGACGCCATGTCGTGCCGATTCTTTTAGTCCTGGAGAAGCCAAAATCTCAGCATCATAATGGGTATGCGAATCAATAAAACCTGGAACGATCCATTTTCCTTCGGCATCAATAATTTCCAAATCCTCTTCAGAAAATGAAATGGAGGACCCTATTTCTAATATACGTCCGTCACCATCAATCAATACATCTTGTTTAACAGCTTTTTCATCGGGCATTCCCGAGAAAAACAATCCATTCTTGATAAAGGTCTTCATGAGCTTGTTAATTATTTACAACTTATAAGTGGTAGCTAAATATACCACTTATCCCAAATTAACTTTAGGGCAAAATCGGTTTTTGTTGCTATTCATCATTTAAAATTGAAACATTCAAACCAAAACACCCCTGTAAAATATATGAATTTCTCCAAAACGAGGTCAAAGGTCTAATCCTTCAAAAGACACATCCTATATAAGACTTCCTATTATTATGAAGGAAAGGGTTGAATAGATAATCCCTAAGCTATTGCACCTCTAATTTTTCTATAAACAAATCCATCGTATAACTGATGCCCTCCCGAAGGCGTGATTTTTTCAAACCGCTGGAGATAGAAAGCACATCACCTTTATAATTTTGAAAAATCACCTGAGGATAACCATTCGTCGTAAGCGTTTGGACTTGTGAAATCCCCCGGTTAAAAACAACCGCTTCTTTAGTTTGCGCGCCTGTATCGTCGATTGACCAATTAGGATCATTATTGGAACCATATATTTTACTGCCATTGGTGCTTATGCCAGTTGCAAAGTAAGGTTGCTGAAAAGACCCCAAAGAAGAATAATTCAGCGTAGAATATAGACTCTTGTCTTCAAAATTAATCATATAATGTCCAGCAGCATTGTATTCTGATTGACGCATGCCAGACTCTTTGATCGGTAGAGCAACCGTTTTTAAATAGGAAAGCATACCATTATTATCGATAGCGTAAACCATGCTGCTAGATTCATTTTTATGTCCCAATAAAAGCTGGTTGTTTTCAATTTCAAATACGCTGTATTTATAGAAGCCTTGGTGGTTGGAGAAATGGGGTTTAGAATCTACTAAAGTAAAATCGGCTTCATTTCTAACATAACTATAAATATAATTTCCATCGGTTAAAATCCAATACCCAGCTGATGCATACCGAAAATCATTTAAGTTCGAAATCTCTGAAGGTCGGAGCTTATACTTGAATGTCAAAGTTGTGGCATCATAAATTTGCAATTCGTTGCCTTGGTCCAAAACCAGTTCTTTCCCATCAGACGAGGTGATGATCTCAATTGATAAATCTGTAGAAGTTGATGCCTCTTGGCTTGATATGGTTTCAGTGCGATTTGTTTCATAATTATACCGCAATATTTTAAGATTATTTGAAGCTTCAGTATCGTACCCATATAAATAAACCACAGGTTCTGTCGGATCAATAGCATAAGAAAATAACCGATGGATTGGTAACAGACCAGCCCTTTCATAGCTGACTTGCCATGCCGTCTTATAGCCTTGCGGATTAACAACGGTGTGATTTCCAAAAACATCATACACACGAATGCTATAAATGGGATTTTTAAGAAATGGTGGATTGTTATCTATAAAACTCGTAGTGCTCTTATTGGAAATTCGTGCCACCCTCACCACTTGTTGACCATAGCCCGATATTCCACTAGGGAAATTGGTATATGAAATTTCGTAATGTGAAAAATACGGCGTATCACTAGCTTCCCAGTTTAATGCAATGGTATTATTATGTACGGTGGGTTCGGTTAAATTTACAGGTTTTACGGTCAGATAGTGGCTGTCAAAAACCTGTAATTCGCTTTCGCCCAAAGTTCCAGTGCGTAGGATGGTTTTTAAATAATAACAAAGACGCTCTGCACCTGGAGGCGTGAAATCTGTAAACTCTGTAATATTAATATCTGAGATGGTTTTTATCAATACCGCCTCATCCTTTGAGCAATTATCTCCTGCGCTCCTGTAGATTTCATAGCCCACAAAAGTTTTGGCGTCATGATACGGTTGCCAGATATAGCTAATGAGATTTTGCGCTACTTCCGATGTATTGCGCATAAAACTTCCTGACACCATATCAAATGCAATTGGCGTGTGACGTTGAAGATATAGCACAACAATATCCAATGTTCCATCGCCAGTGACATCCAATCGTGATTTAAAAATAAGTTCGTTTGCCGAGACCTGGGTAATGACCAAATCTTCAGTTTGGTTATACTGATTAGACATCTTGATCACCCCGTTCTTTAGCGTCCAACTCAAGGTATTCGCCTCGTAGTGGCAATCACTGCTTTGAAACAAATATTCCGTATAAATTCCTTTGTCAGAAAATACTAGGAAATCCCTTCCACAATCGGGGTAGCTTATTGGCACTGCATTAGTTTGATCATTAAAACCAACGTTGAAAATGGCCCATGTTCCAAACAATTGGTTTTCTGTTGCTGAAGTCTTTGCGCCAGCATAAAAGTCTGATTGTGAATCAGGACCATCATCGTCATTACTACAGGATAAAAACAGGGAAAACCCGATAAGCATAATCTTAAAATACCTCAATGACATGGCGTATGATTTTTTTATAAATGTAGATTATTTTCCAATTGCTACGACGTCATATGTTTGCAATTACATCTAACCTTTTTTACGGAGAAAATATTTCCATTTTAAGTTAAGGATGGTAAATGAAAACATCAAACGAAAAGCTTAAATAACGGTTAATTTTATAAGTAGAATCAATGCGATTGAAGGACACGTAACGAAATGAGTTTAAAAATAGTTCTGATTAAAATCACGGTTATATCCAATCTATATCTCCCACTTTTTAATAAAAGAGCGCTCTTCATCTTCTAGGTTTAGGTTTATTATATTAAAGTGAAATTTTTGGCTAAACTTTAATATATGACTTCAGTATAGACCTTTGAAAATGAGTTATTTTTGCCGCTTCTAATTACAAAGAAATGATTTCTGATTTATTCATTGCTATGCTTTGGAGTATATCTCCTTTGGGTGAGGCAAAAGTGGGTATTCCTTATGCGCTGCTGAATGGGGTAAATATTTATGTAGCGTTCCTTTTTTGCTTTATTGCAAATGTAATGGTGTTTCCTATTATGAACTTTTTTCTTGATGTAATCAATCGCTATTTTATCAGATGGTATTATTATAAAAAAGCAGCCATTTTTGTAGCGCGACGTGCTAAAGTAGGTGCTGGAAACAATGTGAAGAAATATGGTTTTTGGGGCCTTATGATTTTCGTATTGATTCCCCTTCCCGGAACTGGAGTTTATGCGGGCACCATTGCGGGTTATCTTTTTGGGTTGGAACGCAAACAGGCTTTTTTGGCCAATACCATAGGGATTTTTATTTCGTGCGTCATCATATGGGTTGGCACGATAGCCGCAATGAAAGGTTTTAATTAATTCGTGAAGCTTCTAAATAGCAACCAACGGATATCATCCGAAAAAAATCAACAGATCAGCACAACTCCTGATTAGTATGAAGTGAATAATTACTTCATTACTATTTCCAATTTCTCAATTGCCAAACCACGATGCGGATTGCTTTGATCCTCTAAACGCAAGGTTATGTCGTTGATCTTTTTTCCGTCGTACAAAACTACCGAGGGGATGGTCAATTCATATAAGTAACCGTCTTTATCACTATCAGCATTTACTGTTGAAAGAATATAGTCGTGATTATTGATGACCAATTTATATTTATTCTTTTCTTTCGAAGAAAATCTTACTTGTATTTCAGAGGGTTCTTTTGAATCACTTATGACATACCATTTCATTTTAATCACTGTGGCTTTGGTCGAATAATAATCGTGTCCACTATAGCTGTGATAATTCTCGGCATTTTCTGCGGTCAGAACAAATTTGTTACTTTCATTTGCGGTGATAACATTTTCCGGAGTAATTGATAAGTCATTTTCATAGTCAAGAACTAGCGTCGTTGCGTATTTGTCTTTGACAAGATTGTTGTTTAAATCAATTTCATAACCGGTGTTCGTCATTCTACTTTCCAATGATAAAGCGTTGTCAGATAGTGGATATACTTTCTTTACATCGGCATGGAGCCCTTTTATGCTAAGCTTGTTGTTTTCGGGAAAGTTAATAACATGGAGGTATAATTTTCCAGGTTTTGCAGTCATCATGCCCCAGTCTTGCTCTGGGAGAGCGGTTGCTCTGGTTCCATAAATAGATGTTCCATTTTTTTCGAGCCATTCCCCAACGCCTGTAAGCACTTGTTTTTCAAATGGAATAACGGTGCCGTCCCCTTTTGGTCCAATATTTAAAAGATAGTTTCCACCAGCACTGACTACTTTTAGCAAATCCTTGATTTTCTCAGCCACTTTAGTTTCCACTTCACCTCGCTCCTGCCAAGATCGGTAACTCCAGGTTTCATTGAACATGGAGGCCGGGGTTTGCCACGGCACTCCCATTTTAAAATCCGGTTGCTTATTGTCACCCATAACGACAAAATCGCCCTGATCATTCCAAATTCTCCCACTGATCATACAATTGGGCTGTAATCTTTTGACCAGTGTTGCCATTTCTTTGCTTTGGTCGTAAGTTGGAGCGCCCATATCAAACCATATTTCAGAGATATCACCATAATTTGTCAATAGTTCTTCAATTTGATTCAAATTATATTCATGATGCAAGGGCGGAATGGCATCCGAATTATCAACAGATTCAAAAGGCAGGGCACCTTCATAATCCCAATCAATCAGTGAAAAATATACGCCGAATTTTAAATTGTGACGCTTTGCTGCTTCCGCCAATTCCTTAACAATGTCTTTTGTATAGGGCGTGGCATCAACAACATCAAATGTAGTGTATTGGGAATCGAACAGACAAAAGCCGTCATGATGTTTGGCGGTTAAAACAATGGATTTCATTCCGGCTTGTTTCGCCAAAAGCGCAACTTCATCAGCATCCCAATGGATGGGATTAAATTGAGCACCCAATTTTCTATAGTCCTCAGTTGGGATTTTTGCATGCCCTTTTATTTGCTCACTATATCCCCTTATTTTCTGGTCATTCCAAATCCCAGCCGGAATGGAGTAAAGACCCCAATGAATAAACATAGAAAATTTACGATCCTCCCAGTTCTCCTCTACCACATAGGTGTCAGCCTCTGTTATTTGTTCAGCTTTTGAAGGGTCCGTTTTACAGGAGGATAGAGATAAAAACGCACATCCGAAAAATAAGAATCTTGAAATAAAATCTGCCATAATGATGCTCTGAGTATAGTTTGATTACCAACCAAAACTCGTAAAAATACGGTCACTTTTTATAAAGATGACTTTATTTAGTGAAAATTTTGATGTTGCGAAAATCAAATCGACTTAAAAAAGAGATACTACCTCTTTTCTGCTTTTAGTATCTAAAAACACATACACAATATTGGTTATAAAATGACTTGCTAAAACGGCTATTGCTGCACCATTGACCTGCCAAATTGGAATCAGGAAATAACATAAAATAAGGTTTGAAACACAACCAAGAACAAATCGGTAAACATTTTTCTGTAAATCGTTGGTGTTGATTAAATGTTTTTCGTAAATCATTCCTATAAAAACAAAAAGCGGCGCCCAACAGAAAATCAATAAAGGGGTTTTAGCCTCGGCATAAGCTGCTGTGAAGAAGGTATCCAAAATAACATCGCCGAATAAAGTATAAAAAACACCTATGAAAACGCCAAAAGACAGCATGATCCTAAAAAGTACTTTTATTTTATTTTGATAGTCTAAAATGTCTTCTTTATAAGATTCAGCCAAGGAAGGATATAAGGCATTAATGACAGAAAAACCAATATTCCAAGTCAAAATAATCACTAAAAACTGCACTGTAGCAAAAATCCCATTGGCATGATCGCCATGAAAATAGTTCAAAAACAATTCATCAATTTGATGTAAAACATAATCAGGCTATTTGAAATTATTAAAGGAAAAGACATCTTTAATAACGATTTGCCCAAAGTCCAGGAAAACTTCCATTCCTTAAAAAAAAGCAATTTTTTATGTTTAAGAATGAGGGCATAAATTAAGCCTTGAATAAAGAAGTCAAGAACAATAAGTTTGGCAAAATAATACACATCAAACTGGTGTTTTACGCCATAATATTGCAATGCCATAATAACACTTAAGCTCACTATTTTACTGATGAATATTATTTTTGTCCATTTTTTTGCCAGTAAATAATATTCAAAAACATCGGTCAGTTTAAAGAGATAACCAAACGCAATAATAAGATATAAACCCTTTAACGGACGGTTATCGGTAAAACTAAAATAGAGGATGATACCAACAAATATGACTATCCAACTGATCAATCGGAGATAGAAAGCCGTAGCCAAAATAAGCTGATAACGTTTTGGATTGAAAACAATTTCCCTAATACAAATAGCAGATAAACCGAGAAAAAACAGAGGAGTCAACATTCCCAAAACAGATTCAGCAAACTTAAGTTTGCCAATATCAATAGTACCCAAAGCACTAAAAATTTTAGGAACAATATAAACGCCGGTTACAAGTTGTATTATTTTTTCGAGCGTAAACCATTTGGTAGCAACAAAATCTTTTTTACTAAAAACGGAGGTCATGAGTTTAATTAAGGTCGTCAAATATATATAAACCGATTCCCTTTAGCTTTATGAAAGTAAATTATTACATTCGTTTTTACAAACAGACCTATGACCCCAGAGTTTCTCCGTCGTTATTATATTTTACGCATCGTATCCAACCCAAAAGTTTACGGGATTGAAAAAAACGGATTTGTACCGCTTACCGATCTGCAAAGTGCACTCGATCATTTACGTGCAGATAATATTGAC
>NZ_DATJCA010000006.1:0-9944 GCF_035515035.1 Gelidibacter sp. | reverse complement strand
CATCGGCAACCGTCAAAATGGAACCATCGATATAACTTTGGATTTCGTAACCGTCCTTATGGGCAGGAATATGGATATCGTCTCCATCTTTCTCAATGGTGATTCCAAGTTTTCTAAAGACATTCGGGATCTGTCCCAAATCGTCCCAGCTGACATTTTTGATGGTCAGTTCACTTTTGGTCATGGCCGCCAATCCTATCCAGCTTCCAATTTCAATCATGTCGGGCAACATTCTATGTTCTGTGCCTTTTAGAGCCTCAACGCCTTCAATAATTAGCATATTGGAACCAATTCCGCTGACTTTAGCGCCCATGCGATTCAGCATTTTACACAATTGTTGCAAATACGGTTCACAGGCCGCATTATAAATAGTGGTCGTGCCTTCGGCTAGAACAGCAGCCATCACAATATTTGCCGTTCCGGTCACAGAAGCTTCATCCAAGAGCATGTAAGCGCCTTTTAATCGCTCGGCTTCCACGCCGTAAAAATGATCTTCACGATTGTAACGAAACTTCGCACCCAGATTAATAAATCCTTCAAAGTGCGTATCCACTCGTCGTCGTCCTATTTTGTCACCTCCCGGTTTTGGGATATAGCCTTTTCCAAAACGCGCCAAAAGTGGTCCAACAATCATGATGGAACCACGTAATCCTTTCCCATCTTCTTTAAATTCAGCAGATTCAAGGTACTTTAAATTCACTTCATCTGCTTGAAAAGTATAGGAACCAGAGCCGATTTTCTTGGTTTTGACCCCCAATTTCTCTAAAAGTGAAATGAGTTTATTGACATCAACGATGTCTGGAATATTATGAATGGTGACGAGTTCTGGAGTGAGCAAAACAGCACATAGGATTTGTAGTGCTTCATTTTTTGCGCCTTGAGGTTGGATACTTCCTTTTAATTGATGACCTCCTTCAATTATAAATGTTGACATGTATGGTTAGTAGCGTTTTCTATTGCGGTTGGTAGTACTTTTTTTGGGGTGAGCTTTCTTAGTGCTTGTAGAAGAGTATTTCTTTTTATTTCTCATCAACGTGGTAACGTCAGATAAGTCTTCATCCTCTTCCTTAAGATTGATTTTCCCTCCGGACAATTCATATAAATGATTAAAAATAACATCATCTTCCACAGTGTCCTTGTTCCAGTTTAAGAAACATTTTTTCATATGGTTGGCAATGGTATAAATTAATGCCTCTTTTAAATCGCCGTCTTCCCACGTATTGGCAACATCAATCATGGTTTTGATATTATTGCCGTAGAACCGGTATTTTGGGAAATTCTGTGGATATTTTAAAGGTTCAGGGTGTGCCTGTAATTCTTCTCTCAAAGGTTTTGGATATGGAGAATCCACATCCAAATCAAAATCTGCCATAATAAATAGCTGATCCCATAGCTTATGCTGAAAATCAGGAACATCCCTTAAATGTGGTTGTAGATTGCCCATAACAGAAATTATGGCCTTAGCAACCTTATTGCGTTCCTCTTTTGTTTCGCGCTCTTTGGCATAATTGATCATCTTTTGCATATGTCTTCCATATTCAGGAATGATCAAATGTTCGCGCTCGGTATTGTATTCTAAATTGTCTATCAAAATAATAATGTGTAGTATTAAATATTATGCATCGGAGTACTTTGTGCATGTCTGCAAAATACGAAAAAAAATAAAGAAAGCTTAATTGTGGTATAAAAGTTTCGTAAAAATTAGTCTTCAGTGTTTAGTAGGCAGTAGGCAGTCTTCACTCGTCAGTCATCAGTTATCAGTCATCAGTTATCAGTCATCGGTTGTCGGTTGTCGGTTGTCAGTTCTCAGTAAGCAATCATCAGTCTTCAGGTAGCAGTTTTCGGTCATCCAGAATTATTCTCGTAAAAATTCATAACTCTGAACTCATAACTTTGAACCCTTAGTCTTAAACCTTAAGTCCCTACAATGAAATAACCCCTTCCACGTTCAGCGTCACCTCCATATATTTCTCAATAACATGCTCAGGAGTGCGCATCTGTAAATTAATGGACACACTGGTGTATTTTCCATTTTTAGAAGGTTTGGTTTTTATCACCGCTCCCATATTATCAAAAATATTTTCTATCTCCGCAATTTTGCGGTTATCTGATACTACGATGAATTTATATAGGTATTCGGATGGCCAACTAGCTGTTGCATAAAGCTGCGATCGAAGTTTCTCGTAAAATTCGTCTTGATTTTTCTCTGTACTCATAATGGTGCTTATTCATCTGCAAAGATACATTTTACTTTACATTTTTTAATTTCTATTATTATTACGATTTTTGCATCCAAAACCCTGCCAAATTGAATACTAAAAAGATTGTTATTACTGGAGGACCAGGCACTGGTAAATCATCAATAATAAACGAATTAAAAAAGAGAGGACACATTTGCTTTGAGGAAATCTCAAGACAAGTAACGCTCGAGGCCAGGGAAAATGGGATAGAACAGTTATTTCTAACCCAGCCCTTGCTCTTTAGCAAACTACTTTTGGAAGGGCGGCTCAAGCAATTTACGGAAGCCAATACCTACGAAAATGCGACCATATTTCTTGATCGGGGCCTTCCTGATGTTTTGGCATATATGGACTTTTATGGCAGCGACTATCCTGAAAGCTTTGTTCAAGCCTGCCAAAACCACAGCTACGACACTGTTTTTATCGTAACCCCTTGGGCTGATATTTTTCAAAGTGACCATGTGCGCTATGAAACTTTTGAGCAGTCGGAGCAGATTCATGAGCAGCTCATCAATACCTATACAAAATTTGGTTACGATTTGATCCCAATTCCCTTTGATACTGTAGAAAAACGCGCAGACTTCATTATAGATTCCTTAAATTTATAGCGATGTCACATCCTATACTCATTTTAGAGCGCTATTGGCAGCATACCTCCTTTCGGCCCTTGCAGGAAGAGATTATCAATGCGGTCTTAAATAACGAGGACACTTTTGCATTACTGCCAACCGGCGGTGGAAAATCCATTTGCTTTCAAGTGCCGGCCTTAGCCAAAGAGGGCATTTGCATTGTGGTCTCTCCGCTGATTGCCTTAATGAAAGATCAAGTCGATCAGCTTAAGGCAAGAGGCATTAAAGCGATGGCCATTACCAGCGGCATTCCCTATAGCACCTTAGATACTCTTTTGGACAATTGCATCTATGGCAATTATAAGTTCCTCTACCTCTCTCCAGAACGCTTACAACAAACCTTGGTTCAGGACAGAATCCAACAAATGCCAGTTAATTTAATTGCGGTTGACGAGGCACATTGCATCAGCCAATGGGGAAATGATTTCAGGCCTGCCTACAAAAACATTGCGGTGTTGCGCCAATTGCACCCTTCGGTCAACGTGATCGCCCTTACCGCAACGGCAAAGCCTAAAGTTGTACAAGAAATCATGACTGAACTGGACTTTATGGCACCCAAGGTCTATCAAGCCTCGTTTAAAAGACCAAACATTGCCTATATGGTTTTAGACACCCATGACAAGCATTATAAAATAGAACAGATTCTAACGAAATATCCAGGTACCTCCATTATTTATGTGAGGACACGACGTGCTACCTTGGAGATGTTTTCGTTTTTGGAATCGAAGGGCATTTCAGCAACATATTATCATGGCGGCATCAGCAGCAAAGAAAAAAATGACCATTTGGAACAATGGACCAACAACCAGAAGACGGTAATGGTGGCCACGACCGCTTTTGGAATGGGCATTGATAAAGCGGATGTCAAAACCGTGATCCATATCAATTTGCCAGAAAGTTTAGAAAGTTACTACCAAGAAGCTGGACGTGCAGGTAGAAATGGGGAGAAAGCCTTTGCGGTCATTTTGAAAAATGCGAGCGATGAGCAACACCTCAAACATCAATTTTTAAGCACCTTGCCTTCCGTCGATTTCATCAAAAAAGTGTACCGTAAATTATGCAACTATTTTCAGATTTCTTATGGTGAGGGGCACTTGACGCAACATCAGTTCAATTTTAATGCCTTTTGTAAAACCTATGGATTCCCAACCGGCACCGCCTATAATGCCGTTCAACTCCTGGATAGCAACAGCATCATAAGTCTGTCGCAACAATTCAATTACCAAACCAAACTCCAGTTCCTGATCCCAAGTGCTGCGTTATTTGGTTACCTAAATACCCATAAGAACTTTGAACCCGTTATCAAGGCTATTTTACGCACTTATGGTGGTATTTTTGAACATCAACTAAAAATCAATCTCAATTTGGTTTCTGAAAAGTCGAATACACGTGAAAACCAAGTCCTGGATATTCTTCAGCAATTGGATAAAGATGCTGTTGTGGAGTTTCAACACTCCAATACCGATTCTGAATTGACCTTTTTACAACCTCGGGAAGATGACAAGACCATCAACAGAATTGCCAGCATTATTGAACAGCAGCAACGTTTGAAAGAAGATCAAATTGATGCGGTTATTGATTATATTTCCGATGAAGAACAATGCAAAAGCATTCGACTATTGGAATATTTTGGTGAGAAGAACAGCACGCCTTGTGGCATTTGTTCGGTTTGTATCTTAAAAAAGCCGAAAACAAAAAGGCCGTCCACAAAAAGCATTTCTCACGACATTATTTTACTTTTGGAAAATCAACCCTTAAGCTCGAGGGCATTGGTTGAGCAGCTGGAGCATTCAGAGAATGAAATTTTGGAAACCCTGCAGCTCATGCTTGCCAACAATATCCTGGATCTTACCGCTAACAATTCGTACAAAATAAAATACACATGAACCGAGTATGCTAAAAACTTCAACGCCCAAGGGAATAATTAATTGCGAACTGCATGTGACCATTAAAAAAAAATAAATTTAAGCACATGAAAAAGAACGATTTAAGAATTGTATTTATGGGCACACCCGAATTTGCGGTGGCCACTCTAAAACGATTGGTAGAAAACGAGTATCAGATTGTAGGTGTCATCACCGCACCCGACCGACCAGCGGGCCGCGGACAAAAACTACACCAATCTGATGTGAAAACATACGCGCTTTCCCAAAACCTCAGACTCCTTCAGCCCACCAATTTAAAAGACGAAGCATTTCTCAGCGAATTGGAATCCTTACAGGCCAATGTACAGATTGTAGTGGCCTTTAGAATGCTGCCCGAAGTGGTCTGGAGAATGCCAGCCTACGGCACTTTTAATCTCCACGCTTCCCTTCTACCCGATTACCGGGGCGCAGCTCCAATACATTGGGCAGTGATCAATGGCGAGAAGCAAACGGGGGTGACCACCTTCTTCATTGATGATAAAATTGACACGGGTGCCATCATCCTGCAAAAAGAAGTAGCCATTAAAGACGACGAAACCGTAGGCACTTTACATGATACCCTACAGAACCTAGGAAGTGAATTGGTCCTTGACACTTTAAAACTGATTGAAACAGGAAATGTCAAGACGACGATCCAACCCAAAGTGGAACAACCAAAAACGGCGTACAAACTCAATAAGGAGAATTGCCAAATTGATTGGACTAAGGATTTAGATGCGATCTACAACAAAATCAGGGGTCTGAATCCATTTCCTGGAGCTTGGAGCTATCTTAAAACTAAGGATGGGAATTTAACCGTCAAATTATTTGGGGTTTCTAAAGAGCGCATTTCACATTCCGAATCTGTGGGAACGCTCATTTCGACCAAAAACGAGTTAAAAGTCGCAGTCCAAGGCGGTTATCTTTTTATCAATGAAATGCAGCTCCCTGGGAAGCGAAAAATGGATATCAAGTCGCTATTGAATGGTTTCAATTTTTCAGAAGAGGACAAAATGCTGTAAACCCTTATGAACATTGATATTGCAACAAACCCGTTGAAAGTCATCTGCTTTATTAACAAATGGTCGAAGTTATTAACAAAAAATTGCATTTCCCTTGCCATTACTTGCGTAAACGAATATTCCGTATAATTTTGTATGAGGATTTGACAAAATGTTATCTCAACTATTATTTAATAATTAAAATTATAATTTTATGAACAAAACAGATTTAATCAATGGAATGGCTGAAAATGCTGGTATTACGAAAGCAGCAGCAAAAAAAGCATTAGATTCTTTATTGACTGATATTGAAAATTCTTTAAAGAAAGGCGATAGAGTATCTTTAGTAGGATTTGGATCATGGTCAGTTTCTAAAAGATCAGCAAGAGAAGGAAGAAACCCACAATCAGGTGAAACCATCCAAATTAAAGCTAAAAACGTAGTAAAGTTTAAAGCTGGTTCTGATTTAAGCAATGCTGTAAACTAAGATCACATTAGATATATTTAAAAGTCCACTCCTACCCGAGTGGATTTTTTTTGTGCATTTTTTAACAAATTTATTGGATTTTCAGAAAATATGTTTTAGATTTAATTACAAAATCATGACTTATGATTACAATTAAACCCGAAAAGGGACATCTCCTGATAGCCGAACCCTCCATTATTGGTGACACTTCTTTTAATCGCTCTGTTATTTTATTGGCCGACCATACCAGTGAAGGATCAGTAGGTTTTATATTGAACAAACCTTTAAAATACACATTAAAAGACTTGGTGCCAGACACCAAATCCGCTTTTAAAGTCTATAATGGTGGTCCTGTTGAACAGGACAACCTTTATTTTATTCATAAAATTCCAGAGTTAATACCTGAGAGCATTGAGATCTCCTTGGGTATTTATTGGGGAGGCGATTTTGATGTGGTATTGACCCTAATTAATAACGGCCAGATCAAACGTTGCGATATTCGCTTCTTTCTTGGCTATTCTGGATGGGAACCTACCCAATTGGAAACCGAATTGGAAACCAATTCTTGGATCGTTACTGAAAACATATACAAAAAAGCCATTATTGAGAAAAAGGACGACACTTTTTGGAAAGAAAAGATGTTGGAATTGGGTGGCGACTACAGCATTTGGTCAAATGCACCCGAAAACCCCAATTACAATTAAGCAAGTCTAATCTTAGTATTGAGTTTTTCTGTGAGGAGCTTTGAAACCTCCACTGTATATTCCTTTTTTCTATACTTCGTAATCGGTTGAATCCCAACGATACAATTAGTTATAAATAATTCATCGGCTTTCTGGAGTTCAAATGGCGAAATGGAAGTTTCCTCTAGAACATAGCCCTCAAGCTTTTCAACCAGTTCCATCACTTGCTTTCTCATGATGCCTTTAAGACATCCTTCAGACAAGGGTGGGGTTTTAATGACCCTGCCCTTGACCAAAAACAGGTTTCCGTTTAATGCCTCCACCACTGTTTTATCGGTATTTAGCAGTAAACAATTCTCGAAGTTATTTTCTTTGGCAAAAATACTTCCCAAGATGTTAATGTTTCTGTTGTTACTTTTTAGGGTGGACAATAAGCCCGGAGCCACATAAAAATCCTTGAATAATTCTACCGTGTAGGGCTCTGAATTTAATATATAAAAATCGGAGGTCAATTTTTCCGTGATGATATTATAGTCGATATCATTGGACGACGGGGTGTACTTCCCACCTTCCACGCGATGGACATTCATGCGTACCCGTGCTGTAGCCTTCATAAAATGATTGGCCTCAACCGTCTTTAAGATTTCACTTTCAATGAATTCCATGGTGAAGTTCATGGGGATTTCCATCCTTAAGATCCGCATGGAGGCCATTAATCTGAAGTAATGATCTTCCCAAAACAGGATTTTACCATGAACTACCTTAATGGTTTCAAAGAGTGCATCGCCATAGGCATAGCCTCTATTTTGAAGGGACAATAAATTTGAAGAGGCGTCGTGAAGGGTACCGTTAAAATTAACCATAAAAAAAGTCTCGAAGTTTTTAAAAATCGAGACAAATATACTATTTATAAAAAAGAGTCTGCTTAAGCAGAGCCTAAAACCTGCTTTAAATCGGAGATTTGATTTTCCCAAAGCATTTTAGCTTCTTCCACTTCATCTTCATCAATAAAATCTGTGACAATAATGGACACGTCCTTAGTTATCTCGTCCACCTGTATTCTGATTTCAAAATAATAGGAATCGCCCTCATCCTCATCAACCATCCATCTGAATTTGATGCGCTCACCACTTTTTTTACTCAGTAATTTTGCCTTCTCTTCACTATCATTCCATATAAACGTGAAGAACTCCCCGCGTGAGTTTACATTGTCTGCAAACCACTCAGATAAGCCTGAAGGCGTGGATATATATTGATATAAAAGTTGAGGAGATGACTGAATGGGGAACTCCATTTCAAATTTAATTTTTTCTTGCATAGATCTATTTTGTTAACCTGCTCAATATATAATTAATTGTTTAGTTAAAAGACAAATTGACTAAAATAATTTTATCGCATTTTTATGGTTTTTATGTTTGGTGAGATTAATAATGTTTTTATATTTGCAGCCTTAAATTATGGCACTGCGACAATATGCGTTGACCGTCCCAACCGAAGTCAGCTTTGGAAAGGAACCATGGGATACACCATCTCATGGGGCGCTATAAAATAAGGTAATGGCGAGGTAGCTCAGTTGGTTAGAGCGTCGGATTCATAACCCGGAGGTCAGGGGATCGTGCCCCCTTCTCGCTACTTGATAATGAGGCAGTTACATGAATTTGTAACTGCCTTTTTTATTGCAGGTACAACATAGGTAAAACATTAACATTTTTTAACATATGATTTATCAAAGCATATCAAATCAATAGAAATAATATTTTGCAGCAAACTTTAATCGTTTTTCTCAAGAATACAGAGACGTCTTATTATTTTTATTTTCCTTCGTCATCTAGAAATGTCTCATAGTTTGCACAAAAAGGTTAAAGTGACTCACTGATAACGGAATTTTTTGAGCCACATAAAAATTCTTTTATGTCTAATCAATTAAAAGGAATTGCAATAATTATTGCTATACTCATTTTAATCCGCTGTATGTGACTCACCTTGGCCGTCCTATTCATTTTAGGACAAGACACCTGTTGGAGTAAACCTGAAATCATAGATACTCTTATATGGCGAATTTCCACTGATATCCAGTTTTAGCGACAAAATACTGAGGCTTGATAAGTATTCGCTTTTTGGGAGACAGAGCACGGCATTGTTAATTACTGCTATTCCGTTGCTGACATTCGTTATAAACGAGTTCTAGCAGAGAAAACATGGAAACTTTGAAGTAATGCTTAACGGCGTAATTTATTTGAACTATTGCGGGTTTTTAGATGGAATAATTATATTTTCGCTTTTTTAAAATAAATTAAAACACAAATCTAATGAAAGAACTTATTGAGAACATGCAAAGCACTTACGCATCATTTGAAAGTGACGCTAAATTACAGTTAGAAAGCGGAAATAAATCAGCAGGAACAAGAGCGAGAAAATCGTCATTGGCCTTAGAGAAATTATTGAAAGAATTCCGTAAGGTTTCAATTGCAGAGTCAAAAAGTTAATCATTAAAATTTCCCGTTAGACCCCTGCTCTAGGGCATTAGAATTTAATGCTTATTATAATAGAATCAAAAACCCCTTCAAGATCGAAGGGGTTTTCTTGTTATAAATTTTAAATATAAATAGAAAAGGAAGATTAAAAATTGGCAGGAGAACCCTGCTCACGTAGGGATGTAGCGACTGAGGAACTCCTTATAACCTGTCCTTTCTAAATTTACAGCCTGTCCTATTTGTTAATTATTAGGTTTTTAAGAACAGATTTTATCAGATACCAATCGTAGTGGGTAGTCGTTACAAACGAGCACTCAATGTCATTAAGTTACGGTTTTATTAAATTACATCTTTTTGACTCTTAGTTATTTCAGGTATTATTCTTGCTCGATTTTTTGCTTCGGCGTTGGAAAAGGCATTGGTGGCGATTGAACGTAACGCAGCGGCTACGGCGCCGAAATGGAGCAATACATTGAGGCGCCTATATCGTGGGACTTTACGTTTCATTTTAAAACTGACGTCCGAATATTATTATCAAACCACTGTA
>NZ_DATJCA010000005.1:0-2312 GCF_035515035.1 Gelidibacter sp. | reverse complement strand
CCAATTCTCATCGTACACAGGTAAATTGATGTCCTTATTGTTAATCTTAAAGAAGGTGAGATTGAAACGTAATCTATTATTTAGCCAATGGGTTTTAATTCCAGTTTCCAATTGATCGAACCGTTCATTGCCCAATTCATTGCCGTTGACGTCCAATCGTGTGGCAGTTCGTGGATAGGAACTATTGGTGTAGGATGCAAATAGGTTTAGATTCTTAAATGGCGTAATGATTACGCCTCCCAACGGGTTAAAGGCATCACTCTGGGTCGTTTCTGTAGCTGTTATGGTTTGTGTTTTGCTGTAACGAGCGCCTAAAAAGGTTTTTAAGTATGGATTGAAGGTGATCACGTCCTGTGCTACAAATCCAATGGCTTTCGACTTAGCTCCTAAAACTGTTGCCTCAGGAAAATTGAGATTGTCTGGTAGACCATGAGGATTGGAAGTAAACACATCTATAACATCTACATTGGAAATCCTCATTGATGATGTACTGTAATCTGTAGTTCGATAATCGAACCCTACCTGGAAGGTATGCGAAATTCCACCAGTTTCAATTTGGTCACCTATTAAATCAAATTGTAATACACTATTATTATCCTTCCGGGTCGAAACAGAATAGCCTCGATTTCTTTGGTTATAGATGGGTTCGCCTGAAGTGTCCTTGACAACGTTCCCCAAACTGGCACCTTTATCATCCAAATCTAAATTGGATTTATAAAAAGCACCATTCAAACTCAGCTTATCGCTTAGCTTTCTTTCAAATCTTATAGCGTAAGTGGTATTGGAGGTTAAGGATTTATCATTCTCAAAACCTAAAAATCGATTATGAGGCAAGTCATAGATTTTGTTCTCGTCATTTTCTCCAAGATTTACGGTCCCAAGGTCCGGAGTTCGACTGTCTTCAAAATAATCCATTTCCAAAGTAAATGTCGTATTGTCATCTGGTTTCCATTCTAAGGAAGGGTTGATATAAAATCGGTCTGAAGACACCATGGATCTATAACTGTCTGAGCGTTCAAGCGCAGTGTTTACCCGGAATGCAACTTTTTGGCTCTCTACCAATGGACCGTAAACATCAAAGGTGGACCTCACCTGTCCATAGCTTCCCACTCTTAATCCTGCAGTCCCGCCAAAGACATATTTCGGTGTTTTGGTCACCAGATTGATAACACCGCCGGGACTTCCCAAATCGGTGGCCACACCTTGCGTAATTGAAGCAGCACCCTTTAACACCTGAATATTATCCACACCTTGCATATCGGTCAAGATGCCGGTTCCTCTAAAATCTGAATGGACGCGAACCCCGTTTTTTAAAATTGGGATGCCTCTGAACCCACGTGAAGACATACTTTCTCTTTTATTGCCATAGGTTGCAAAAGTGTAAACACCGGGAACATTTTTGGTCGCATCTGAAATGGTCAGATTTCCCTGTTGCTGAATTAGCTTATCTGAAATAATTGAGATGCTCTGTATTTGCTCATAAGGAGCCAAAGGCAAACGGGTCAAGGCCTCTATTTTATCCGGATGTTTAAATCGACTTCCAAAAATTTCCACTTGCTCCAATTGAGAATCATCAATTAATTGGAACGACAATCTTATGTGTTCGTTGCCATGGATTGTCACTGTTTTGACCACAGATTTATACCCAACGAAAGATGCTTTTATTTTATAGTCGCCAGGCGCTAAATTAAGTAATTCATAATACCCATTTTCATCTGCAGATGTCCCCTTCGCAGTATTTTCGACAACAATGGAGGCAAACGGAATTCCCTCTTGATTTTGGTTAGTAATAGTACCAGTGATTTTTGATTGTGCAAACGACAATTGTATTGTCAGAAGCATGAACAGACTTATGTATTTGATCATAGTTATTTAGAATTGTTGATGAAATTGAAAGGATTAAATGATAGAGTGATTTGAGACCCCGATGTGATAGTATTTTTGTTATACGGAATCAAAATGTCCCGTTTTGATAAAATTGAATGCGATATTTTCATATGGTTTGATTTTAGAATTAATTGTTTAAATATTTATTTATTGAATCTCTTAATTTTTACAATAACACCATCAAGATTTTTCTTATCCAAAACTTTCAGAATAGTGATGCATGCTGACATTGGTCTAACGAAAGGCGCATGACAATTAGGTGAAACGTCTATTTTTCTTCAGGGTCATTTAGAATAAATGATGGGAATGGCTTCTGAGGCCACAGATTCTTTCCTTCTGTCGGTAACAGATCTGTCCTCCGCAACGCCCGCCTTCCAATATGAATAAGCATAAAGCTCATCTGTGCTCCAATTTCTTTCTTTACG
>NZ_DATJCA010000004.1:0-25769 GCF_035515035.1 Gelidibacter sp. | reverse complement strand
CATTCGGCTTGAAGGAGTGGAAGCAAGTCAAAAAGTTGTGGAATATCAAAGTTATTATGAATAGATATAAATTTGCGTTCGTATCTTTTCATATAAGTTTATCGGGAGAAGTTACTATTAAAATAAATCATCTATCTGGATCTATTTTAGAAGATGCAGCGATGATTTTCATGATGGAATCCCTAAAGCCATACCACCACCACCACCACCACCACCACCACCACCACCACCACCACCACCTCCTCCTCCTCCTCCTCCTCCCGCCTCTGAACAGATGGATAGGAGCATTCGGAACTAAAACCGGTGATATTTAAGTATGCTATTAATGCAAGTTTTGTTGATTAAGACTTTGATTATGTTAACCATATTTCCGATAGGTTTCAGGTTTATAAATCGAAAGAACTGTTTGCTGAGAAGATTCTAAACGATTCCTCTATGCAACTAGTTGCAGGATTGTCTAAATTTAAAAAGATCGAAAAAATTGATACAGCCAAACTCGATATGCTGATTGACAAGGACTTGGTTTTCTGGAAAAAACAAACCATAACTAAAAATGAAAGAAGTGAAAATGATCTTTCAGGAATTATTAGTTTTTCTAATGTTTCATTTAACGCGGATTTTACTAAAGCTGCAGTAGTTGATGGCGATTATTTTGAGCACATTGGTAATGGTATTAGCTTATATATATGAGAAAGAATTAACAATAAGTGGGGTCATAAAATACACACAAACCCTTATAATGTCTTGAGAAGCTGCTTGTAAAATGAGATTAAACTTTTTACAGTTTTTCCTTTTTGATTTTTTTTAGCAATGATGATTGATTTTTGAGAAAGCTTTTCTTTTTATCATTTCTACCGTAATTATTAAAATCACTGAAAATTAATTGTTTGCAGACTTTCAAATGTGAAATGATAATTGTCCGAAATTGAATCCGTTAAATGGCCACACATGCAGACCAAAACAATTCCTAATACATCCAGAAAAAGTGAATCCTATAAAAAGTTCAAACAAAATTTCAGTGCTCATAATGCTGATACAAGTAAAAAACCCATGTAAGAAAAACATTCAAAATCCCTCTTGACTATTGCAGCTTAAAATGATATCTTTAAAAACCCTCCACTCTTGGAGATACATTCTTAAATTTTAAAAATTATGCGTAAACTAACTTTTGCATTGTGGCTGTTTTTTATTCCCGCCATCTTCCTTGCTCAGGAAGCCTCCGTAATGCAGCAAATCAAAAAAGAGGGACTGGAAAATTCACAAGTGATGGATATCGCTTTTCATCTCACTGAAAAAAGTGGCCCAAGATTGATGAATAGTCCAGGTTATTATAGAGCCATGGATTATTCGGTGGAGCAATTGAAAACATGGGGCCTTGAAAATGTAATGAAGGACGAATGGGGAGATTTTGGAAAAGGCTGGGAATTGAAAAAATTCTATATCGCCATGAAATCGCCTTGGTACAAGCCTATCATCGCCTTTCCAAAAGCTTGGACCAGTGGCACCAACGGTCTGAAAACCGCAGCGGTCGTCTTGATTGATCCTCAAGCGGATAGCACTGCCTTGGTTACTAAGTACCGTGGAAAACTTGCAGGCAAGATTTTGGCATTGGATAACTTGATCCAATATGAACTGGATGATAAAGCCGATTTGGTTCGGTATACCAAAGCCGAATTGGATTCTCTGGGTGCCATTCAATTAAATAAAACAGATGCTGATACTACCGGATTGGCGGAACGGAGAAGAAAACGGATACAGGCCTGGCGAGAGTCTAGAAAAAAAGCTGAAGTACTGGGGAATCTTGCCCGGGAAGAAGGCGCGGTGGCCATCATCAGTTCTTCGCCTAGAAATCACGACGGTACCGTGTTTGTTCAACAAGGAGGATCTTATGCCCTGGACGCCCCGGAAAACTTTCTGGATATTGCAATGGCTTTGGAAGACTATAATATGATTGTAAGATTGGTTAGGGCCAATGAACCGGTGACCTTAGATTTGGAAGTAGAGTCTCAATTTTATACCGATCAAGAAAAAGGCTATAATGTGATTGGTGAAATTACGGGCACTGACCGCAAATTGAAGGATGAAGTAGTGATGATAGGTGGGCATCTCGATTCATGGCAAGGCTCAGTTGGCGCCACAGATAACGCTGCAGGGTCTGCCGTGATGATGGAAGCCATGCGGATTTTAAAGACCCTGAATATCAAGCCCAAACGCACGGTGCGTATTGGTCTTTGGGGAGGAGAAGAACAAGGCATTCATGGTTCACGAGGATATGTTTCAAAAACTTTTGCCAATAGAGAGGATATGAAAGTATTGCCTGCCCATGAAAAATTCAATGTCTATTTCAACCTCGATAATGGCACAGGACGCATCCATGGCATTTATTTACAAGAAAACGAAGCCGCCCGTGATTTAATGAAAAAATGGCTCGCTCCTTTTGCTGATTTGGGAGCTAGTACTATAACTGTAGAAAATACTGGAGGAACAGATCATTTATCTTTTGACGGGGTCGGATTGCCAGGTTTTCAATTCATACAGGACGAAGTTGAATACAACTCAAGAACACATCATAGCAATATGGACAGCTACGATCATTTGGTAGCAGAGGATTTAAAACAAGCGGCTACCGTTATTGCCGGTTTGATTTACCAAGCGGCAATGAGTGAGGTCAAAGTGCCAAGAAAAACTTTGCCCAAGGCACAAAAAAGCCAGTTTTAGCTTCAGATAACCGATAGAATTATAATTCAAAGAAAAACAGCCATGCGTTCATTCGCACGGCTGTTCTGTTTTAGAGCAATTTGAAACCGGCTTAGATTCCGGCTTAGCAACTTACTCTTAAAATGAGGGCCTTTGGATTTTTCTATCATAGTAAAAGGCTGCCGTCTCAAACATTGAAAGGCTGCGATTTAAAGACTATCTTTTTAGATGATTCCTATCCCAATCCCTGATCTCTCTAGTGACATCCTCGGGGGTTCTATTGGTGCGTTTGGCAATACGATCGGCCATACGTTCAAATTCACCTGAATTGTAATTTACATCATCATCAGTGAGTTTTGGATAACGATGTCTATAATCACTCTCAATATCCGTCCAACGGCTTTCTAACTCGCGGCTCGGTTCTTCATTGGGTTGATGTCTATTTTGTCCGTAATCAACTTCGCCCTGAACATCATTGGTACGTTTGTTCATTTGATGTTCATTATCATGAAGACGTTCCGGGTTTCCACTGATTTTCTCAGTCTTTTTATTTGACCCTTCTTCATTGGGTTTGCCATCTTGACTTTGCTGTGCTTTGTCACGATCTCGATTTTGTAATTCCGTATCTCTATCGTCATTACGGTTATCTTTATTTGTATCCATAATTTTGTTGTTTTATTTCGTTCCTGAAAGTTAGGGATGACCATTGAATTGAATGGACCTTATAAAATAAATTTTTGACACTATTGATTGATGTAAATTATTGATACTATGGAAGCCACATATTTCTACCTCTTAAATGAATACAGCAACTTATATTAGTTATTGCGACAACCTGGTTGACATTTAATAACAATCTTTGGTTACTTATTTATTAATCCTAAAATATTTTTATTATGTTAAGATGGTTTATAGTTTGTATCGTTATTGCAATTGTAGCTGGAATTTTTGGATTTGGAGGCATTTCTGCAGCTGCTGCTGGAATTGCCAAAGTGATCTTTTTCATCTTTATCATTGGCGCCATTATCACTTTTTTACTTTATAAAAAGATTTTTTGATCACTATTAAAAACAACAATATATTTTGAATTCATAGGTAAAGGTCGATATTTTTCAGAATGAATTGCTTAGAAATAAACGCGGATTCATTATCTCACTGATTTATCGCCTGAAATATTAAAATGAAGGAGGCGTTGTTTTTGTTCTTGGTAAGTTGGCCGCCAACTTATTAAAGAAAATCATTTAATTTTAAGGGATGGACTTATTCAATAACACGCCCAATGCAAACCTTTTACCTTTTGATGGGGAAGTTCACTATTATGGCCCTATTTTGGATCCAAAAATTGCCCACTCTTATTTCGAAAACTTAGTATCCAACATTGTTTGGAAAAATGACCAGGCCATTATATTCGGAAAATTGAGAGTCACCAAACGTAAGGTCGCATGGTATGGCAATGAGCCATTTCCTTACACCTATTCCAATACCACCAAATTGGCGTTGCCATGGACCAAAGAACTTCTAGAATTAAAAAACAGGGTCGAAAAAATATCTGGAGAAACCTTTAATTCCTGTTTGCTCAATTTATACCATTCGGGAGAAGAAGGCATGTCTTGGCATAGCGATAATGAAAAAGATTTAAAAAAGAATGCTGCCATAGGTTCTTTAAGTCTTGGTGCGGCTCGAAAGTTTTCATTTAAGCATAAGGCTACAAAACAAACAGCTTCCCTCATTTTGGAAAATGGAAGTTTACTGCTTATGAAAGGTAATACGCAATCCCATTGGAATCACCGCCTACCTCCTACCAAAAAAGTATCAACCCCGAGAATTAATTTAACCTTTCGCACGATTGCGTCCTAATCTTTGAGACAGGTGCCAAAGATTACATTCTAAAATTTAAATTCAGCAAACTAAAAAACCAAGCCACTGTCTAAGTCGCTTGGTCTTTATTTAAATGTTATTTTAAAACTCCAGATTTAAAGAGGGAACGAGTTGACGATTAATCCCAGCTGCTTTCCTCTCTTTTCAACATTTACAAAAATGTCTAGGCTGGAATCTTTTCGGCCTTTTTCATCCGGTCCCAATTTCTATGTTGTGCAATGGCCTTAATAAACTTTGAAGGCTCTGTATTCAAACAGACTGCCGCGTCATCTTTAAAATCGGATACATAGGTTGCATCTAAAAATTCAACTCCTTCATGATCTGCAGCAATGGCTTTGCAGTGTTTCAAAGCTTCGTTGATGAACTTGATGAATTTTGATTCCTCTTTCAACGCATTGATGGACGCTTTTCCACCTGGCACGTAAAGTGCATCATACAGGACACTTTCAGTCGTAATGATAGCCGCATCTACCTTTTGTTCTTGACCGTCATCACTCTTAACCGTGCCGCCATGTGGCGCCACCGTTTTGATCATGGCGCCTTCTTTTTTCAGGGCCTCAGTCATTTTCTTAAAATCGTTCATTGAAAATCCATCAGCAATAAATACGGCAATCTGTCGCGTCTCAATACTGTCAAACTTAGTTTTTGCCTGACTCAGAGCGGGTGATTTATCCAAATAAATTTTCTTTTTAGGTGGTTGATGTTTAGCAACATCTGCATCGGCACCAATAGCTTGATTTACGGGACCATCAACGGAATTTGGCACCTTAAGGCCCAAACCTTTAGCTACTTTTTGCGAAAGGTCTTCATCAATTTGTGCAATCATATATAACATACGTTCCTGAATGTGTTGGTGCAAACATTTTCCCAATTCAAAAATATAAGCATCGGTGACATGTTGTTGTTCCCAATCGGAGAGGCTTCTATAAAACAAGGCCGGCTGTGAAAAATGATCAGAAAAACTTTCACTTCGGGTTCTTATTTTCCTGGCGTCAATCCGTTCCTCATAAGACGTAAAAGCACCTTCAGACATTTTTGAAAGGTGCGGGCATCCGCCACTGAGACTGTTTGGGAAATACGCAGTTTGACCCTTTGGAATGTCCATTTGCATATGTCCGTCCCTCTGATTATTATGCGTTGGCATAATTGGTCTATTGATCGGGATTTGATGAAAATTAGGTGATCCCAATCGCGATAACTGGGTATCCCGATACGAAAACAATCGCCCTTGCAACAACGGATCGTTGGTAAAATCGATTCCTGGAATGATGTGCCCAGGAAGAAATGCAACCTGCTCTGTTTCGGCAAAAAAGTTTTCAGGATTTTTGTTGAGAGTCATTTTTCCGATGATTTTAACCGGGACCATTTCTTCTGGAATCAGTTTAGTAGGGTCCAAAAGATCGAACTCAAATTTGTGCTCGTCTTCTTCGGCCACAATCTGAATTCCAAATTCCCATTCAGGAAAATGTCCGGCTTCAATCGCGTCCCACAAATCCCTTCTGTGGAAATCGGAATCGGCACCACTTATTTTTACCGCTTCATCCCAAGTGACCGAATGCACGCCCAATTTAGGTTTCCAATGGAATTTCACAAAATGCGATTCTCCTTTATCATTGATCAATCGGTAAGTATGAATGCCAAAACCTTCCATCATTCTTAAACTCCGCGGAATGGCGCGATCGCTCATTGCCCAAATCTGGTTGTGCAAAGTTTCCGTGGCATGGGTTACAAAATCGTAAAATGTATCGTGTGCCGAAGCTGCTTGAGGAATTTCTTTATTAGGTTCAGGTTTAACGGCATGCACCAAATCCGGAAATTTCATGGCATCCTGTATAAAGAAGATGGGCATATTATTGCCTACTAAATCCCAAGTGCCTTCATCCGTATAAAATTTCACGGCAAATCCTCGCACGTCTCTTGCCAAATCTGTTGAGCCCTTAGAGCCTGCTACGGTTGAAAAACGAACAAAAACTGGAGTTTTCCGTGAGGTATCCGTAAAAATTCCTGCTTTACTAAATTCTGCTATGCTTTCATACAATTCAAAATAACCATGTGCTCCACTTCCTCTGGCGTGTACAATGCGTTCTGGAATTCTTTCGTGGTCAAAATGGGTTATTTTCTCCCTCAATAAAAAATCTTCGAGTAAGGTGGAACCACGTTCTCCCGACTTTAAGGAGTTATTAGTGTCATTAACTTTCAGACCTTGGTTAGTGGTCATCGTTGTATCCTTTGTCTCCGTTACGAAACGTTTTAAATCCTCTGTTTTTTTTGAACCGGAATCTTTTGTTTTCTTATTGTCCATAGAGCCATGTTTTAGTAATATTCTTATTCACCAGTGAAGTAATGAACCTTAAAGTTGCTATTAAATCAAACAGAAAATTAGCCCAATAAATTAATATTATGACGCATTCAGTAAGAATTACAAATATTATGGGAAACCATGGTAAAAAGCCGATTCACTCCACAGGCGAAAACAACTAATGGCTATAGGTCACTGACAGATAACAGATTACCATTAATAGGGGGAAATTTCTAGTATTTAGTAATACAATCTAAAATCCAACATTTTGGCAAGGTCATAATGTTTTTGGAATAGTTCTTCTACCACCTCTTTGAGATCATTATTTTCTTGGAATAAACTAAAAAAAGCAATATCTATAGTTCGATAACTAGGAATCTCCTTAACATTCCTGCCATACCCTGAAATGGCACGTGCGCCCGTAATGTCCAAAAAGTATTGGCATTCCTCATCAGATAAATCCAATACCTTATTATTAGCAAAATGGATGACTTTACCTTTCATTTTCCCTTCAAAAAGTTCGGCGATTTCTTCAATACTGTAAAAATAATTGTTTATCTGAATGTTGTTGGGTCCGCCTGGCATGACAAGGTAAATAATTTCATAATCCTTGAAGTTATGATCGTCATAAAGCAGCGTGTTCAAGCTTTCTTCCAACCCTTCAATGGTGTCGCAAGTGGTATAAATACTTGCGATATCATGTTGTAACGCAATTTTCTCCAAGGCCTTAACAACTTCTGTATCATGACCGGATTCCACATCTGGAACCGCTTCCAAACAGAAAATAAATTGTTCGTCTTCCATAAACCTATTTTTTCTCTTTTTTATGAGTCACAAAACTGCTGATTTCGATCGGGTTCAGCAAGGATTTCAACCGCAATCTGAAATCAATTTTATTAGTTTTTTAAGCCTCCTTTGCGAAGAAGGAACAACCAATCAAACCCTTTCCAGAAACACCGCTAAATAAGATAATCCCAAGATATAAATATCCAATAATTATTTATGTTTTCCTCAGTCTTCACTGCTTTCCATTAACCGAATTCCTAATATAATTAACTCGAAAGCTCCATAGGCAATGTATTGTTTTTTAAGGCTCATTTTTCCATGGATAAAGCACTTTATTATTCTACAATAAAGGTAATTTCAATCCCAAGTGCTATTTAATCCAAGATCTATATTATGGAACCTATAAGTTTAAAAGAATCCGTTACCTCGAAAAGATTGTTTTTCCCGAAGAAAAGGCCTGAGAAAAACACAACACCTTCCAATCCAAAATCCATGGCATCTGTTTTAATGCTCAGCACATTTCCGCCTCGCGAATGTGGCATTGCAACCTACTCTAAAGATTTGATGGAAAGTGTCAATAGAGCTTTTGGAGGTTCTTGTACCATACAAATTTGCCCACTTTATGATGATCAGCATCCGCTAGAGCAATCACATCACTTTGATTATAGTTTAAATACAGATGCTACGGAGAGCTATAAAAAACTCGCCACCCAAGTAAATTCAAATGCCACCATTAAACTGGTCATGATCCAACACGAATTTGGATTGTTCAATGGGTATTCTGAGAAATTTATTGAATTTCTAAGATCGCTAGAAAAACCAACGGTAGTAGCTTTCCATACGGTCATACCAAATCCGGATTCCCATTTAAAAAAACATGTGAGAGACATTGCCTCTTGTGTAAAAAGTCTGACCGTAATGACCAAGACCTCCAAATCCATCCTAACGGAAGCGTATGGCATAGCAAAATCAAAAATTAAGGTGATTACACATGGCACCCATTTGATCAAACATAAAAACAAAGAGAAATTAAAAACAAAATATGACCTTGATCAAAAAACGGTCTTGTCCACTTTCGGACTTTTAGGACCTGGTAAAAGTATTGAAACCACCTTGGATGCGCTTCCAGAACTGGTTAAGGAATTTCCTAATATTGTATTTTTGGTTTTGGGAAAAACACATCCCACTTTAGCTAAAAATGAAGGTGAAACCTATCGGGAGTTTTTGGTGCAAAAAACCACAGATTTAAAAATAGAATCCCATGTCAAATTTGTCAATGAATTTCTACCTTTAGAGACTTTGTTGGAATACCTTCAACTTACAGACATTTATCTGTTCACCTCTAAAGATCCCAACCAAGCCGTAAGTGGCACTTTTGCTTATGCGATGAGCTGTGGCTGTCCTATAATTTCAACCCCTATACCGCATGCCAAGGAATTCTTGTCTCAAAATAAAGGTCTCCTGTTCGATTTTGGAGATAGTCAAAAATTAACAACCCAACTCCGAACGCTTTTAAAGGACAAACACTATCGGAAAAATCTGGGATTGAACGGACTTCATGCTTCATCAGCCACCTCTTGGGAAAATTCGGCTTTGGCTCATGGGCACTTATTTAATAAATTGGCGCTATCAACAAAACTGAAGTATCAAAAACCGGAATTAAAACTGGACCATCTCCATAAAATGACCACTGAGGTTGGCCTGATTCAGTTTGCGAAATTAAACCAACCAGATATTTCTTCGGGATACACTCTAGACGACAACGCAAGAGCGTTAATAGTAATTTGTGAATATTATAAGCTTACCCAAAACAACAGTCTTATTCCTAATCTAAGAAAATATTTGAGCTTTATTTTAAATTGCCAAAGACATGATGGTCGATTTTATAATTATGTGGATGAAAACAGCACATTTACCAAACAGAATGACCAAGTCAATCTCGAAGATTCCAATGGGCGCGCCATTTGGGCTCTTGGGCACCTCTTGGAAATAGAAAATCTAGTTCCTGCCAACTATGCTTATCTATTTCATAGGGCCAGAGAGTGTTTTGAAGAATTCATTCCCAATGCCATCCATTACACTTCCCCTCGGGCTATCGCATTTATTATTAAGGGCATTGCGGTCTCTGGATTACCACAACCGGATTCTGTTTATAATTTTACCCTGCGCAAATTGGGGTCCAAGCTCAGTAAAATGTACCACTCTGAATCAGCGAAAAATTGGAAATGGTTTGAGCCGTATCTCACCTATGGCAATAGTGTTTTACCAGAAGCCATGCTTGAAGTGTACAAGTGGACAAAAATTGAAGCATATAAAGTTATTGCCTTTGAATCCTTCAATTTTTTACTCAAACATTTATTCAGAAATCACAAGTTTACAGTCATCTCAAATCAGACTTGGTTTTTGAGAGGCGATTCGCTTAAGGAGTGTTCCCTGGGCGGTCAACAACCTATAGATGTTGCCTATACCATTTTGGCCTTAAAGAATTTTCATGAGGTTTTCTCCAATGAAGGTTATGCAGAGAAAATGGAACTGGCTTTTAGTTGGTTTATGGGCAATAACCATTTAAAACAAATCATCTATAACCCTTGTACCACAGGATGTTTTGACGGATTGGAACTTAAAAACGTCAATTTGAATCAAGGTGCAGAATCGACCGTAAGTTATTTAATGGCGCGCATGGCATTTGAAAGTTAGCGCACTGACTTTTCTATTGCATTGAATTCTTGAGCTCTTCTAATAATAACTTAATATCTACTGTAGCGTAGGACGATGAATAATCAGACACGGCATAAGGGATAATTAAGTCGTTATTATGAATGATCCCGCCACAGGAATAGACCACATTGGGCACATAGCCTTCGCGTTCTTCCTTACTAGGCGAAATCAAAGGTTCCTTCAACCGGCCGATGACTCGTGTGGGATCTTCCAAATCGAGCAACGAAGCCCCGATAGAATAACGACGCATTGGCCCTACGCCATGGGTCAAGATGAGCCAGCCTTCTTCAGTATAAATTGGAGAGCCACAATTTCCGATTTGAGTCAAATCCCAAGAAAATTTTGGTTCTTGAATTTTTATTGGATCGTTCCATAAGGTGATCCGGTCTGAAAACACTACATAATTATTATAGCCATCTACCCTAGCGAGCATGGCATATTTTCCTTTTATTTTTCGAGGAAACAGAGCGAAGTTTTTATTCTGAGCGGCGTTCCCGTGAAGCGGCATGATCCTAAAATCTAAAAAATCGCAGGTGCTCAGTAATTTTGGAATGATGGTATGCCCGTTGTAAGCCGTATAGGTTGCATAAATTGTTTCGCTTCCATCATCATCAGTAAATTGAACAAATCGGGCATCTTCAATCCCCCTGCTTTCTGCGGGTGAATTCGGAAATATCACACGTTCTGAAATATCACTTAAATCACTAAAGGTCAAATCATAATAAGAATCAACTAGCCAGGTCATCTCAGAAAGAGCCAATTGTTTGGCGGAGTCAATCTTGTTGTCGTCCAATAGTTTTTTTACTGCATCTTTAAGGGCGTAATATTCAAAATGGCTGGGTAAAGGATCCATGATTTCTGAAATAAACTGATCAGGAATTTTAATTTCCTGCATTTTCTCAACAAAGCGCTGTTTATCATACGACATCTTGTATCCAACTTCTGGAAGATCAATGTGATTTTTAACTTTTAAGACGTGTAAATTATTCTCCTCGTCCAATATACCTCTTCTAAAGACGATAGAAGATAAGTGACCTTCACCAGTAGCCCTAAACGAAATAATCACCCTTTTTTCTCCTTCTTTGAGAAAGGATTGATCGAGATCTTCAATCATTGAGGGATTAAAGAGCGCGGCAGACTCTATAGAATATTCCATAGTGCAATAAGCTCCAATCAGCATTTTCTGATCATCAGTTAAATTCTCATAACTGATTCCCATGTTGCTGAACAAATCTCTAAAATTTTCGCAATGGTGCCTGAATATTTTTTTAAGATTGCGATGTCTCCCCTTAAATTCAAGAAGAGTTTTTGCCAATTCTTCAGCAACTTTAGTTTCAGAATATTCCAACACCTTTAATATCAGTTGCTTGGTTCGTATTTCTCCGTTATTAAAAAAACGCGTGACGACGCGTGATGCATCTGGAGTAAATTTTAAAGCTTTGCGTTGCACTTTTATTCCCATGAAAACAAGTTACTAAAAATTGGAATTGAATGAAATAGAATGGTCTTGTTTTTTCAATAATTTATTAACCAATCCTCTTTTAGGGACCAACGTACGAAGTTTTACATTTATTTTTTAAAACCTTACGTTAAATTATATATACAAATCCATTTAGCAGAATTCGAATTTTCTTTCGCCAATACTAATTCTCTTCAACGTTGAAAAGTTCTCATATAAAACATAGGTATTATTTTTTCGGTCATAAATCCAACGTATTAAGCACATGAATGCCATGATCAAGCTTTAACTTTATAGAAACAATAAAAACAAAATTATGAAAACATTAGAAGATTTATTTGAACATCAACTCAAGGATTTATATAGTGCAGAAACACAATTGATCGCCGCTTTACCTAAAATGGTCAAAAGTGCCACAGATCCAAAATTAAAAAAGGCTTTTGAAGGGCATTTGGAAGAAACAAAAAACCATAAAAAGCGCTTGGAAGACGTATTTAAAGAATTAGATGTTGATCCAAAAGGTGAAACCTGCAAGGCCATGCAAGGCTTAATTAAGGAAGCTGAAAGTTTTATCAGTGAGAAGAAAGATGACGATGTCAACAACGCTGGGCTTATAGCTGAGGCACAACGTGTAGAACATTATGAAATATCAGGTTATGGTACTGCCGTAAGATACGCCAAGGAATTAGGGCATAAAAAGATAGCTTCCATACTCAAAGAAACTTTGGATGAAGAATATGGTGCCGATAAAAAACTAAATGATATGGCAGAACAACGCCTTAACAAAAAGGCTATAGAAAAATAGCAAATAAAAAAAATCCCGATTTATTCGGGATTTTTTAGTTTCAAAGAAATTCATTAATCAGTTTATACAACGCTTATTTCTTGAGTTTCTCATTTCTTTCCGCCGTGGCACGTCCCGCTAAATCACGATCTTTACCACCAGGATTTCCACCATATTGATTGGTGTTTTTCTTTTTAAAGACCCCTTTATCGACACTTTTATCTTTCTCAGGATCAAATTCTGTTTTCTTCTTTTTATCAGTCATGTTTATGAGTATTTAAAATTAATTCTTAAATAAGATATTCCATCTTATGGCAAAAGACCTGTGTTCCAATATCTAATTTCATTATTGACCTCGGAGCGACATCTTTGGGTCTTGCTGGCAATTCTATCCGTCATTTCGCTAAATTTTCCTGGTAGAAAATCTAGATCTTTATCCGTTAACATGGGATAGGTACGGCGATAATCTTCTTTGACCTCAAGCCATTTTTCTTCCACATTTAGACTGACGGGATCTTTACAATTGCTTTTATTATTTTGATCCTTTGGAGTTAACAGCCCCTTATCTTGATCTTTCATGATATAGTTTACATTTAGAACTATCAAATTACAAACAGATTATGACATGTATTGACCTTAATCAGATTTTCATTGATCCATTAATTATTGCCGATGATAAAATCTGTCTAAAATAGGGCCAACATTCCCTGGCTTAAATTTGGCCCTGAATGGAGACTGAAATAGATCAGATTTAAGCCCGGTTACCTGCTCAATTAAATGGCATTTCAAGAGACCAACCTGAGGTTTTCCTTCAATTTTTGTTGGTGGAGCTTTGGTGTACACTTGAAACGTTTCTTAAAGATTCTACAAAAGTAACTTCTACTGGTCAAACCAACTGAATAGACAATTTCCGAAACGTTTAAATTCGTATTTCTGAGCAATACCAGCGCTTTCTCCAACCTCTGGTTTCTGATAAAAATAGCAACCGTACACTGATGCATTTCCTTAAAACCTAATTGCAGTTTTGAAACCGACAAACCAGTTTTTTTGCACAGTTCTTTAATACTGTATTCATGTTGGGGGTTTTCCTTGATCTCATCGGAAATAATTTTTAACTGATGAATTTCAAAAGGCTGAAGGACACCCAGTTTATTAGAACAACTGAGAAATTCCTTAATTTTTAAACCCATCAAAATATGGCTATAACCCTGTGCAATAAATTTATTTTCACAGGTCGTCTTATCAAGATATTTAATTTTTCTGGCCATTTCAGAGAGTTCCAGATTGGGCAGAAGCACGCCCGCAGAATTCGAGACATCCATAAAGATAGAATCCTTTTGAAGGGATTGGAATAGAGAAAGCTGCTCGGCAGTAAGATGAGTACGCTGAATTCTTAAAATCATAAAATCATAACTTTTATGAGGTTTACAATTAAAAGATATCGTTTCTGATTCATTGTTAGGAATCAAAAAGCTAGCAAAAGATGGCACTTCAATATTTTCCTTGTCGCAATTTAAAACCAACGATGATTTAGGCGCCAAATTAAAACAAATATAGAAGGCAGAATCCTTTTCTGATTTCAAATAGACATTAAAATCATGGAGGGCTTTAAACTCAAAACCGTAGAATTCAATATGGTCTGTTAGGGCATATCTCTCAATCGCCCCTTTATAATAGCGACCATTGCTAGTTTGACCTTCCCGAATTTCAAAACTATGTAAACCATTCATAATGAAAGCATTTAATGTTCGTTAATTCTAGTCAGGATTACAAATTTGCAATTTTTTATAAATTCTCTTTAGCGTTATTCATAATAAATATATCTTTAAACCTATTTTAATGAAATAGACCAACTCGATTTTTTGGCTACTCAATAAATGCAAAACTCCTGCTCAACATGATGTTGGCAGGAGCTTTGATAAAGAAAAAATAAACTTATTTTTTCTTTGATGCTGCTGAGGAGGTTTTACTCGTAGAAGACGATTTTTTTGGATCGTTTTTTTTGTCATCCTTCTTTGGAGCATCTTTCTTTGTAGATTTGTCTTGTGTAGCCATTTTAATTCTCTTTAAGTTTATTATAGGATAAAGTTAAGTCATAACCTTTCAGAAAAAGAGTTCAAAAAATCCAATAAATTGCTCTAAAAAAATTATTTTAAGTTCACATAAGATGATCGATAGCGTTCTCCATGTCAATGCCTTTTCCTAATATGTTTTTGAATGGCTCACTCTTATCCTTTACCCGCTCTGGCACCGTATTTATGGTGAAATCAGCTATTTTTAATCCGGATTTCACTTCTGACCAATCCAAGGGAGTGGAAACAGTAGCGCCTTTCACAGGTCTTACACTATAGGCAGAAGCAATGGTTTGTCCTTTACGGTTTTGCAAATAATCCAAATAGATTTTTGGGCCACGCTTTTTAAGTGAGCGTTCCAAGGTAGTAAGGTCGGGCAACTGTTCATTGATGTACACACATAATAGTTTTGTGAAATCCCTGGCTTCTTCATAAGTATACAAACCACCCATAGGAATATAAATATGCATCCCCGAGGCTCCTGATGTCTTGCAGTAACCTTTTATCTTTGCCCTATCTAAGATTGATTTTGTGGCCAATGCGGTTTCTATCACCTGTTCAAATGTGTTTTCTTTTGAGGGATCTAAATCGATGATAGCATAATCAGGCCGGTCCAGTTGATAAATGGTGGAATGCCAAGGATGCAGTTCAATACACCCTAAGTTATTCATATAAAGTAAGGTCGCTTGATTTTGACATAATAGATAATTGATTTCCTTTTCTGAAGATTTTGAAGCAATAGCTGCCGTTTCAATCCAAGCCGGAAGATTTTCATGATCCTTTTGGTAAAAGGAGTCCCCTTGAATCCCGTTGGGATGGCGATGCAAACTTTCAGGACGGTCCTTTAAATACGGGAGGATATATTCGGACATTTTAATATAGTAGTCCAAAAGGTCATACTTGGTCAGCTTGGCATCAGGCCAATAGAGTTTATCGGGATTAGTGATTTGTACTTGAATGCCATCAACTTCCAATGAAAATTCGGATTTGGACTTCTTTTTCCGTTTGATGGGTTCTTTATTTTCAAAATCATCAAAAGCAATGGATTTATCTTCCCTCAGACGTATAAAGACAGGATGGCGCATAATATTTGAAGGTGTCCATTCAGAAAATCTTACTTCGCAAACCAATTTTGGAAGGATCCAAACGGCTTCCCGTCCTTTAAGATGTTTACCAATTTCAAATGCAGGGGTGTCGGTTTTTAGGACTTCAAATTTATGATAGAGCTCGTTAATTTGTTTTTCCGAAAATCCAGTGCCACAGGTGCCTACATACACCAAAACGTCATCTTCTACCATTCCCAAAATCAAGGAAGCAAATTTCCGCGATTTCGTTTTTGATAAGGTATACCCACAAATAATGGTTTCAGTGTCTTCCATTTTTTTAAATTTCAACCAATTAGTAGTTCTTAGATTAGGATCGTAAGTGGAATTGCTTTTTTTGGCAATAACGCCCTCCATTCCCATAGCAACCGCTTGCTCGAAAACCGTGATCCCCATCGCTTCCACATGATCGCAATACTGAATATGGGGAGAATCTGGGAGTAAGGATTTCAATAATTCTTTTCTGTCCAATAGCGCTAGTTCTATAGTATCGTGCCCATTAAGATGCAAAAGATCAAACACATAATACACCAAAATACCTTTCGTCGTGTCGGATTGATAATTCTGCAACGCACTAAATTGCGGGAGCCCTTTTTCATCCAACACCACTATTTCACCATCCAAAATAGCGGAATGATCAATGGCACCCAACTCATCGTGAATCATTTTAAACTTCTCGTTTAATGAAATACCATTTCTGGAGTAGAGCTCTACATGACCAGATTCTAAATTTGCCAAGGCACGATAGCCATCATATTTCAGTTCATAAATCCAATTTTTATCATTGAATATTTTGGTTCCCGGAGATGCTAACATGGGTTTGACAAACGATTTCAGGCTGAGTGCTGAACTTTCATGATTTGCAGAAGTAGAAAACGCCTCTAATGTAAAATCTTCGGCGTTATAATTTAAATCGGTAGCAAATTCATCAGCATGTTTAATAAGGAGCCATTGGTTTTTTTTGTTCATGGATGACGACCGAACCAAAGTGAAGATGCCCTTAAGCTTTTGACCGTAGAAAACAATTTTCAATTTGCCATCCACATAATCTGAAGTCAATTTTTGTTCAGGATATAGATTTTCATAATGGCCTTCGTCCCAAATGGTCATCTTCCCTGCACCGTAATTTCCTTTGGGAATGACCCCTTCAAAAGTTAGGTAAGCCACCGGGTGGTCTTCAGTATGGACGGCCAAGCGTTTGTCTTTAGGATTCATGGATGGTCCTTTTGGAACGGCCCAACTCTTTAGGACGCCTTGCATTTCCAAACGTAAATCATAATGCAAATGGCTCGCGCGATGGCGTTGGATCACAAAACGAAATTTATTGGCATGATCAATAAGGTCTTTGGGCTCCGGCGTGTCCTTAAAACTTCGTTTTTTTCTATAATCGTCGAGGCTCATGCTATGAGGCTTTCTTTTTGCCTTGCTCTAGACTGGCTTTAAGTTTTGCCATCAAATCCTTCGCAGCAGTCGGCTCACTTTCCGATTTTTCAACTTTCACTTTTTTACCTGAAGCCTTTGATTCGATAATTTTGAGCAGCTGTTTGTTGTACACATCTTTGTATTTTGTGAAATCGAATTTCTCAGAATAATTTTCAATCAATGTTTCAGCCATTTTGATCTCCTTTTCTGAAGTTTTGGTTTTCGGAACCTTGATTTCCTTCGGGTCTCTAATTTCTTCGGCAAACCTAATGACATGTAATACAATCACATCTTTATAGACGCCAATGAGGGATAGGTTTTCCTTTTGACGCATTACAAAAGTGGCCACACCCAATTTGCCTGTTTTCTTCAAGACATCCCGCAACAGATTATAGGCTTTTCCACCTTCTTTTTGTGGTTCTAGATAATAGGGGTTTTTAAAAAGAAGGTCTGATACTTCAGAGGCTTCAACAAACTCCTCAATATCGATAGTCTTACTTTTTTTAACGTTGGCATTTTCAAAATCTTCTTTTTCAAGAACAATGTAGGTATCATCCTTTTTATACCCTTTGACTATGTTCTTCCATTCCACTTCTTCTCCTGTGTCTTCATTGACCCGTTTATATCTAATTCTGGCGTGATCGTGTTTATCCAACATGTCTAAATCCAGAGTGCGACTTTCTGAAGCCGAATACATTTTTATTGGGATCGATACGAGTCCAAAACTGATGGTGCCATTCCAAATTGATTTCATAATTTATAGTTTTATCCTGAAAATTTAACCAATGAAAAAGAGACTCGAGGGTTCGAATCGAGAAAATAGTAACTTAATCGAAAATAACGGTTGTTAAACTTTAAGACCACTAGGTAGGGAAAATCTCTGACATCAACCATCTCAAGAATTCTTCGGATAAGATAATTATTAGTCTTCTTCCTTATTCTGAGTGATAATTATAAGTAACATCACACCATTTAGTAAAAATGATATCCCGTTGGTCAAAATTATTGGCCAATCCATTTTTAAAATCCCATACACCGTCCACAGGCCGACACCAAGGCATAATACCACAAACATCCACGGACTGACATCTTTTACTTTCTTCGTTTTAACGGCTTTGATAATCTGTGGTAAAACACCCAATGTCGTAAAGACTCCTGCAAGTATGCCTATAATTTCTTCTAAATCCATACTATTTTTTATCCATTTCAGGAGCCATTTAGCGTAAAAAAAACCATGAATTAAAAAATATAATCCGTGGTTTTCATAATCACAGGTTTTAATAGAAATACCTTATAAACTAAGGATGTACTAAAGATCCCAATCCCTAATCTCTTTTTCTATTTCTTTTGTGCTTCGATTTGTTCTGCGGGCAATATTTGCGATCATATTATCAAAATTTCCCTGTTCTAAATCGACATCCTCATCAGTAATGTTCGGATTTCTCTTGCGATAATCTGCTTGTATATTACTCCATCTTCCTTCTAAACTATCATCTCCACTATTTAATTTACTGTCTGCAGTATAGCCGCGGTGCTTGTTGTTTTCTTTATCTAAACTCATAATCTATTATTTTTTAGGTTTATTTGGTTTAAAGCCGTCTTTTGTAGAATCGTCTTTTTCACTATGGACTTTTTTACTTCCTCTAGCATGTTTTATACTTGATTCGCCTCTATCAGTTTCTTGATCTTTTTGTTTGTCGCTCATAATATTTTCGTTTTAATTTTAATATCTATAATGTATCAAATAAACATGCATATCATTATCTTGATTCATAAGAATCTTAACGAGATTGCAATTTATAGTGCTACATTATGGCATCTATTTTAGATTTGAAATATTGGTGGCTAGGACTTAGTATTGGAAATTTCATAATGAATTGGCTTAAATGTACCTCCATTACTATCTTCCGCAGAACAGGCGGTTAAGGCTACTATGACGTCCATTTGTGCTTTAAACTTCACCAAATCTCCAGGTTTTGAAGTTGGAGGCAATACCCTTAGCTTGCCATTTGCATCAAACTGAACATTCATAAATACGTTAAATGCCGTAGGGATATCATCTATTTCAATACCGTACGGTTGTAAATTTTTATACAAATTCTCAATGCAACTTGGATGGTAACCTTGATGCCCATACATGATTTTAAAGGTTTCCGGACTGCAGGGCGCCAATAAGAAATCATTACGGCCATTGGTGTCTTCCAAAATGGCCATCATTTTTTGCGATCGGTTGCTCCACAGGAAATTTCCTGTAGTCAATAAAATGGATTCTTCAAAATCCATCGTTTTTCCTGCAGAAAGTTTCTCTTTTGGATCTTTTTGGTTAAAAACCACCATGTCACTTACTTGTTGTCCCATAGGATCAATGATGGTAAGGATATCTCCTTTCTTTAATTCAAAGGCTGCACCTGATTGCGGTGCTATAATGTGTGCTGTACTCATATATTCTCTTGTTTTATATGAAAAGGGCATTTCCAATCTTTATCTACTGCTCTTCCACTATATTGTTTTGCTTCAGACTCCTTGCCAAAATCCTTCAAGACTGGGTTTATGGAACCTTGAAGTTTTTTATCGCGACGACGGATTCTATTTTTTACGGTTTGGTAGGTTCCCATTTCCCGTAATTTCTCAAATTGCCAATGCAAGTTCATCACAAGGGTGCAATAAGGAGCACGACGTGCCAACCTCGAACTTTGAGGATGCATCCCAATTATATAAAACGCTCTGCCTTTTAAACTAAAACTAAAGGTAGGACTTTCAACGTCATCACTGACTCTATGATCCCATTCCACATGGTCATGATCATGGAGTTTTTGCAAGAGATTCCAAAGTGATTTTTCAAATTCCATTTCCGTTTCAAAATGACTGTCTTTAAAACAAAGAAGTAAGGATTCGAAATCATTGGATTCAAAATCATACTGATCCAAATAGTTTTCTATGTCTTTTAAAATCGGCTTCACAACCCGGTCAGAAGACATGTCATCATAAACTTTTAAATGATACTTGTTCAATTTAAATACAGCATTGGCCATTATGCAAGGATGCTTTTGCTTAATGAAAAAATTCTCATAAGCCAGTTCAATCTTTTTGTTTTCTTTTTGATCTATCTTTTCCATAAACTTTCAATAATCGTTAAACATGGTATTAAACTCCACTGGTTTAAAAAATCTCAGGAGATTACTTTTTGCAAAATTCTTAAGATAGCGAGGTGTCGTTTCCCTTAATGTGAACGACCAATACAAGTATAAGGACTCCTAGAATGGAACGTTAAAATGAAATAAGTCAGATTAATAACTTAATCTAAACGCGGACTTCAAAATTATTAATTATCAGACTAAACGATTAGTTCAAAACCCAACAACTTTTGCTCATAACCAAAATACCGTGTCTGGAGGAAACGATTAAACTGCCACTTTTTTCCAATTTCAAAATCCCTTTATCCTCTAAAAACCAGGGCTTTCCTCATTCTGATAAGCGTCTCGCACCCTTATGAATATTTAACTACCTTTCAACTAATCCCTTGACGTTCAGGTCAAGCCTCATACCGATAAATATCCACGGGGAAGAGCAGATAAAAAAGCCAAGGAGCATTAAAACAGAGTTCTACCTTTAAAGCAGCTCCCTGGGGTTTGAGCAGACCAATCAACAAATAAAAAAAAGCATCAAAGCCTATAATGAACTGAGGCCACATGCAAGCTGTGATTATTCAACCCCTGATCAAGCCCACTCACAATCAGGGAAATTAAACAAAAGATGGAAGAACTATAATAAGTATTTTGAACATGTAAAAAGAACTGTACAGTTCTTTTAGGACCATCAACTATATTTGTATAACTATAACAGGATTTAATTAATAACCTGTATAACTATCTCAGGACGGGTCAAATAAAAGGTATAGCGTATATACTCCCTAGATACTCCCTAGATACTCCATGGATAGGGTATGGATAGGGTATGGAATAGATCATTGGTCTTTAAAGTGTAAAAAAGATAGCAACGAAAATTTATACCTCTTCATAATAGATTTTAAACAACGTTGATATCCCACAACTTGTTGACTTGTGCGCTCTTAAAAGTGGTCATTGCTTAAATTCAATTCTGCTAACATTCTTAAATCGTACTTCTTTAATTCGACTTTATTCACATCTACCAAATTTGGTTGGCATTCAATAACTCAAATTTCAAACAACTTATTGGTGCTTTTCTGAGCAATGTCATCCTAAATGATATAAAATCAGATTATCTTTATGCTAAAGTCCAATAGGAATCACCCAATAGTTTAGGCGAGAAACCTATTAAATTATAGGACATATTATTCTCACACACTTATAAAATTTGAAGAATTGGGAAGACCAAACTTCCTATTTCTTAACTATTTATTGATGAAAAACAAAATCCAGAATAAAGATTTGTTCCAGAAAATTTTTGAAGCTTCAGGTGAAGGGATTATTGCCGTTGACGAAGATGGCGATATTTTAGCCTCAAATCCTGCATGCGAACAACTTTTTGGCTATAATCCTGGCGAATTGAATGATCAAAATATTGATATTATCATTCCTGAAAAATTCAGGCATCTTTATAAAAATTATATTAAAAAAAGAGGTCCTGGCCTTAAAAGAGAAAGACATCTCTGGGGCATTAAAAAAGATGGCAGTACATTTTACTTAAACCTTCGCATAAGTCCTTCGGTAATTGATGGAAAAAATGTCACGATCGCCTTTTTTTGGGATGCCACACAAGAAAAGGAATACGCGCAAGAATTGGAACAAAAGGTACAAGAGCGCACTCAGGAAGTCATGGAAACGGTCCAGAAACTTTCAGAATCCAATATACGCCTTGAAGATCAAATACGAATTACCAATTTAGCTGAAGGTGAAGCGGTAACGAGCAAAAATATCGCCTCGGAAATTGCAAAAAATTTCCCGAATGGTTTTGTGGCCGTCATGGATGAACAGTCAAAAATAGTATTTGCTGATGGGGACGCTTTAGAGCAATTGGGATTAAAACAATTTTATCAAGAAGGCAGGTCCATTGATGATATTTCCGTTTTTTCCGAGGAACGAAAAGCAAAAATCAAAGAAAGTATTAAAAAAACACTTTCTGGAAAACATCTTTCCTTTGAAGTCAGTTATAAAGACAAATATTTCGCTGTAAACACAGCACCGCTGACGGACAAAAACAACAAAATAAGTAGTTCCCTGCACGTTTATAATGATATTTCCAAACAAAAGGAAATTGAGTTTACCATTCAAAATGCGTTAAAATCAGAACAGGAATTGAATGATATGAAATCCCGTTTTGTCTCTCTCGCATCCCACGAGTTTAGAACACCTTTAAGTGCGATCCTCACTTCAGCAATTTTAATTGGCAAGCAGAACGGAGACGGCAAAGCCGATAAAAGAGAAAAATACTTGGCTCGAATAGAACGGAATGTCAACAACCTTACAATTATTCTCAACGACTTTCTTTCACTGAGCAAAATGGATGAAGGCAAGGTCATGCCCATTAATGAACGGGTTGATTTGATTTCCTATTCCAAAAAATTGGTCAAGGACACCAATATCACTTTAAAGAAAAACCAGACCATTATGGTAACAAGCGCCAATGAAGAACTGTTTGTGCATCTTGACCGTAAATTATTAAACCATATCCTTAACAATCTCTTATCGAATGCGTCCAAATATTCATCCGAAGGAGCCACGATCGATTTTAAAATAACAGAAAAAAACAAAACCATTTTGTTAGAAATTTCCGATCATGGAATTGGTATTCCCCAGGAAGAGCAAAAATACATTTTCGGACGCTTTTTTAGAGCGAAAAATGCCTTCAATATAGAAGGCACCGGACTGGGATTAAGTATTGCAAAACATTATACAGAGTTAATGGGTGGCACCATAACCTTTAAAAGTGAACCAAAACACGGCACAACCTTTTCGGTTGAGCTCCCAATACAGAAATAAAATGAAAAAAATACTCATCATAGAAGACAATCAAGATGTGCGTGAAAATACAGCAGATATTTTAGAACTCGAAGGATATGAGGTCGCTTCCGCAGAAAATGGAATAATAGGCGTCGAACGTGCAAAAGAACTCTTACCCGATGTGATTGTATGCGATATTATGATGCCAGAATTGGATGGCTATGGCGTATTGGAAGCATTGAACAAAAACAGTCAAACCTCAAGCATTCCCTTTATTTTCCTGACGGCAAAAACCGAAAAAATAGACATGCGAAAAGGGATGAATTTGGGTGCAGATGATTATTTGACCAAACCCTTTACTGAAACGGAATTATTGGAAGCCATTCAAGGCAGACTAAAAAGACATGATTTCCTAAGACGAGAATTTTCAAGGTCCATAGAAGGCGTTTCACAATTTATTGAAGCAGCTTCAACCTATTTGGAGTTAGATCATTTATCCAGAGATTATAAACCGGTAAAATACACCACCAAAGACCTTATTTATATGGAAGGGGATGCGGCAAACACTTTATATTTCATAGAAAGTGGCGTCATAAAGACATTTAAGACCACCGAAAAAGGGAAGGAATTTGTAACCGGTTTGTGCGGTCCTGGCCACTTTATAGGGCAATTATCCCTCCTCTCAGACAACGGCACCTATATTGAATCGGCTGCTGTATTGGAAGATGCTGTTCTGTATGAAATTCCTAAATTAGACTTTACCTCACTTATAAAAGAAAACAACGTGGTTGCTAATAAATTCATGGGCTTACTTTCCAATAATCTGGTAGATGTTCAAGAACTCATGGTTAACGTTGCCTATGCCACCGTGAGACAGCGTACTGCAAAAGCCTTACTTGACATATATGAACAACGCATTTTAATCAATGATGACGATAATGGCATCAGTATAGGAAGGGAGGATTTTGCCGGTCTTATTGGCACGGCAACTGAAACGGCCATACGCATGCTAACCAAATTTAATGAGGAAGGACTGATATCCTTTGGTGTGCGAAGAGAGATCATTATAAAAGAGAAAAAGACCTTAGAACATATTGTTATGTTCGGTTAAGGTCTTTTCCTCGGGAGCTAATCCCATTTTTCTTTTTCACTATTTCAATGCATTTTAGCTGATGGCATCCTTGGCGTCTTTTACAAAATCGGACACGTTCTGTGACGTATCTGCAACTGATCTTTTAATTTTTCTTCTGGTTTTACTGCCCTTATATGGCGCAAAAAGAATTCCAAGTCCAGCACCAATTGTGGCCCCTGTTAAAAGAGCGAGCATTAATTTTCCATTACATCTTTCCATAATTTTATCTGTTTTTTAAGTTATTTTTTCTAATCATAAAGATAAGATGAAAGCACTTGGTATGAAATGACTTAGGTCATGCCGACAAAATAATTTCAGAAAAAGCAGAGGGGATCAACTCGTTCATATTGTATTAAATTCAAGGGTTTTAATTTGTTCTTCGCATATTTGGGGATTGAATTTATCTGCCTCATTTTTTAATCCGAAACTTTCGAGTTTATCAACTTTTGAAAGTTTGGTCAACAAAACCAATTCCATAATTTTCCATATAATCTGGAACTCCCCTGCTCCTCTTAAATCAAAACATGCACCTCAACCTCATGTTGCATCCCGTTATCCTCTAAAGGAAAAACAGCGCCCTTACCCTGCTTATTGTCCATCTTCCACCAAGATTCTTCAATAGCCTTTTCCTGATAGATTGTGATATTATAAGTACTGGTTTTAAAACGGTAATGGATGGTAACAGAAGGCCATTCCTCAGGAAAACAAGGGGTAAATCTCAGTTTGTCCACAAGAAGCTCCATACCCAACAACGAACTTATAATAAATTGATTCATCCAGCCTGAAGAGCCAGTGTACCACGTCCATCCGCCACGCCCGCGATGGGTTTCGTTAGCGTAAACATCGGCCGCCATGACATATGGCTCTACTTTATATATCTGCACCTCTTCAGCCTTTAAAGCATGATTAATGGGTTGAATCATACTAAACAGTTCATAGGCTGTCTTCCTATCGCCAAGCGCAGCAAAAGCCATTAAGGTCCAGATGGCCGCATGGGAATATTGACCTCCATTTTCCCTTACTCCAGGCACATATCCTTTGATATAACCGGGATTCAAATCAGATTTATCAAATGGAGGATCAAGAAGCTGAATGATTTTAATATCTCTTCTGACTAAATGTTTATTTAAAGACGCCATGGCTTGATTCCTTCTTTCCTCAGGTGCAGCATTGGTCAGAACAGACCAGCTTTGAGAAATGGCATCAATACTACATTCTTCATTTATCTTTGATCCCAAAGGCGTTCCATCATCAAACCAGGCCCGTTTATACCATTCGCCGTCCCACGCCGAATTTTCAATATTGGCTTGCAATTGAATGGCCTGTTCTTTACAGGTTGCTGCAAATTCGTTATCACCATATTCAATGGCTACTTTTTCAAAATTTAAAAGAATATCATATAGGAAAAATGCGAGCCATACACTTTCTCCCTTACCTTCATTCCCTACCTGATCCATCCCGTCATTCCAGTCGCCAGATCCCATCAACGGCAAACCAT
>NZ_DATJCA010000003.1:0-3605 GCF_035515035.1 Gelidibacter sp. | reverse complement strand
GTTTTTAAATGCCCATCCGCCTGCTGGCAGATAGGTTAAAGGTTTATTGTTTTGGTTTTAGAATTAGTTTGTAATTGTTCAAAACTGTTACTTTCACGCTGCGATTATTGCGCTTCAATACTTTGGTAATGCCACCAATTTGGGGTACACTTGGAATATTGATATCACCAATAATGTCGTCCATAACTTCATGGGTAGCTTCCGCTCGAAAGTTGTTTTCTACGTAAATACCTTCGCTACCATCTTGTAAATCAAAGGCCTTTAAACTTGTAGGATTGTGATTTATATTTTCGATTTTTATGATGGCCCGATTAGGTTGAAAAGAGATCAAGCCATAGATAGGTGTGTTCTTTTCAATAGTCTTATTATTGATTTTTGCAGTCTTAGAAAGACGCATTCTCAATCGTGAATTTGTTTTTACAATTTGGTTACCATCAACTATTACATAAATAATTTCATCTGTATTTTCTATGACTGAAATCTCATAAGGCTTGGGTGACGCCGCAAAAAATAGTTGATGTTCCAGGCCCAGTTCTTTGGCTTCAATCTTCTGTTCCCTTTTTATTTCTGTTGAATCTATTTCATGGACTTTTATAATTGTGGGTTTTTTATCTCCAAGATTCTGGTAGTACCGTTCCGAATATTTAATTTTCCCTGCGGCATAGATGCTGTCCACAATACGCTCTTTTTCACGGTCGGGAAGATCTCGATCATAAAAGCCAAGGGAATCGATTAGTTTTTCATCATAGATGCTGGGCGCATTGGTTTCTCTCACTTCCTTAAGGTCATTGATGGCATCCAATTTGGATTTGTACTGTTTTTGGTTTTCTTCCAAGGGCGGTACCAAGGTATGTTCAAGATTTTGGCCTTCGCTTCCATCTTCGCCCATAACCATCAAGGAATAGGAAATCAGGAATATGAAAATGACGGTTAAGAGGGTCGCAAAGACAATTTTATTTTTTTCTATTTTCATTTGGGATCTTTTTTAGAGTGTTTTCAAAGTAATCGGTAATTACCAATCCGTGCGGATTGTTCGGGAAGTTCCGGTCAACCAAAATTAGGTTGCCGGTGGATACCAATTCATAAGTATCGATGACCGAACCCCTGTTGATTTCAAAAATGGTGGTGGTCGTAAATTTATGGTTACCGTTGGACTCGGTAATTCTCGAATCGATGCTTTTCACTTTTTGAACCAAGGAATATTGCAGTAACCGATTGTACACACCATCCGCTTTTTTCTGTCGGTACAAATTGTCTACGGAACTATTGCCCAACCAAAGTGCTTTTTTCAAATGCCGCTCGTAGTTGCTTGCATCAATATTATAAAAGTACGTATGGAACAGTTCCAAATGTGCCAGTGCTTCTACCATAAAGTTCTCTTTTTGGGTGACGAGCTTCAGGGGAATAACACTGCCATCGGTATTTACGGCGAAGGCACTATTGAGCGCATTTTTATGGATTGTAAAGGCGATCCAAACGGAGAAGATGCTTGCTGCAAAAGCACAAACAACAACTGCCAAAACGATAAGTCTATTCAATTTGAGGAGGTTATAAATATTCTTATAGGGTGTTTTCATTGCTTTGTAAATTAATTGGTGAATAATCTGAGGGTGAAGGACGTGGCTCGCGCGTATAACTTGAATTTCAGGAAGACGATAAATCCAACCGAGCCTAGCTGTACCACAGGAGCAAAAAATCCTTGTCCGAAGTCGGTACCAAATAAGTTGGTCCAAAAATTGGTATTTATTTCAGTGTAGATCGCATTGATAAAGATGTTGACCAAAAAGAATGCAGGGACGAGCATATAAACCGCAGCGTAAAGTCTGAAAAAAGAATACGCAAGAGATCTGAATTTCTCGAATACCGCCAAACTGATGACTAAGGGGAAAAATGCCTGCATGATCCCCAAAAGAAAGAAGCGTTCTGCTAAAAAGAGTGGATAGATGAACAGGTCAAGGATCCAAAGAATGACACTCAGAATAAAAGCCAAAATCTTGAACCCATATAATGGGGTTACCAAGGCCTCGTAGAGCAAGGTCATGGCACTTTTCATGGCATCCATAAGATTGATATCCTCTTCTATGGCAATGTCCTGCAGATGTAAAGGCAAAAGGGCAGGAGCGGTCCCACGATATTGTGATTCTATCGCCACTAGTATGGCGTCAAAGAATTCCAATACTTGCGTTGAAAAGGTTACCAATAGGACGACTGCAAAATTCTTGGCCAGTTCCGCAGGGCTCAACCCCCAAGTGTAGCCGTCTTTATCCACGATACCTTCGTTATATTTCTTTAGAATATTGACCAGAAAGAAGAGCACCGCAAGGGCCTTCATCCCTGCAATGGTATATTGCGAAAAACTGCTGTTTTGAATGGTCTGGAAAATCGTATCGATATATTCCAGTCCTATCCCTAAAATTATCATACTGATTATGTTTAGTATTTCGTGTCCCGGTTATTGATTTTATCCTGCATTTTTCGGAAGGAAATAATGTCTTTATAGCGTTTGGTCCTAATCCCGATACTGGAAACCATTTCTTTAGACTCTTCCTCTTTTTGTTTCAAAATTCCAGCACGTTCGGCATCACTCATTTTGAGATAATCACTCGAAAGGATCTGATTTATGAAATCCATAGTCTCCAATGAATTTTGGACAATAGCATTGAAGGAGTCAGAGATGCGCGTCATTTCATCGGGTTTTATATAAGGGGAATTGAGAATATCCCTTAAATCATTTTGCATGACTCGGATGAGCCGTTGATTGTTCCGTCCAATCTCCCTGACGGCATTCATCTGTCGGACAACATTGTTGACCTTCTCGAGATTCTCCTTTTGCTGTTTTAGAAACTCAGCCGTTTTTAAAAGCTGTGAGGTTTGTTTGGCCGATTCTACAAGTGTTTTTACCAAGCTTACAAAGTTGGTGTTGTCGTAAACTGGCATTCCCTGGGAACGCATATTATGAGTCAATAGCAGGGCGATTGCGGAAAGAAGGAGTTTAATTTTCATTTTATAATGATTTAGATGTGAATTCAATGATTGCTTTTTCCATGTCCCGATGTTGTTCGTAAAGTGTCATTATTGCCTCGTTTTCCCGGCCATCCGTTAGATAAGCCGCATACACTTCCTTGGGAACTTCGAGCCTGAAAATGTTGCTTTCCTTTCCGATCTTGATAAACATCTCCGTGTATTTTCGGGGCCCTGAAAGATTGTTCTTGATGGACTTTAATTGGTTCAGATCGTGGGTTGAGAGGTTGAGTCTTTTAACCAGTTCGTCATAACCTTTTTCATTGTTGAGACTGTAAATGACCTGCGTATTTTCTAATATACTTGCGGAAGTAGAATTGTTCGGAAGCTGATTGATGGATTGTAAAATAATGCCAATGGCGCCATTTTGTTTTCGTATGGCCTGGTAGTAGAATTCTACACTTTCAAGGACGTTTTCGAACTTCAGCTGTTTAGCGAATTCATCAAAAAGGATAATGCCCTTTTCAGCTCTGTTTTTCCATATGGTTCTTTGTATAGCCGATTTGATCAGCTTCAACATCACGGACAGGATTTCTTTGTTGTCCTTGACTTCGTCCAGTTCAAAAACAATCAACCGTTTGTCT
>NZ_DATJCA010000002.1:0-7098 GCF_035515035.1 Gelidibacter sp. | reverse complement strand
TTGCGGAAGGGAACTATATTCTTCAAGTAGAAACGAATACGAACAGTTATCATAAGAAAATTATTATTAAATTTTAATACGGTTTAACCAACCAACTATTGCCAATCGTCTATTCTTTAAAAAGGAGTAGGCGATTTTTTTTAGTGGGTATTGTTTAAGAGTTGACAGACCTCCACCTGACCGAAATTGTTGGTGGAAAACACCAACAAAGGCGTAATACGGACGACGACGATTTTTTTCAGACACGGATTACACGGATGCTTATATAGATTATTTTGGCTGTAGGTTATGAATGATTGGAATTGCACGGATAACTCTCGCGGATAGAATTACACAGAGGTACACAGAGAATTTCGCAGAGATCACAGAGAATACTAGCCATGAAACATCTAGGTTTCTAACAACAATAAACTTTAGAGTTCATGGAATTGCACGGGTTTGGTGGCGCCAAACCTCTCAGGTTTTGAAAACCTGAGAGGTTTTTTGTGGAAAATATTTAAAAGTTAGATCAATCTAAACTTCTGCTCCTTTTGAAGGAGGCGTGGATTCGATTCACAGCGAGGAATCGAAGACGAGGTGGTTGAATTATATAATAAGTTATCAAACCTCGAATTTAAATATTTTTAATTTTAAATGTGTTTTGGAATAGATAACCCTTCCGTCTTTAAGCTCTTTCCTGAGCTTAAATCCACCTTCCCTTAAAAAAGGGAAGGAACTTCTTATGATTCTGATGCAATTAAAATTTAGTTTATAATAAGGGTCACGCCTTATGTTTCTATCTTTAAGCAAAATACCCCAAGTACACGTCTGCGAAATTCCATAAGTCTCCGTGAATCTCTGTGCAACTCTGCGAACCTCTGTGAAACAAACCTCGCTACAACACTAATTATTCCTGCAACATCTTCACTAAAGTCCCCAAATCCACCGACTGTTGGTCCCCAGTGTTCATGTTTTTAAGGGTATAGGTTCCATTCTCCAGCTCTGAGGCACCCACTAAAACTACGTTTGGGATGTTGCGTTTATTGGCGTAATTAAACTGTCGGACTGTTTTTTTATTATCGGGGTACAATTCGGCATTAATGCCATTTTTCCGAAGTTCTTTTATGGCTTTCATACTGGCCAAGGCTTCTGCATCGCCAAAATTAATGAATAGGGCTTTTACCGTATTGGTAATGGTTTCTGGAAATAAATTCAAGGCTTCCAACACCAAGTAAATGCGGTCCAAGCCAAAGCTGATGCCAACCCCACTCACGTCCTTCAATCCGAAAATTCCGGTAAGGTCATCATAGCGTCCACCGCCACCAATGGAACCCATGTCGACGCTCTTTGGAGCCGCTACTTCCAAGATGGCACCGGTGTAATAATTGAGTCCGCGGGCCAAAGTGACATCCAATTGCAAACTCGCCGATTGCAATTTCAACTCGGAAATGGCTTTATCTATAAACTCAAGTTCTTCAATCCCCTTTTTGCCTTCTTCAGAAGTTGCCAAGATGGATTTCAATTGAGCAATCTGCGATTCAAAAGGTCCTGACAAACTAAACAACGGTTGCAATTTGTCAATTCCAGCTTCAGGAATTCCTTTGCCCAACATTTCTTCCTTGACCTTGGCCTCGCCTATTTTATCCAATTTATCGAGGGCCACGGTAAAGTCGATCAACTTATCTTGTGCACCAATCACCTCTGCAATGCCCGCCAAAATTTTCCGGTTGTTGATTTTAATGGTCACGCCTTCCAATTTCAAAGCGGTGAACACGGCATCGTATAATTGGACGAATTCCACTTCTTGCCATAAAGACTGCGAGCCTACGACATCGGCATCACATTGGAAAAACTCTCTAAAGCGACCTTTCTGGGGACGGTCTGCCCGCCATACCGGTTGGATTTGGTAGCGTTTAAAAGGAAATTCGATATCGTTTTGATGTTGTACCACGTATCTGGCAAAAGGCACCGTAAGGTCGTAGCGGAGGGCCTTTTCTGAAATGGAAGGGGTTATTTTCGTAGAGTCCTTGGCATCATAAGCCATTTGATCGGCTTTGCTCAAGAAATCACCGGAATTTAAGATTTTAAAGATCAGTCGGTCGCCTTCTTCGCCATATTTGCCCATCAAGGTTTCAGAATTCTCAAAACTCGGGGTTTCAATGGGTTGAAATCCGAAACGTTCAAAACTTTGACGGATGGTATTAAAGATATAATTGCGTTTTGCAACTTCTTCGGGATTGAAATCGCGTGTGCCTTTTGGGATGCTTGGTTTTTTTGCCATATTTATTCCTCGCGAATGCGCGGATCTCTTTTATTCCTCGCGAAAGCGGGGATCTCGTTAAAATTATTTCCTTAATTCCTGTCTTTGGACTACGCTCAAGATAAGCACCAGCAGGAATCTCTTATTTAATATCACAACTTCTGCAAAAATATTACAATTTGAAGAATATAAAATTAAAACGAGGATATTGTGTAAATTATGGACATCAAAATTAATATCCTGCCATTTTTTCCCGCGGATAACGCAATTTTTTATTGATACCACTCATCAAAGGCTATTGATGTCGTCCCTACAGGACTGTGGTTATGAGCCACATCTTTTGCTAGGATATTTCGCCCTGTTGGGGCTATTTTCCCGCGAAGGCGGGAATCTCATCATTCTTTATACGAGTTTATCATTTCAAGACGGATTTCTCAAAAAACGGACACAAAAGATGGTCAATTTTAGATAGTGTTCTCCTACGGATTGCGCAGATTTTCGCATATGGCTCTGTCAGTGAGAATTAAAATACTCATTAAATCCTTAATCTAGCAATTGTCTCAGACCGACATCGCGGCAGGGCAGATCATACAGATTTTCGCGGGAGTCTTCTGCGAATCTCTGCGCCATCTGCGGGAAACAAAAAAAATGCGCAGCTTATTTCAAATTTATAGTAACTTTATTGACTGTTTGTAGTCTTATAGTCATTCAACCATTACAAGAACAACCCGCATTTATGTTTTCATTATTCAGAGAGAATATTAGGATTGCCCTCAATTCCATTCGTACCCAACTGTTACGCACCATTTTGACCATTCTGATCATTGCCATCGGCATTACGGCTTTGGTAGGGATTTTGAGCGCCGTGTCGGCTTTGGAAAACACGATTTCAAGCGATTTTTCTTCAATGGGTGCCAATACGTTTAACTTTCAGCGGTATGAATTTACTACCCAGCGCCAAAGTGGAAAAGAGGTACAGAAGATCAATCCGATCATCTCCTATAGAAATGTCAAGGATTTTGAAGACAACTATAACTTTCCGTTTACCCAAGTGGCCATTTCTTTTGTGGGCACCCAAACTGCGGAAGTGAAATTCGAAAATAAAAAAACGGATCCTGAAGTGATGGTTTTGGGGGTCAATGAAAACTACATCCAAAACTCTGGATTGGAAGTCAGCGAAGGTCGCGAATTCAATTATTTTGATATTGAAAACAGCACGAATTTTTGTGTGATTGGCAGTGATTTGGCAAAAGCGATTCTGAGTGATGTCAATCCCATTGGGCAAACCATTAGTGTTAGAGGCGCGAAGTTTAAAGTGATTGGGGTTTTAAAGGCCAAAGGTTCGAGTTTTGGAAACAACCAGGATTTACGCATGATGATTCCCATACAAAAAGCAAGAACGCTTTTTACCGGTCCGAATATCAACTACAGTTTGAGTGTCAAAACGGACAAAAAGGATATGTTGGAAGGCGCACAGGATGATGCCATCCTAACCTTTAGAAACATTAGAAACTTAAACCCTATTGAAGACAACGATTTTGGAATAGAACGCAGTGACGACCTTATCAACCGTATTGGATCCATTACTGGGTATCTATATATTGCCGCATGGGTGATCAGTATGATCACTATTTTAGGTTCTTCCATTGCGCTCATGAACATTTTGTTTGTTTCGGTAACGGAACGGACACGGGAGATTGGGGTTCGGAAAGCATTGGGTGCCAAAAGGAAAACCATTGCCACACAGTTTTTCATGGAAGCTATTATTATTGGCCAGTTGGGCGGCATTATTGGAATCATATTCGGCGTCCTTATCGGATATGGCGTCTCTGCTGCCGCGAACTTTCAGTTCTCAACGCCTTGGCTCGCCATGTTTAGCGCGTTTACCATAGCTTTTATCGTAGCCGTGGTTGCTGGGTTGCTTCCGGCGGTTAAAGCCGCTAAATTGGATCCTGTGGAGTCGCTGAGGTATGAGTAGCGAATAAAACTTAGAGGTTAGATCGCTGCGCTTTTAGTTAGACTGATAGGCTGTACTATTTCCCACGGATTTCGCGGATTCTCGCAGAATACACGATGACATTGAACTTGAAATTCAAATTGAAGTTGAAGTTGAAACGCCTCAAACAAGAAACTTCAAACTAGAAACAAGAAACTTTGAAATCTGAACTCCAAATATTGAACTTAGAATCTTAAACTCTGCGCTCCCCACTCTATTCCTGCCCCATCAATTTTTCAAAATACTTATAGAGATCGCCTTTGGTGATGACGCCGCCTTGTTGGATGAGCTTAAATTTGTCAAGGGCCTTATCCTCTGAATAGGCTTTACTGGCGGTTAGTAATTCGACATCATCGGATAGTAAGTTTTCCCGAAACCAATTGAAACCTTCTGAAGTGGTCAGATCGACGGTGTCAATCTTCAATTTTACGGCAATTAACTTCATCTCGTTTTCCTTCAAATGGAACAAATGCATTTGTTGTGGCGAAATATGTTCTAAATAAACCACTTTCCTTAAAACGCCTTCCCAAATCAAATCGCTAAAAACATCGAGTTCTTCTTCGGCGACCTCTGGTTTATTGGCTTTAATATCGGCCCATTCTTCAGCAGTAATGGATTGTGTGGCCAGAAAATTGATAAATTCCTGGTGCAATTCTTCAAATTGTTCTTTGGTGAGTCTGGTGTATTTCATGGTCCCCTCTTGATCTCCCCAAATGGGAGAAACCTATTTTAGTTTAAATGTGAAATTATTGACCTGTTAATTCTGTTATTAACCAATAGCTTCAATACTTTTTAAAAAACACAATTATGTTTATGAAAAAAGCCTCATTCCAATAAAGGATTGAGGCTTTTTAAAAGTTTATTTTGAAAATTATGCTTCCGCAACCACTTCAAAAGTCATGTCAACAGTGACATCTCTATGAAGTCTGATTACTGCATCATATTGACCCAAACGCTTGATGTTTCCACCCGTAATTGCGATGTATTTTTTGTCAACTTCAATGCCTGAATCGCTCAATGCTTTTGCCAAGTCAATATTGGTAATAGAACCAAATATTTTATCGCCAGCAGTTGCTCCAGCAGCAGCTTTAGAAGTTAATTTAATTTCCAATGCTTTTATTGCTTCAGCTTCTTTTTGAGCTTCTTCAATAATTTGTTTTTCTTTGTAAGCACGTTGCTTTAAGTTTTCAGCCAATACTTTTCTAGCTGAAACCGTAGCCATTATCGCTAAACCTTGAGGAATTAAAAAATTTCTACCATAACCGTTCTTAACCGTTATAACATCGTCTTTAAATCCTAAATTTTCAACGTCTTGTTTTAATATAAGTTCCATAGTTATGTTTTTATTATTTTAATAAATCTGCTACATAAGGCATCAACGCTAGGTGACGCGCTCTCTTAACCGCTACAGATACTTTTCTTTGATATTTTAACGATGTTCCTGTCAAACGTCTTGGCAACAATTTACCTTGCTCGTTTACAAAACCTAATAACCAATCGGCGTCTTTGTAATCAACATATTTGATACCAGACTTTTGGAAACGACAGTATTTTTTCGTTTTACTTGTGTCAATATTCAATGGGGTCAGATATCTGATCTCACCATCTTTTTTTCCTTTAGCTTGTTGTTCTATTGATGACATAATTACGCTTTTTGTTTAAGTTTAGTTCTTCTTCTTTCAGCCCATGAAATAGCGTGTTTATCTAACTTTACAGTTAAATAACGCATAAAACGCTCGTCACGTCTAAACTCTACTTCTAGTGGATTGATGACTTCACCATCTACAGTGAACTCAAATAAGTGGTAAAAGCCACTTTTTTTGTTTTGGATTGGATAAGCTAATTTTTTTAAGCCCCAATCTTCTTTGGATACCATCTTCGCTCCTCTAGAAACAAGAAAATCTTCGTATTTCTCTACTGTTTCCTTTATCTGTGTTTCAGATAAAACGGGATTTAAGATGAAAACAGTTTCATAATGATTCATAATACTTTATATTTATTAATTTAAAATGGCTGCAAAAATAACCATTATTAATGGTTCTGACAACTAAACTATAAGTAATTTTTTAGTTAGTTTTTGATAATAAAAACAATGTTAAATAACACACTTTATCGATGTTATTTGGTTTTTATCCGAATTTTTTGTACTATTGTCGATATCTTAACCTAAATAAATCAAATGTTATGACTTTAAACTGTGTAGTAGTTGATGACTCTGCGATACAACGCTTATCGATTGTAAAGTTAATTGAAAATCATTCATCTCTTAACCTAATTGCAGAATATAGTAGTGCACTTGAAACCAAAAATGGCTTAAATACCCATAAAGTAGATCTCATCTTCTTGGATATTGAAATGCCAGTTCTTACTGGTTTTGAACTACTAGATGTTCTCAACAACAAACCCCAAATTATTTTTGTTACTGGTAAAACGGAATATGCGTTTAAAGCCTTTAATTATGATGCTACCGATTATCTACAAAAACCGATCACCAGAGAACGTTTTAATGTGGCTGTAGAAAAAGCCGTAGAGCTGCATAAATTGAAACTCGATTTCAATGAAGCCGATGGCGAGCACATCTTTGTTAAAAGCAACTTAAAAAAACGTAAAGTGTATATCAAGGACATCAAGTGGATTGAAGCCCTTGGTGACTACGTTAAATTGGTCACTGAAGAAAACAGCTTGGTTGTACTTTCAACCATGAAAGCCTTTGAACAGGAACTGCCCGAAGGTAAATTTTTAAGAATTCATAAATCATATATTGTCAACTTGGACAAGGTAGACCGCTTTAACAGTAAAAATGTAGAGGTTGGCGCTTATGAGATTCCGCTAAGCAGGAATAAAAAGACTGAACTTGTGGATG
>NZ_DATJCA010000001.1:0-10704 GCF_035515035.1 Gelidibacter sp. | reverse complement strand
CCAGTATATTGTTACCGCTACTTCGTATGACCAATACGGCTATAACAAATTGAACAGCTTACTTAAAACGAGCATTTTTGTTTTCGTTATTTCCATTGTTTTTATTTATATCGCTGGGGTTTTCTTTTCAAAAAAAGCATTTGAGCCGATTAGTAAGATGACCGAAAAAGCGCAGAACATCACCGCTACAAATCTGGATTTACGTTTACCGTCCAAGGAAAATAAAGACGAATTGTCCGAACTCGCACAAACTTTTAATGCGATGTTGGATCGGCTGGAACAATCCTTTGATGCCCAAAAACATTTTGTATCGAACATTTCACATGAACTCCGAACGCCCTTGGCGGCCATTATTACAGAATTGGAATTATCTCTCGGAAAAGAAAGGAGCAGCGAAGATTACAAACTGGCCATCCAAAACAGTTTAAAAGACGCCAAAAAAATTGTGCGGCTTTCCAACAGTCTTTTGGATATGGCAAAAGCAAGTTATGACCCCTCTGAAATCTCTTTTAAATCGGTACGCATTGATGAAGTCTTATTGGATGCCAGACAGCAAGTACAACAAGCCAATCCTAATTATAAAATCGACATTCACTTTGAGAACGATTTTGAAAACGATGCGCAAATCTCCATCAACGGCAATGAATATCTCTTAAAAGTCGCGTTTGCAAATCTTTTTGAAAATGGCTGTAAATTCTCGAAAGATCATCATTCAAAAGCATCCATTATTTTTAGGGAGAATAACATCCAACTCAAATTTTCAGATCATGGGATCGGAATTTCAGAAATTGATCTGAAAAACATTTTTAAACCATTCTATCGGGGCGACAATCAGAAATTTGCCGATGGCAACGGAATCGGATTACCATTGACCCAGAAAATAATCTTACTTCATAAAGGAACAATTTCAGCGACTTCTAAATGGGGTAAAGGCACGGATTTTTATGTTAGTTTTCCAAATTAAAAGAGAATTAAGATCGCTCCCCTTTTAGAATCAAGTATCAAGACTTAGATTGTGAAGATTTCAGAATACTTCACTTTTATTCCATAAACTGCTGGAATCGCTAAATTTAAATAGTATTCAAAAGCTTAACCACTACAGACTAAAGTACTATCTCCGCCTTCCCGATACGGTCTGCAAGTTTGTTATAATTCGTGTCATTAATAATCACATTAAGAAGAATATGCAGTTAGCAAATTTGTGAAATCCGCGAAATTCGTGTCTAAAAATAATTCTAATGAAATTCTAATATTTTTCTATGGCTTCTCTAACTGACAAATAGAGAAATGAGGTCAATCTTTGTAGTTCTATGCAATTCGCAGAAGAATTCACTAAAAAGCTGACATGAAATTCATTTTTAAAACATTTCTTTATTTAGCTATTGCCATTAGAGGATTACAGCCTCTAAATGCGCAAACCCCATTCACTTTAGAACAGGTATTGAAAACGGCAAAACAAAATAATCCGATTTTGAAATCTGAGCATTTTAACGTGGCTCTTGCCGAAAGCGATATCCTTAGTGCTGAGTTACGCCCGAATCTGGTGTTGAGCAACGAAACCATTCAGATCGCGAATTCATCAGATTTTGAGAATAGTACAAATTATGGCAATCCTGAAAACCGGGAAGTGCTTTGGCAATTGTCCAAAACCTTCCAAATTATGGGGCAGCGCAAGAATAAAATTGATGTCGCCCAAAAAAGCGCCCAATTATCCCAAAAAGAATACACCGAAATAGAAAGTGACATTCTTTTTGAAGTCGCCCAAAAATGGAACGAAGTCTGGACTGCGCAAAAGCAATTGGAACTCATTAAATCTGCAAAAGACAATATTGACAGTTTGTTGATCACGAATCAGCATCGGTACAGAAATCAAGTCATCACCCAAACTGATGTTTTCCGAACGGAATTATTAGCCAAACAATACGCTCTGAAATACACAACAGAACGTCAAGAATTAGCCAATCGGAAAAAGGAACTTCAGTTTCTAATGGGTATTCAAGATACCATTCATATTGATACATCAGAAGATCTTGAAAGGTACGGATTGACTTCTTTAAACGAATTGCAAGAGCAATCTTTAGCATTTCGAAGTCATATCCAATCCGCCAAATCCATGATTGAAGTGTCTGAAAGTAAGATCCATCTGCAAAAAAGCATGGCTTATCCGCAACCTGAAATCGGCGTGATTTATAACGTACAGCACAAAATTCCTCATGTTGGATTCGCTGCGTCCATAGAGTTGCCATTTTTTGATCGGAATCAAGGTGAAATCAAAAAATCGCTCATCCAAAGAGATCAGGCTGAACAGCAACTTCACGCCTTGCAGACCCAACTTCAAACTGAAATTACCACGGCTTATGAAAGTTATCAAGTTCAATTACAAAATATAGAAAATTATCAATCGGTTTTGGAGCAATCCCAAACCATTTTAGATAACATTAAGTATGCCTATCTCAGAGGAGGTACCAGCATCATTGATTTTTTGGAAGCCCAAAGTAGTTGGCTTGAAACCCAGGAACAATACAACAACGTTCTAGAGCAATACCGTCAAAGTCATATACAATTACTGTACGTAGCAGGTTTAATCAATCAATTAGCCCAATAATGAAACACGCAATTTTTACCGCTTTTGTTTTAATCTTATTGTCCTCCTGTGGCAGCGAAACCAAAACAGAACAGACCCATAGAGCCTCACCCATTATCACCAATGGCGGGACAACCATTCAGTTTCCAGAAGCTGCACACTTGGCTTTTTTCAAGACTGAGCATCTCAACAACGATACGCTTTCGGCGAAATTTACCGCACCGGCAAATGTCGCCGCCACGGTATTACCATCACGCGAAGGTGCGAGACAGAATCTGATTTTGTTCGAAAATCCTGAACTATCGAGCCATTATACACAGCTGAACCAATTACAGATCAGCATCAATCAGATTGCCAACGTCAACCTCAAGCAGCGTCAGTTGGAATTGGAACGCACCAAGGATCTGAGTGCCCACGGCGTCGCCACAGGTCAGGACCTAATGGATGCTGAAAGCGCCTTAACCATGGAGCAAAGCGCACTTTCCAATGAGAAAGCCGCCTTGATTGAACATGAATCCAAATTGATTTCCGAAGGGTTTTTACCGGATGTCTTGCGAAAAGCAAAAGCGGGAACAGCATTCCTCATCTGTGATATTCCGGAAAATCAAATTGGAAACATAGAAGAAGGTGACACGTGCGATATTCGGTTCAATGCCTTCCCGAATACCGAATTCACCGGAAAAGTGGATGCCATTGCCGATGTAGTCGATCACAGCACACGCATGGTCAAAGCGCGAATTATCGTCAACAATTCCTCGAAAAAATTGAAATCGGGAATGTTTGCCAATGTGAGTTTTGACCTGAGCGACGACCATAATGTCAGCGTCAACAAAAATGCACTGGTGACCGTTCAAGGCAAGCATTATGTATTTATAAAAACTTCCGAAAATGAATTTGAGCGTAAAGAAGTAAAAATCGGTCAACATATTGGTGATCGGATCATCATTTTTGATGGGATTTCTGCCGATGATGAAGTTGCCATTGAAGGCGTTTTACAACTCAAAGGTCTATCGTTCGGATATTAAAAAATAAAAACATGTTACAAGCACAAATTTTCATCGATAAAGACGAACTCAAAGGCGTCAAACCCTTACACGAGTTTATTATGAATTTACTCATCGACAATGGGATTGCAGGTGCAACCTCCGTGATGGGATATTCGGGTTTCGGCAGACATCATCGTCTGAAACAACCTTCCCGATTATTTTCCTTTGATGAAGCTTCTATGTTGATCACATTTGTCGATTCTGAAGAAAAAGTAAAAACAACCTTAAGTGTTCTAAGAGAACAGTATCGCGGCGGATTCATCATCACACATCGGGTCGATCTTTGGTAAGTAAAATCATTGACTTCCGCTTTAATTCTAATATCTATAATTTATAAATCATATGTCCTGTGATTAAAAATCTCCTCATATTTTCACATAAAAACCGCCCACTGGTAGTAGGTCTGAGCTTACTCATCATGGCTATCGGGTATTATAGTTTTACAGAGCTCAAAATTGAAGCCTATCCGGATATTGCGGACACCAATGTGATTGTAGTGGCGCAATACCAAGGTCGCGCTGCCGAAGAAGTGGAGCAGCAAGTCACCATTCCTTTAGAGCGGGTGTTGCAAGACGTACCTAATGTTATTGACCGAAGAAGCCGAACTATTTTTGGACTTTCTGTGGTACAACTGACGTTTAAGGATGATACGGACGATTATTTTGCCCGTCAACAAGTGATGGAGCGACTCGCAAGTGCTGAATTACCAGAAGGGGTCATCTCTGAATTGGCACCACTTTCAACAGCCGTGGGTGAGATCTTTAGATATGTGGTAGAAGCACCACCCAGCTATTCGCCTACCGAGTTAAGAGATTTACAAGATTGGGTGATTGAGCCGTATTTACTGCAAACCAATGGCGTTGCCGACATTACCACCTTTGGAGGTCCGTTAAAACAGTTCCATATTCTTATTGATCCGGATAAACTCCGCAAATTCGATCTGTCGTTTTCTGACATTGAAGACGCCGTTGTTGCCAACAATCATAACACTGGAGGCAACATCATAGAACGTGGTGGTCAAGGTTTTGCTGTGCGCGGTTTGGGTGCCATCAAAAACGAAAAAGACATTGAAAATATCGTCTTAAAAGCGGTTAAAGGCGTTCCTGTATTTATCCGTGACGTGGCGAGTGTAGAAATTGCGCCGCCGCCACCGAGTGGTGTTTTAGGTTATTCCGTGCCAGATGAAAATATCGAAGTCCATAATGGCGTAGAAGGTATTATTTTACTTCGGAAATTTGAAAACCCAAGTGAAGTCCTGGTAGAACTTAAACAGCGTATTGCCGACTTACAAGCCAACGAACTTCCGCAAGATGTGACCATCCGAACGCTTTACGACCGCGGATTTTTAATTGATCACTCTTTAAATACTGTGGGATGGACCTTGTTTGAAGGGGTGAGTATTGTGGTCATTATCCTAATTTTCTTTTTGGGAAGTGTCCGAAGTGCTTTGGTGGTGGCTTTGACCATTCCGTTTTCGATGTTATTCGCGTTTATCATCATGCGATTTACTGGCATCCCAGCCAACCTCCTCTCCTTAGGAGCCATTGATTTCGGAATTATTGTGGATGGCGCCGTGGTCATGACCGAACATCTCATTCGGAAATATCGCACCTCAACCCCAGAAGAACGGAAAAGTGGAATTGTTAGAATTACCCTATTATCTGCCCAAGAAGTTGGTCGTGAGATCTTTTTCTCAGTAACGATTATTATTTTGGCTTATCTACCAATTTTGTTGATGACCCGTGTAGAAGGCAAACTGTTTTCGCCCATGGCATTAACGCTTTCCTTTGCCGTTTTAGGGTCTATGCTGGCAGCACTGACTTTCATTCCCGTGGTCATTTCGTATGTGTACAGCAAAACCATGTCCCAACCCGACAAGAAATTTAAAGAACCTAAAAACTTTATCTTGACGTTTTTAGAGAAACAATATGTCAAGGTTTTGAATGTTTTTACAACACATTACAAAAAAACCGTGGTGATTGGATTCGCCATCGTCCTTGTTTTGATTTCTTTTGGAACAAAATTAGGTTCGGAATTTTTACCAGAATTAGATGAAGGGTCGATTTTCTTACAAGCCAACTTCCCAGCAGGAATCACCATTACAGAAAACGCGAAATACGCGCCTAAAATCCGAGAAGTCATTTCCAAATTCCCGCAAGTGTCTTATGTCATTACACAAACCGGACGGAATGATGATGGTACAGATCCGTTTCCTGCCAATAGAAACGAGATTTTAGTCGGATTAAAGGATTATTCTACATGGAGTGATACGCTTTCAAAGAAACAATTGGTGCAAAAAATGCGCAGCGATCTGGAGCATGAATTCCCAGGGGTTGCCTTTGCTTCCGGACAACCTATTATTGACCAAGTGATGGAAATTGTGACGGGTAGTGCCGCCGATTTAGCCGTCTCCATTGTTGGTGATAATTTGATCATGATGCGTGAAAAAGCCGAACTTATTTCGGGAATCATGAGTGAGATGGAGGGCAGTGAAGGTGTCGATATTGAACAAGAGAATGTTCAGGATCAATTAGCCATCAATATCAATCGAGAGCACGCGGCACGGTATGGGATTAACGTCGCGGATATTCAAGATATGATTGAAGCGGCCATTGGTGGTAAAGAAATCTCAGTTCTGTATGACGGCGCCAAACGCTATGATATTGTGGTGCGCTACCTCCCTGAGTTTAGAGAAAACATCAATGACCTAAAAACACTGCTGATTCCTTCGACTACCGGGGCATTGGTGCCTATGGACCAATTGGCAGAGATTGGCTATGTAGAAGGACAAACCAACATCTACCGTCTTAACAATAAACGGATGGTGACGGTACGTGCCAATATCCAAGGGAGGGATCAAGGCGGTTATGTGCGAGAATTACAGGATAAAATTGATGCGCAAATAGAAATCCCCAAAGGTTATGAAATTTTTTATGGCGGACAATATGAAAACTTGGAACGTGCCGGAAAGCAATTGGCGTTTACAATTCCGCTGACCTTAGTGCTGGTCATTGCCTTCCTATTTATGTTATACAGAAACTTCAAACACACCTTAATCACCGCCAGCAGTATTCTTTTTGCCTTGGGTGGAGGGGTAATGGCACTATTGCTTAGAGGCTATTATTTTAACGTTTCGGCAGGCGTTGGATTTGTTTCTATTTTGGGTATTTCTGTGATGGCAGCTGTATTATTGGTATCCGCATTAAACAGAGCTTCCGCAAATAAACCGTTGAGCAAAACCATGATTACGGCAACCTCAAAGGAGCAATTGCGAGCGGTATTGACCATTCTTGTTTTGGCGATCTTCGGATTGGTGCCGGCCGCTACTTCAAGCGGAATTGGATCGGATGTTCAAAGACCTTTGGCGACGGTGATTATTGGTGGATTGACCAGTACGTTATTGTTTGCGCCACTCTTAATTCCGCCATTATATTGGTGGGTAAATAAGCCAAAGAAGGAGGAAGATGACATTAAAATTGAAAGTGAAAGTGAAGCCTAATCTATTTTTAAAAGACCTTTCAGGTTACTAAAATCTGAAAGGTTTCCCAATAGAGCCTGAGGTTTTATTCGTGCAAGTTAAAATCAATTAATAGCCCAAAAACTTACACATCAAGGATAAATTAAAAAAGGTGGAAAGCACTCCCGAAAAAAGTGTCGCACTTATAAACAATGTGGCAAGAATCACAATTTTACTTTGTGAACGGAAATTCACATAATTGAGCACTACTTGACAAACTAGGGCAATCAATTGGGCAACTAACACGCGTTGAGCACATCCCACATAAGGTTCTTTGAAGTACAAAAAGTAAGTGGCCAACATTAAAATAAGATAGAGTCCGGTGATTACAAATACCACTGTTTTTGGGAACCTAAATCTGTGAGGGTTGGTCATAATAGTGAGCTTTATTCCAAAGATAGCCAATTGGGAAACACGAATTAATTATTAAACAGTTCGAAAACGTAAAAACTTCTACGAATTTTCCAAGAGAACCCTTATATTTCCTTAGCTTGAATTCAAATATCAGATGAAATGAAGATCCTATACATCCACGGCCTCAACGGTAGCTTAATCCCCGAAAAACGAGAAGTTTTAGAACGCTACGGCACTGTCCGAGCGCCATCCATAGATTATGAAAACAATCCAGATAGCATTACTTGGCTGCACAACCAATATAAAAAGGCTAATATTGATATAGTCATGGGTAGCAGCATGGGCGGTTTTGCGGGCTACCATCTCTCTAAATTGCTACAATTACCTGCTTTGGTCTTCAATCCTGCCTTGGCTGAGAGAAGCGTGGTTCAAAATGTGCCCCACACTCCAGAAACAAATAAAGGTCACATCCATATGGTTCTGGGTTCGAAAGATCCTGTTGTCAATCCGAAAGCTACCCTCCAATTTTTGGGCGAGTTATTAATGCAAGAACAAGATTATAGGATCAGCATCAGGCACGATCTGGAACATCGGATTCCTTTGGATGTTTTTGAGGAAGAAGTGGTGAAGTTTATGGGAAGCTTGTAATTAAGATTGTTGATGTATAACCCAACAATGGCATTTAATGATTGGAATCATTTCGGACATCCATTACTAAATAGTGTTCTATATATAAATTGAGACATACTACCCCTATAAAATGTCCTGAATCTATAAGCTTTTATCACATCCATAACGCTTAAGCGTCTTATATTTGCACAAAACTCAATGTCTTAAATGCTCAAGAAATCACCAATAGACCCATTTGTCATCGCCATTGTCATTAGCATTGTTATTGCTTATTTTTTTCCTCAACTCGGAGCATCTGAGAGTCCGGTCCCGATGAATGTCATCAGCAGTCTGGGCATCTCTTTTATCTTCTTTTTCTATGGTTTGAGCTTAAGTTCTGAAGCGATTAGAAACGGACTTAAAAACTGGAAACTGCACGTCTCCGTGCAAGCGTCAACTTTTGTGTTATTTCCATTGCTAATTCTGCCGTTTTTCCCTTTGGTAAAGGACACCTCTTACGAATTGCTTTGGTTGGCTTTCCTATTTATGGCGGCCTTGCCATCTACCGTGTCCTCCTCTGTGGTAATGGTGGCAATGGCGAAAGGAAACCTACCGGGTGCCATCTTTAATGCCAGTATTTCAGGAATCATCGGCATAATCCTGACGCCTCTTTGGATGTTACCCTTTATAAAACAAACAGATGTTGCTTTCGACTTCTCCTCAATTTACCTCCAACTGATCACCGAGATTGTCATTCCGTTGATCTTCGGATTATTACTCAGGCGATTTCTTGGTGCGTGGGCATTAAAAAACAAAAGGACACTTAACAAATTTGACAAGTTTATTATTTTACTCATTATCTATAAAAGCTTTGTTCAATCTTTTGAAGACAATATTTTCAGCAGTGTCAGTATCCTCGAGATGTCAGCGATGGTGGTCTTAGTACTGATTTTATTTTTCTTAGTGTATTTCCTAACCGGCTGGATTGGGAAACTCTTAAAATTTAACCATGCCGACCAAATTACCAATCAATTTTGTGGCACCAAAAAATCGCTGGTCCATGGTACGGTTTTCTCAGAAGCTTTATTTGGACAAACAAATATTGTGGGCATTATGTTATTGCCTTTGATGTTTTATCATGCCCTTCAAATTTTGATCATTAGTGTCATTGCCACGAATAAAGGGAGGGAACAAATGGAGCGTGAGAATAAGTTTTGAGGGCAATATTCCCGCCTGCGCAAATGAGCTTTTCAGGAAAGAATCCGTAAAAATCCGTGATCCCGATTGCTATTTGGACGTGTCAAAATTTTTTAGAAAATAAATCGAGTTGCGCTTACGCATCAACTTTGTTTAGGACAAATGAATTAAAAAAAGGTGGTTTAATGCTGATAACAGCGCCCATTTTTACTTTTGGTCCTCCGTTTACAACGTGTCCCCGACGCTGTTTTTCCAATGCACTGTGTGCTTTCAGAGCTTTTAACGGTTGGGGTTGTAGCTGATTTTATTGTTGTTGATGTAGATTTGATTCCTAATGCATTGCTATTAGTATTTGGTTGGCAAACAGAGCAAGGCGTATATCGAAGCGCTATCGCATTTTCGTAAGTAATTTCCTTTTTGGAGTTTTAAGATAATGACAGTTCGTATGATGATATTTTTCGCCCGTCTTGGTCACATAAACGGTTTGCGCTGAAATGTCACAAGCCAATGCCATCACTCCAACAAACAGGAAAAGTCTAAATAACTTCATTTTACTTTTTTCTTCCTTTGGGAACTACGCCATTCCCAAGGAGCTATGGGCTTAAGATCTTTCCAAAGACCCACTTTAGCAGCTTTGGCCTTGTCCTCCAGTGCCTGCAATGTTTTATCTTTTGAATACGTCACATAATGCCAGGCCAGACCATTTTTAACCAATTCATGACATAAACTCAAAGAGTCATTATATGTGACGTTACTGATATAACGTTGGTATCGGTCTGTTTTCTGGATCGAGATGGTGACCATCTTCCCAAAAATGGCATCGGCGGTAAATTGGGTCGCCTTGGCAGAAAAAGGTTGCTTTTTTTCTGGGCAATCAATATTTGCCAATCGGACTCTCACTAAGGTCGAATCTAAGGTGAGAAGTTTAAAACTGTCGCCATCCATGATGCCTACCACTTTTCCGGTTAGGGATTGGGAGAGACCAACAGCAATAAAGAATTGGAAAACAAAAAACAGGAAGGTAGTTTTGGTCAATTTAAGCCTTTTAATTTTGCACAATATACAGTATTCTTCGAATTTTAATCTTCATTTCCCCATTAACATCATTTAATGAAAAAGCTGACCGCTGGGGGCAAGTGCCAACTTTCCTCAGATTTACGGGCAACTAGTTTTGTCCTTCAAAATGATTTCCATAAAAGAACAAGTGGGAAACCGCATACCACTCCTTTTACTTAAATCCCATTCTAAACTTATTCCCTGCTCGTTACTACCCCATCTTCAATTGTATAACTATAACAGGATTTAATTAATAATCTGTATAGCTATTTCAGGACGGGTCATAGGACGGATAATAAAAAGGTATAGCGTATATACTCCATAGATACTCCATAGATACT